>NZ_JADGEV010000093.1 GCF_016744175.1 Neptunomonas sp. | reverse complement strand
CCGGTCAAACGATTAAAAAGTGGATCGAGGTTATTGTAGGACGCTTCAAACTCGTTTTCTGTATCAAGACCTGAATGATGCTCGTATGTCACATAAGCGGTAAAGAGAAGACTCGTGATCATTGGTAAAACAAACAACAATAAACCAGCTACCGGCTTAAACCAGACAAGAATTGCGACAACACTGAATGTTATCGCCGTATAAATAAGAAAGGGAGGTAACTGTTTGGGGTGCTTCTTCCCCACACTATAACCCCGTGTGTAAGCGGTCAAAGCAACATTGACTGTGTACTCAGCCATGCCCATTCGAGTACCGTCTTTACGCTTCCAACGACTCTCGTCTTTCTCTTGATCAAGGAAATTTAAATGATGACCTAATACATGGTGCAGCCGCCAAAGGTGTGTTGTTACCCCTGTGTGCAAGGCATAAGCGAACTCTAAACCTCGGTTAAGAGAAGCATGTCTAAATGTAAAAATGTGTTGGTGGTGATGATTCCATGCACAGATAACGCCCTTTGGAATAATCATCAGTAGATAGTAGCCACTCAGAACAGCAATATCGTTGACTGTGAAATACAAGATGAAATCAACTATTGTCAGTGTTAAAACAATAAAAACAGGCCAGCGATCTTCCTTATATCTAAAGCCACCCCAATTGTTTTGTTTTTTAGATATTTTATTCACACACACTTCCAGTAAAATAAGCAATATTTATCAACATGTTAGTAAAAATTCACTGCTTCTTTTGCGCTAACTTGTACTTATCATATCGCTCCGATCACTCGCTACCTAAAATCCAGAGACTATCGCACTGGGGTTACATCTTGGCTTATTGTTTATTTCTAATGATAAGAAGGCAAAAATTGGATAAAACATAAAGTAAAAGTTGAGAGCTGTATATAAGCAAATAGCTAGCTCAGTCACTCTTTTGCAAAAACTCACAACTTAGAGCCCTCTTCTAATGAAGCTCATATAAATGTTCTTCAAGATAACTATAGCATACGTACAGACAACCTATGCACCTTGGCGACACCTCAATACTTCTGATCAATCACAAAGAGATACTAACTGAATACCACCCACCTCTGGTAAACGCAGCCGTAAAAGTGCTGCAATATGCAGCTCCCAAATCACGAATGGTCTATTTGAATGTCATTTGGAAAAGGTTTACCTGCATCAAGCTCAAGCGAATCTTTAAGGCTGATCAAAAAAACAGCCCACTTGGTACTACAGTGGGCCATGAAATCGCTCGACTCTTTCCAGCCAGAGTGAGTAAATCTGACGAACGTCTGCTCTTTATCCGTGTCTAGTAGAAATAAAATTTCTGTACCAATCCATGGTTCAGGCACACTCCCTGAATGCTGCCAGCATACTTTTTTATTGGGAATGAGCCCAGTCACAATAAAGTCAGGCCCTCCACCATTAAAACGAAATTCAATAGTGGAGCCTACATCGCCTGCGCCAGACACATCATTAGTCCACCATTTAGATAGACCCGCATTGGTAGTTAATGCCTCATAGACTGCTTCAGATGAAGATTTGATGCCAACTCGATGATGTATATCAGCCATAATGCTCTCCCAAACGTTATGACGAAGATAACATCTTTTATTCTTGAAGTGCGATGGCTGCCATCTTCATAGTGCTTTCAAATGACTCCGCGCCCGCAATAAATAAACCATTATGGCAAAACATAGCATCATCAATACCCGTTACTTCCTTCAACGCATCACCCGACAAACCGGCCCATGGCTTAGGCAGAGATTTCTTATCTTCGAATGAACCTAGCTCAACAGGTACGGCTTGAATTCTCCATTGGCCCGACTCTGATGGGTAAATGATATATAAAGCGTCTTCAGATAAGGCGTGCACCGTTGTTTTCCATGGCGTGTATTTATCTAAGACAATCACGCGTGGGTCTTCAGCATTACCAATCGCTTTAGCAACAATTGATTTTGCACTAACACCCCCATTAACAGAGGCAATGAATCGTGCTAAAACACGTGATGCAAAATCAACAGCTTCATCAAAACACGTATCAAAATGGCTTTCTTCTTGCCATGTTGGGTTAAACATCGAGATAGTTTGGCTTAGGCTAATACCCTTAGACACACCTTCACCATAACCACAGTCGATGGCATCAATTGTTGATACTAGTCCCGCATCCACAGCGCTGGCTACTTCTTGATTCCCTTTGCATATGTCTAAACCATATTTTTGCCAAACCAAACCAAACGAAGAATAAGGAATACCGTTATCACGCTCACCTGCCCCACCTCGTTGATGGTGATCAAAACGGCCGGCATCTGGGTCATACTCACCACCTACATCAATCACAATATCCGCCTTGCTAATCAGTTCGAGATCACGCGTACGTATGAGATTAAAAGAAGGAAAAATGCACTGAAGTGCAGCAATGCTGAAAACATCATCTGCATGAAAATTACCGCTGTGAGTTGCTATCGTTTTATCATTCATTTGCTTTGCGTCATATTAGAGGGAGTAAGAAGGTGCCACTGGTCAAACGTTAATGATCTGGAGCTTCTCATTATAAAAAGTTTAATCAGCAAAAATTATAGGAGGAATCCTATACGAAGACAGCGAACAAAAACAGCAGATTTTGACTAACTAAAACGCTTCATCTTCACTATAAACATTAACGGCAAGCTCACCATTAACACTTTCAGAAATTAAAAAACTGATGGGCTTACAACATACTTGGCAATCTTCAATATACTGCTGATCTACGTCGGTCGAATCAATCAAAACGTCAACCGTTTCACCACAGTATGGGCACCCTATCGACTCTTCTATTAATTGATTCAATTCTTACGATACTCCAGATTTGCCTAACAACATAATTCCGCATTAATGGGACGCAAAACTGCCTAGATGTTTACAACTCTATCATTGCTAAAGAACATACGCTTTTTACCCGTATATTTTTCATAAAGCTCATTGTGAGCCGCCATAGAAAAAGTATCTGTTCTTTTAGGATACAAGGCAATCCAATCAAGCAGCATATCTAAGTTAGCATCTTGCGCTTGCTTACTTTCATATTTATGAGGCTCCCACGGCTTGCTTTTGGCATTTGCGATGCAATCATCTACGGGAAGATTCATAAAGATGATTTCATTGGATTCTGATATGGCGATTTCTAGCAGATCCGAATAACAGCCTTCAATAACCCAACCGTGGTTTGACTCTATAAATTTAGAAATCTCTTTCTGTGAGTCCATTAATGGTTTTCTTGAAGGAGGCATTGTAGGGAGCCATGCCAAGGTATCTAAATCTAGATGAGCCCCCCCTTTCGCACAACTCTTTTGCAAGCGTCGACTTACCAGAACCAGAGTTCCCAAACACCAAAACTTTACGCACTCTTAGGCCTCAATAGATACATAGCACTCAACTAAGGGACCCAGTTTACTGCGTCCATTCTTGAGCGTCTCTTGTTAAGGTTATAGTGCATAAATACCTATCACCGAATATGTAGCACATTGGCCAAAAAAGAAAAACACATGACCAACTGTGCTTGGTTGTTTAAAACGCAGCATATTCATTTGTTGGTAGAAATAGTGCAGTAACTTTGTTGGAATTCCAAATGTGATGATCATAAGAATTGCCACAATAG
>NZ_JADGEV010000011.1 GCF_016744175.1 Neptunomonas sp. | reverse complement strand
ATTAAGAGCGGTTTTTTGTATTGTTGAGAGAATAGCCTTAAAGAATTAGCCTAAAAACAACTTGTAAGCTGGGTTGTTGGTTTCTTCCCAGAAGTTATATCCAATCTCGTTCAAGAACTCTTTTACCTGTGGGCGTTCTGCTTTAGGTACTTGCATGCCGACCAACACACGGCCATAAGCGGAGCCATGGTTACGGTAGTGGAACATGGAAATATTCCAACGACCACCTAGCGTACTGAGAAACTTCATTAGTGCACCCGGGCGTTCAGGAAATTCAAATCGGTAAACGATCTCGTTTGTAACTGACTCCGGAGCATGCCCACCTACCATGTAGCGTACATGTAGTTTGGCTGCCTCATCATCTGTAAGGTCTACAACCTCTTCGATATGCTCACGAAGCTCTGTTAATAGCTCTTCTTTTCCATCGTTATTTGCTTGAATCTGTACGCCTGCAAATACAACCGCCTGTGTATCATCACTGTATCGGTAGTTAAACTCTGTAATATTGCGCTTACCTAGTGCTGTACAGAATTTTTTGAAACTGCCAGGTTTTTCTGGAATTTTAGCGGCAATGATAGCTTCGCGCTTCTCGCCCAGTTCAGAGCGTTCTGCGACATGACGTAGACGGTCAAAGTTAATGTTGGCACCTGAGTCAATGGCAATCAGCGTCTTGTCTTTACATTGCTCACGATTGACATACTTCTTCAGCCCGGCAACGCCCAATGCACCTGCGGGTTCGCAGATTGAGCGTGTGTCGTCATAAATATCTTTAATGGCTGCACAGATTTCATCGGTTGTAACGGTGATCACTTCATCGACATATTCACGGCAGATCTCAAAGGTATTTTTACCAATTTGAGCAACGGCCACACCATCAGCAAAAATCCCTACTTGTGACAAGGTTACGCGTCGAGATGCTTTCATAGCGGCTGCAAGGCAGGCGGAATCTTCGGATTCGACGCCAATGATTTTGGTTTCGGGGCGCAAGTATTTCACATAAGCCGCGATACCGGCAATTAGACCACCCCCACCGACAGGTACAAAAATAGCATCGATAGGCCCAGACTCTTGGCGGAGCATTTCCATCGCGACCGTGCCCTGTCCAGCGATGACATCCGGGTCATCAAAAGGGTGTACATAAGTCATCCCTTTTTCTGCCACTAGCTTTTGTGCGTGTGCTGACGCTTCATCAAAAGCATCACCATGTAGGATTACTTTGCCACCTAAACGGCGAACGTTATTCACCTTTAGTTCCGGCGTCGTTTTTGGCATAACAATAGTGGCTTTAACACCTAAGTGTTTTGCTGCCATTGCTAGCCCTTGTGCATGGTTTCCTGCTGATGCTGCAATAACGCCACAGGCTCGCTCTTTCTCCGACAGCTGTCTCATCTTGTTATAAGCGCCGCGAATTTTAAAAGAAAACACCGGTTGCAGGTCTTCTCGTTTTAGTAAGACACGGTTGCTAAGGCGTTCAGACAGGCCTCTGGCTTCATCCAGAGGCGTTTCGACAGCAACGTCATAAACACGAGCTTCGAGAATTTTTTTTATGTATCGGTGAGCCATAATAAGGGTACGATCAATAGAGCGAGTGGCTTGTTTATCAATCAATCTTGAATGATTTAACAAGAAGAGGCAGAAATCCTACAAGTTGTAACGCATTTCGTCTATAAGAGAGCGTCAATGCTGCGTATAATTTGTGCAATTAGTCACTAATTGAGATGTGGAGTAGCATGACACAAGATGAAATGAAGTTAGCCGTTGCTCAGGCTGCTGTTGAATATATTCGTCCTCGTTTAGGGCGAGAAACAATTGTTGGCGTAGGCACCGGTTCTACCGCGAACTTTTTCATCGATGAACTGGCTAAAGTAAAGCATATGTTTGATGGTGCTGTTGCTAGTTCTGAAGCAACAGCTGAGCGTCTAAAGAGCCATGGCATAACCGTGTTTGATTTGAATGCGATCAACGAGCTGGAAGTTTATGTTGATGGTGCTGATGAATTTGACCCTCGTTTAAACGTGGTCAAAGGTGGTGGTGGTGCATTAACGCGAGAAAAAATTGTAGCCGCTGTCGCAAAAGAGTTTGTCTGCATTGTTGATTCAAGCAAACAGGCGGATGTGATGGGTGATTTTCCGTTACCTGTTGAAGTGATTCCCATGGCGCGCTCATACGTGGCTCGTGAGTTGGTCAAGCTGGATGGCATGCCGGTTTATCGCAGTGGTTTTGTTACAGATAACGGTAACGAAATTCTTGATGTGCATGATCTTTCGGTCGTTGATCCTAAAGGCTTAGAAGCTACCTTAAATAATATCGTGGGTGTTGTTACCAATGGCTTGTTTGCTCAGCGCGGTGCTGATGTGATTTTGATGGGGTCGCCTGACGGTGTACAAACAATCAAAAATAAAGAGCTGGAGTTGTAGCAGGAATAGTATTGGATGTGCTCATTATTAAAAATGCCGCTTAGATAAGCGGCATTTTTATATCAGTATTTTAAGCTGATACTTACCTTTGCACTATTTGCATCAGCGCAATGCTAACAGGCATGGTTACCCATATCATCGCGACTAAGTTAATAACAATCCAGCCATAGCTGGAAGAGTCGCGAAAACCCTCATCATGATGATCCATGAAATTCACCCTAAAAAATTAAAAAAATGGCATTGATCTGTATTTTTGCCGGCCAGATTTTAGCAGGAATTGTTTTATTTTTATAGCCTTTTGGAATAACCGTTATGTTTGTAATGGTATTTTGGAATAACCATTTAATATGTAATGATACTTTAGCGCGGGTAATCGGCTTTGCTTACAGTTCCCATTACCTATAACGGTATTTTTTATGAGGTTTCGTCATGCTATAAGTATGAATCGTTTTGGTAATCAATTCTTTGCGCGTGCAGGCGTTGTCGTTGGGTGTAAGTTGAAGCCGTGGTTAAAACAAGCGCTGAGTAAGTTTTAATCTACGAGTTCAGCCTGTAATCAGGAAAAGCAGTGTAAGGTTTTTGCAACAGTTCTGCCTTTTTGTGAGTATCAGGTCAGTGTAGCGCATGTTACTTTTTTAAATGTATTGGGGTCACGAATGCGAGTTATTTTATTTGTTGTAGCGTTGATATCAATGGGGTTGTACTCAGTTCCGTATTTGATTCGTGACCAAGTTGTTATTTGGCTTAAAGACCAAGGTGTAGAAAATGCCTCATTTGAGAAAGTTACCGTTCACTGGTTTAGCGGTGGAGTCGAGTTATTACAACTGAAGGCTGAGTCTGCAGGTATGCCGCCTATTAATGTAGGCCATTTAAAGATTTCAGTGGATTACCCGTCTTTATTGGAAAAACAGATCTTAGTAAATGAAGTGCTGATCTCTGATGTTGCTAGTGGGTTACATCAGCAAGAGGGTTCACTTTGGTTAGGGCCGGTAAACCTTTCTCAATTTGAATCTGGTGAAAAAGTAGAAGAGCCCAAGGGCCCGCCTACAGAGTGGAAGTTTGGTATTGCTAATGTCAATTTGAAGCAGATTAGCTGGTCGCTAGATATACCGAAACATCAAAAGCAGAAGTTAGTCATTGATAATGCCGGATTAAGTGCGCTTTATCAGTGGGATGAGCGCGCATCTACTCAATTATCGATAGATGGCATGTTGAACGGTTCCCAGATTAAAGTGAAAACTGATGCAGTACCACTGCCAGATAAGAAGACCTCTACCATTAAAATAATACTGGATAAGTTTCCCTTGCAGAGCGTTGCAAAAGCGTGGGTGCCGCAACTGCGTGGCGTTTTAACAACTAATCTTGAACTTGCACTTGATCTCACAGGTGGAACAGGGACGTTGTCTCATTCTGGTAGCTTTAGTCTAGATGATTTTGCATGGCAAGATGAACAGCTCCATATTACTGATAAGCGCTTGGCGTGGGCGGGAAAAGGCTCGGTCGCATTGGCTGAAGGCGATTTACAAAAAGTAGCACTGGAAGGCGCATTGAAAAATGCAGCGATACTGGTTGAGCAAGGAAAAGAGCTGACGCTGCAGTTCTCACAGCTAAACTGGAAAGGAGGTATCGATTTATTATTTGCAGATAAACTCCTTAGTACGCTAAAAGGACCACAAAACATAGAAGTAGCAGACCTAAAGCTGCAGCAGCCTGGCTTGAGTGTTGAGGCTTTATCGTTGGTGCAGACAGGGCCATTAAGTGTTCAATTTGATAAAGGCCTACCTAAGAGTATTAATACACAGGTTGACTTTCGTATTGCCGCTTTAAATGTGAAAAACCCGGAGATTGACTTAGCCGCTGATCAGTTATCCTTGGTATCACCCTTGGATGTTCATTGGCAAGGCAGTGACATTGGTGGAGTCTCAGCTGTTCCAGAGATCGTGTTGCAAAAGTTGAAGTTAATACAAGGTGGTAGTCTCGCTATCGATTTAGCATCTGCTGACTTATCTGCAAGCATTAAGGATATGCAGGTAACAGAGCCACTTCTAGATAAAATTGAATTTAAAGGTTCTTCTCTTAATGTAGCCACCATTAAAAAACCTCTACAGTTGCTAGCTTTAGACAACCTTAGCGTGAGCAATGCGTTTTATTCCTCTAAGAAGATCAGTACAGACCGAGTGACATTATCTGGCCTGAAAGCAAACGTTGAGCAGGGTCAGAAACCCATGAGCACTATTGATGAAGTGCTACTCAAAGGAGTGCTATTAACTGATGCGATACGTTTGGTGGTAAATGATGTTCAGCTGAAAAATTCAACAACACATATATCGGTTACTAAAAAACAAGCTATTAAAGAAATTGAGTCACTGACAAGTGCGTTGGCTACATTAAGTGATAGTAGTGCAGATCAGGCGACGAGTAGCAAAACAGCAAATGACAAAGCTGGCGAGTTCACCTCTCGAATAGGAAGATTGCAATTACTCGGTAATAACCGCTTTTATATTGAAGATTACAGCGTTAAACCTACATTCAAGTCGACAGTTGATATTAAACAACTCAGCATTGCAAAGGTTGATACGGGTAAAGGTGAATTGAGCCCGTTTAGCTTGAAAGCTGCTATTAATAAGCATGCTATCTTAACGGCTTCAGGCAAGATGAATTTATTGGGCGGTACGAAAAACGGTGACTGGAAAATCAATCTGAAAAATGCTGAATTGCCCGTTGTCAGTCCATACGCGGGAGAATATATAGGGTACTTCCTGCAGAGTGGTCAACTGGATCTTAATAGCAGTGGTACTTTAAAGAAAGGCGTACTGACAGGTAAAAACAGCGTTAAGCTGAATCGTTTGGAAGTAGAGGCAGCCCAGACAGAGGCAACAGATGACTTTAATAAAGTACTGAGCATGCCTTTAAGCATGGCTATCTCTATTCTTCAGGATAGCGAAGATAATATTAAATTGGATTTACCTGTTGAAGGTTCTCTCGACGATCCGCAATTCGGTTATCAAAGTATTATTAACCGATTAGCAAAAAAAGGTCTGAAAAAGGCTGCGTTTAGCTTCTTGACGAAATCTCTACAACCCTATGGGGCACTCATATCGCTCGCAAGTACGGCCCTTGATGCAAACAAGTCAGGTGCATTTATTACATTAGCGCCCGTTAATTTTGAGGTGGGTAGTAGCCAGTCAGCCCCCGAAGCTGGAGATTATTTGAGTAAGATAGGAGAGATGCTAGCGTCTAGAAAAGGTTTGCGTTTAAGCATCTGTGGTAACGCTGTAAAGGCAGATAGACTCAATATGCTTCCTATACTTGAGAAAGAGAATAAAGCCAAACCTAAGCCTTTACCCGCTGTTGAGTTGGAAGTGTTAGTCATGGAGCGATTGCAGGCATTAGCATCTGAACGCGGAGAAAAAGTCATTGGTGTTTTGTTAGAGAAGGGTATTCCTAAGGATCGCCTGTTTTCCTGTTTTCCGGTCCCAAACTTGAAAGATGACAAGTTGAAACCGGGTGTTGTTTTAGGGCTATAAAAGCGACATTAACGCGAATAACTAACGCGTTTTAGTCTCCGCTTTTTAGTAATTGGTAACTTTGAGGAAGTGATAGGGCTTTGCGAGTCAGTAGTCCTGTCAATGAGAATAGTACCGTCGCAAGAGTGGGCAGTGCTATCCAAAGAAGTGGATGTAGCTGAGGCTCTAGTTTTAATAAGTTTGTATAAATTAGGAAGAGTAATGACTCACTCATAATACAGGTGAGTACTCCGCAGCTTAGACCCATTAATAGATATTCAAGCATATCCAACTGACGAGCTTGGTTCGCTGATGCACCCAGTGTACGTAGCAGAGCTACTTCAAAACGGCGCTGCACCAAGTCTTGTTGCAGAGTCGTAATGACTAAAATTAATCCACTAAGTAATGTTAATAACAAAATAAGTGATGCACTATCGCTGAGTTTGTTGATCAGGTCTTGTGCTTGCAATAATAGCTGCTCTATGTCGATTAAAGTCAGTGTTGGAAATGCTTTCAATAGCTGTGAAGTGAGATTTTTTTGCTGAGCATTGGTTCTAAAACTAGTGATGTAAGTTGCTGGAAGCTGGTCAATAACGTCAGGTGAGAAAATTACATAAAAGTTAGGTCGAAATGATGCCCACTCTACCCCCCTGATGCTGGTAACAGTGCCACTGAATATATCACTCCCCACGCGAAATCCCAATGTGTCGCCCAATACAAGTGATAACTCGTCTGCCATGGACTGCTCTATTGAAATAGCATTATCTGCACTGCTCCATTGCCCCTGCTCTAAGGTGTTGTGTGCAGGGATTTTATCTCCCCAGGTTAAATTAAGTTCCCGGTTTAACGTGTTGTGTTGGCGTTGCTCGTTGGTAAATGCCTGAGCGATGGTTTGCCCGTTTAAGGATTCAATACGCCCTCTGATGATAGGGTACAGGGTCGACGAAACGTTGTGATCATTAAGCCACTGAGTCACAGATTCTTTTTCCCACGGCTGAATATCAATGACAAATTGATTCGGTGTGTCTGCAGGTAACTGCCCCTGCCATTCGCTCAGCATGTCTTGGCGGGCAAATAACAGTACTGTCATTAACGTTAGGAGTAATGTTAGTACGCCGCCCTGCAGTCGGTGCCAGTGGCGTTGTTGTCTGATACGTAACGTGAGTAGCGGGAATAGCCGGACGGTGCTTTTTAGACGCTGGTTCAGCGTATGAATGAGGTACTGTACGCACAGTCCTGATATTAACCCTGACAGCAGTAAGCTAACCGTTAATAGGCTAGCGAATAAAATAGACTCAACGAAAAAAGCAATAATAATAAACAGTGTGATGGGTGTTAGCCAAAAGAGCAGCTTATGCGTACTCGGGCGGTCATTCCCTTGCCGTATTAATGATAATACGGAAGTTTTTCCCAGAGGTAATAGGGTGGCAAGCCCTGCGATCATTAATATCCCTCCTGCTAGTAATGGGCTACTAATCAGTGATGTAATACTTAGCGCGGGTAATGGGTGTGGTAACAAGCTAGCGAGTTTCCATAACACCATGTTATGTAAGCCAAAGCCTAATAGAGCGCCCGGAATAGCGGCGAGTAACCAACCACAAAAGAGCTGAATACTAAAAAGCTGAAACAGTTGGATGCGAGAGAGACCTAAACTCATTAATAAGGCCGTTCGGCTACGTTGGTCGGCACTGAAACGACGTAAGCTGAGATAAATTGAGAAGGAGCCCAGTAATAACGCGAATAAGGCACTCAGTTTTAAATATTGATTAGCATTATTGGCTGCATTACCTCTCGTTGGTTGATCTCCTTGCGCCGTGTATAACTGTTGTTTATCTTTTAAATTTGCTCGAAAGAGCTGCTCTGCTTTTGTTATTTGTTCTGGTGTGCCGGAGAAAAGACGCCGGTAATGGGCTCTGCTTCCAGGCGCGAGCACTTTTGTTGCAGCCAAGTCGTCGTGACTCATAATAATATGAGGGTTGAAACTGCGAAAGTTTGAGCCACGGTCAGGGCTGCTAATGAGTGTTCTTTCAACTAAAAAAGAGCTGTAACCGATGTTGACTGAGTCACCAATGTTAATGTTAAGGCGGCTTAGTACACTCGGTTCTACCCATACGGTTCCGCTGCTGGGAGCATCCATAGAATGGGGAGGTTCGGTCACTATCTCCCCTCGTAGTGGGTAAGGTGCATCAACGGCACGGATTGAACTAAGAAGCATTGAGTCTTGAGCTTCAACCATGCTGGTGAATTGTGTCACCTTGGTTGTAGACAAACCAAAAGGTGTTGTCTGGTCCCACCCTGAAGCGAGTGGCTGGTGGCTACTTATGACCATATCTGCACCGAGTATCTCTGCGCTACGGATAGTTAAACTCTTTGTTAAGCGGTCACCCGTTAGGCTCAACAAGGTAATCAAACTCGTCATTAAAAAAATCGACAGAAGCAGAGCACGTCCATCAGGACGCCTCCACTGTGCTTTTAGTTGTCGTAGGGCCAGTGTGGTTATCATTCTGCTAATCCTACACGTGAGCCTTTGTTAATTTCTTGATTGGGTTCTACTTGTCGTGCTTTTGTGGAGCCCTCAATTAAAATACCTTGCTCAAGTCTGAATTGCCGATTACAGCGCGATGCTAATGCAGCATCATGTGTGATCAACACTAATGTGGTGGCTTGTTGAGCGTTAATATCAAATAATTGTGTGATGATGTTCTCTCCGGTTTCTGCATCTAAATTTCCGGTGGGCTCGTCAGCAAATAAAATAGAAGGGGTTGTTACAAATGCGCGTGCAATCGCTACGCGTTGCTGTTCACCGCCAGAAAGTTGTGCCGGGTAATGACTTTGCCTGTCAGATAAGCCAACTTTATCTAATAAGTTTTTTGCTTTTGGTGCGGCTTGTTTGTCACCACGAATATCCAATGGCAGTTGTACATTTTCAAGTGCGGTCAGCTCAGGTAGCAAATGAAATGCTTGGAAGATAAAACTGAGGTTTTCACTTCTCCATGCTGAGCGTTCGGCATCGGATAGCTGGCTGAGATCGGTCTCTAGCAACTTTACAGTGCCTGATGTTGGTACATCTAGCCCTGCTAATAGACTGAGAAGTGTGGATTTTCCTGCCCCTGATTGGCCGATAATCGCGACACTCTCTCCTTGCTGAATATTGAGGGATAAATCGTTAAATAAATGGATCACACCTGCTTGAGTTGAGAAGGTTTTTGCGAGATGGTGTGTTTCTATAGCAAAAGAGGTTTTATCAAGCATGACTTTTATCCGTTGTTTATTACTACTATCCGTTATTGTTAGTAGCAGTGTTTCCGCCAGAACTTTATTGGTACTGGGCGATAGTTTATCTGCGGCCTATGGTATTCGTCCCGAGCAGGGCTGGGTAGCTTTGCTTGAAACTCGACTGCAGCAGAAATATACCGATATTACTGTGATAAATGCCAGTATCAGTGGCGAAACCACGCAAGGAGGTATTACACGCCTGCCAGCCTTGATAGAGAGACACCAACCAGACTGGATAGTTCTTGAATTGGCAGCAAATGATGGCTTACGGGGAATGCCGTTAGCGTTGATTGAGCGCAATATAACAACCTTAATTGAGCTCAGCGAGCAAGCAAGTGCTAAGCCTCTATTGGTGGGGATTCGTTTACCTCCCAATTATGGTGTCTCATATACAGAGCGCTTTTATACACTTTTTGAAACGCTAGCTGATGAGCATGATGTGAGCAGAGTGCCTTTTTTGTTGGATGGCGTAGCGTTACAGCAGAGCTTGATGCAATCGGATGGGTTACACCCAAATGCCAAAGCACAAATGGTTTTGTTAGAGAATGTATGGCCTCATCTACAGCCTTTGCTGAGTGACTAGAATAATGCCAATTGATAGGGTTGAGCCTTTCCGCTAGTAACTTATTATAAAGAGGGCTGATTACATTTAAGTGCGTGCATTGCTTCTTTCTTATTGATATAGGTGAAAAATGGACTGGTATCTACAGGTCATAAAAAAATACACAGTATTTACTGGCCGAGCGTCACGTGAAGAGTTTTGGTATTTTATGCTGATGAATATTCTGATCAGTATAGCTGTGGGTTTTGTTGATCGCTTTATGGGTTGGGGCCATGCCTCTGGAGCAGGTTTACTTGGAGGGTTATATTCACTATTTATTTTTCTACCAAGCTTGGCGGTGAGCGTGCGTCGTTTACATGATATAGGACGTTCTGGATGGTGGGCACTCATTGTGTTGGTACCATTGCTTGGTTGGATTGCCCTGTTAGTAATGATGGCCTTCCCAGGGAAACCTGATAATGAACATGGACCACGACATGATAAAACTACCTTTTAATAAATTGTTGGTGATCTGTGCTGCTGTTGCTGTTGCTGTAGTGCAGGGCTGTAGTTCAATGAATCAATCAGAGTGTGTTCATGCCGATTGGCAATTGATAGGGCAGGCTGATGCATCTAAGGGTGTCCACTCTTCTGTACTTGATGAATACCGTCATGACTGCGCCGAATATGCAGTTGTACCTGCACGCGAAGATTATCATCTTGGGTATCAGCAAGGGCTGAAGCAGTTTTGTACCCGGTCAAGCGGCTTCTTTCAGGGCAAAAAAGGCAGTAAGTATCAAGGTATTTGCCCAGCGGTAATGGAAGCAGCGTTTTTGGAAGGGTATAACCCAGGCTATGAGCTCTTCATGATCAGCGATGTGATGACAACACTTCGTGCAACCATGAATGATGCTGAGCGTGATATACGTACACTGAATACGCGTATCGGAAAAAAAGAGCAGTTGTTGATTAGTGATAAAAGCTCAGCAGCAGACCGTAAGCGCCTATTAAGTGAGATTAAAGCGCATCATCGGGAAATATTTTGGTTGCAGCAAGATGCAGAAGACTCGCGTTTTAAGTTGTTACGCAAGCAATCGGAATATGATCAAAAAATACGATCACATACTTATTGAGTTACTACATAGAATAAACAGGAACAATAGATATGAAACTAGCCTCATTTTTAATCAATGGCCGCTCTTGCTTTGGTTTGGTCGAAGATGATCATGCTTATGACTTATCAGTATTGTTTCCTGACACACCTGACCTAAAGACTTTATTAGCGGATGCGTCCAAAATATCTGTTATAAAAGCCAAGCTGGCAAGTGCTCCCTTTTACTCATTTGATGAGATTCAACTGTTGCCTGTTATTCCTAATCCAGAGAAAATTATCTGCGTTGGGCTGAATTACGAAAGCCACCGGCTTGAAACAGGCATGCCTGAAATGGCTCATCCGGTACTGTTTACGCGTTTTTCATCAACACAAGTAGCCCACGGAGCACCTATAGTGCGGCCGAATGTTTCTGAAAAGCTCGACTTTGAGGGAGAGCTTGCTGTCATTATAGGGCAGAGCGGGCGACATATAACACGTGAAAATGCCTTCCTGCATGTTGCTGGGTACGCGTGTTATAACGATGCGAGTATTCGTGACTGGCAGATGCATACTGGACAGTTTACACCAGGGAAAAACTTTGACCATACCGGAGCCTTTGGCCCTTGGATGGTAACCCCTGATGAAATTGAAAACCTAGAATCTCAAACGGTAACAACGCGCTTAAATGGAGCGCAAGTACAACATGCACCTTTCTCTGATTTGATCTTTGATATACCGGCATTAGTCGAATACATATCTACCTTTTGTACGCTGGTGGCTGGCGATATTATCGTTACAGGCACGCCCGGTGGCGTTGGAGTAAAACGTAAGCCTCGCCTCTATATGAAGCCTGGTGATGTTATTGAAGTAGAGATTAGTGGGATTGGGGTGTTGAGTAACCCTATAACGAAAGAACGCTAGGAGAATTTATATGAGCAGAGTATTAAATGCCTGGTGAAAAAGATCTAGGTAAACTAATAGCGTCGATGTCTCCGGGCCTATCTGAGACAGAGTACGTTTTTAGTTGTATGGCTGAAGTTGATTACGAGAAAATGGTGCTATTACAGCCTTTATGCACCTTCAACGAAGAGGAGGGCACGACTGTTATTTTGAAAAGGGACAAGGCTGATGAATATAATATTGCTTATTCTGGTGTGTTTAGATGCATTACTTTACATGTTCATTCAAGCCTTGATGCTGTTGGATTAACTGCCGCTGTAGCAGCTAAATTAACTGAATCAAACATTAGCGCAAATGTGATCGCTGCTTTTTATCATGACCACATTCTTATTAAATCTCATGAAGCTGATGAGGCACTGTTGGCGCTTAATGAGTTGGTAAGAGTTGGTCTTTAAACGGAGTAAAACGAGCAACTGTTTACATTGCAGTCGCTAATTTATTTTCAATTGCTGCTAAGCATAATGTGACATTGAGTGGTACTTTGTTGCTATAAGGGTGTAGCGCATATACTGAGTTTTCTGGGAGCTGGAAGCTCGGATAAACTTCGCTTAGAGATGCTGTTATTTGTTTGAATAAGAAGTCAGGTATTATCCCAATGCCTGCACTTTCGTGGATTAACGCTAAGCAGATATTAAAAGAATCTGCTTTACAGCGAGCCCGTGTAGAAAATACAAAAGATGAGTTTGTTTTTTTGTGCGTAAAGGTATGGCATATCTGCGCGCTTTGCCAAGTGTTCGCAATATAAATAGACTGCTGGTCCACCCCGCTTTCAATGAAAGCGGGTGTTGCGCACAGTACGTCTCGGAAATGCCCTATTCGTTTTTGCTTCATCGAGCTGATAGCAGATGGGCCAACTCTAATTGCCAAGTCAATGTTATCTGCAGGCAAGTCCAAATGTTGGTCGTTGCTAATTAGCTCCGGCGCTAATAACGGGTATTTTTTAATAATATGGCCTATCGCGGGCGCAATGATAGAGCTCATGAGGGCATCAGGAGCAGTGATTCTAATCGAGCCTTGTGGTGTTTCAAGTGTATCTTTGGCCTGTTGCCACGCGGTTTCAGCTATATCATTGAGTGCTTTACACTGTTGATAAAAGCTTTCGCCTGCATTGGTTAATGTTTGTCTTCTAGTAGTGCGTTTTAAAAGTAAAATGCCAAGCTCATTTTCCAGTGCTTTCAGCTGTTGACTCACAACAGATTTAGAAAGATGTAAGGCTTCTGCTGCTGCCGTTATTGAACCTTCCTCTACTATGCGTGCAAAGACAGACATATAGCGTAACTGATTCATATGATTGTCCGTATTTATAGAACAGTTAATCTTTATATATCTGTTTTCACATGTCAATTATTCATCTAATCTTGCTCTATTGTTTTATTAATTGAGGAAGTTTATATGCCAGTTAAAAGCACCCTGGAAATTTGTGAAGAAGGCATTCGTGCCTGGAAACAGGCATTCAATAAGCAAGATGCCGCCGGCTGTGCTTCGCAATATATGCCACATGCTGTCATGGATGCTCGGCCATTTGGGACATTTAAAGGGCGAGATGAAATTCAGGCCTTTTGGAAAAATATTATGGATCAGGGCTTCACTGATGTTGAGTATTCTGATGTGAGGTGGGAGCCTGCAGAAAATGAGGGTTATATACTGCGGGCTAGCTGGACAATGAATAAGGCCTTTGGTGTGGTTCATCGAGAGCATTGGATTATCGATGCAGATGGTAAGGCACGTTTGAGTAGTGATGATTTTGAAGTACAGGGTGAGCGTTAAATATTGCGTATTAGGCCAATAAAAAAGCCATTGAGTTTTCACTCAATGGCTTTTTTGCACCTGCCTAAGCAGGTGCCCTATGAAGCTAAGATTTACGCACCAAAGTTTTGGTTTGCGAAGTCCCAGTTTACTAGAGACCAGTAGCCTTTCAGGTAATCAGGACGTACGTTACGGTAGTCGATGTAGTAAGCGTGCTCCCATAGATCACAAGTCAAGATAGCGCGCTGACGGTTAGTCATTGGCGTGCCAGCATTGCTGGTGTTGATGATTTCTAGAGAGAAGTCATCGTTTTTAACTAACCAAGTCCAGCTTGAACCGAAGTTGTTAACGGCTTTATCGTTGAACTCTTCCTGGAATGCAGCAAAAGAACCCCATTTAGCGATAATGGCATCAGCAACTGGGCCAGTTGGCTCGCCACCACCATTTGGAGACAGGCTGTTCCAGTAGAACGTGTGGTTCCAGATTTGAGCAGCGTTATTGAAAACACCGCCAGCTGGAGCTGAAAGGATAATCTCTTCAAGAGTTTTTCCTTCAAATTCAGTACCAGGAACCAAACCATTTAGTTTAGTTACGTATGTGTTGTGGTGCTTGCCGTGGTGGAAATCAAGCGTTTCAGCAGAGATGTGTGGTGCTAGTGCATCTTTTGCATACGGCAGTGCAGGTAGTTCAAAGCTCATGTGTTTTCACCTTCTTGTCGACACGTTCAGCATATCGTTGTAGTTATAGATAACAGTAATGGACACCCGTTTGAGATAAAGCTCAAGTGACCCACGACATATTTGTGAGTAGATGATAGCACCCTTGCTTTGTCTTTTCATGACACAATTTGTGTGTGATTAGATCTAGTTGCGACTAAAGTTTGCTGCAATTTAACAGGGCTCACCCTAGAATAACCAACCTTCAGGTAAGCTGAAGCCCATATAACTAAAACAAGAATAGATAATTCATCATGGCTAAAATACTTCTTTGGATCTGTGCAGTAATGTTGGCGGTCTTCGTGATCAAGACTCAGTATTTAACTTCAAAAACGTATGAGCCATTTGTTGCTGGGTGTGTTGCTTCGGGCAATGCGTCGCAAGAACAATGTGAGTGTTTGTCTGATTACGTGCATAAGCGTTATAGCGACTTGGAAGTTCGTGCGATTATGGACAACCGCTTAGGTGATGAACTTTCCCAAACCAAGGTGGAGCAAGATATTCGCCAAGGCTCGAAAGTGTGTGCGAACCCTTAAGCTCCATTATTAAACGTAAGGGCTTGCTTTCAGCTCAGGTTTGGCAAACTTAAATGAGGTATTGCCGCGCTACTTGTTTTCAACAGAAAGGAAGTGGCGTGTCATATACAGAGCTGCAATTGCTCGTCCTTCTGTGAACTCGGGCTGCGCTATGAGTTCTTCTATGTTCGACAACGGCCAGCGAACAACTTCCATAGGCTCAGGTTCATCACCTTCAAGTTTGCAAGGGTAGAGGTCTCGAGCAATGATGGCTGAGATACGATGCCCCATATAGTTAGGGGCCGACGTCATTTCTTTTAAAAAGTTGAGTTTGTTAGCGCCAAAACCTGCTTCTTCTTTTAGTTCACGATCGGCAGCAATTTCTGCTGTTTCACCTGGATCGATCAACCCTTTGGGTAGTGTCAGCGTATAATCTTCAATGCCTCCGGCATATTCTCGAATCAGAATGACATGCTCTTGTGCATCGACGGCTATAATCATGACAGCGCCGTGTCCACGTGATGCTAAGCGCTCATACGTTCTTTCTACGCCATTACTAAAGCGTAATTCCAACTCTTCTACTTGAAACAGGCGACTGCGGGCGGTAGGAGTGACCTTCAAAATCTCTGGCTTCACGGGCATACTGATATCCATTCTGATGGATTGAAATAAGAGGCATTGATGTGATTGTACCTACTACGCTTGATTGGTCCAGTATTGATACTGTTTTGTTAGATATGGACGGAACATTATTGGACTTGCACTTCGACTCTTTTTTTTGGTTGGAGCATTTGCCGGTACGCTACGCTGATATCCATAAAATGGATGCGAAGGAAGCACAAGCATGGCTACATGAGCGCTTGATGAAAGAACAAGGCACCTTGAATTGGTATTGTTTGGATTATTGGTCACAAGAATTAAACGTAGATATCGTTGCCTTAAAAACAGAAATAGCTGACCGCATTGCCTTCAGGCCGTATGTGCAAAATTTCCTAGAAAAAGTTAAAGCTGCTGGACTGCGCTCAGTAATAGTTACTAACGCTCACCGAGGAAGTCTGTCATTAAAACTAGAAAAGACTGATTTAGCCGAACGTGTTGATTCTATCGTATGTTCACATGACTTTGGCTTGCCTAAGGAAGATCTAAGTTTTTGGACGAAACTGCAGGAGGTTGAACCTTTTGATCCTCAGCGGACTCTCTTAATAGATGACAGTCTGTCTGTTTTAGCATCGGCTAAAGAGTATGGGATTCGTTATTTATTGGCTATTTCACAACCAGATAGCCAAAGCCCTGCACGCGAAATCAATGAGTTTGGCGCTGTAGAGCATTTTAATGAGCTTAAACCTGAAGGAGCAAAAGATGTCTGAACAGGCAAAGATTCGGTTGGATAAATGGTTATGGGCGGCTCGTTTTTATAAAACCCGAGCCATTGCAAAGCAGATGGTTGACGGTGGGAAAGTGCATTATGAAGGGCAGCGAGCCAAGTGCAGTAAAACAGTAGAGTTAGGCGCGACGTTACAAATTCGTCAAGGGTTTGATCAACGCGTTGTTATTGTAAAAGCATTGTCTGAGCAGCGCCGTGGTGCTGTAGAGGCGCAGCTTTTATATGAAGAAACCGCAGACAGCCTAGAGCGTCGAGAAAAAGAAGCACTACAACGAAAAGCACTCAAAGGTGCTGACCTAAGCCCAGGGCATAAACCAGATAAACGCAGCCGTCGCCAGTTGTTAGGTGTGAAAGAATTGCAACGAGGGTAATTGCTGGCATTTGTATTAAAAACTTTGTGATAAAATGCTCGAAAATATTATTTTGTAAGAGTGAGAAATTGGCTATATGAGTAACCCTGATCAAATTCAGCGTATTTTATTTGATGACCTCGATATTCGGGGGGTGTTGGTGGGTTTGGATAAAACCTACCAAGATATGCTCGACCTACATGACTACCCCGCCGCGATTCGTAATGCGTTAGGAGAAATGCTTGCAGCGGTCGCTTTGCTGAGTACTACCTTAAAGTTTGATGGGCGGCTCTTATTGCAAGCACAAGGAGAGGGCAATGTTAGTGCGTTGATGGCCGAAGTGAATAATAAGCGGCAGTGTCGTGGTATTGCGCGATATGAAGGCGATATTGATGAGAATGCCAGTATAATTGAGCTGATTGGTGATGGTCATTTGGTGATTACCATTGAGCCTGAAGTCGGGCAGCGCTATCAGGGAATCGTTCCTTTAGAGAAGGCAACGTTAGCCGCGTGTTTAGCTGATTATTTTGAAAGATCAGAACAACTGCCCACTCAAATTCATTTGGCTGCCGATGAAAATCGAGCCTCTGGTTTCTTGCTTCAGGTTATGCCGGCAGCGGGAACGGCCGAAAATGATTGGGAACATATTGAGCAAATTGGAGCAACTTTAAAACCCCAAGAGCTACTTGAGCTGGATAACGAGGCATTACTCTTTCGTCTATTCCATCAAGAGGAGTGTCGTTTATATGATCCTGATTCTGTTGAGTTCAAATGTGATTGTTCACGGGAACGAAGCGCTAATAGCCTGCAGTTTCTAACACAAGACGAGTTACTCGAAATTATTGAAAAACAAGGTCTTATAGACGTTGCCTGTCAATTTTGCAACGAACATTACACATTTGATGAAACTGATATAAGAGCAATGTTTTCAGATTCAGCGCATGTGCCTCAATCGGATCAACTGCATTGATGGTAGTGTGATAGCTGCCAAGCCGCGGATCTGCGGTTTTGGCATGGCATAAATCGCAACTTTTTGTAATAATATGCATCCCCAAATAATTACTCACTGTCGGTTATACGCAGAATAAAGGGGTTTTTTGCTTTTTAGGTAACGTTTTTTGGCACCGAGCCAAGGGAATCCACAGAATGACCAAAGAAACTGAGAATACCGTACACCTTAATCTGACCCGTGCTGAGCTCGTGGAACACGCAGTTAGCCGTGGCGAAGGAACGTTAGCAGATTCCGGCGCGCTGGTAGTTACTACCGGTAAGCGCACAGGGCGTTCTCCGATGGATCGTTATATCGTAGAAGAACCTAGCACTGCTGATTCGATTGACTGGGGTAGCATCAACCGCCCATTCGATGCTGATAAATTTGATGCTCTTTGGAACCGTGTTGAAGAGTACCTCGCTAGCAAAGAGCATTTTGTAGCTAATGTTCATGTGGGTTCTGATCCTAATCAGTATCTCGCAGTAAAAATGTCGACAGAAACAGCATGGCAAAACTTGTTTGGCCAAAACCTGTTTATCCGTCCTCAAGAATACAACCCAAAAGCAAAAGAAGAGTGGCAGATTATTAATGCTGCTGACTTTGAATGTGTACCTGAGCGTGATGGCACTAACAGCGAAGGCTGTGTCATTCTTAACTTTGCTAAGCGTAAAGTTTTGTTGGCCGGTATGCGTTATGCGGGTGAAATGAAGAAAGCGATGTTCTCTGTACAGAATTTCTTACTTCCTGAAAAAGATGTTTTACCGATGCATTGCTCGGCAAACATTGGTGAAGATGGTAACACTACATTGTTCTTCGGTTTATCTGGTACAGGTAAAACGACCTTGTCTGCAGACCCTACGTGTTACCTGATTGGTGATGATGAGCATGGCTGGGGCAAAGGTGTTGTATTTAACTTGGAAGGTGGTTGTTATGCGAAAACAATCAACCTGAGCCAGAAAAACGAGCCTATTATCTGGGATGCTATCCGATTTGGTGGCATCGTTGAAAACGTTAAGCTGGATGATAATCGCAAAGCGGATTACGACGATACGTCTCTAACAGAGAACGGCCGTTGTGCTTATCCGCTAGAGCACGTAGAAAAGCGCTCTGCGACCAATATGGGTGGCGAACCTAAAGCGGTTGTTTTCCTTACATGTGATTTAACGGGTGTATTGCCTCCTGTCTCTATTTTGACAAAAGAAGCCGCTGCTTATCACTTCTTGTCTGGATATACAGCATTGGTAGGTTCTACTGAAATGGGTTCTGGTGGTGGTATTAAATCCACATTCTCTACCTGCTTTGGTGCTCCCTTCTTCCCTCGCCCTGCTCGTGTTTACGCTGAACTCTTGATGAAGCGAGTTGAAGAGTTTGGATCGCAGGTTTATTTGGTTAACACGGGTTGGACTGGCGGTTCATACGGTACAGGCCAGCGCTTCAGCATCCCTACTACGCGTGGTGTTATTGCGGCTATTCAGAGTGGTGCGTTGAAAGGTGTTGAGACTCAGCAACTGCCGGGCATCAACCTAACAGTGCCTACTTCTGTTCCTGGTGTTGACTCAGCATTGTTAAACCCTCGTGATACGTGGGAAGACAAATCAGCTTATGATGCAGCTGCTCGTGATTTGATTGGCCAGTTTGTGGGTAACTTTACCAAGTTTGAAGGTGTTTCTGCTGACATCATTGATGCAGGCCCAAAAAACTAATTATATATTGATAAAAAGCCCCTGTTTACGTGAGTAAGCAGGGGCTTTTTCGTTTCGAGTATCAGCAATTAGTTAATACTTAGCTTAATGTCCGCATTTTTTAAATAATCTATCTCTTGTTCCAGGTCTGCTTGAGTGAGTGGGTAGTCTGCAAGTACGCCATTTATGATGCTAAGAGTTAGTTTCTTTCCTTCTGCCTTTAATGTGAAAGCAGGGAGCGCAGAGCCGCTACGACTACGATGTAGAATGACGGATAGTCTAAGTAGCACACACAGCCGCTTATAAGCATCTTTACGGCGCTCAGGAAGGTGTTTGTAATCATCTTTTGGAAACTTGCGGCGATTACCCCTTACTAAAAATGCGAGTAACTGCTGCTCCGATTTGGTGAAGCCCGCGAGATCAGAGTGCTGTAGTAAATAAGCGCTGTGTTTATGGAATTGGCTGTGAGCAATAGTAAGGCCAATCTCATGTGTGCGGGTTGCCCAACGCAGCATTTCTTGATGAGACGGTGAGTTAAGGTTCCATGCACTTTTCACTTGAGCCAGTGCTGCTAGCGCAGTGTGCTCTATACGTTGAGCGTGTGCTTCGTCTACACGATAGCGTTTCATTATTGCAGAGATAGAACGCTCTCGAATATCTTCATGGCGCAAACGACCAGCCATATCGTAGAGCAATCCTTCTCGAAGTGCTCCATCAGAGAAACGCATCTCTTTTATGTTAAATGACTGAAAAAGTGCGGTAAGTATTGCGAGCCCTGCAGGCAAAATAGCAGTTCTTTCTGCTTTTACGCCTGCTATTTCTAGTGATGATAACGTATCAAAAGTGAGAATTTTTTTCTTTAACTGTTCTAAGCCTTTGCGCGTGATGCTTTCTTCACTGAAGCCGCAGGCAATACAAGCATTCTTGATTGCTTTAATGGTGCCAGAAGAGCCTACACTCGTGGCCCATCCCGTTTTCTTGTAGCGCTCGCGTATAGACAGCAGCTCACGCATGGCTGCGTGTTCAGCATGTTTGAAGTTCTTTTCATTAATGCGTTCATCACTAAAAAAGTGGCGAGTGTAGCTAACACAGCCCATATGGAGGCTTTCCATTTCGAGAGGCTCAAAATGCTCCCCGATAATACATTCTGTACTGCCGCCGCCAATATCAATAACTAAGCGAGCACCGGTCGTGTTAGCTAAGGTATGAGAGACACCTAAATAGATAAGGCGTGCTTCTTCGCGACCCGCAATAATTTCAATAGGTACTCCGAGAATTTTCTCTGCTTGCTCAGTAAAAGTGTAACTGTTGGCTGCTTCTCGAAGCGCGTTTGTTGCCACGACTTTTACGGCATCATGTGGCAAGTCACTCAATAATTGTGAAAATCGGCTTAAGCAGGTTAAACCTCTACCCATGGCTTCTGCCGAGAGCATTTTATCTGCGCCAATACCCGCGCCAAGTTGTACTTTCTCCGACATGATATCGACAGTCGATAGTTCGCCTTGAGATAGGCGGGCAACAACAATGTGGAAACTGTTGGAGCCTAAGTCGATGGCAGCGAGAAGTGAATCGTCTGATGCCGAATCTATATGGTTTTCTGAATTGTGCATTAAGCTAATCTTCTCTTTAGCGTTAGCGGTGTAAAAACCAAAGAGTAGCAGAACAAAAAGACATATTCAGTGAATTAGCTCAATGAATGAAGAGAGTTCACATTTATTTCACTCAGGTGGTATCATCGAACTTTGTTTTGAAAGCACACAGCGTTTCTGGTGCGTTTGGAGAGGTTAAATGAGCGAAAATATCGTTAATGTTACTGATGCATCTTTTGATGAAGATGTTCTGAAAGCAGACACTGCCGTGTTGGTTGATTATTGGGCAGAGTGGTGTGGTCCGTGCAAAATGATTGCCCCCGTGCTTGAAGAGATCGCTAAGGATTACGAAGGCCGTTTGAAAATTTGTAAACTCAACATCGATGAAAATAGCGAAACGCCACCGAAGTTCGGTATCCGCGGTATTCCAACATTAATGCTGTTTAAAGGCGGAAATGTTGAAGCGACTAAAGTGGGCGCATTGTCTAAATCTCAATTGTCTGCTTTTATCGATTCAAACCTATAAACTAGGCAAAAGTTAGATGAAAACGGAGAAGAAATAGTAATTTTAGTAATTATCTTCTCCGTTTTACTAGACACTAGCAACACAACCTTCTATATTTGATTTGTCTGGCGCTTCTATTCAGTATCTGAGCGTTTCAGTTCTTTACATATACTCTTTCGTATTTCCCCCTTTTCTTAATCATCATCCTACTCAGTTACTCACCTCAAAATATATGAATCTTACCGAATTAAAAACTAAAAGCGTTCCCGATCTTCTCGATATAGCAAAAGAAATGGGCCTAGATAACTTAGCCCGCTCTCGTAAACAAGATGTGATTTTTGCCATCTTGAAAAAACACTCCAAGAGCGGCGAAGATATTCATGGTGATGGTGTGCTGGAAATTCTCCAGGATGGCTTCGGTTTCTTGCGTTCTGCTGACTGCTCTTATCTTGCAGGGCCAGATGATATTTATGTTTCACCTAGCCAGATTAGGCGTTTTAACCTGCGCACAGGTGACACTATTTCCGGTAAAATTCGTCCGCCTAAGGACAGCGAACGATATTTTGCGCTATTAAAAGTTAATGAAATTAACTTTGATCGTCCGGAAAATGCTAAAAATAAAATACTGTTTGAAAACCTGACACCATTATTTGCGCAAAAACGTTTGCGTATGGAGCAAGGTAACGGTAGTACAGAAGACATTACTGCACGTATTCTGGATTTGGTTAGCCCAATGGGTAAAGGTCAGCGTGCTTTGGTGGTATCTCCACCGAAAGCAGGTAAAACCTTGATGCTGCAGAATATTGCTAATAGCATCACACGTAATAATCCTGAGTGTCATCTCATCGTACTGTTGATTGATGAACGCCCAGAAGAAGTAACAGAAATGCAGCGTACAGTGCGCGGAGAAGTGGTGGCATCTACTTTTGATGAGCCTCCATCGCGTCACGTGCAAGTGGCAGAAATGGTTATCGAAAAAGCTAAGCGCTTAACAGAGCATAAGAAGGATGTTGTTATCCTGCTCGATTCTATTACGCGTTTGGCTCGTGCATATAACACGGTTATCCCTTCTTCCGGTAAAGTGCTAACGGGTGGTGTTGATGCACATGCATTAGAGCGTCCTAAGCGTTTCTTTGGTGCGGCACGTAACATCGAAGAAGGCGGTAGTTTGACTATTATTGCTACGGCGTTGGTTGATACTGGCTCTAAAATGGATGAAGTTATCTTTGAAGAGTTTAAAGGTACAGGTAACTCTGAAGTGCACCTAGACAGAAAAACGGCAGAGAAGCGTATCTATCCGGCTATTAATATCCGTCGTTCAGGTACACGTCGTGAAGACTTACTAACCTCTGAAGATGAACTGCAACGTATGTGGATTCTGCGTAAGTTGTTGGATTCCATGGATGACTCTGCAGCAACTGAGTTTGTTATCGACAAGCTTAAAGACTTCAAAACAAATGATGAATTCTTTATGTCGATGCGCCGAAAATAAACTGCTAGATATATGATAAAGGGTGAGCTTGTGCTTGCCCTTTTTTATGGGCAGCTCTACCGGCAAGTTTGCAAGAAACGTTGTAACCGCTTGTATAAATAACGCTTTGTATAAAAAGAGCTTTAATTGATGTCGAATCTCAAATATAAAGACCTACGCGATTTTATGGCTTTGTTAGAAGCTAGAGGCGAGCTTAAGCGCATAAAGCAAGAGATTGATCCTAATCTTGAGATGACGGAGATTTGCGATCGGACTTTGCGAGCAGGTGGGCCAGCACTGCTGTTTGAAAATCCGAAAGGTTATAAATACCCAGTACTGGGCAACTTGTTTGGTACACCTGAAAGGGTTGCACTAGGGATGGGTGAAGAAAGTGTTTCAGCACTACGAGAAGTAGGCAAAGTGCTCGCGATGCTAAAAGAGCCTGAACCTCCTAAAGGCATGAAAGATGCATGGGGCAAGCTCCCCGTGTTTAAGCAAGTGCTAAATATGGGGCCTAAAATTGTCAAAAGGGCTGCCTGTCAGACACATGTGATCGAAGGTGATGATGTTGACTTGAGCACGTTGCCTATTCAGACATGCTGGCCGGGTGATGCCGGCCCCCTAGTAACTTGGCCATTGGTCATTACGCGCGGCCCTAATAAAGAGCGCCAAAACCTTGGGATTTATCGTCAGCAAGTGATCGGAAAAAACAAACTCATTATGCGTTGGTTAGCACATCGTGGCGGTGCGCTCGATTTTCGTGAGTGGAAAGAGGCGCATCCCGGTGAGAATTTCCCCGTAGCTGTTGCTTTAGGTGCTGACCCAGCCACTATTCTTGGTGCTGTCACACCGGTACCTGATACCTTATCTGAATATGCTTTTGCTGGCCTATTACGTGGCGGAAAAACTGAAGTCACAGCATGTATTGGTAGTGATTTGCAGGTGCCTGCCAGTGCTGAATTTATTCTTGAAGGATATATAGCACCTGATGAAATGGCAGATGAAGGCCCGTTTGGAGACCATACCGGATACTATAATGAAGTAGACAGCTTCCCAGTGTTTACCGTTGAGCGTATTACGCATAGAGATACGCCGATCTACCATAGTACCTATACGGGGCGTCCACCTGATGAGCCTGCAATTCTTGGTGTTGCACTAAACGAAGTCTTTGTACCGATTTTGCAAAAGCAGTTTCCTGAAATAGTTGATTTCTATCTGCCGCCAGAAGGGTGTTCCTACCGGATGGCTGTTGTGACTATGAAGAAGCAATACCCTGGGCATGCGAAACGCGTTATGTTGGGTGTATGGTCTTTTTTGCGGCAGTTCATGTATACCAAATTTGTTATTGTTTGTGATGATGATGTAAATGCGCGAGACTGGAATGATGTCATTTGGGCTATTACAACGCGAATGGATCCATCACGTGATACCTTGTTGATTGATAACACACCTATCGACTACTTGGATTTTGCTTCGCCTGTGTCGGGCCTTGGTTCTAAAATGGGTATGGATGCGACCAATAAGTGGCCGGGTGAAACCACGCGTGAGTGGGGCGAGCCTATAGAGATGGACGCGGACGTTAGGCAGCGTGTGGATGAGCTGTGGGATGACCTTGGTATTATGCCTGATGCAGATATGAGTTAGGTGTGAATAAAAAATCGCTGATACAGTTGCGTTTAAATGAGCTGACTCAGCCATTACTGTGCAACCCCGACGAAACGCTACTTCAGGTTGTTGAGCGTTATGGTTATCGTATGCCAAGGAGTTGCCAAAACGGCGTATGCCAAATATGTAAATATACGTTGCTGCAGGGTGAGGCCTTGCAGCGCTATCCAGAACAGCACTTAAAAGCCAGTATCGGCCAGAGTAACGAAGGCGCTGGTATTTTAGGTTTGGCATGTACATCTGTTCCCGTCAGGGATTGTTGGGTAAATATTAAAGGGCTGAAGTGCCCTGGAGAGCAAGAAGTGAAACGTTTGAATTGTGATATTGCGCAAGTTGAAAAGCTTAACAATGATGTTTATAGGGTCTCATTGGTTTTACCCGCCACTGCATCTCAGTCGGTAAGCTATTATGCTGGCCAATATCTCGAAATCGTCATGCCCGATGGGCAGCAGGCTGCATTTTCAATAGGTAGTGCGCCAGAAGCAGGGCGAAATCTTGAGTTGCATGTAAGGCATGCATCCGAGGGTAAGCTATCGACGGCTATTCTTACACATTTGCAGCATTCCAAAAATGTAGAAGTAGAGTTGCCTAAAGGTGACTGCTTTTTACAAGCGGCGAACATTGCTAAAGATCAGACCATTATTTTAGCCGCGGCGAGCACGGGCTTTTCTCAAGTAAAAAGTATGATGGAGCACTTGCTTGCTAGCGGTGTGAAAAACCCAATTCATATTTATTGGGGTGCACGTGTAGCAGCAGATCTCTACCTGCCTGAACTACCAAAGCAGTGGGCTGCAGAAAATGATAATGTGACCTATCACCCCGTTGTGAGTGAGCCAGGAGACAGTTGTGGTTGGACAGGACGTGTTGATCTACTGCCTGATGCAATTAAACATGACTTCGCTACACTTGAGAATGTTGAAGTGTATGCCAGTGGATCACCACCGATGGTCTATGCGCTATTGGATGCGTGTGAAGAAAAGGGCCTGAAGAAGGTGCAGATGCATTCTGATGTATTTGCTTACGCTCCACGCCCAGAAAAATAGTTTTTAATTAGATAGTTCTAATGCGTTTACATAGCCGATCTTTTGATCGGCTTTTTTGTGCGATTTGGTAGAGGCTTCATGCGGGCTCTGTGCAGTACTAAAAGGTGAATAAATAAAAATCCAAGTAGAACTTATAGTGATGAGTTATTAGCTTTGAACTTTAGCGATACACAACATGTCGAAGATGGGGGGTGATAATAAGAATATACTGTTCTTCACGGCCCATCTATCTCTTAGGAAAAAGGATTCCCCATGCGAAAATTACTATTAGGCTTTATTGCCCTGTTCTCTCTTTCATCGGTCGCACTAGCTGATAATGGTCTTATTAGTGTGAAGAGTACTCATGGAGTAAAAGAAACGGCAGACAGACTTGAGGCTGTATTGGTCAAAAAAGGCATGAATGTTTTTGCACGCATTGACCATGCCGGCGGTGCAAAAAAAGTAGATATGCAGTTACGTCCAACCGAGTTGGTTATTTTTGGTAACCCAAAGGTAGGGACGCCACTGATGTTATGTGATCAAAATGCCGCGATTGATCTGCCGCAAAAAGCCCTTATTCATGAAGATGAAGCAGGACAGGTATGGTTTAGCTATAACAATCCTGCATATTTAGCTGAACGTCATCAGTTACAAGAGTGCTCTGCTGTTATTGCTAAAGTAACGGGTGCGCTTAAAAAATTCGCCAAAGCGGCGACACAGCCATAAATTAAATACATAGGCGTTATCGACATAAAAAAACCGGAGCTTATAGGCTCCGGTTTTTTTGTGCACAAAGAGTTGGTTAAGCGTTGCTTGTGCTGTTCTCTGCGGCTTTTTCTTCCGCGGGTGCTTCGTTCTGCTCTTCTGCCGTAGCGGGTAGAGGGATGGGAGATAAGCTACCACCCATCAAGGCCAGTCCATCCTGCATAACACTGAGAGAGCGCTTGCTGTCACCCAAATGCTGCAACACGCGAGTGAGCTCTGTGTAAGTTTCAGGGCGCTTTTCAAGTACTAAACTTTCTTCCAAGTAGTCAACGGCTTTGCCCCACTGTTCGTTGCGCATGGCAAGTCGGCCCAGTGTGAGTTTAAGCGCAGCACTGTCTGGATTCTTTTTCAGCCAGCCTTTGGCTACTTCCAGCTGTTTATGGGCATCTTCACCCTTAATGCGCCCATAAAGATTGACGAGGCTTTCATCCCACTGACGCTTAATTTTGTCTTGTAGGAAGCTTTCGGCTTTATCTTCAGAGCCCGCACTTACTAGCTGTTCTATATAGCGCTGGATCATCTCTTTATCATGGGAAAGCGCAGAAGGTAAGCTTTTCCACTCTTTTGTTAGCGCTTGTAAACGCGTATTGCTGTCGGCTTCTACTGGAAGTTTTTCCAATGTACTGCCTAGCAGTTCTGAGTAACATGTTTGCTCGAGGGCCGCGATTTCATCTTCTTTTAGCACTTTAAGCTTGCGCAACTCTGGGATTAGGTTAGTTAACCCTTGCCAGTCTTGTAAGCGTACATACACGTCTTTTAACAGGCGAAGTACGTAAGTGTGCTTTGGTGCGAGTCTACGCAAGCGTAGCAATGTTGCTAAGCAAGGCTCAAGTTGGCCGCGCTCAAGCTGGATTTGCACTTGAGAAATACCAACAGCAACTTCGGCTTGTGGCACCTTAGTGCGCGCCTTCTGTAAGAGTTCGTCAGCGGCTGTATCTTCACGTAGCTCATGAGCTGCACGCGCTGCTGCAAGGTAGTTAATCAATGGTTGATCAGAATTGTCTGCCGACTGGCTAAGCAAGCGCTGTGCTTTCCACCAACGGCCTTCTGACAGTGCCAATAAACCTTTAAGTGTTTTTCCTTGAGCTTGGCGAGCATCACGACGCTCACGCCATGCGCGGAATTTTCCGGTAGGGAAGCGGGCTTTAAAGAAGATGTTCACGGCCCAGTGCAGAGCAACGAAGCCAAGCGAGAGAACAACCAACAAAACCCAAAGGCTGGTTTCTATGGTGCTCTCGTCATAAGAGATCAACACATAGCCAGGGTCTTTGACCATTTTTTCACCGACCCAGGCTCCTGCAGCGAGAACGGCCAGGAGCAGCAGAAATAATCTTTTCATTACGCTGCTCCTTTTTCCTTAAGTTTAGTGATTTTTAGTAAGTAAGCTTTTAACGCATTGAGTGAGCCGCTAATGTTTGGCATTTCAGGAGAGATCTTTAAATCTTGAAGCTCATTAATACCGCGAAGTATCGCTTGGGTAGTGGCATCTTTTTCTTCAAAGTAGGTGCCAGTCCAATCTTCTGCCTTAATAAGGCTGCGATCAAATGCGATTTGATTTTTCTGAAGAAGTGCTAATTGAGCTTGCTCTAACATCAGATGCAGATTCTGCTGTAAGTAGTAATTCTGCTCAGGAGATAAAAGCGGCTCTATAGGCTCATCGCGATGCTGGACGACGACTAGCTTTTCAACCTTATCGACGGCTTTAGCCCATGACTCTTTTAGTCCGCTTGACCATGTTTCACTCATGACTTCAGGCGAAATTTCTTCGATTAAAGATGGCAGCTTATTCTTATCGGTCAGTGGAACTAAGCGTAGATTGTTTATCTGTTCGCTTAGAGCTGCCAATTTAAGATAGGAGCCTTCTAGGTCAAATGTTGGCACTGACTCAAGGGCAGCAATGTCTGACGCTAGTGTCTTGCGTACCGCATAGATAGAAACATCGTCTGTTTCTTTCAGGATTTTGTCAGCAGACTTCAGTAATGACAATGCACCAGACGAGGTGTTTTCCATTAAAATGCGTTGGTTGGCGAGTCTTAGTAGGTATTCTACTTCGGCCAACAACCAATCTTTACGTGAGTTGGTCTGCTTTGCGGATACTTGCTGAATGCTTTGCGTTAGTCGTGTTTGTAGTTCTTCAATCCCTTTTTGCTCTTTTGAAGACTGGGATTGCAACATGGTTAGATTTTGGTTAACCGATGCCACTTGAGAGCTAACAACTGATTTTGTATCAGTAAGCTGGGTATTTACATTAGCAACAGCTTTTGTAACTTCCTGCTTAAGGTTATCGATGGTTGAGCTATCTTGTTGTTGGCTTTGCATTGATTGCCAATACTGATAACCACTGCCGCCTAGTGCAATAATGGAGATAACTAGGGCGAGCTTTCCTGGCCATGTAGCGCTTTGTTTTTCTTGCGCAGGCATGACCGGAGCTACTGGCGGAGGTGTTGCTTCTTTGGCAGGCTCAGAAATGCTGGGGGTGTCAGCGACGTTGTCTTGGCTTTCAGTTGAAAGCTGTTCTTCTTGTGCTGCTTCAACCACATCGTCTACGTTAGCTTCACTTGCTTTACTAACATCGACTGTTGATTCGTCTACGGTTTGGCCCGCCGGTGCGGTTTTCGACTCGATGACATTATCTACGGTGGTTCTTGTTTTTTTCTCGGTATGTTTCATGCGTTGGCTTCCGAGTCGTTAGCTGAATTTAGCGCCGATACCATGGATAGGTCATCCGGTCCCTGCGCTACCTTGATTCGTGTAAATCCTATGTGTCTTGCCTGATCGGCAATTCGTGCGCTGGGTACTACAAGGTAAAGATGATGTAGTGAATCCGTGCTGAACTGCTTTTGGCGACCTGCTGCAACTGTAACAAAATTGCTAAGGGCCTCGCCACTGGTAATCAGGATAGATGATAAAGGAATGTTATAAATAGTACTTTTGATATGTGTATCATCATATTCTGGGCATTTTCTGTCGTAGAGATTGGCATACTCTACTTCAGCACCTCGCGATGTTAATGTTTCGGCTAACATGGCTCGGCCGCTAGACCCTCGTAGAATAAGAATTTTCTTTCCCTGAATATCGACCAAATCGGGCAGTGTAAGCATGGCTTCAGAGTCAAATCCTGCATTAGAGTAGTGCGCAGGGATGTCTTGATCGTTTAATATTTGAGCCGTTTTTTTGCCAACAGCATACCAATCAATTCCAACAGGTGTTTGTGGCCAGAATTGGTCGATCCATTCCAGTGCTTGGTGCGCTGCGTTAGGGCTGATACAAATGATGATGGCGTATTGATCCAAATTCATCATTTGGTTTCTGAGCAATGAATATCGAGAGTCGGTTTCGCTAATTGGGCATATTTCAAGCGCAGGTAAATGTGCAGGGTTAGCACCGCACTCTTTGAGGAGCTTTATTAGCGGTGCCGCTTGATGCGCGGGGCGAGTCACTAACACTCGTTGGTTTTGTAGAGAGGGAAGGTTAGCCCTTGTTGGTTGCATAGACTTCGCTCAGGATTTTATCGGCACCGGCTTCTAAAAGGCGCTCTGCTACCGTTATACCGATGCTTTCGCATTGATCGGGGTGCCCTCGTAACTCGTCACGCAAAACAGTTGTGCCATCGGGGCGCGCAACCAAGCCGCGTAAATAGATTTCATCTTGTGCTTCATTTAACGTCGCATGACAAGCAATAGGTACCTGACAACCTCCTTCTAAGCGCTTATTTAAAGCACGTTCAGCAAGGACACACCAGGCAGTAGGCTGGTGATGTAATGGCGCAAGTAATGCAATGGTTTCAGCATCATCAAGGCGACATTCTATGCCAACGGCGCCTTGTCCACCGGCGGGTAAACAAATGTCATCGGGTAGTTCGCTACGAATACGCTCTGCTAGTTTAAGGCGAAGTAAGCCTGCTGTTGCAAGAATGATAGCGTCGTATTGGCCTTCATCCAGTTTTCTCAAACGTGTCTGAACATTGCCCCGCAGGTCTTGAATCTCAAGGTCTGGACGTTGTTCTTTTATCAGTGATTGGCGTCGTAAAGATGATGTTCCAACAATGGCTCCCTGAGGTAGATCAGAAAGCGAGTTGAATTTGTTGGAGACAAAGGCGTCGGTTGGTTTTTCGCGAGGGCAAATAACCGTCAGACCAAGGCCTTCTGGGAACTCCATCGGGACATCTTTCATGGAATGCACGGCGATATCGGCTCTGTTTTCAAGCATGGCGACTTCGAGCTCTTTAACAAATAACCCTTTACCACCCACTTTCGCCAAAGGCGTATCAAGAATCTTGTCACCCCGAGTTGTCATGCCCAACAATTCAACCTGAATACCTGGATGGTGCTTCTCCAGCTCAGCTTTTACATACTCAGCTTGCCAAAGTGCTAATAGGCTTTTTCGGGTCGCGATGCGCACAACTTTTTTCAGCATATTCCAGTCCTAAAGTGAAAATGACAATGGGCCTAACTAGGCGAATGCAGCGATTGTAACAGATCATTTCGTTTCTGGGTCTTTGCATATATCAAGAGAACACGCATTGGGTGCCAAAACTGATATAATCCCTCGCAAATTTAGGCCAGAACGGTCTGTTTAGTTTCTTTAGTGAGGTCCTGAGTATGAGCAATAAAACCAACCAGCAGTGGGGTGGTCGTTTTAATGAACCAACAGATGCGTTTGTGGCACGCTTTACAGCGTCAGTTGAGTTTGACCAACGTATGTATCGACAAGATATTCAGGGTTCGGTTGCTCATGCCACAATGTTGACGGAAGCAGGTGTACTGACGGTTGCTGAGCGTGACATGATTATCCAAGGATTATCTGAAATCAGTACAGACATCGAAGAAGGGCGCTTTGAGTGGTCGATTGAGCTTGAAGACGTCCATATGAACATTGAAGCAGCGCTCACGGCTAAAATTGGCATTACGGGTAAGAAGTTACATACAGGGCGTTCGAGAAATGACCAGGTAGCTACCGATATTCGCCTATATCTGCGTGATGAGATCGATCTGATTTTGGTTGAAATCACGCGCTTACAACAGGGTTTGTTAGGACTTGCTGAGCAAGAAGCCGATACTATCATGCCTGGTTTTACACACTTGCAAACAGCTCAGCCAGTGACGTTTGGGCATCACTTAATGGCATGGTTTGAAATGCTTAGCCGTGACTACGACCGCTTTGTGGACACGCGTAAGCGTGTCAATATTATGCCTTTGGGTGCTGCGGCATTGGCGGGTACTACTTACCCGATTCAGCGTGAAATTACATGTAAATTATTGGGCTTTGATGCTCCTGCTGAAAACTCTTTAGATGCCGTATCTGATCGTGATTTTGGTATTGAATTTTGCGCAGCTTCTAGTCTTTTGTTAATGCACATGACACGCATGTCAGAAGAGCTGGTGTTGTGGACCTCTGCTCAGTTTAATTTTATTAATCTGCCAGATCGTTTCTGCACGGGCTCGTCTATTATGCCGCAGAAGAAAAATCCAGATGTTCCTGAGCTGGTTCGTGGGAAAAGTGGCCGTGTTTACGGCCATCTCTTCAGTTTGTTAACGTTGATGAAATCGCAACCGTTGGCTTACAACAAAGATAACCAAGAAGATAAAGAGCCGCTATTCGATACCATTGATACCGTAAAAGGCTGTTTGCGTGCATATGCAGATATGGTGCCTGCGCTTGAGTCACGTAAAGAGTATATGCGTGAAGCGGCTCTGCGTGGTTTCTCCACGGCGACTGATTTAGCTGACTACCTTGTACGAAAAGGTATGCCGTTCCGTGATGCGCATGAAGTGGTCGGTAAGTCTGTTGCTTATGGAATAGAAACGGGCAAGGACTTGGGCGAGATGAGCTTAGCTGAATTACAGGCTTTTTCAGAGACGATTGCTGACGACGTGTTTGAAGTTCTGACACTCGAAGGGTCGATTGCTGCACGTAACCATATTGGCGGTACGGCCCCTGCTCAGGTAAGAGCAGCGGTTAAACGTGGGCTGTCTAAACTGAAGGGTAGAGAGGTGTAACTTACATCGTTATCAATGGCGCTAAGTGAAGGCTTTAGTATGGCTGGTACAAAATATGTACAGCTATTACACTAGCGCTTTGCGCTAATGCGAGTATAGGGATGTATGCAATCAGAAAGTTCATGCCTTGCCTAAAGGTTAATCGAGCTAACTCAAGGCTTGAGGAAGATATCATGATGGTCCAAGGCGCTTTAGGTGTCTTGGCTATCTTTCCATTCGCGGTTTGCCGGATCCTACAGGGCGAGTGGGTCATGGTTATTCTTGATGTTCTGATTGTTTCAGGAATTGTGTCGTTAGGTATTTATGGCCGTAATGGCGAAAATTTTAAAACAGTAAGTACGTTGTTTACCTTGATGTACACTAGCGGCATGTTAGCTGTGGTGTTGATAAAAGGCCCAGATATGCTGTTCTGGGCTTATCCTACTGCGATTGGCGGCTATTTTATGGTACGCCTCAAGGTCGCTATCAGTATAAGTATCTTCTCTGCCGTTGCTATTAGTGCTTTAGTTTATGAGTCGCTTTCCGGGATTCAGTTATCTGGATTTATAGTGACCTACACTCTTGTGTGTCTTTTTTCGTACTTTTTTGCAGCACGAATGAAACAAGATAAACGGCGGTTAGCGGAGCAGGCAACCATTGATCCTTTGACGGGAGCAAACAATCGCAGGGCTCTGGATGATGCGATAGAAAGCCGAGTGTCGCTTTATTCGAGAAGGGCTGCTCCGGTTTCTATTGTGATTATTGATATTGATTATTTTAAGCGAATAAATGATGAATACGGACATGCCGTAGGTGATCTGTTTTTACGGCGTTTTGTAGAATTTTTAAATAGTGTCGTGCGCAAAAGTGAAGTGCTGTTCCGTTTCGGAGGAGAGGAATTTGTGCTGTTAGCAGAAGGGAGCTTAGAGGAGGCTAATAATCTATCTGAGCAAATTCGCGGTGCGTTTGAGAATACGCGATTGATTCCAGACCATCCCGTCACTATGTCTATTGGTGTTGCTGAACTAGGCAAGAATGAAGCAGCACGTGAGTGGATGAAAAGAGCAGATGATGCTTTATATTTGGCTAAGTCCTTAGGTAGAAATCGAGTATGTTTGGCCCCCCCATCAGATAGCTCGGTTGAGCAAACAATTAATGCCTCGGAAGCCTCTGTGTAGCCACGTCTGGCGGGATGTGGTTACACAGAGTGCCTTGTTAATTGAGTGTTATATCAACCATAAGGTCACTGGCAATAGACTCTATTGCACTTTGAAGGTCATCAAAGTTTAGGCTTTCTGGCGCTAATAATTGGGCTTCTGCTTTAAAGAGCAATTCGGCAGACATTGACCCAGAGACTAATTCTGTTGATAAACTTTCAACATTGATGTGCCGCTGCGCTAATGCTTGTGATATCTCGCGAACAATACCGGGTTTGTCGTGGCCAATTAGTGCTAAGGTGAAAGCCTGTAGTGTGTCAGGCCTGTCTTGATCATTAGCTGTTTCAGCCACTATTTTGAGGCCTGTATCTTCTAGCTTCTCTAATGCACTTATTAAAGTAGAGGCCTTTTCTTTAGGTACTTTGATAACCAAAATGCCTGCAAACTTTCCTCCGAGTCGAGATAGGGCCGACTCTAGCCAGTTACCGTCATGAGCAGCAATAGTTTGAGATAAGCTTTCAACCAATCCGGGTTTGTCTGGCCCGATGACTGTTAGTATTAAAGAGGTCATATAGCGGGTTCCTTCTATAAAGGTATAATCGAAAAGTTAAGATGTTAATTTCGAATATTTAGAGTAGTACATAAATATGTTATCAGTTCTTAGTGCTTTGTGGCCGGTTTTTGCAATATTAATGTTGGGGTTTATTGCTCGTAGAATAGGTTTTCCTGGCAATGGTTTTTGGGAGCCCGCCGAAAAGCTAACATACTTTGTATTGTTTCCGGTATTGCTAGTTAATAAGCTGGGTTCTGCAGATATAACAGGAGTGTCTATCGTAGATATTGCAGTTGCTATTATATTGCTGCTCTTGATAGGTACTGCTATATGTTTTGCTCTGCGCTACTGGATGGGATTGTCAGCAGGAGGCTTTACCTCGTTTTATCAAGGTTCTGTTCGATTTAATACCTATGTGGGGCTTGCGTCTGTAAGCACGCTTTATGGCAGTGAGGCTGTTGCTTTATCGGCTGTTGTTATTGCGTTCATGATCCCGTTACTAAATGTGCTGAGTATTATTGTTTTTTCTACCCAGTTGGGCCACAAGCAAGGCGTGAAGGGAGTAGTTTTGGCGCTATTAAAAAACCCATTAATTATTAGTTGTATGCTGGGCATTATATTAAACGTCAGCAGTATTGGTGTCCCATCTCCCATTGGTTCTGTATTGAGTTTGTTGGGAAGTATGGCGCTTCCATTAGGATTATTGGCTGTTGGTGCCGGTTTGAATTTACAGGCTTTACGAGCCGTTCAGTCGGCTGTTTGGATCTCGTCATTAATTAAGTTGATCGTTTTTCCATTAGTTATGTTTGGAATTTGTTTTTTTATGGAACTTTCTTCTTTCACAACAGGTCTCTTACTAGTCTTTGCTGCTGTACCAACAGCACCTTCAGCTTTTATTTTAGCTCGACAGCTTGGGGGAGATGCAGAAATGATGGCGGCAATTATTACTGGGCAGGTAGTTTTATCGATACTGACACTGCCAATTATGCTGGGGATACTGTCCTAACGTGACGAAATAGTTAAAATGTTTCGAAAATCGCTAAAAATCCTGAAAATTTTATGATTTATAGCAAGTAATGTGCTCTTTTTAGCGTAATATTAGGGTTTATGGCTATAATGCTAATTAAGGACTTAGTTATTTATGCATCTATGGAAGGCGCGTTTTAATTTGTGTATCGATAGAGTGTAGTTAAATTAGGTTATTTATAATAAATATAGAGATTCTATGAAGAAAGGTCCTGATTTAGTAATGGTAATAGTAATGGTGTTTGTCGTAGGTTCTGTTTTGACAGGCGTTTTTTCCCAGACTGACTTTCAATTTGCATCGTTGGTGGAGCAAGTTTTTAACCGTCAAGGTTGATGTTTTTACTGGGTTTAAAATACGACTTATGATTTCTGATAATTTTGTCAGGGTGGTAGCTTTCTCAGTAAAATAATATTGATAGTCATGTTTCTAATATTTATATGCTTGTTGTAGCGTGTATATCGGTTATTTATAAGCAAGATTATTTGTCGCATTCATTATATAAAGACAATGAATGCATCAATGTTATAAATATACTGTGTTTATATTAAAGTGAATGGACCAGTATCTCTTTTTAGTAATATCCGTGATCGGTCACTACTGCTGTTAATGGTACATCCCAGCTTTCAATGGGTAATTTTTCAACTTCTTGTAAATGATGCGCAAGCCCGATTAACCGTGGCTTTTGGGCGTTGAACTGTTTAATAAAACTGAACGTCCGGTCATAGTATCCGCCTCCCATGCCTAATCGGCCTCCTTTGTTATCGAATGCGACGAGCGGTAATAATACGGTATCTAGCATTTTAGCTGGACGAATAAACCGGTAGGGCGCTTTGGGTTCTAAAATACCGTAAATGTTCCGTGTCATTGGTGTATGTTTTGTGTACTTAACAAACCAAAGGCGGTTATGAGATAAGGGGTGTAATACGGGCAGGTAGACGTTTTTTTTCATTGTCCAACACCATTGGACAATGGGTGTTGGATCTAACTCACCATCATTTGGTAGGTAAAGTGCTATATGTTTGGATTGATGAATTAAAGGAAGCTTTTTGATCTCGACTAACAACTTAAGTGCTGCTATCGCTTGTTGCTTGGACGTTAAGGTACGACGCTTTTTGCGCATTGACTGGCGAAGTGTTGAGCGTGCGTCCATTTATGAAAAGACTCCCCAAGATGCCGTTACTGGTTGTGGCCCTGAACCCGAAGGTTCAAGGAGGAGATCTCCGAAGTGTATAAGGCTTTCCGAAGACGGACATGCACACAACACTCACTAGAAAAATCCATACTGGTAATTATCGGCTCGAGGGACGTAACCAATTGACGAACACCTCAGGGAGCCAGATCATTATAACGTGTTTAGCGTTAAAGTCAGCTCTTGTATTTTCTTTATATTCTGCTAAGGGCTCTTAACTGGTTGAAAAACATGCAGTTAATCTGATATTTGAGTCATGTCATTGGCTTTCGCTATGTTTTATCAGTGACTTATCAATTTTTTGGCTGAGCACCTGGATGCGTTCTTCTATTTTTTCTTGTTGCTGGGCTTTGTTTTGTAATAGCTCATGGGAAAGGTTTAATGCGGTCATGACTGCAACGCGCTCCAACCCCAATACTTTACCTGCGTCACGGATTTCTCGCATTTTTTTATCTAGGTAATCCGCTGAAACAAAGAGTTCTGCTTCTGACCCTTCAGGGCACCCAATCAAGTACTCTTTATCCATTATTTTGATGGCGACTTTGTGCCCGGCGTCGTTGCTCATGAGCTTTGCTCCAGTGTCTTCATGCGTTGAATCATCTTTTCAACTTGCACGCGTGTTTGATCGTTTACTTGGAGAAGGCGAGCTTTTTCCTGTCTGGCTTGTAATCCAGTGGCCTTCAGGTGCTGGTTTTCCAGTTCAAGTTCCTCGCAACGAGCGAGTAGTTGATCAATTTTTTGTTCAAGTGCAATAAAATAATGGTCTGTCATTCGGGAATCCAACATAAAATCTAAAGTGGACTATAAACAGGCTCTCGTAGAGGGTCAATCGAGTCTGCATAGCTCTGTATAGATTACAATGCTAGGATAATCAAAATATTTCGACATATATGTCAGCAAAACGCTATTAGAGAAGAGTAACGATGCCAGAAGTGAGTGAAGAGCTAATTGGTTTTGATGCGGTAGCCAATTTACTTGTATCAGAGAATGTTTTCATTATTTCACCATCTGAATTGCATGGTTTGTTGGCAGGGCAGTTATCCTCTGGTGCGCGAATGGCCCCGGATATCTGGCTGAGCACAGTTGCTGAGCTACTCGAATTAGATGGGCTTACGCAAGAAACCAGTAAGGTTGGACTGGTTGGGTTGTATCAGCAAACACTAGGGCAAATGGAGAGCTTTAGTTTAGAGCTTTCTATGTTGCTACCAGATGATGACGCTACCCTCGCACAGAGGGTCGAGTCGCTAGGTCGTTGGTGTCAAGGTTTCATGACAGGGTTTGGTTATCAGGGAAAGCAAACTGATAAATCGTTATCTGATGAAGCAAAAGATGTATTACGGGATTTATCGGAAATTTCGCAGGTAGCAAATGAAGTTGATGATGGTGAAGATAGCGAAGCAGACTTGATGCAACTCGAAGAGTATGTCCGTATGGCTGTTTTGATGTTGTTTTCTGAATGTAATGCTTCAAGCGATGCCCTGAGTAACGTTGATACACCTAAAATGCACTAAGTGGATAACCAAAAATGAAGCAGCCATCTATTCAGCAGCGTGAGTTTGCTGATCGCCGTGAACGACTTGCAGCACAGTTACCCATTAATAGTGCGGTTATTGTTCCTTCAGCAAAGTTGCAGCACCGAAATAGTGATGTGGAATCTCCGTTTAGACAGGATAGCGACTTCTATTATTTGAGTGGTTTCGATGAGCCCGAAGCGTTAATCGTGATAGTGAAAGATCAGGCTGTCGTTACGTACCATCTTTTTTGTCAGCCCCGTGATCCTGAAATGGAAATTTGGAATGGTTATCGTTCCGGGCCTGAGGGTGTGAAAATAGATTTCTTGGCTGATAAAGCGTTTTCTATAGAGGAGGTTGATGAGCGGTTGCCGGAGTTGCTGGATGGCATTGACTCCATCCACTTCTGTATGGGTACGTGTTACCAAACGGAGTCTCGTGTTGAGAGTTGGTTAACGTCAATGCGAAAAAAGCGCCGGCAGGGCGTGACAGTTCCCTCTCGCCTCATCGAGCTGAGCTCTGTGCTGCATGAGATGCGCCTTATTAAATCGGTACAAGAAATTGAAGTGATGCGTTCGGCTGGTGAAATATCTGCGCAGGCACATGTGCGTGCAATGCAGATATGCTGTCCTGGCTTGATGGAATATCAGCTTGAAGCAGAAATCATTCATCACTTTATGCAAAATGGGTGTCGTCTACCTGCTTACTCAAGCATTGTTGGTGGAGGAAAAAATGGGTGTGTTTTGCATTATGTCTCGAATAACTCAATGCTGAGAGAAGGTGATCTTGTACTGATCGATGCGGGTTGTGAAACGGACTATTATGCGGGTGATATTACTCGTACTTTCCCAGTGAATGGACGTTTTAATGATGCTCAGCGAGCCCTTTATGAGTTGGTCCTCAAGGCCCAAATGGCATGTATAGAAGAGCTTAAACCGGGTATTCCTTGGGAGCAAACTCATGACACTTCAGTCAGAGTGATCACTGAAGGATTAGTTGAGCTGGGCTTGCTAAAAGGAAATGTGGGTGAATTAATTGATTGTGGTGCTTACAAGGCATTTTATATGCACCGCTTAGGCCATTGGCTCGGTATGGATGTGCATGATGTGGGCGATTATAAAGTTGCCGGAGAGTGGCGATTATTAGAGCCCGGGATGGTGATGACTGTTGAGCCGGGTATCTATGTTGCTCCGGATAATGAAAACGTAGATGCGCGCTGGCGCGGTATAGGCATTCGTATAGAAGATGATGTTTTGATTACTGATAATGGTTGTGAGGTGCTGACAGGCCTGGTACCAAAAACGGTTGATGAAATTGAGACATTGATGGCTACAACGAGACATTGATGAATACACACTACGATATAGTTATTATTGGCGGTGGAATGGTTGGGGCTAGCTTAGCGGCTGCCTTGTTACCGGTGGTTGATGAGCTCAATTTGCAGATTGCAGTTGTTGAGCCAATGCCGATGCCAACGGACGATTTATCTCATTATCAGCCTAGCTATGATGCGAGGGCTACGGCGTTGTCTTATGGCACGCGTAGGCTTTATGAACAGATGGGTGTGTGGAAAGCGATCTCTGCTCATGTTTCTGCTATTCAGCGTATTCATGTTTCTGATAAGGGGCATTTTGGCGCGACACGTTTACGTGCTGAAGAAGAGAACGTACCGGCATTAGGCTATGTTGTTGAAAATCATTGGATGGGGCGTAGTTTACTTAATCACATTACAACTCATCAGTATGCAGAAAGGCTGACTTATTGCTGCCCTGCTGAAGTGAAAAATGTAACGCCCATCGAAAAAGGTATGCTGCTTGATATCCTTATGGATGGTAAGTTAATTCAAGTGTCATCTGATTTGGTCGTGGTGGCTGATGGGGGGCGCTCAGAGCTGCGTGAGAAGTTGGGGATTAGCTATCAACAAGTAATCTATGAGCAACATGCTGTCGTTGCCAATATTAGCCCTGATAGGCTACATCAAAATATTGCATATGAGCGATTTACGGATACAGGCCCTTTGGCGTTGCTGCCACTGCAAGATCAAGACGGCATGGCTCGTTGCGGTTTAGTGTGGACGGTGCCAAATGAGGAGTTAGAAGCTGTTATGGCACTAGACGATGACGTGTTTCTTGCGCGTATTCAGGAGCGTTTTGGTTACCGAGCCGGACGCTTTGTGCATGCAGGTAAACGCTTTAGTTATCCGCTTAAATTAGAATTAGCCGATGAGCAGGTGCGACCTGGGTTGGCTGTATTAGGCAATGCTGCGCATGCTTTGCACCCTATTGCTGGCCAAGGATATAACTTGGCTTTACGGGGTGTTGTTGATTTGGCGCAGCATATTATTGAAGCGCGTCGTTGCTGTGTCTCTGTAGGAGATATTTCAGTGCTACAGGCTTACCATCAAGCACGTGTCACCGACCAGCAGCGAACCATTGGTTTGAGTGATAAAACGATGAAATTATTCTCAAATCGTAACCCTGCGTTAGCGCTAGGACGTGATCTCGGTTTGCAGTTGATGGATGTATGCCCTCCAATTAAAACGCTTTTTGCGCGTGCTGCCATGGGCTTAGATGTGCCCGCTCCTCGTTTGAAATAAGGTGGACGAAATGACTGTAAAAACAGCTGATATCGTCATTGTAGGCGGTGGTATGGTAGGTGTGACTGCCGCATTAGCATTAGCCGAATCCGGTTTGTATGTTGTATTGCTAGAAAATAAAGAATTTGATTTGGCGTTGCTTACTCATGATGTGACTGAGCAGATGAAAGCGGGATATGATCCTCGAGTAAGCGCTTTGACATGCGCTTCACAGCAACTATTAGAAAATGTGGGTGCATGGTCTTATATGCAAGAGCTTCGTATTAGCCCATACACTGATATGGATGTGTGGGATGGCGAAGGCAGTGGTCATATACATTTCTCTTCAAGAGATCTACATGAGCTTGCGCTAGGGCATATAGTAGAGAATAGAGTTACAGTTGCTGCGTTGTATGCAGCGGCACGACAGGTGGGTAACCTGAACTTAGTGACGGGGGCAACGGTTGTGCAGTTGACCGCGCCGGAAAGAGCTAAAGATAGTTGTTATCGAACACTGATCTGTGAAGATGGAACGCAATGGCGTGCGAAATTAGTAGTTGCTGCTGATGGCGCTATGTCAAAAGTCCGACAGCTCGCTTCTATACCTATGTGGGAATGGGATTACGGGCACCATGCAATTGTTACTACAGTGCGCACTGAAAAACCTCATCAAGAAACGGCGTGGCAAAGATTCACTGATGATGGCCCATTAGCTTTTTTGCCGCTGGGTGATCCGCACTACTGTTCTATTGTTTGGTCTACATCACCTGATCGAGCGGCTTCACTATATGAGCTAGATCATGATGCGTTTTGTGTTGCGTTGGCACGTGAATTTGAAGCACGTTTAGGTAGTGTTGAATGGTCAGATCAGCGTCATGTTTTCCCACTTAGGCAGCGTCATGCGAAATATTATGTACAGGCTGGGTTAGCGGTAATCGGCGATGCGGCACATACAATTCATCCCTTGGCTGGACAGGGTGTTAATTTAGGTTTGATGGACGCTGCTGCTCTTGCTGAGCAGATTTTATCAGCGAATGCTCGTGGTGAAGAAATAGGAAGTGAGGCTGTTCTGAAACGCTTTCAGCGCCAACGACAGAGTGCTAATTTAAAAATGTCAGCGAGTATGGAAGCATTCAAACAGCTTTTTGGGCACCAGCAGCCGTTCCTAAAGCTGGTGCGCAATATGGGTATGAATACATTAAATCGATTATCACCACTTAAACAGCATGTTGTGATGCAGGCCATGGGTTTAAGTGGCGATGTGCCTGCGCTGGCGAGAAGACCGGTAGATCAAGGCTAGCAGGTCGCATTGATGCATTTTGCTATACTAAGAGATAAATGTGTTTAGGCATAAGTCGTAGGTAGGGCATTAGAATGCCATCAAAGATTGATCTAGCATTCAAATCCCTATAAATTAACATCCCTTTTTTCTGCATCCAGCTATGGGTTAGTCGTATGTATATCGGCTGTTGATGTAGTAACAATCGATAACAACAAGAGTTTTATAACGATGGCTAATAAAACCGCTTTATATGATCAGCACCTGGCCATGGGTGCAAAAGTTGTTGATTTTGGCGGCTGGGATATGCCGCTAAATTACGGTTCTCAGATTGAAGAGCATAAAATGGTCCGCACAGCGGCGGGTATGTTTGATGTCTCGCATATGACGATTGTCGATGTGACCGGTGCTGACGCCTCTGAATACCTTCGTTATCTGTTAGCGAATGATGTGGCACGTTTAGATGTTAAGGGCAAAGCGCTGTACAGCGGAATGCTAAACGAAGATGGTAATGTTATAGATGACCTGATTGTTTATCGGATGACCGATCCTCATGTGCCGGGTGAGTGGTTCCGTGTTGTTGTAAATTGCGCTACTCGTGAGAAAGATCTTCGTTGGATGGCTGAACAAACAGCGCATTTTGATGTGGCTTTGATTGAACAGCCAGAGCTTTCAATGGTTGCTGTACAGGGGCCTGAAGCCATAGCTAAAGTTAAGTCTGTATTGAATGAGTCGCGCGGTCGGTTAATTGACGGATTAAGTCTGTTTCAAGGGCTGGAGTCTGAAGGTTGGTTTATTGCCAGAACGGGTTATACCGGTGAAGATGGTTTAGAAATTGTTATCCCTGAAGATGAGATATCTGAATTTTGGCAAGCCTTAGCGGAAGCCGGTGTCGCACCTTGTGGCTTGGGTGCGCGAGATACTTTACGTCTTGAAGCGGGTATGAACTTATACGGTGCAGACATGGATGAGACAGTTTCTCCGCTCGTTTCAGCGATGGGGTGGACTGTTGCATGGGAGCCAGAAAATCGTGATTTTTGTGGTCGTGCTGCACTAGAAGCAGAAAAAACAGCGGGCGTTACCCAAAAGTTGGTGGGGCTGGTGATGGATTCTCGAGGTGTCTTGCGGGGGCATCAACAAGTTATTGTGGAAGGTGCGGGTGAAGGAGAAATTACCAGCGGTACTTTTTCGCCTACACTGAACGTGTCTATTGCTTTGGCGCGTGTTCCTGTGGGAACAAAAGATCAGGCGATGGTTGATATTCGTGGGAAGCACGTCGCCGTGAAAGTGGTGCGTCCTCCCTTTGTCCGTAATGGCAAAAAAGTATTTTCTTAACCCTAGTGTAGGAATCGGGAATATGAGTGATATTCGTAACGAATTAAAATATGTAGCTAGTCATGAGTGGGTTCGTGTTGAAGGTGATGGGTCTGTAACCATCGGTATTACCGATCATGCACAAGACTTGTTAGGCGATGTTGTTTTTGTTGAACTTCCTGAAGAAGGTGCTGAAGTTGAAACGGGGGATGATGCGGGTGTTGTTGAGTCCGTAAAAGCCGCTTCAGATATTTATGTTCCCCTTTCTGGTGAGATTATTGCTGTTAACGAGCTACTGGAAGACTCTCCTGAGCTTGTGAATAGTGATCCTTATGGAGATGGTTGGTTTTTCCGTATTAAGCTTTCTGATACAGCAGAACTAGATGGCTTGTTAGATGCTCAAGCCTATGGGGAATTATGTGAGGATGAATCCTGATCGATTCATACGCCACATCGGTGTAAGCTATACCGATTGATTGATTCACTGTCCCGGCACTTGGCCGGGACAGTCATTTTTACTGTTTATAGAGATTACCATGTCATTAAATACGCTTATTCTCAACCAAGGTGCAGAGCGCCGATTACGTGCGGGCCATGTTTGGATATACAGTAACGAGGTCGATAATAAGCGCACGCCAATTAAGTCATTTCAATTGGGCGAACAGGTTTTAGTTGAAGCAAGCAACGGAAAATCGCTAGGTGTTGCTTATGTGAATCCTAATACATTGATTTGTGGTCGTCTGTTATGTCGGGATACTAAACTGAGATTGGATCGATCATTGTTAGTTCATCGTATCAACATTGCACTGTCGTTACGTGAGGCATGTTTTGACAAGCCTTGTTATCGTCTTGTTTTTGGCGACAGTGACGGTTTACCAGGACTGGTAATTGACCGTTATTTTGATATTTTTGTTGTTCAAATTTCTACTGCAGGTATGGAAGCCGTAGTTGATGAAATTATTTCAGCACTGAATAAAGTCTTTACACCGCAAGCTATTGTGCTGCGTTGTGATGGCAAAATGCGTAGCACTGAAGGTTTGGAAAGTTACATCGAGGTGGCGCAAGGCGAAGTACCTGAATTATGCCCGTTTGAAGAAAATGGGGTGTCTCTTTTGGCTCCGGTGTTGACGGGACAAAAAACAGGCTGGTTTTATGATCACCGCAACAACCGTGCAGCTATGCAAAAGCATGTGGCAGGTAAGCGTGTATTGGATCTGTTTAGTTACGTTGGCGGCTGGGGAGTACAAGCTTTAGCTGCGGGTGCAACTGAAGTTATGTGTGTGGATGCTTCTGAAACAGCTTTGGATGTGGCATTAGAAAATGCGCGACTGAATGATGCAGAAGATCGTTTTGTAGCGGTACAGGGGGATGCGTTTGATGCTTGTAAAGCCTTGATCCATGATCAGGAAAAGTTCGATGTCGTTATCGTTGACCCGCCAGCGTTTATTCAGAGGCGTAAAGATATTAAAAATGGTGAGCGTGCTTACTCACGAATTAATAACTTAGCGATGCGCTTGTTAGACCGCAATGGTGTGTTGGTGAGTGCTTCATGTTCAATGCACCTTGAGCGTGCAAATCTTGTAGATATTATTCGTGCAAATGCTCGTGAGCTAGATCGAACGGCGCAAATTTTTGACCAAGGGCATCAAGGTGCCGACCATCCTGTGCATCCGGCGATTCCTGAAACGGATTACCTGAAATCATTTTGTGTCAGAGTATTGCCAAGTAGTTAACCATTAAGGGAAGTACGCATGCATTATCACACACTGGGAAATAGTGATCTTAAGGTAAGCCGGATCTGTTTAGGAACCATGACGTTTGGTGAGCAAAACAGTGAAGCTGAGGCTCACCAAATGCTAGATTATGCTGTTTCTCAGGGGGTGAATTTTCTGGACCTGGCTGAAATCTACCCAGTACCAACGTCTGTAAAGACGCAAGGGTTGACTGAGCAGTATGTTGGTAGCTGGATGAAACTGCGAGGGAATAGAGAGCAGTTGGTGGTAGCGACTAAAGTGTCTGGACCAGCAGATATGGTGAGTTATCTGCGCAAGAATATCTGTTTTGATAGTCGTAATATCCGTATGGCAGTTGAAGGAAGCTTGCAGCGCTTACAAACGGATTACATTGATCTTTACCAGTTGCATTGGCCTGATCGTAAAACCAATTTTTTTGGTCAGCTAGGCTATCAGCATGATGCGTCCAAAGATGGAGTGCCACTTCTGGAAACCTTGCGAGTTTTAAAGGAACTGGTAGATGAGGGTAAGGTGCGTTATATCGGCCTGTCGAATGAATCACCCTGGGGTGTAATGACCTTTCTTAAATATGCTGAGATGTATGATTTGCCCAGGGTTATATCAGTGCAGAACCCTTATAGCTTATTAAATCGCACGGATGAAATTGGTTTGGCAGAAGTACTGCAGCGTGAGGGTGTAGATATGCTGGCTTATTCACCCTTAGGATTTGGCGTACTTTCAGGTAAGTACCTTAATGAGCAGCGTCCAGTAGGTGCGCGGCTTACTTTGTTTCCAAGCTATGCTCGTTATATTAAACCTAACGGGATTAGGGCAACTCAGGCTTATGTGGATTTGGCAAATAAGCATGGCGTTAAACCTGTTCAGATGGCACTTGCTTATGTAAACAGCAGACCTTTTGTGGGGGCCAGTGTTATCGGCGCTACTAGCATGGAGCAACTTAAAGATAATGTCGCTTCTGATAACGTAGTTTTGAGCGATGAGCTGTTGCGAAGCATTGAGTGCATCCATGATGATAATCCTAACCCTAGTCCATAGTGGTCTGGGCTTTCTTATGTGCTTGTGAGCCTGAAAAGGGAGTGTTTTATCAGCGATATTTGCATGCTCATTAAGGTGATAGACAAATACAAATTTTACTCGTGCAGGAAGTCAGCTATAGTTAATTAATATAGCCTGAACTTGCTTGGTGCAAACTCGGAGGTTTGTGCTAGTTAAGGTGGAATATTACCGTAGCAAAATAGGGACTTTGTGATGCGGCGTTTTTTACAGATAATATGCTCTACATGGCTTTTCTTAAGCTTTATCATGCCGGTTTCAGCGGCTGAATGGGTTTATGTTGTTCATGATGGTGATACGCTTTGGGATTTTAGTATTAAAAATCTCAAAAATAGCAGCCGCTGGCAAGACCTCCAAAAAATAAATAGGATAGAAAATCCTAAAAAAATGCAGCCCGGCATGAAAATTCGAGTGCCTTTAGCATGGGTGAAAGAAACACCTGTTGAAGCTGAAGTAATAGCTGTTATTGGAAGCGCGGTACTGACGTTAATCGATAGCACAGTACAGCCTGTAGCCATTGGTACACGTATTAATTTGGGTGATCAGTTGAGTGTTGGGCATGCAAGTAGCTTGTCTATCAAGTTTGCTGATGGCTCGGTTATCACCCTTTATGAAAGAAGTTCTGTGCAGTTTAATCACCTGAGTCAGTTTGGTGAATCAGGGATGGTTGATACACGGTTTCGTTTAAATAGAGGGCGTGTTGATACTCGTGCTATACCTGCAAAAGGTGCAGCTTCGCGCTTTGAAATTCAAACGCCGTCGGCTATTACTGCGGTGAGAGGAACTGAGTTTAGAACGACCGTTATCGATGTTGATGATGTTTCTCGTATTGAGGTGATTAAAGGAAAAGTTGTCGTTAGTGGCCAATCTAAAACGCGAGCAATTGCTGCCGGGTACGGTACGCGAGTATCTCCTGGTAAAATTCCCTTAGCTCCTAAAAAGCTATTGAGTGCACCAGTGCTTCACTCAATACCCGACGCAGTACGTACACTGAACTGGTCACTGGGTTGGAGTAAAATCCCAAAATCAAAAGGCTATCGTATAGAGTTGTCTTCCAGCAATGACTTTGTTGTTCTACTCTGGAGTAGAGTGACTGAGAGCTTGCAAACCACGCTGCCAGAAGTGCCTGATGGTCAGTATTTTATACGAGTTCGAGGTGTTGATAGTCTTGGCATTGAGGGCTTGCCAAGGGTAGCTCCTTTACTATTAGATGTGCACCCTCAACCCCCGCTACCATTGAAGCCTCTCAATGAGCAAATTCTTAGAGGTAAGCTCCCTGATTTCCAATGGACACAGTCTGCTGATGCGGTTACATATCGCCTTCAACTATCAGCATCAGAAGATTTTTCAGCACCGCTATTAATTGATAATGAAAAGATAACGAAGGCATCATATTCAAGTGGTGACGCCTTAACTGATGGAGTTTATTACTGGCGTGTAGCCAGTGTCTCGGCCTCTAGCGAGCTGGGGCCATTTAGCGCGGTTCGATCTTTCAAAAAAGAGCCTATTCCAAAAGCACCTGAAGTGCTGCTTGTGCCTGAAAAGGAAACGCTAACGGTCTCGCTGGCAGGAAGCAAAGAGCAGCAATACCAAGTGCAAATTTCTACGGTTGAGCGTTTCGATGTATTGCTTTTAGATAAGTTCACGCGACAGAAAGAGATGACATTTGATCGAGTTTCTGACCTTCAATACATGCGTATTCGTGTTGTAGAATCTGATGGATATGAAGGGCCTTGGGGAGCTACACAACTAATTTATCCGCCGCAAGATAATCGTTGGCTGCATATTATTGGCGTAGGCGTTTTAGGGCTTTTGTTACTCTAATGAGCATAGCAAAGAGGCGAGCCTATATTACTAATGTAGGGCTTTGGCTTTTTTGTTTATTTGTGCCTCTTTTTCTATTAAATAATAGTTATGTTGCTCGCTTGAATTGGATTGTTTACGACGCTATGCATGGCTTTCTTACTCATGCGGCGTCGGAGCAAGTTGTTGTTGTCGCTATTGATGATAAGAGTTTGAAGCACTTAGGTCGCTGGCCATGGTCTAGAGCTGTGCATGCACGTTTCTTAGAAAAAGTCACGGGAGAGGGCGTCAAAGCCGTGGGGTTCGACATCCTTTTTCCTGAAAATGAATCCGCCGAAGTTGACTACTCTTTTGCTAAAGCAATTAAGCACTCGGGCCGGGTAGTACTTGCGGTTGCGCCCGAAATGGATGCTTTTGGTGAGGTTGCATCAGAGTCTCTGCCAATACCTGTGTTGGCGTTGGCTGCGGACAGGTTGGGTCATGTTGATTATGAGCTTGGAATCGACGGTGTATGTAGATCTGTTTTTCTTTATGCAGGCTTAGATAGTGCGCACTGGCCCGCATTTTCTTATGCGGTATATAAAACGGCATACGGGAAAGACTCAAAAGTTGATGGCTCTGTTGCTGTGGGGTGGATAAGAAAACAATCCATCTATATTCCGTTCTTAGCAGTGCCAAGCATGATCACTAAAGTTTCATTTGTCGATGTTCTTAATGGCCAAGAAGATGACACTATTCGGGATAAAATACTACTTGTTGGGGCGACCGCGGCAGGGTTAGGTGATCAACTATCTACTCCTATTTCAGGAGAACATCAACGTATGTCTGGCGTTGAGGTTAGTGCTCATGCACTTGAGGCTATGGTGCAGGAACGAACACTAGAGTATGCATCCATATCATTGCAGGTTGTTTTTACTGCGGCTGTTACATTTTTATTTGGCCTAGTGATGTATGTGTTTGGACTGTTGCGAGCACCGTTTATATTTTTTGTGAGTGTGGCTGTCGTTCTTTTCTCTATTTTTCTTAGTTTGCAGTTGGCTCGCCTGTGGATTCCTCCTTTTGCCTCACTAATAGGTATTGTCGTTATATATTTTATTTGGGGGTGGCGCTCTCAAAGTATTGTGCAGGTTGAGCTTTCTACCTTGAGTCAGACGCTGCAATATCAGGGCGAACTTGACCCTGTATCTTCGTTGCCGAGTAGAGCAATGCTTGAGAGGAACCTTAACCAAAGGATGTTGCACGCGAAACAAGTCGGGAATTTAGTGAGTGTGTATATTATCAATCCAGGCCAGTTGCGGGCTATTAATGACCATTTAGGTTTTAAAGCAGGAGATGAATTACTTAATAAGGTTGCTAGTCGTATACAAAGAGCCCTTGGGGAGGATGCTTTTGTTGCAAAAATCAATGGGGAATTTTCGGTAATTCAAGAAGTCGCTAATGAGCTTCGAATCAAGCATGTTGGTGGCCGGTTATTACAAACCTTACAACAACCCGTGACGTGGGAAGGCAAAGATTATTACCTGCCGCCGAGTATTGGTGTCAGTGTCTTTCCTGAAGATGGGCTGAGCAGTGATATGTTGATTAATCACGCCTTTACAGCCATGCATCGCGCTAAGGCGGATAAAAAGAGAGGCCTGTTGTTTTTTTCTCGACAGATGAAAGCTGACTTAGTTAAGCGCTCTGAGCTTGAAAGTGATCTTCGTAATGCCTTGGTAAATAAGGAGTTCGAGGTCTATTATCAGCCTAAAGTCTGTGCCAAAAACCATAAAATTAAGGGTGCTGAAGCGCTATTGCGTTGGCATCATCCAATTAGAGGTATGATTCCGCCCTCGGATTTTATTCCTCTCGCTGAGAAGCAGGGAATTATTGTTGAAATTGGCGCATGGGTTCTGCGCGAGGCATGCTTTCAGGCTAAGCAGTGGCATGCTATGGGTTTCTCTGAGTTTCAAATTGCAGTGAATGTATCTGCTGTGCAATTAACAGAAAGTGATTTTCCAGCAGTGCTTCAAGATACCTTAGCAGAAACTGAGCTTGCCCCTCACCTGTTAGAAATAGAAGTAACAGAGACGGCTTTGATGACTGACGTTGAATTAACCATTCGAATACTCGAGCAAATTAAGGCGTTGGGCACTAATGTAGCGGTTGATGATTTTGGGACGGGTTACTCATCACTTAACTACTTGAATATGTTTCCCGTTGATTCTCTAAAAATCGATAGGGTGTTTGTTAAAGACATCGGAATAAAGAGCGATAGTAAAGATATTACGTCAAGCATTATTGGTATGGCGCATCGGTTAAACCTTAAAGTAGTTGCTGAAGGGGTTGAAACGCCCGCACAAGCGTTATTTATGAAGGATAATGCTTGTGAGTACTTGCAGGGCTTTCTTTTTAGTAAGCCAGTGCCTGCCATTGAATTTACACAGTTGTTGTCTGAATCCTGATTTCCTTTAGCTGTAGAGCTCCTATAACAAATACCTATCGTTTGGATAGTCATTGCTTATTGGGATTTCTTTAAGACGCCTGATATTACTAAAGACCTGTTTTGGTTTAGTAGAGGGTGTTGTCATGTTAAAAGTTAAAGATCTAATGCTTGTAAATCCTCCAGTACTATCTGGAGACGATGGGCTTTCTGTTGCCGTTGATAAAATTCTTAAAAGTGGTTATCTAGGGTTACCGGTTGTTGATGCTGGTGGCGTGCTTATCGGTTTTTTATCAGAGCAAGATTGTATTAAGGTCTTGATGACAGAGAGCTATCACTGCGACTCTCATACATTGGTTAAAGATGTTATGAGAGAAAACCCACTTTCTATCTCTGCAGAATTATCTGTTTTAGCGTTAGCGGAGCGCTTTGGGCGAGGTAGACCAAAGATTTTTCCTGTCTTAGAAAGCGGTGTCGTAACCGGCTTGATTACACGTGGCCACGTGATGCAGTCTTTGAGTAGCTCGCTGCAATCTTGCCGGGTGGCCTGAGCTACTTATGTTACATTAGCGCAAGCTAATTATGGGCCACCCTTTTTGTTGAGCTGTTTGAGTGAGTGTTTCATCTGCATCAACAGCGACAGGGTTGTCTACTAACTCCAGTAAAGGAAGATCGTTACGTGAGTCGCTATAGAAAAAGCTTCCTTTCAGCAAATGGTTGGTCGCCTTCAACCACTGATGTAAACGAGTAACTTTTCCATCTTGGAAGCAGGGTATGCCTGCTACTTTGCCGGTGTAACGCCCATCGAGCATTTCTGGGTCAGTAGCAAGAATGGCATCAACACCAAGGCGTTTAGCAATCGGCGCGGTTACAAAGCTATTGGTTGCTGTGATGATAAGTAAGAAGTCACCTTGATCTCGGTGCTTTTGTAATAGTGCTAATGATTTCTCTAAAATCATAGGCTCTATTTTCTCGCGCATAAATTGTGTGTGTAGTTCAAATAGCTTTTCGGTAGAAAGTATTGCTAATGGCTGTAGAGCAAATTCAAGAAACTCTAAGATATCTAAAGTGCCCTTTTGGTATTGCTGGAAGAAATAGTCATTGCTTTGGCTATATTTCGCTGAGTCGACAATACCTCGCTCGCAGAGAAACTCTCCCCACGCATGGTCACTATCGCCGTTGAGGAGAGTGTTATCAAGATCAAAGATGGCTAGGCTCACGCAGTGTACTCCCTTAATTAGCTGGCAAGCATAAAGCGATATCTATTCTCTTTCAAATTTTGTGCTTTTTACACCCCGCAAATAAGCCATTTTGCGGATTGCAGGAAATGTGGAACAATAGGGTCAAAATATTTATAGGATTTGTATACGTGATTGATTCAGACGGGTTTAGACCGAATGTAGGTATCATTCTGGCAAACCCACTGGGTCAGGTGCTTTGGGCGCGTCGTATCGGACAAGATGCCTGGCAGTTTCCGCAAGGGGGAATTAACCCCGATGAAACGCCTGAACAGGCAATGTACCGAGAATTAAGAGAGGAAATAGGTCTCAGCGCAAATGATGTTGAAGTAGTCGCCGTTACACGTGGCTGGCTTAGATATCGATTACCCAGGCGCATGATCCGCAGGCACTCGCATCCCATTTGTGTGGGCCAGAAACAAAAGTGGTTTTTGCTCAGAATGTTGAGTCAGGATGATGCTGTAGAAATTGATCATACTGACTCACCAGAGTTTGACGGTTGGCAGTGGGTTAGCTATTGGTACCCATTGGGTCAAGTGATTTCTTTTAAGCGTGAGGTTTATCGAAAAGCGATGAAGGAATTATCGCCAAAACTGTCACGCGTGGTTGTACAACAGCAACGTTAATATTATAAGGAAAAAAATATGCTGGAATTGCTGCGTAAAATTGTTCAAGAAGTCAGTATTGCTCCGGATGTCGATGCAGTGCTGGGATTGATTGTGCGCAGGATTCAACGAGGCATGCGAACAGGCGTCTGTTCGGTATTTCTCTTCGACTCATCGTCAGAGCGTTTTGTGTTAAGGGCCTCTCAAGGGCTTAATCGCAAAGCAATAGGGCACGCCTCCCTTTCTTCTTCGGAAGGAATTGTGGGAATGGTGGCGAAGAGAGCTGAGCCGATTAACCTGGAAGATGCCGAAACTCATCCAGCATTTTGCTTTTTGAAAGACACCGGAGAAGAGCGCTTTCATGCTTTTTTAGGTGTCCCGATTATCCATCAAAAACAAGTGCTTGGTGTGCTTGTTGTGCAGCAGCAAAACTGCCGGCGCTATGATGAAGCTGAAGAAGCATTTTTAGTGACGATCTCTGCTCAGCTTGCAGGTGTGATTGCACATGCTCAGGTAACCGGTACGATTAGTAAAATTGCTTGGAAAAATAAAAAGAGCAGCGACCGCCGCTTTGAGGGTATTCCGGGTGCGCCTGGTGTGGCTATTGGTCGTGTTGTTGTTGTGGCTCCTTTGGCTGATATAGATGCGGTACCTGAGAAAGCGGCCGATGATATTGCATTTGAAATAGCGAGCTTTGAAAAAGCTTTGAAGCGCGTTCGAGCCGATATTCGAAAAGTAAGTGCTAAGCTTGCTAAACGTCTGCGTCATGACGAGCAGGCGTTGTTCGATGTTTACTTGCGCATGCTAGATGACAATGCCTTGGCAGGAGAAGTGGTCGGACAAATTAAGAAGGGAAGCTGGGCGCAAGGCGCGTTGAGCTCGGTTATTACCAGCAACGCGCGACAGTTTGCAATGATGGACGATCCCTATTTAAGGGAACGTGCAACAGATGTTCGGGACTTGGGACGCCGTGTGCTTACTTACTTGCAGGAAGATAGTGGCTCTAAAAGCATTGAATTGCCCGAAAATGGCATATTGGTGGCGGATGAGCTTTCGCCTGCAGTGCTAGGAGAGGTGTCTTCAGAAAAGCTTGCAGGGTTGGTTTCAGTATTAGGTTCTGGTAACTCCCATGCTGCTATTTTGGCTCGCTCTATGGGTATTCCAACGGTTATGGGGATGGTGGATCTTCCTTATCGCCAGCTGGATGGACGAGAAGTTATTCTAGATGGATATTCAGGGCGTTTATATGTTGATCCGTCTGAGGACCTGATACAGGCTTACCGGGAGCTCTTGCGCGAGCAGGAAGAGGTTGCCGCTGAATTAGCGACGTTGAAGGACTTGCCAGCACAGACCGTAGATGGGAGCAGAATACCTCTTTGGGTAAATACTGGGCTGATCGCTGATGTGTCTCGTTCATTAGAACGGGGAGCCGAAGGGATTGGTTTATACCGTACAGAAATCCCCTTTATGGTACGGGATTTTTTCCCTAGTGAGCATGAGCAAATGCAAATTTATCGCCGTCAGCTAGAAGCGTTTGCTCCTTTACCTGTCACGATGAGAACCTTGGACATAGGGGGGGATAAAGCACTACCTTACTTTCCAATCAAAGAAGATAATCCTTTTCTTGGCTGGCGCGGTATTAGAGTAACGTTGGATCACCCTGAAATATTTCTAGTGCAAATCAGGGCGATGCTTCGAGCTAATGAAGGTTTAGGTAATTTGCGTATTATGTTACCGATGGTGACAAGCGTTAACGAAGTAGATGAAGCGAATAGTTTGATCGATCGTGCTGTGGTTGCATTGCAAGAAGAAGGGCATGTTGTGACACGCCCTTCCGTCGGTATTATGATTGAAGTCCCTGCAGCAGTGTATCAGTTACGCCGCTTTGCTAAGCGAATCGATTTTATATCCGTAGGGTCCAATGATCTTACTCAATACCTATTAGCCGTAGATCGCAATAACCCGCGAGTTGCGGGATTATATGTGGCATACCACCCAGCCGTTCTTAAAGTACTTGAAGATATTGCGCGTGAAGCGCGCAAGGATAAGCTTCAAGTCTCTATTTGTGGAGAAATGGCCGCTGATCCTGGTGGCGCTTTATTGCTGATGGCGATGGGGTATGATGCTTTGTCGATGAACGCAACCAATCTCCCGCGAGTGAAGTCAGCAATACGTAATGTCTCTATGGTGCAAGCTAAAGTGCTGCTCGATAAGGTTATGCGCATGGATGATGCTGATAAAATACAAGCGTTGATGGTAGATGCAATGAAGTCTTTAGGGGTAAGTCAGCTGGGTAGCCCGGTGTTGCCGGAGTGAGAAGCTTATTGGGGCATTGATCCAATCTTATCCATAAAAAAGGTGAAGTGCTCTTCACTTACTTTCCCTGATGGATTAAATCTGAATTCCGCTACTTGCGTTTCTCCAGAGTGCTTTTGCAGAAGAACGCTGGTGGCGCGAGTGCCATATCCGTCGATGTTGATAAAGCAAGCGGATAGCTGTTTTTCCCATTCATAGCTTATACCTGTATCCGGTAGCTCTTCATCTCTCGCTTGATGTTCACAGTGGAGTACGCTGGCGAGCGATGCGATAGAAAAGTTGGTTTTAATGATTGTAGCTAGTGTGTGTTTAGCTTGTTCTGCTTTGGGCCAGCGGCTATCCAGATATGCGTTACTTAGGCCATAGATACCGGGTTTTATTTGATGGGTGGTTGCTCCTTTGTTCGAGCAGTAATAGATCCCAGTCCTATCTCCTAGCAATAGATTGAAGCCGCCATAAAGGTTGCCGTGAGTGTCTAGTTCTTGCAAGTAGGTTTTTGCGGGTAGCTCCTCTGTCAAGAAACGCCGTGTTAGAAACCCTCTGGATTTGAGGTTGGTCTCTGTATTTTTTCCGTCTCTAAAGTTTGTGACAGCGGCCAGTTTTCCAGATTTATTGACGCCTAGCCATGTGCCTCGTTGCTCTAAATCTATCCCTGCTAGCACATTTGGATGATCCTCCCAAAAGTGCATGTCTAATGTTGGCCGTGCATAAAACTCATCACGGTTGGCTACCATAATGAGTGAGTATTCAGGGTGCTGTTGGTAAGCGAAGGCAATTAGGCACACAGTGGATTGTTTCTCTTGTCTGATGGAGTGCTTACATGAAGCGAATTCTATAAACTAGCACATTAACATGAAAAAAAGACGGATTAGAACTGATGTTATTGACTCTTACGCTCTATCTGGTGCTCGGCGCTGCTGCGGGCATTGTGGCGGGTTTGTTTGGTATTGGTGGAGGCCTGTTGATCGTTCCGGTACTTATTTTTAGCTTTGGACTGCAAGGAATGTCGCCAGAAGTACTGACGCATGCGGCAGTAGCTACCTCGTTGGCAACAATTGTTGTGACATCTATCAGTTCGGTGCGCGCGCATAATAAGCGTGGTGCTGTACGTTGGGAAATGTTTAGGCCTTTAGCGGTTGGTATTGTTATTGGGGCTTTTTTAGGTGTATTTACTGCGGATTTGATGAAAGGGGCGCACCTGCAAATTGCTATTGGTATTTTTGCAATGGTTGTTGCCATACAAATGGCATTTGGTTTGAAGCCTAAAGCAGGGCAAGAGGCTCCGTCTCAAAAAGGCTTGGCGGGTGCTGGCAGTGTTATTGGTTGGGCTTCCGCCATTTTTGGTATCGGAGGAGGGACATTAACGGTGCCGTATTTAACATGGAAGCAAGTGTCTATACAGCAAGCTGTGGCAACATCGGCGGCTTGTGGTTTGCCAATTGCTTGTATGGGGTCGATAACGAATATTTATACGGGGTGGGGTGAAGAGGGCTTAGCAGAGTGGAGTTTGGGATATATTTACTTGCCTGCTTTTGTTGGCATTGTGATCAGTAGTTCTTTGTGCGCGAAAATTGGTGTGAAGTGGGCGCATAGCTTGCCCGGAGATCTACTGAAGAAAATTTTTGCTGTGTTTTTGGCGCTAGTTGCTGCTCGATTTCTGTTATCTAATTTATTTTAAGGAACGCTATGTGGGTTCATAATATTGATCCGATCGCACTGGATTTAGGCTTTATACAAATCCATTGGTATGGACTGATGTATTTAATTGGCTTTGGTGCTGCTTTTTGGCTAGGTGCGTATCGAGCGAGAAGGCCAGGCTCTGGCTGGACAGAAGAACAAGTGTCTGATTTGATCTTTTGGGGTGCAATGGGAGTGGTTTTGGGTGGCCGTATGGGTTATGTGCTGTTCTATAATTTTGATCAGTTTCTCTCAGACCCACTTTGGCTGTTTGCTGTTTGGGAAGGAGGTATGTCTTTTCACGGAGGGTTGCTGGGCGTACTTGTAATGTTATGGTTGTTTGGTAAAAAGCATGACAAAAGCTTTATGCAAATGGGAGACTTCGTGGCACCTTTAGTGCCAATTGGTTTGGGTGCGGGCCGCGTTGGGAATTTTATTGGCGGAGAGTTATGGGGACGCGCTGCTGATGTTCCTTGGGCGGTCGTCTTTCCTCGTACCGTTGATGGTGTTGCAAGGCACCCTTCACAGCTGTATGAAGCCTTTTTAGAAGGTGTTGTCATGTTTGCAGTGCTTTGGTGGTTCTCATCAAAACCAAGGCCTCGCATGGCCGTGTCAGCACTGTTTTTGATTATGTATGGCGTGTTCCGCTCTTCGGTAGAGTTCTTTCGTGAGCCGGATGCGCACATTGGTTACATCGCATTTGGTTGGCTGACCAAAGGGCAGCTTTTATCGTTGCCGATGATCATCGTTGGGGCATTATTGTTGTTATGGGCTTATAAGCAAAGCTCTTCTGCGGTGACTGTTAAATAAGGTAGGGACGTATATGAAGCAATATTTGGATCTTTGTCATCGGCTTATTCAGCAAGGTGAGTGGGTTGAAAATGAGCGTACGGGTAAGCGATGTTTGACCGTTATTAACGCAGACATGACCTACGATGTGGCTAATAATAAATTTCCGCTACTGACCACACGAAAATCGTTCTGGAAATCTGCGATAGCTGAGCTGCTTGGGTACTTGCGTGGTTATGATAATGCTGCTGATTTTAGGAAGCTGGGTACAAAAACGTGGGATGCTAATGCCAATGAAAATAGCGCTTGGTTGAGCAGCTCTTATCGTCAAGGTCTTGATGATATGGGGCGGGTATACGGAGTGCAGGGGCGAGGTTGGAAAAAGCCAGATGGAGGTGCTGTTGATCAGTTACGTAAACTGGTGGATGACTTGTCCAGAGGTGTGGATGATCGCGGTGAAATTTTGAGCTTTTACAATCCGGGTGAATTCCATATGGGTTGTTTACGCCCTTGTATGCATACTCACAATTTTTCATTACTAGGCGATACTCTTTATCTGACATCTTATCAGCGTTCTTGTGATGTTCCGCTGGGGTTGGTATTCAATCAGGTGCAAGTATTTGCGTTCTTAAAAATAATTGCTCAAATTACGGGTCACAAGCCGGGTCAGGCGTTTCATAAAATTGTTAATGCTCATATTTACGAAGATCAAATTGAGTTGATGCGTGATGTGCAGTTGCAAAGGGCGCCCTATGAGCTGCCGCAATTGCAGATAAATCCAGATATAAAGTCGCTTGAAGATTTGGAAACGTGGGTGACGATGGATGACTTTGAAGTGGAAAATTACCAGTTTCATGATGCGATCCAATACCCATTTTCGGTATAGATTATAGAAATTGAGTTGACGAGTTGAGGCTGAGAATGAGCAAGCAAGCATTTCAAGACTATTATCCAGAAGAGCTAAGTCATTGTTATGGATGTGGCAGTAATAATGCAGATGGGCATCAGTTAAAAAGCTACTGGTTAGATGAGGAGGAGGGTGAGACGGTTGCATATTTCACACCTAAAGCTTGTCACACGGCTATTCCGGGTTTTGTATACGGTGGCCTAATAGCTTCTTTGATTGATTGTCATGGAACGGGTAGTGCTTGCGCAGCGGCTTATCGGGCCGAGGGGCGCGCTCTAGGTTCAGTGCCTGCTCTTCGTTTCGTTACTGGTGCGTTGAATGTTAACTTCTTAGCACCAACACCTTTGGGCGTAGAGCTAAAACTCCACGGTAAAATTACAGAGATAAAAGAGCGCAAAGTTATTGTAGAAATTACTTTGTCTGCTAGTGATGTTGTGTGTGTTAGCGGATCTGTTATTGCTGTAAAAATGCCAGCAACAATGGAATAAAAAGAGTAAGTAGTTGTTATTCATTAAGCATTGGGCGCCTTCAAAGCTCTAGTTTTTGATGTAAGGCGCCGAGTTTGAGTGATTACCAATGCCAATGAAAAATTTACGTATAAGCTGAGCAGTATGTCTTTGTCTAAAAATTAAACTATTGTTATTTTCTTGTTTGCTGTGCTTTTACGCGACAGCAGAGGCTTATTTGAGGTGTGTTTCTATGAGATTGTCCATGATTGTTGCTCAGGCGAAAAACCGTGTGATTGGCAGGCAAAACAAACTTCCTTGGTATTTGCCGGGTGACCTTAAGTATTTCAAGCAGGTAACCATGGGGAAGCCTGTCATTATGGGGCGTAAGACATATGACTCGATTGGCAGGCCGTTACCAGGGCGCTTGAATATCGTGATTACGCGCGATGATGCTTATCAGTTGGAAGGCGCAAAGGTGGTACGTTCCCTTAATGAAGCTTTTGATTTGGCGGCTTGTCAGGCAGAGATCGATGGAGCTGAAGAGGCCATGGTTATCGGCGGCGAGCAAATATATGCTCAAGCTTTGCCATTTGTTGAGCGTCTTTATGTGACGCAAGTACATGCAGAAGTTGACGGTGATGCCTATTTTCCTGAGTTCTCTGTAGATGAATGGCAAGAGTTGGGGCGTGAGGATTTTCAAGCCGAGGGGCCGAATCCATATGATTATAGTTTCGTCGTGTATCAGCGGGCGAGTTAGATGATTGATGATAGGTTGTTAGCAATATTGTCAAATGGTCAATTTCATTCTGGACAAGAACTGGGTGTGCTGCTGGGTGTAAGCCGTAGTGCCATCTGGAAGCAGATGAAAGAGTTAGAGCTGTTAGGTGTTGATGTTTATAGCGTGCGTGGGCGTGGTTATCGAATACCTGGCGGATTGGATTTGTTGTGTGAAAAGGAAATTGTTACCGCTTGCTCTGATCATGTTACTAGCCGTTTAAGTACCATCTCGGTAGAGCGAGTTATCGACTCTACTAATATGATGGCGATGCGAGAAATCCATCAGCAAGGAGTCGTTTCAGGTCGATTATACTTGGCTGAGTATCAGACGGCGGGTAAAGGGCGAAGAGGGCGAGCGTGGGTTAGCCCGTTTGCAAAAAACCTGTATTTTTCGTTGGTTTGGCGGTTCACGCAAGGCGCTGCTGCGCTTGAGGGCTTGAGTCTGGTTGTCGGTTTGGCGCTAGTCAAAGCATTAAAAAACTTGGGTGTGAAGCAAGTGCGGGTGAAGTGGCCAAATGACCTGTTAGTAAACTCAAGAAAGCTTGCTGGCATATTGCTGGAAATGCACGGTGATGCGTCAGGGGAGTGTCAGGTAGTTATTGGGGTGGGTGTTAATGTTGCAATGCCTGAGCGGGCTCAAGAGGCTATAGATCAGCCATGGACTGATTTGCAGAAACTGTGTGGGGATAGTGTTTCAAGAAATCGCTTGATGTCTGAAGTGCTCAATCACTTAGTGCCTGAGTTGGATCGTTTTAGTGAGTACGGTTTTTCTGTTTTTCGCGAAGAGTGGGAGCAAGTCCATGCTTATCAAAATGAAACAGTGTGTTTGCTGATGGGAAGTAAAGAGGTTGTCGGTGAGTGTCAGGGAGTTAATGAGCAAGGTGCTCTTATTGTAAAGCATAGTGGTGGAGTGGAGCACTTTCATGCAGGAGAGATAAGTGTAAGGCAGCATCATGCGACTTGAAGTAGATATAGGAAACACCTTTCTAAAGTGGCGTTATTGGGTGGCAAGCGATGTTCTGCATAGAGGCTCTGTATTAACACAGGGCTTCTCTCTGGTTTCTTTTTCAGCACTAGCGGGCTGTGAGGTTGAAAAGGTCTTGGTGGGGTCTGTTGCTGGAGATGAGCCGAACCAGCGTTTTGGCAGTATATGCAAGAAGCTGTGGGCGATTGATCCGATTTTTGCTGCAACTAGCCATCATTGTGCGGGTGTCACTAATAGCTACAAAGAGCCCTCTAAAATGGGTGTTGATCGTTGGCTAGCGATGATTGCGGCGTATAAGTCTGTGAATAGGGCGGTAGTTATTGTTGATTGCGGTAGCGCCATTACAGTTGAGTATATTTCTGATGAGGGTAGGCACAAGGGTGGATATATTATTCCCGGCTTGCGTTTAATGAGAGAGTCGCTGCAGCAAAATACAGCGCGTGTTCGTTTTGACGGTCTGGAGGGGCAATTAGCCACGCATCCTGGGATAAATACCGCAGAGGCGGTGCTGCAGGGAAGTGGTTATCTTTTTAAGGCTCTTGCTCATGAGATTAAGCGTGATCTTGCAGAGGGGGAGGCGTTATTTTTTACCGGTGGTGACGGTAAATTGATGAGGGATATGGTTCAGGCGGGTAGGTATGAGGCTGACCTTGTTATGGATGGGTTGATGTGGGTGTGCCAGTAATGCGCAAATGGATATTGATCTTTTTGTTGTTAGCAAACGTTGTCGCGTTATTCGGTTTTACAATGTTTGAAAAGAAAATCTCACGACAGAAAAGTGTGGACATAGAGCGGGCATTTACGCTGCGTCTAGTTAGTGAAGTTGCATCTGAAAGTTTGCAAAAGGTCTCCAGTGAAACTAAGCCGTTAATCGTTGCAGGTATTGTGGTTGAAGAATGTTTTTTTTATGAAAAAATAGCTACTCAATCCGAAGCGGATGTCATAGCGGGATTTATGGTCGAGCAAGGCTTTGCTCCGCGGATACTTGTTAAGTCAGTCATGCAAGATGAATTTAAGCTGGTAATTCGTTTGCCTAAAGGGGAGCGAGAGAAGCAAATAGTAGTTGAGTCCTTACGAAACGAAGGTGTAAGAGTAGCTGTTAGCGCTAACTCCATTGCGCCTGAAATGATCATAGGTAAATTTCTGACACAAGCTGCTGCGCAGATGAGATTGGATGAGCTGACAGCATTGGAGAATGTGCTTGAAATAAGAGAGGGTGTTGATGAAAAAATGCACTACTCGATTCGCTTAGTGGTTGATATTGATCGTAAATTGATCAATAAAATCAACGATGTGCTGAAAAACAAATATAAATCGTTAAAAATAGTAAAAAAAGTCTGTTAAGGGGTTGCAAGGGTAAAAGCTCATCAGTACTATATGCGCCACTTCGTTAAGCCGGTATAGCTCAGCTGGTAGAGCAACTGACTTGTAATCAGTAGGTCCCGAGTTCGACTCTTGGTGCCGGCACCAACGAAGATGGTAAGGTGGGGTTCCCGAGTGGCTAAAGGGATCAGACTGTAAATCTGACGCGCAAGCTTCGGTGGTTCGAATCCACCCCCCATCACCATAAATGCTCCGATCAGCGGGTATGGTATAGTGGCTATTACCTCAGCCTTCCAAGCTGAAGAGGTGGGTTCGATTCCCACTACCCGCTCCAGAGCTAATGGCTTGCTCATGTAGCTCAGGGGTAGAGCACACCCTTGGTAAGGGTGAGGTCGGCGGTTCAAATCCGCCCATGAGCTCCAAAAAATTCGAGAAGGGTAGATATAGAAATATGTCTGCCCTTTGTTGTATCTGTGAACTGCGGTCAGAAGATGGCCGGTTAGGGGATAATAACGATGGCTAAAAAAGCATTTGAACGTAATCTGCCGCACGTCAACGTAGGTACAATTGGCCACGTTGACCATGGTAAAACAACTCTGACTGCAGCACTAACGCGCGTATGTGCGGAAGTATTTGGCGGTGAAGCCGTAGCGTTTGATGGTATCGATAATGCTCCAGAAGAGCGTGAGCGTGGTATCACAATCTCTACATCGCACGTAGAGTATGAATCAACGATTCGTCACTATGCGCACGTTGACTGTCCAGGGCACGCGGATTATGTGAAAAACATGATCACCGGTGCTGCTCAGATGGATGGTGCTATTTTGGTATGTGGCGCGACTGATGGTCCTATGCCTCAGACACGTGAGCACATCTTGCTGTCTCGTCAGGTAGGTGTTCCATACATCGTTGTTTTCCTGAACAAAGCGGATTTGCTAGCTGAAGACTGTGGTGGTGTTGATTCTGAAGAATACGCTGAAATGCGTGAGCTTGTAGAAATGGAATTGCGTGAGTTGTTAGATGCTTACGAATTCCCTGGTGACGACACGCCAATCATCTGTGGTTCTGCGCTAATGGCGTTGAATGGCGAAGATGATAACGAACTGGGTACTACTGCTGTTAAAGCATTGGTAGAAGCTTTGGATACTTATATTCCAGATCCAGTGCGTGCTATTGATCAGCCGTTCCTACTTCCAATTGAAGATGTGTTCTCAATCTCTGGTCGCGGTACAGTGGTTACTGGACGTGTAGAGCGCGGAATCGTTAAAGTTGGTGAGTCTATCGAAATCGTTGGTATTCGCGAAACAACTACAACGACCTGTACGGGTGTTGAGATGTTCCGTAAATTGCTTGACGAAGGTCGTGCAGGCGAAAACTGTGGTGTTCTATTGCGTGGTACTAAGCGTGATGACGTGCAGCGTGGTCAGGTTTTGGCTAAGCCAGGATCGATCAACCCGCATACTAACTTCGAAGGCGAAGTGTACGTGTTGAGCAAAGATGAAGGTGGTCGTCATACACCATTCTTTAAAGGCTACCGTCCACAGTTCTACTTCCGTACTACTGATGTAACGGGTAACTGCGAACTGCCTGAAGGCGTTGAGATGGTAATGCCGGGTGACAACGTTAAGATGGTTGTTACTCTGATTGCACCAATCGCAATGGACGAAGGTCTACGTTTTGCGATTCGTGAAGGCGGACGTACAGTAGGTGCTGGTGTAGTATCTAAAATTATCGAATAATATCGATAAAAGTGTTGTCAAATAGCAGGGGAGTGCATATAATGTGCGTCCCTGTTTTTTACAGGTCAGTGGCTCAATTGGCAGAGCAGCGGTCTCCAAAACCGCAGGTTGTGGGTTCGAGTCCCTCCTGACCTGCCATCTTCAGTCGAAGATGGTATCAAAGCGCAAGCTTTATTCGAAGCCGAGGCTAACAAGCGTGAATTCAAAAGATACACCTGAAGGATCTAAGTTCGACGCCCTGAAGTGGTTGATGGTTGTGCTGCTTGTTGCTGTGGGTGTTGTTGGTAACTCTATGTATGCTGAGCAATCCCTGTTGTATCGGGTTATTGCTTTGTTAGTGCTTGCCTTGGTTGCAGGTTTTTTTGCCATGAAAACGGCAAAAGGACATGCGTTCTTTACTCTGTTTAAAGAGGCGAAGAACGAAGTGCGTAAGGTTGTTTGGCCTACGCGCCAAGAGACATTGCAGACGACAGCGATGGTTGTGGTTGTGGTGTTGGTGATTGGTTTGTTGTTGTGGGGGCTTGACTCATTTTTGGGTTGGATGGTCTCTAGTATAATAGGTTAGGAGAAAGGGCATGGCTAAAAATTGGTATGTTGTTCATGCTCACTCTAACTATGAGAAGCGTGTAAAAACATTGTTAGAAGAGCGTATTGCTCTTGGTGGTCTAGAAGATATGTTTGGCGACATCTTGGTTCCAACAGAAGAAGTTGTTGAGATAAAAGATGGCAAAAAACGCAAGTCTGAGCGTAAGTTTTATCCCGGTTATGTGTTGGTGCAGATGGAGATGACCGATGAAACTTGGCATCTTGTTAAGCATACTGCGCGCGTTTTAGGTTTTATTGGTGGTACTGCTGATAAGCCTGCACCGATTACTCAGCGTGAAGCTGATGAGATATTGTCTCGGGTTCAGAGTGGTGTTGATAAACCTAAGCCTAAGACTGTGTTTGAGCCGGGTGAAATGGTTCGTGTTTCAGATGGTCCGTTTGCTGACTTTAATGGTGTGGTTGAAGAGATTGACTATGAGAAAAATCGCATGAAAGTTGCGGTGCTTATATTTGGTCGATCTACGCCTGTTGAGTTGGCGTTTGGACAGGTCGAAAAAGTCTGATATAAAAAATCTAAAAACTCTGCCTTTTATAAGGTGGGGTTTTTCTGTCTTTGTAAAAACGGGAAGCCGTAAGGCGTTAAACCCATAGGAGATTGTTCAAAATGGCCAAGAAAATCCAGGCTTATATCAAGTTGCAGATTAAAGCAGCTCAAGCTAATCCAAGTCCGCCAGTTGGTCCGGCTTTGGGTCAGCATGGTGTGAATATTATGGAATTCTGTAAAGCATTCAATGCTGAGACGCAGAGCTTGGAGCCGGGTTTGCCGACTCCGGTTGTGATTACTGTCTACAGTGACCGTAGCTTTACCTTTATCACTAAAACTCCGCCAGCTTCAGTTCTGTTGCTAAAAGCAGCAGGCCTGAAAAGCGGTTCTGGTCGTCCGAATACTGTAAAGGTTGGTTCGGTGACGCAGGCGCAGTTGGAAGAAATCGCAACTATCAAAATGCCCGATCTGAATGCTTCTAATTTAGAATCGGCTGTTAATACTATCGCTGGTAGTGCTCGCAGCATGGGTCTTGTAGTAGAGGATAAAGCATAATGGCTAAGCTAACTAAGCGTCAGAAAGCTATCCGTGAAGTAGTAACTTCAGGGAAAGCATACTCCATCACTGAAGCGGTAGAATTACTAGCTAAAGTGTCTACTGTTGGCTTTAAAGAATCAATTGATGTTTCTGTAAACTTGGGTGTTGATCCTCGTAAATCAGACCAGGTTGTGCGTGGTTCTACTGTGCTTCCAAATGGTACAGGTAAAGAAGTTCGTGTTGCTGTTTTTGCTCAGGGTGAAAATGCTGTTAAAGCACAAGAAGCCGGCGCAGATGTTGTTGGTTTTGATGATCTAGCTGCTTCTATGAAAGCTGGTGATCTAGACTACGGCGTTGTTATTGCGACTCCAGACGCTATGCGTGTTGTTGGTCAGTTGGGTCAGATCTTAGGTCCACGTGGTTTAATGCCTAACCCTAAAGTTGGCACCGTGACTCCAGATGTGGTAACCGCTGTCAAAAATGCAAAAGCTGGTCAGGTTCGTTTCCGTACAGATAAAAACGGAATTATCCATGCAGGTGTGGGTAAAATTGAATTTGAAGCAGATGCTATTAAAGGAAATGTAGCGGCTTTGGTTGCTGATCTTAAGAAGCTTAAGCCAGCAGCATCGAAAGGTATCTACATTAAGAAAATTGTCCTGTCCTCTACTATGGGTCCAGGCATCTTGGTTGATCAGGCTTCTTTAGCTTCTTAATCAACCAAAAGGTTTTTTGAGGGTCTTCGCGACCTGTTAGGCAGAGACGAAGACCGTCAAAGACCGCAGGTGATGCGTCTTTGGCGCATCTTAATGGGTGGCCAGCCTGCGCAGACGGTGAATACCACCGTGCTCGCAACTCTACTTAGGTAGATTGATGGTAAACAGTCGAAAGACTATTAATCCAGGAGTTAATTGTGGCATTAGGACTAGAAGACAAAAAAGCGATCGTCGCTGAAGTCCAGGAAGCTGCTCAAAACGCACTATCTGCAGTAGTGGCTGATTCTCGCGGTGTTACCGTTGGGGATATGACGCTTCTACGTAAAGAAGCGCGTGAAAATGGCGTGTGGTTGCGTGTTGTTCGTAACACATTGGCACGTCGTGCAGTAACTGGTACAGCGTATGAGTGTTTGTCTGAATCTTTCACAGGCCCAACGATTATCGCTTTTTCTACAGATCACCCGGGTGCGGGTGCGCGTATTCTTAAAGAATTCGCTAAGAAAAACGATAAGCTTGAGCTTAAATCAGCAGCATTTGAAGGCGAAATAGTAGATGTAGCGATATTGGCAAGCTTGCCAACCTACAACGAAGCGCTTGCAAAACTGATGAGTTGTATGAAAGAAGCAGCAGCAGGCAAGTTGGTACGTGTTATCGACGCTGTTCGCGATCAGAAAGAGCAAGAAGCAGCGTAATTTTTTTGCTGTTTCATAACGGTTTAAACGAGCTTAGGCTCCATATTTTAGGAAAAAGTCATGTCTCTGACTAAAGAAGATATCATTAACGCTATCGCTGAAATGTCTGTAATGGATGTTGTTGAACTAGTTTCTGCAATGGAAGAAAAATTCGGCGTATCGGCTGCTGCTGCTGTAGCTGCTGGTCCTGCTGGCGACGCTGCTGGCGCTGCTGTTGAGCAGACTGAATTCGACGTTATCCTTACTGCTGCTGGCGATAAGAAAGTTAACGTAATCAAAGCTGTTCGTGCTGCTACAGGTCTTGGCCTGAAAGAAGCTAAAGGTCTTGTTGATGGCGCTCCTTCTGCTATTAAAGAAGGCGTTAGCAAAGACGAAGCTGAAGAGCTTAAGAAAGTGTTGGAAGAAGCAGGCGCTTCTGCAGAGCTTAAGTAATCTGGCTTATGCTTTACAAGCAGCCTGAGACTGCTTGAAACACCTATGGCTGGTGGCAAATTGCCACCGGCCTTTTTCCGTTATTTGTAGACAGCAAATAAATAGCGGCTCCGCGGGCCAGAAATTCTCGTTCTGGGCTGCTTCTCAACTTGGTGCACATGCTGGGGAACACTGATGGCTTATTCGTATACTGAAAAGAAACGCATCCGGAAAGATTTCAGCAAATTGCTGCAAGTCATGGATGTACCTTACCTGCTGGCGATCCAGCTAGACTCTTATCGCAAATTCCTACAGGAAGGTGCGGATGCCGGAGATCGTAAAGAGGAAGGTCTACACGCGGCATTTAAATCTGTATTTCCTATTGTCTCTTATTCCGGAAATGCTGCATTGGAATATGTAGGCTATCGCCTAGGTGAGCCTGTTTTTGACGTCAAAGAATGTCAACAGCGTGGCATTACATACGCTGCACCACTGCGCGTTAAAGTGCGGTTGGTTATTTATGATCGTGAATCATCAAATAAAGCAGTAAAAGATATCCGCGAACAAGAAGTCTACATGGGCGAAATGCCTTTGATGACAGATAATGGGACATTTGTAGTTAATGGGACTGAGCGTGTTATCGTTTCTCAGCTTCATCGCTCACCTGGTGTGTTCTTTGATCATGATAAAGGTAAAACACACTCGTCTGGTAAGCTGCTATATTCTGCTCGTATTATTCCTTACCGTGGATCTTGGTTAGACTTTGAGTTTGATCCAAAAGATGCACTGTTTGTTCGTATTGACCGTCGTCGTAAGCTGCCTGCAACCGTTCTGTTGCGTGCTTTGGGTTATGATACGCATGAAATTCTTGATATTTTCTTTGAGAATACGTCATGGGTTATCTCGGCTGATAAAGTAGAAATGGGACTTATTCCTGATCGTTTGCGTGGTGAAACCATGTCATTCGAAATCAAGAATAATGATGGCGATGTTATTGTTGAGGCTGGCCGTCGTATTACGCCGCGCCATATCAAGAAAATGGCTGATATGCCTCAGCTAGAAGTGCCTCTTGAGTATCTGATCGGTAAGTCGATTGCTAGAGATGTTGTTGACCCTGCAACGGGTGAGCTCATTTGTCCATGTAATACACAAGTAACGGATGAATTAGTAGCAACACTTGTCGCTGCAAATGTGACTGATATCGAGACGTTGTATACAAACGAGCTTGATTGTGGTCCGTTTATCTCAGATACCTTACGTAATGACCCTACTCGCAGCCAGTTGGAAGCATTGGTAGAAATCTACCGTATGATGCGTCCTGGTGAGCCGCCAACGAAAGAGTCTGCTGAAACATTGTTTGGTAACTTGTTCTTCGCTGAAGAACGTTATGACATGTCAGCTGTTGGTCGTATGAAATTTAATCGTCGTCTAGGCCGTGATGCAGAAACTGGATCGGGCGTTCTAGATAAAGACGATATCTTAGATGTAATGAAAACCCTGATTGATATACGCAATGGTAAAGGCATTGTGGATGACATTGATCACTTGGGTAACCGTCGTATTCGTTCTGTCGGTGAGATGGCAGAAAACCAATTCCGTGTTGGTTTGGTGCGTGTTGAGCGTGCTGTTCGTGATCGACTAAGTATGGCTGAAGCAGATAATCTGATGCCTCAGGATTTAATAAATGCTAAGCCGGTTGCTGCAGCAGTTAAAGAATTCTTTGGATCGTCTCAGCTGTCCCAGTTTATGGATCAGAATAACCCGCTATCAGAGGTCACGCATAAGCGTCGTATTTCTGCATTAGGCCCTGGCGGTTTAACGCGTGAGCGTGCTGGTTTTGAGGTTCGAGATGTGCATCCGACTCACTATGGTCGTGTATGCCCTATCGAAACACCTGAGGGACCAAACATCGGTCTAATCAACTCATTGGCAACGTTTGCTCGTACTAATGACTACGGTTTCCTTGAAACACCATACCGCAAAGTGGTTGATGGCGTTGTTGCTGACGATATCGAATACTTGTCAGCAATTGAAGAAAATAACTTTGTAATCGCTCAGGCCTCTGCATCTATGGATGAAGAGAAGCGTCTGCTTGATGATATGGTAACGGTTAGGCATCTAAATGAAACAACGGTAATGGCGCCTGCAAAGGTCGATTACATGGATGTTTCTCCGCGCCAGGTAGTTTCTATTGCAGCATCGTTAATTCCTTTCCTAGAACATGATGATGCTAACCGAGCATTGATGGGTTCTAACATGCAGCGTCAGGCTGTTCCTACATTGCGAGCTGATAAGCCGCTCGTTGGTACAGGTATGGAGCGCTATGTTGCCCGTGATTCTGGTGTATGTGTAACCGCGAACCGTGGTGGTGTTATTGAGTCTGTTGATGCTGCGCGTATTGTTGTTCGTGTAAGTGATGCAGAAGTGACAGCTGGTGATGCTGGTGTAGATATTTATAGCCTCACTAAATACACTCGCTCTAACCAAAATACATGTATCAATCAACGCTCTATTGTTCGTCCAGGTGAAACAGTTAAGCGTGGCGATATCATGGCTGATGGTCCTTCGGTTGACATGGGTGAGTTAGCGCTTGGTCAGAACATGCGTATCGCATTTATGCCTTGGAATGGTTACAACTTTGAGGATTCAATTCTTATCTCAGAGCGTGTAGTGGAAGAAGATCGTTTCACCACTATTCACATTCAAGAGCTTACTTGTGTTGCGCGTGACACAAAGCTGGGATCTGAAGAAATCACTTCTGATATTCCAAATGTAGGCGAGTCTGCATTAGCGAAATTGGATGAGTCAGGTATTGTGCATATTGGTGCTGAAGTAGGCCCGGGCGATATCTTGGTTGGTAAAGTGACGCCTAAAGGCGAAACTCAGCTGACTCCTGAAGAAAAGCTGCTACGTGCAATCTTTGGCGAAAAAGCGTCTGACGTTAAAGATACTTCATTACGCGTTAAAGGTGGTACTACCGGTAAAGTTATCGATGTACAAGTCTTTACCCGTGACGGTGTAGTTAAAGATGAGCGTGCTCTGGCGATTGAAAAAGCCGAGATGGATGCTATTCGCAAAGACTTGAACGACGAGTATCGTATCGTTGAACAGGCTACTTTTGAGCGTTTGGCTAAGGTGCTTGTTGGTAAGCAGGCTGATGGTGGTGCTGGTTTAGTTAAAGGTGCAGAGATTACTGAAGCATTTTTGGCTGATTTGAAGAAAGAAGAGTGGTTTAAAATCCGTCTTTCTGATGAAGCAGTATCTGAGCAGTTAGAGCAAGCGAAAGCTCAGCTTGAAGAGCGTCGAGAAGAGCTAGATAAAAAATTCGAAAGTAAGAAGAACAAACTTCAAGCAGGTGATGATTTAGCACCGGGTGTGCTGAAGATTGTTAAAGTGTATGTGGCTACTAAGCGTCGCGTGCAGCCGGGCGATAAGATGGCTGGTCGCCACGGTAACAAGGGTGTTATCTCCGTTATCATGCCGGTAGAAGATATGCCTTATGATGCCAACGGTGAGCCAGTTGATATCGTACTGAACCCGCTAGGTGTACCTTCGCGAATGAACGTTGGTCAGGTTCTTGAGACGCACATGGGTGCGGCTGCTAAAGGCTTGGGACGTCGTATCAACGAAATGTTAGAAGTTGAGCGCGAAAAAGCTGAAGCAGTTAAAGAAATTCGTGAATTTCTGCATCGCATTTATAATAGCGAGCTGGATGGCTGGAACAATGCCCGTCACGAAGATCTTGATAGCTTCTCAGATGAAGAAATTATCGATCTAGCCCGTAACTTGCGTGGTGGTGTGCCGTTGGCAACACCTGCATTTGATGGTGCGAAAGAAGCTGAAGTTAAAGAGCTTCTTCGCATGGCTGGCATGAACGATACAGGTCAGGTTACATTGTTCGATGGTCGTTCAGGTGATGAGTTTGAGCGCCAAGTGACTGTTGGTTACATGTACATGCTGAAGCTTAACCATTTGGTTGATGACAAAATGCATGCACGTTCAACTGGTTCTTACAGCCTTGTTACTCAGCAGCCGCTGGGTGGTAAAGCGCAGTTCGGTGGTCAGCGCTTCGGTGAGATGGAAGTGTGGGCATTGGAGGCGTATGGCGCAGCATATACTCTTCAAGAGATGCTGACAGTTAAGTCGGATGACGTGAATGGACGTACGAAGATGTATAAAAACATCGTCGACGGAAACCACAAAATGGAGCCAGGAATGCCTGAATCGTTCAATGTGTTGATTAAAGAGATTCGCTCTCTTGGTATCGATATTGAGCTAGAGAACGACTAGGTATTGCCGAATCACCCGGGTAGGCGCGCTGTGCCTGCCCAATAACTCCGCGAGGAGCCGTAGACAATGAAAGATCTGCTGAATCTACTGAAATCACAAAGTCAGGCTGATGAATTTGACTCGATCAAAATCTCGCTTGCATCACCGGAAATGATCCGTTCGTGGTCATTCGGTGAAGTTAAAAAACCTGAAACGATTAACTATCGTACTTTCAAGCCTGAGCGTGATGGCTTGTTTTGTGCGAAAATCTTTGGCCCAGTCAAGGATTATGAATGTTTGTGCGGTAAGTATAAGCGCATGAAACACCGCGGTGTTATTTGTGAGAAGTGTGGCGTTGAAGTCACACTAACCAAAGTACGTCGTGACCGCATGGGGCATATTGAATTAGCTAGCCCTGTTGCACATATTTGGTTCCTGAAATCATTGCCGTCACGTATCGGTTTAATGCTTGATATTACGCTGCGTGATATCGAACGAATTCTATATTTCGAATCGTTTGTTGTTGTAGAGCCAGGTATGACTACGCTTGAGCGTGGACAATTGATGAATGACGAGCAGTATTTTGAGGCGCTTGAAGAATTCGGTGATGAATTCGATGCCCGCATGGGTGCTGAAGCGGTTCAGATGTTGATGGCTTCAATTGATTTGGAAGAAGAGATTCAAATGCTGCGTGAAGAAATTCCGCAGACGAACTCTGAAACCAAAATTAAGAAACTTTCAAAGCGTCTTAAGTTGTGCGAATCATTTTACAAATCTGGTAATAAACCAGAGTGGATGGTGCTGTCAATCTTGCCAGTATTGCCGCCAGACCTGCGTCCACTAGTACCTTTGGATGGAGGTCGTTTTGCTACTTCTGATCTGAATGATCTGTATCGTCGTGTTATTAACCGTAATAACCGTTTGAAGCGTCTATTAGATCTGAACGCGCCTGACATTATTGTGCGTAACGAAAAACGTATGCTGCAGGAATCTGTAGATGCGCTATTAGATAACGGTCGTCGTGGTCGCGCTATTACCGGTTCTAACAAGCGCCCTCTAAAATCTTTGGCTGATATGATCAAAGGTAAGCAGGGTCGTTTCCGTCAGAACCTATTGGGTAAACGTGTAGATTACTCGGGTCGTTCGGTTATCGTGGTAGGTCCATACCTGCGATTGCATCAGTGTGGTCTTCCTAAGAAGATGGCGCTTGAGCTGTTCAAACCATTCATTTTTTCTAAGCTTGAGTTACGTGGCTATGCGACAACGATTAAAGCCGCTAAAAAAATGGTTGAGCGTGAAGAGCCATTGGTGTGGGATATCTTGGATGAAGTAATCCGCGAGCATCCTATTCTTCTTAACCGTGCACCAACACTTCACCGTTTGGGTATTCAGGCGTTTGAGCCGGTGTTGATCGAAGGCAAAGCGATCCAGTTACACCCATTGGTGTGTGCTGCGTACAACGCTGACTTTGATGGTGACCAGATGGCGGTACACGTACCGTTAACTATTGAAGCGCAGCTTGAAGCACGTGCTTTGATGATGTCTACTAACAACATCTTGTCACCTGCAAACGGTGAGCCAATCATCGTACCTTCACAGGACGTTGTATTGGGTCTCTATTGGATGACACGTTCGCGAATCAACGCTAAAGGTGAGGGCATGGCCTTTGCTGATATCGAAGAGATTGAGCGTGCTTACGGTGCTAAGCAGCTAGATTTACAAGCGCGTATTAAAGTGCGCATCAGTGAAGTTATCCGTGATATCGAAGGTAACGTTACTGAAATCACGGAAATGAAAGAGACAACCGCAGGCCGTGCGATGCTGTTCTCTATTGTTCCTGATGGTCTTCCGTTTGAGCTTGTTAACCAAGCGATGAAGAAAAAAGCTATTTCGCGCTTGTTGAATGAAGCGTATCGTCGTTGCGGTCTCAAAGATACGGTAATTTTTGCTGACCAGTTGATGTATATGGGCTTTCGTCAAGCTACCGTTTCTGGATCATCTATTGGTGTTAACGATTTCGTTATTCCTGATGAAAAACCAACTATCGTTGGTGAAGCCGATGCTGAAGTAAAAGAGATTGAGCGTCAATTTGCTGATGGTTTGGTAACGCAAGGCGAGAAATACAACAAGGTTATTGATATCTGGTCGCGTGCTAACGATTTGTTGGCGAAGCGTATGATGGAAAACCTGAAAATCGAAAAAGTTATTGACCGTGAAGGTAATGAGGTCGATCAGGAGTCTTTCAACTCAGTTTATATGATGGCTGACTCAGGTGCTCGTGGTAGTGCTGCGCAGATTCGACAGCTAGCTGGTATGCGTGGTTTGATGGCCAAGCCAGATGGTTCGATCATCGAAACGCCGATTGTTGCTAACTTTCGTGAAGGTTTGAACGTACTTCAGTACTTCATCTCTACTCACGGTGCTCGTAAAGGTTTGGCAGATACGGCTCTGAAAACAGCTAACTCTGGTTACTTGACACGTCGTTTGGTTGATGTGGCGCAAGATCTAGTTATCACTGAAGTTGACTGCGGCACTGAGAATGGTCTGGTTATTCAGCCTATGATTGAAGGTGGCGATGTTGTGGTGGCTTTGGGTCATCGTATACTTGGTCGTGTTGTTGCTCGTGATGTTCTGGATCCAGCAGGTGTTGATGTACTTATTCCTGCCGGTACGCTGATTGATGAAGCGTGGGTTCATTATTTAGAAAATGATGAAGCATTCTCATCTATCGATGAGATCATAGTTCGCTCGGCAATCACGTGTGATACGCGCTTTGGTATTTGTGCCGCGTGTTACGGTCGTGACTTGGGTCGTGGTCATGGCGTTAATGCGGGTGAGGCTGTCGGTGTTATCGCTGCACAGTCGATCGGTGAGCCGGGTACTCAGCTTACTATGCGTACGTTCCATATCGGTGGAGCGGCTTCTAGAGCGGCGGCAGTTGATAGCGTTGAAGTTAAGAAGGGCGGTGAAATTCGTCTGCATAACCTCAAGTATGTTGAGACACCTGCAGGTCATTTGGTTGCTGTATCGCGTTCTGGTGAGTTAGGTGTGACAGATGAGCATGGGCGTGAGCGTGAACGTTATAAGCTTCCTTACGGTGCTGTCATCAAGGTTAAAGATAACGCCCAGGTTAATCCTGGTGATATCGTTGCTAACTGGGATCCGCATACACATCCAATTATCACGGAAGTTGCTGGTACAGTAATTTACGTTGGTATGGAAGATGGTATCACGGTTAAACAGACTACTGATGATCTGACAGGTCTTTCTACTACTGAAGTGTTGGACGGTAAAGATCGTCCAGCAGCCGGTAAAGATATCCGTCCAATGATTAAATTGGTTGATGAGAAAGGCGTTGATATTTGCCATCCTGGTACTGATCAGTTGGTACAGTATTTGTTGCCTGCTAAAGCTATCGTTAACATGGCTAGTGGCACTAAAGTATCTGTAGGTGAGGCGCTAGCGCGTATTCCGCAGGAAGGCTCTGTAAACAAAGATATTACAGGTGGTCTGCCACGTGTAGCTGATTTGTTTGAAGCGCGTAAGCCGAAAGAGTCATCAATACTTGCTGAAATCTCGGGTATTATTTCGTTCGGTAAAGAAACGAAAGGTAAGAAGCGTTTGGTTATCACGCCAAATGATGCCGAGCCGTTTGAACTTATGATTCAGAAGTGGCGTAACCTCAACGTATTTGAAGGTGAGTATGTTGAAAAGGGAGAGGTTATTTCTGATGGCCCAACTAACCCGCACGATATCTTGCGTATCTTGGGTGTTGAGGCGTTGGCTGAGTTTGTTGTTAATGAAATCCAAGACGTTTACCGTCTCCAGGGTGTAGGAATTAACGATAAGCATATCGAAGTTATCTGTCGTCAGATGTTGCGTAAAGTTGAAATCGTTACATCTGGTGATTCTACCTTTATCCCGGGTGAGCAAGTTGAATATGCGGCAGTCGTATCTGAGAACGCTGATCTAGCCGAGGCAGATAAAATCCCTGCTAAGTTTGAGCGTGTTCTGTTAGGTGTGACCAAAGCATCTCTGGCAACGGAGTCCTTTATTTCAGCTGCATCATTCCAGGAAACAACTCGCGTACTGACCGAAGGGGCAGTGAAGGGTAAGCAAGACTTCTTGCGCGGCTTGAAAGAAAATGTTGTGGTTGGTCGTCTAATTCCTGCGGGAACGGGTCTGGCTTATCACAGTGAGCGCAAACGCAAGAAAGCGATTGCGCAAGGAACTGAGACAGTCAGTGCAGAAGAAGTGCAAGAAGCACTAGCAGCCGCATTGAATGCCTCTTTGTCAAATTCTGATTAATTTTTAATCAGAGATTGACTTTAAGGGTCGGAATTGATTAAAATTCCGGCCCCCTAGTGACCGGATTAATAATGATCCGGTTTTTTGGTGCTTTTAATTAAACGTGAAAACGTGGAGTTTGCTTTAATGGCAACAATTAACCAATTGGTTCGCAAACCACGTAAGCGCAAAGTACAAAAAAGTGACGTACCGGCTCTGCAGGCTTGCCCTCAGCGTCGTGGCGTATGTACACGTGTTTACACTACAACTCCGAAGAAGCCAAACTCGGCCCTTCGTAAAGTTTGCCGTGTTCGTTTAACAAACGGCTTCGAAGTGACTTCCTACATTGGTGGTGAAGGTCATAACCTGCAAGAGCATAGTGTTGTTTTGATCCGTGGCGGTCGTGTAAAAGATTTGCCAGGTGTTCGTTACCACACTGTTCGTGGCGCATTGGATTGTTCAGGCGTTAACGATCGTAAGCAGGCTCGTTCGAAGTACGGTACTAAACGTCCTAAGTCTTAACCACCGTTTAACGGTGGATGTTGGTGCTAGTTGAGAGTCTGGTAACAGATCCAATGCTAAATTCGACAAGACCCGGACCCGGTAAGAGTAAGGTTAGGTAGATACTTATCTATCTGAATTTCCTGAAGACCTTTAAAATATGAGGGCTTATCATGCCTAGAAGACGCGTCGCTGCAAAGCGCGAAATACTGCCGGATCCTAAGTTCGGTAACATTACATTGGCAAAATTTATTAACCATGTAATGGTCAGTGGTAAAAAATCTGTTGCAGAACGTATTGTTTACGGTGCACTAGATAAAATCCAGGAACGTTCTAATAACGATCCTCTGGATATGTTTGTAAAAGCGTTAGATGCTATCCAGCCAGCGGTTGAAGTTAAATCCCGTCGTGTTGGTGGTGCTACTTACCAAGTGCCATGTGAAGTACGTCCTTCGCGCCGTATGGCTTTATCTATGCGTTGGTTGGTAGATGCTTCACGTAAGCGTGGTGAAAAATCCATGGCTTTGCGTTTGGCGGGTGAAGTGCTAGATGCTGCTGATGGTCGTGGTGCTGCTGTTAAAAAACGTGAAGATGTGCATCGTATGGCTGAAGCTAACAAAGCTTTTGCTCACTATCGCTTCTAAATGTCCAGAGGAATGAGTCGTGGCTCGTAAAACCCCTATTGTGCGTTACCGTAACATTGGTATCGTTGCACACGTAGATGCCGGTAAAACGACTACAACAGAGCGCGTACTTTTCTATACAGGTCTATCTCATAAAATTGGTGAGGTGCATGATGGCGCCGCGACAATGGATTGGATGGAGCAGGAGCAGGAGCGTGGTATTACTATCACGTCTGCTGCGACTACCTGTTTCTGGCAAGGTATGAACAAGCAGTTTGAAAACCACCGCATCAATATCATTGATACACCGGGGCACGTTGACTTTACAATCGAAGTAGAGCGTTCGCTGCGTGTGTTGGATGGTGCGGTTGTTGTGTTGTGCGCCTCTTCAGGCGTGCAGCCGCAAACGGAAACTGTTTGGCGCCAAGCTAATAAATACCATGTTCCGCGCATGGTCTTCGTTAATAAAATGGACCGTGCGGGTGCAGATTTCTTTATGGTTATTGATCAGTTGAAGGCTCGTTTAGGGGCTAAAGCTGTTCCAATTAACTTCCCAATCGGCGCTGAAGATGAATTCAAAGGCGTCGTCGATCTGATTCTCATGAAAGCAATTATGTGGAATGAGGCGGATCAGGGTATGACTTATGAGCTGGAAGATATCCCGGCTGGTCTTCAGGCCAAGGCTGATGAGCTTCGTGAAGAGATGATTGAGGCTGCGGCAGAGTCTTCTGATGAGTTGATGGAAAAGTACCTTGAAGAAGGTTTCTTGGATAATGACGAAATCAAAGTGGGTCTGCGCGCGCGTACGCTTGATAATGACGTTGTTCTTATGCAGTGCGGTTCGGCCTTTAAGAATAAAGGCGTTCAGGCGATGCTGGATGCTGTTATTGAGTACATGCCTTCGCCAATCGAAGTTAAAGCGATTGAAGGTATTCTGGACGACAAAGACGAAACTGTCGCGGCTCGTCCGGCTGAAGATGCTGCTCCATTTGCAGCGCTTGCGTTTAAAATTGCAACGGATCCATTTGTTGGTACTTTAACGTTTGTTCGTGTTTATTCGGGTGTTTTGGCTTCAGGCGACAGCGTTTTTAACTCTGTAAAGAGTAAAAAGGAGCGTGTTGGTCGTATGGTGCAGATGCATGCAAACAATCGCGAAGAGATTAAAGAAGTGCGTGCGGGTGATATCGCTGCATTGATTGGTATGAAAGACGTTACCACGGGTGATACCCTGTGTGATCCTACGAATAAAATCGTATTGGAGCGTATGGAGTTCCCTGAGCCTGTTATTTCTGTTGCTGTTGAGCCTAAAACTAAGGCTGATCAAGAGAAAATGGGTGTGGCTCTGGGTAAGTTGGCACAGGAAGATCCATCTTTCCGTGTTGAAACTGATGAAGAGTCTGGTCAGACAATCATCTCGGGAATGGGTGAGCTTCACCTTGATATCCTGGTTGATCGTATGCGTCGTGAGTTCAACGTTGAAGCAAACATTGGTAAGCCTCAGGTTGCCTATCGCGAGAAGATTCGCCGGTCAATCGATGCTAACCATAAATTCGCCCGACAGTCGGGTGGTCGTGGTCAGTATGGTCACGTTATGGTTGAATTCAGTCCGTCAGATGATGAAGGATTGGAGTTCATCAATGAAGTGGTAGGTGGTGCTATTCCTAAGGAATACATCGGAGCTGTCGAGAAGGGTATTACAGAGCAGATGCAGAACGGCGTTATTGCCGGTTATCCGCTGATTGGTCTGAAAGCTCGTCTGTATGATGGTTCATATCACGATGTTGACTCTAATGAGATGGCATTTAAAATTGCTGCATCTCAAGCATTAAAAAAATACGCTTTACAAGCAGATCCATGTCTGTTGGAGCCAATGATGAAAGTCGAAGTGGTTACTCCAGAAGATTACATGGGCGACGTTATGGGTGATCTGAACCGTCGTCGTGGTCTTGTTCAGGGTATGGAAGACACTCCATCTGGCAAAGTGATTAATGCACAGGTTCCGTTGGGTGAAATGTTCGGATATGCAACTGATTTGCGTTCCGCAACTCAAGGGCGTGCAACTTACTCTATGGAGTTTGAGTGTTACGCTGAAGCTCCTAAGAATGTCGCCGAAGCGGTGATGAGGGCTTACTAGCCTTCGCCATAATCTAAGAGGTATTTTATCGTGGCAAAAAAAGCATTTGAACGAAATCTGCCGCACGTCAACGTAGGTACAATTGGCCACGTTGACCATGGCAAAACAACACTAACGGCAGCACTAACGCGCGTATGCGCTGAAGTATTCGGCGGTGAAGCAGTAGCATTTGATGGTATCGATAATGCTCCAGAAGAACGTGAGCGTGGTATCACAATCTCTACATCGCACGTAGAGTATGAATCAACGATTCGTCACTATGCGCACGTTGACTGTCCAGGGCACGCGGATTATGTGAAAAACATGATCACCGGTGCTGCTCAGATGGATGGTGCTATTTTGGTATGTGGCGCGACTGATGGTCCTATGCCTCAGACACGTGAGCACATCTTGCTGTCTCGTCAGGTAGGTGTTCCATACATCGTTGTTTTCCTGAACAAAGCGGATTTGCTAGCTGAAGACTGTGGTGGTGTTGATTCTGAAGAATACGCTGAAATGCGTGAGCTTGTAGAAATGGAATTGCGTGAGTTGTTAGATGCTTACGAATTCCCTGGTGACGACACGCCAATCATCTGTGGTTCTGCGCTAATGGCGTTGAATGGCGAAGATGATAACGAACTGGGTACTACTGCTGTTAAAGCATTGGTAGAAGCTTTGGATACTTATATTCCAGATCCAGTGCGTGCTATTGATCAGCCGTTCCTACTTCCAATTGAAGATGTGTTCTCAATCTCTGGTCGCGGTACAGTGGTTACTGGACGTGTAGAGCGCGGAATCGTTAAAGTTGGTGAGTCTATCGAAATCGTTGGTATTCGCGAAACAACTACAACGACCTGTACGGGTGTTGAGATGTTCCGTAAATTGCTTGACGAAGGTCGTGCAGGCGAAAACTGTGGTGTTCTATTGCGTGGTACTAAGCGTGATGACGTGCAGCGTGGTCAGGTTTTGGCTAAGCCAGGATCGATCAACCCGCATACTAACTTCGAAGGCGAAGTGTACGTGTTGAGCAAAGATGAAGGTGGTCGTCATACACCATTCTTTAAAGGCTACCGTCCACAGTTCTACTTCCGTACTACTGATGTAACGGGTAACTGCGAACTGCCTGAAGGCGTTGAGATGGTAATGCCGGGTGACAACGTTAAGATGGTTGTTACTCTGATTGCACCAATCGCAATGGACGAAGGTCTACGTTTTGCGATTCGTGAAGGCGGACGTACAGTAGGTGCTGGTGTAGTATCTAAAATTATCGCGTAATCTCTTTTTGAGGTTAGATGATATAAAAAAGCCCTCAATTTGAGGGCTTTTTTTGCTTTTGGTTAAAAATTAGTCGACTAGTCTTGACGTGGCATGCTCTCCTGAGTAGAATTTGCCTCCCCTTCATAGAAGGGGAGGTCGGCTAATGCCGTTATAAATCATTTGAATAGTGTGATCAAAATGCAAAATCAGAAAATCAGAATACGTCTGAAAGCGTTTGATCATCGCCTGATCGACTCGTCTGCGCAGGAAATTGTTAATACTGCAAAACGTACGGGTGCACAGGTGCATGGTCCGATCCCGCTTCCAACTCGCAAAGAACGTTTTACCGTTCTGATCTCTCCGCATGTAAACAAAGATGCGCGTGATCAGTACGAAATTCGTACGCATAAACGAGTTCTAGACATTGTTGAGCCAACAGAAAAAACTGTTGATGCTTTGATGAAGCTAGATCTTGCAGCGGGTGTAGAAGTGCAGATCAGTTTAGGCTAATCAGTCACTGCGCAGAATTATTCATTTAATGAAGCGCTGTTTGTGGAATGCTCCTGAAAAGGGCAGCCGTAGTGGGTAACAGCCCCGTACACAACTGGCAAGAGGTATAGGAAATGTCTGTAGGTTTAATCGGACGTAAAGCGGGTATGACTCGCATCTTCACAGAAGATGGCGTATCCGTGCCAGTCACGGTCATCGAGGTGGATCCGAATCGCGTAACGCAGGTTAAAACTGTTGAAACTGACGGCTACACAGCTGTGCAAGTGACTACTGGTTCTGTTAAGGCTAATCGCCTAAACAAGCCAAAAGCTGGTCACTATGCTAAAGCTAGCGTAGAAGCAGGACGTGGTTTGTGGGAGTTCCGTCTGTCGGGTGATGAAGGTATCAACGTTGGTGATTCACTAACTGTTGAGCGCTTCGCAGTAGGTCAGAAAGTAGATGTTGCTGGTCAATCAAAGGGTAAAGGATTTCAAGGTGCTATTAAGCGCTGGAACTTCTCTATGCAAGATGCGACTCATGGTAACTCACTATCTCACCGTGCTCCGGGTTCCATTGGTCAGTGTCAGACTCCTGGTCGTGTTTGGAAAGGCAAGAAGATGGCGGGTCACATGGGAGCTGAACGCGTTACTATTCAGACTCTAGAAGTTGTGCGTGTAGACGCAGAACGTAACCTGTTATTGATCAAGGGTGCTGTTCCAGGTGCAACTGGCGGTGACGTAATCGTTAAACCAGCTGTTAAAGCTGGCGCCTAAGGGGGGTTATGATGAATCTGAATCTCGCTGGAGCTAATGGATCGGTCGAAGTATCCGATTTGGCATTTGGTAAAGAATTCAACGAAGCATTGGTACACCAGGTAGTTAATGCTTACCTGGCTGGTGCTCGTCAAGGTACAAAAGCACAGAAAACTCGCTCTGAAGTTTCTGGTGGTGGCGCTAAGCCTTTCCGTCAGAAAGGAACAGGTCGTGCGCGTGCCGGTACTATACGTTCGCCTATCTGGCGTAGTGGTGGTGTTACGTTTGCTGCAAAGCCGCGTAGCTACTCGCAGAAAGTGAACAAGAAAATGTATCGTGCAGCTATGCGTTGCATCTTCTCTGAATTGGTTCGCCAGGATCGTCTGGTAGTTGTTGATCAATTCTCAATGGATACGCCAAAAACTAAACAGTTTATTGCTAAGATGAAAGAATTTGATCTAGCAAGCGCGTTGATCGTGACTGAAGATGTTGAAGCAAACCTATACTTGGCTGCTCGTAATGTTCCGCATGTGGATGTACGTGATGTTGCCGGAATTGACCCAGTAAGTTTGGTTGGTTTTGATAAGGTTGTAGTTACTGTACCTGCTCTTAAGAAAATTGAGGAGGCATTAGCATGAACCAGGAACGTCTATACAAAGTATTGTTAGGTCCTCATATCTCGGAAAAAGCAACTATTATTGCTGATAATGCTCAGCAAGTAGTTTTTCGTGTGGCTAAAGATGCTACCAAACCTGAAATCAAAGAAGCAGTTGAGCAGCTGTTTAACGTCAAAGTATCTGGCGTTAATGTTCTCAATGCTAAGGGTAAGACCAAGCGCACCGCACGCGGCCTAGGCAAGCGTAGCGATGTTCGTAAGGCATATGTATGTCTTGCTGCTGGCTCTGAGATTGATTTTCTTGGTGGCGAATAAGAGAGGTTAAGTTATGGCGGTTATGAAATCAAAGCCAACCTCTGCTGGACGTCGTCACGTAGTTAAGGTTGTAAATGCTGAGCTGCATAAAGGCAAGCCTTTAGCTGCATTGATCGAAAAGAAAAGCAAGAGCGGTGGTCGTAACAATAATGGTCGCATTACGACTCGTCACATTGGTGGTGGTCATAAGCAGCATTATCGCGTTATTGATTTTCGTCGCAATAAGGATGGTATCCCGGCAGTTGTTGAGCGTCTGGAATATGATCCAAACCGTACTGCGCACCTTGCCCTGCTGAAGTATGCAGATGGTGAGCGTCGCTACATTATTGCGCCGAAGGGTGTTTCTGCTGGAACTAGTTTAGTTTCTGGCGTTGATGCTGATATTAAAGCGGGTAACACGTTGCCATTGCGCAACATTCCTTTGGGTAGTGTTATTCACTGTATCGAACTGAAACCTGGTAAAGGTGCTCAGATTGCTCGTTCTGCGGGTACATCTGCTCAGTTAGTTGCGCGTGAAGGGACGTATGCTACATTGCGTCTACGTTCTGGTGAGATGCGTAAAGTGCTGGTTGAGTGTCGCGCAACGTTGGGTGAAGTTGGCAACAGTGAACACAGTCTGCGTCAGCTCGGTAAAGCCGGTGCTAAGCGCTGGAAAGGTGTTCGTCCAACCGTTCGCGGTGTTGCGATGAACCCAGTAGATCATCCGCATGGTGGTGGTGAGGGTCGTACTTCGGGCGGTCGTCATCCTGTTACTCCATGGGGTGTGCCTACTAAAGGTTATAAGACACGTAAGAATAAACGCACGAACAAGCTAATCGTTCGTCGTCGTTCTGCTAAGTAACTAACTTGAGGATACAGCTGTGCCACGTTCACTGAAGAAAGGTCCATTTATCGACCTTCACCTGTTGAAGAAGGTAGAAGCTGCAATTGAAGCGAGCGATCGTAAACCAATCAAAACTTGGTCACGTCGCTCTACTATCTTCCCGCACTTTGTTGGGATGACGATTGCAGTTCATAACGGCCGCCAGCACGTTCCAGTCTTCGTGACTGAAGATATGGTAGGTCATAAACTTGGCGAATTCGCTGCTACGCGTACTTATCGTGGCCATGCTGCGAATAAGAAGGCTAAGCGTTAATAAGGGGTTAAATGATGGAAGTCGCTGCTAAATTAATTGGCGCTCGCATTTCTGCCCAGAAAGTGCGCCTAGTCGCTGATCAGATTCGCGGGAAGTCGGTGGGTGAAGCTTTGAATATCTTAGCTTTTAGCCCAAAAAAGGCTGCAGTACTCGTTAAAAAAGTTTTGGAGTCTGCTATTGCAAACGCCGAGCATAATGACGGTGCTGATATTGATGAGTTGCATGTTTCTACAATCTTCGCTGATGAAGGTGTAACTATGAAACGCATCAAGCCACGTGCTAAGGGTCGCGCAGATCGCATCCTGAAGCGCAACTCCCATATCACCGTTAAGGTGTCCGACTAAGGCTGAGTGCTAGGAGAGTTCGTTATGGGTCAGAAAATACATCCGACCGGTATTCGACTTGGAATCGTCAAAGATCACACTTCTGTGTGGTATGCCGACAAGTCAGAATATGCAAGAAAATTGCAAAACGATCTTCAGGTACGTAATTACCTTGAAGGTCAGTTAAAAAATGCTTCTGTAAGCCGCATCGAAATTGAGCGTCCTGCACAGAATGCTAAAATCACTATATTTACGGCTCGTCCGGGTATTGTGATTGGTAAAAAAGGTGAAGATGTTGAGAAACTGCGTAATGCTGTTTCTGACATGATGGGTGTGCCAGTTCACATCAACATCGAAGAGATTCGCAAGCCTGAACTTGATGCAATGTTAGTAGCACAAGGTGTTGCTAGTCAGCTTGAGCGTCGTGTTATGTTCCGTCGTGCTATGAAGCGCGCTGTGCAGAACGCTATGCGCTTAGGTGCTAAGGGTATTAAGATTCAGGTTGGCGGTCGTTTGGGTGGCGCTGAAATCGCACGTTCTGAGTGGTATCGTGAAGGTCGTGTACCTTTGCATACGCTGCGTGCAGATATCGATTATGCACCTTATGAGGCGCACACTACTTATGGTGTGATTGGCGTTAAAGTCTGGATCTTCAAAGGTGAAGTTCTCGGTGGTATCGAACAGGTACGTGCTGAGAAGAAAAATGCGCCTAAGAAGAAAGGTTCTAAGTGAGGTGAACGTCAATGTTGCAACCTAAACGACTTAAATTCCGTAAGATGATGAAGGGCCGTAATCGCGGTCTTGCACATCGCGGCAGCAAAGTTAGCTTTGGTGAGTACGGTCTTAAAGCTACCGGTCGTGGTCGTATTACTGCGCGCCAGATCGAAGCTGCACGTCGTGCTATGACCCGTCACGTTAAGCGTGGTGGTAAAATCTGGATTCGTATTTTTCCAGATAAGCCGATTACTAATAAGCCACTAGAAGTGCGTATGGGTAAAGGTAAAGGTAACGTAGAATATTGGGTAGCTCAGATCCAGCCGGGTCGTGTGTTATTCGAAATTAGCGGTGTACCTGAAGATCTGGTTACTGAGGCTTTTGCTCTAGCGACTGCTAAATTGCCGGTGTCTACAACCATTGTCAAACGGACGGTGATGTAATGAATGCCCAAGAACTTCGTGAAAAGTCTTCAGAAGAGCTTCAGCAAGTATTGTTGGGTCTTTTGAAAGATCAGTTCCATCTGCGTATGCAGAAATCAACTGGTCAACTGTCACAGACTCACCTTCTGGGTCAGGTTCGTCGCGACGTGGCTCGCGTTAAGACAGTACTGAATGATAAGGCAGGTGAAAAATGAGCGCTGAAAAACGTACTCGGACTGTTGTTGGACGTGTTGTCAGTGACAAGATGGATAAAACCATCACAGTTCTGGTTGAGCGTAAAGAGAAGCATCCGATTTACGGAAAGTTCATGACTCGCTCCTCCAAGTTGCATGCTCACGATGAGAAAAATGAGTGCCATGCGGGTGATCTTGTAACGATCGAAGAAACCCGTCCTTACTCCAAGAGTAAAACTTGGGCGCTTGTAAGTGTTGATGAGCGTGCTGCGAAGGTGTAGAATACGCGCCTTCGCTCCAGTTGACGGTTTGCCCGTCATGATTTGACGGGCAGCTAACATATTTTGGAGTAGACCATGATTCAAACTGAATCGATGCTTGATGTCGCTGATAACAGCGGTGCTAAGCGAGTGCAGTGTATTAAGGTTCTGGGTGGTTCACACCGCCGTTACGCAGGTATTGGTGACATCATTAAGGTTACTGTGAAGGAAGCAATTCCGCGCGGTAAAGTTAAAAAAGGTCAGGTTCTTAACGCTGTTGTAGTACGTACCCGTAAAGGTGTTCGTCGTCCAGATGGTTCTGTAATCCGTTTTGATGTAAATTCAGCGGTTTTATTGAATGCGAACAACGCACCTATGGGTACGCGTATTTTTGGCCCAGTAACGCGTGAACTTCGTTCTGAGAAGTTTATGAAAATCATTTCCCTGGCGCCTGAAGTGCTTTAAGACTGAATTCTTCGGAGTTTTGTCTATTGAAACGCCATGCCCGAAAGGGTTTGGCGTTTTTGAGCATGAGCAGGTAGTAGGAAGCGATAAAGGTATAGCATGCGTAAGATTATACGTGACGACGAAGTGGTCGTTATTGCAGGTAAAGATAAAGGTAAGCGCGGTACGGTTCTTCGTGTGTTGACGGACGATCGCCTTATTATTTCCGGTATCAACATGGTTAAAAAAAGCACCAAGCCTAACCCTCAATTGGGTAAGCCAGGTGGTATTGTTGAGAAAGAAGCAGGGATTACTACTTCTAATGTTGCCATTTTCAACCCGGCTACAGGTAAGGGTGATCGTGTGGGCTTTAAAGTGCTTGAAGATGGCACCAAGGTTCGCTTCTTTAAATCCAATGGCGAAATCGTCGGCGGCGGAAAATAAGGAGCGAATGTTATGTCAAGATTGAAAGCGCTTTATGCTAGTGAAGTTAAGCAGAAGCTTAAAGAAGAACTAAGCAGCCCTAACGTTATGGCTGTTCCGCGCATTACAAAAATCACTCTTAATATGGGTGTTGGTGAAGCTTTAGGTGATAAGAAGCAGATGGAATATGCTGTGAATGATATGACAGCTATTGCTGGTCAGAAACCTGTAGTAACATTGGCGCGCACATCTATTGCAGGCTTCAAAGTTCGTGAAGGCTGGCCAATTGGATGTAAAGTGACGTTGCGTGGAAAGCAGATGTGGGACTTTATGGATCGATTGGTAGATGTCTCTATCCCTCGTATTCGTGACTTCCGTGGCCTCAACCCGAAATCTTTTGACGGTCGTGGCAACTACAGCATGGGTGTCAAAGAGCAGATTATTTTCCCTGAAATCGAATACGATAAAGTGGATAAATTGCGTGGTTTGGATATTACGATCACAACAACTGCTAAGACAAACGACGAAGGTCGCGCCCTGCTGGCTGCCTTGAATTTTCCGTTTAAGATTTAACAGGGGTTAAGAATGGCTAAGTCATCTATGAAAGCGCGTGAAGATAAGCGTGCTAAAGCTGTTGTTAAATTCGCTGCAAAGCGTACACAGCTTAAAGAAATTATTAATAGTGCCGCGTCTTCTGAAGAAGAACGTTGGGACGCAACTGTTGCGCTGCAGAAACTGCCGCGCGATTCTAGCCCGAGCCGTCAACGTAATCGTTGTCAAATTACCGGTCGCCCACATGGTGTGTACCGTAAATTTGGTTTGTGTCGTAACAAATTGCGTGAAGCAGCAATGCGCGGTGATGTTCCGGGTCTTAAGAAAGCAAGCTGGTAATACAGTTTGTTAAATGGTAAGCACGATGGTCAGGGCAGGAAACTGCTACCGCATTGTGCTGCACAACTGAGGAAGTAAATGCATGAGCATGCAAGATACATTGGCGGATATGTTAACACGTATTCGTAATGGTCATATGGCTGAAAAAACAGCCGTATCTATGCCGTCTTCCAAGATTAAAGTATCAGTTGCTGAAGTGTTGAAGAGTGAAGGTTATATCACTGACTACGTTGTAGAAGGTGAAGCTAAACCTCTTCTCACTATCGAACTGAAATACTTTGATGGTAAGCCGGTAATCGAAGAGATTAAAAGAGTTAGTCGTCCAGGTCTGCGCATCTATAAGGCAACTAAAGAGCTGCCTACTATCGCAGCTGGTCTTGGTGTGGCGATCGTATCTACCTCAAAAGGTATGATGACTGATCGCGCTGCACGTGCTGCCGGTATCGGTGGTGAAATCATTTGCACGGTATTCTAAGGGGTTACAATGTCACGTATTGCTAAAAATCCCGTAGTCATTCCTGCAGGTGTTGATCTGAAACTTGAAGGGCAGTCTGTTAGCGTATCCGGTAAGAACGGTAAGCTAGCTATTAATATGCACCCATCAGTTTCTATGGAACAAGAAGGTAATGTACTTACGTTCACAGCCCGAGATGGTTCTAAAATCTCGCGTTCAATGTCCGGTACAGCCCGTTCTATTGTCAACAATATGGTTGTCGGTGTATGCGAAGGTTTTGCGAAAACTTTGTTATTACAAGGTGTTGGTTATCGTGCTGCTGTTAAAGGCACCACAATTAACTTAACTTTGGGTTTCTCGCATCCAATCGAATATCAATTGCCTGAAGGCATAACAGCTTCAATGCCTAACCAAACCACAATTGTTATTAGTGGTGCTGATAAACAGCGTGTTGGTCAGGTAGCGGCAGAAGTTCGCGCGTTTCGTCCACCTGAGCCTTATAAAGGCAAAGGCGTACGTTATGCTGACGAACATGTTCGTCGTAAAGAGGCTAAGAAGAAGTAAGGCAGGGTTATGAACGCTAAGAAAAAAGCTCGTATTCGTCGCTCACTGCGTGCTCGCCTGAAAATGCGTGAACTTGGTGCTGCGCGTCTGTGTGTTAACCGCACACCACGTCACATTTATGCTCAGCTAATTTCTGCTGATGGGGGTCAGGTTCTGGCTTCTGCATCAACAGTTGAGCAAGCGCTACGCACAGGTAGTACTGGTAACGCCGATGCTGCAGTAAAAGTAGGCGCTTTGATTGCAGAGCGTGCTAAAGAAGCAGGTATCACTAAGGTTGCTTTTGACCGTTCGGGATTTAAATTCCACGGTCGTATTAAAGCGCTAGCTGACGCAGCCCGTGAAGGCGGCCTGGAATTCTAAAGGGGTCGATGATGTCAAATCACGAACAAAAAGATGGTGATCTACAGGAAAAGCTAGTTCAAGTAAATCGCGTTGCCAAAGTAGTTAAAGGTGGACGTATTTTTGCTTTTACAGCGCTGACTGTAGTTGGTGATGGTAAAGGGCGTGTTGGTTTCGGCCGAGGTAAAGCCCGCGAAGTGCCTGTTGCAATTCAAAAAGCAATGGAAGCAGCCCGTCGCAACATGATCCGTGTTGAGCTTAATGGAGATACTTTGCAGTATCCTATTAAAGCACGCCACGGTGCTTCAAAAGTATATATGCAGCCAGCCTCTCAAGGTACTGGTGTAATTGCCGGTGGTGCTATGCGTTCCGTTTTGGAAATCGCTGGTGTGCACAACGTATTGGCTAAATGCTACGGATCTACAAATCCTATCAACGTAGTGCGTGCAACATTTAAAGGATTGCAGCAAATGCGCTCTCCTGAAGATATTGCTGCTAAGCGTGGTAAGTCTGTAGAAGAGATTCTGGGGTAGACTATTATGGCTAATACTTTGAAAGTTAAACTGGTCCGCAGCCCAATCGGTATCTTACCTAAGCACAAATTGTGTGTTAAAGGTCTGGGTTTGCGCCGCATCGGACATATTGTTGAACTTGAAGATACTCCTTCAGTTCGCGGTATGATCAATAAAGTCCACTACATGGTTAGTGTAGTAGGCGAGTAAGAGGAGTTCGTCACATGCGTCTGAACACTCTAAGTCCAGCTGCTGGTTCTAAACCTGCTCCAAAACGCGTCGGACGCGGTATTGGTTCTGGTTTAGGAAAAACTGGTGGTCGTGGTCACAAGGGTCAGAAGTCCCGCTCCGGTGGTACTGTAAAACCGGGTTTTGAAGGCGGTCAGATGCCGTTGCAGCGTCGTCTGCCTAAGTTCGGCTTCACTTCCCGAAAAGCACGCTTTGTTGCTGAAATTCGTTTAAACGAATTAAACGGCATTGAAGCGGAAGTAATTGATCTGGCAGCACTGAAATCTGCAGATATTATCTCTGAAGAGATAAAGTCTGCGAAAATCATCTTGTCAGGTGAGCTAAAGAAAGCAGTCAACATCAAAGGCCTTCGCGTGACTAAAGGTGCTTTGGCTGCAATCGAAGCTGCTGGCGGCAAAATCGAGGCGTAAATGGCTAAGAAAGGATCAATACCGGCAGGCAAGCAAAGTGGTTTAGGTGAGCTATGGTCTCGTCTGCGCTTTGTGTTGCTGGCTATCGTGGTTTACCGTATTGGAGCGCATATACCTGTTCCTGGTATTAACCCTGATCGTCTGGCTGCACTGTTCGATCAAAATCAGGGGACGATTCTCAGCCTCTTTAATATGTTCTCAGGTGGCGCTTTAGAGCGTATGAGTATTCTCGCGCTTGGAATCATGCCGTATATTTCTGCCTCTATTATTATGCAGTTAATGACCGTTGTGAGCCCAAAGCTTGAGCAGTTAAAGAAAGAAGGTGAGTCGGGTCGTCGTAAGATCAACCAATACACACGTTACGGTACAGTCTTGTTAGCTACCGTTCAGTCATTTGGTATGGCTGTTGGACTTGCGAATCAGGGAATTGCTTTCCTCGGAGGGCCTAGCTTCTACTTTGTCGCAGTTGTGACACTAGTTGCTGGTGCAGTTTTCCTCATGTGGTTAGGAGAGCAGGTTACTGAGCGCGGTATTGGTAATGGTATTTCGATTTTGATTTTCGCTGGTATTGTTGCTGGTTTACCGAGTGCTATTGGGCAGTCTTTTGAGTCTGCTCGACAGGGTGATCTGAATATTCTTGCGTTACTAGCAATAGCTGTTTTAGCAGTTGCTACGGTCGGATTTGTTGTATTTATGGAACGCGGTCAACGCCGTATCACCATAAATTACGCAAAAAGACAGCAAGGGCGTCAGGTTTTCGCTGCTCAAACCAGCCACCTACCATTGAAAGTTAATATGGCTGGTGTTATTCCTCCAATCTTTGCGTCTAGTATTTTGTTGTTTCCTGCATCAGTTGGCCAGTGGTTTGGGCAAACTGAGGGAATGGAATTATTACAGGACTTTGCCTTGGCGCTTGCGCCGGGTCAGCCCTTGTACATTATTTTGTTTGCAGTATGCATAGTGTTTTTCTGTTATTTCTACACGGCGATTATGTTTAATCCACGTGAAGTAGCAGACAACTTGAAGAAGTCAGGTGCTTTTATCCCGGGGATTCGCCCAGGAGAGCAATCTGCTCGTTACATTGACTCCGTGTTAGGTCGTCTAACACTATGTGGTGCGCTCTATATCACGGCTGTGTCTTTAATGCCTCAGTTTCTCGTGGTTGCTTGGAATGTGCCCTTCTACTTCGGCGGAACATCTCTGTTGATCGTAGTGGTTGTTGTAATGGACTTTATGGCTCAGGTGCAGTCACATTTGATGTCTCACCAATACGAGTCCCTGATGAAAAAATCAAATCTCAAAGGTGGCGGCGCAGGCTTGCTGCGTTGAGCGCTAGGAGTGGATCATGAAGGTGCGTGCATCTGTTAAAAAGATCTGTCGTAACTGCAAGATTGTACGTCGCAATGGTGCGGTTCGTGTGATCTGCAAGGTGGAACCTCGCCATAAGCAGCGTCAGGGTTAATTACCTGGCAAAGGGAGTAGAAAGCGTGAGGCCTTGCTTTAATATTAAGCAAGGCGTATAATGTCGCGCTTTCTATGAACATATTTATAGAATTGTGCTCATGAGAGCACTTTTAAGATGGAGTAAGTTGAATGGCCCGTATAGCTGGCGTCAATATTCCTGACAATAAGCATGCGGTTATTTCTCTGACTTACATTTATGGGATTGGCCGTACGACTGCAAAAAAAATCTGTGAAGCTTCTGGTGTAACCGAAGCAACTAAGATTTCAGAGCTTAGCGAAGCGCAGCTTGATGTAGTTCGTGGTGAAGTTGGCAAGTTTACAGTTGAAGGTGACCTACGCCGTGAAGTATCTATGAGCATTAAACGTCTCATGGATCTCGGTTGTTTCCGTGGTATTCGTCATCGTCGTAACCTGCCTGTTCGTGGGCAGCGTAGTAAGACCAACGCGCGTACGCGCAAAGGTCCACGTAAGCCGATCCGTAAATAAGTGTTAAGCGATAGGAATTTCCAATATGGCTAAGCCAGGTAATCGCACACGTAAAAAAGTTAAAAAGCAAGTTGTAGATGGGTTAGCTCACATCCACGCTTCTTTTAACAACACAATTATAACCATTACCGATCGCCAGGGTAATGCACTTTCATGGGCGACTTCAGGCGGCTCCGGCTTCCGTGGTTCTCGTAAAAGTACACCGTTCGCTGCGCAGGTTGCTGCAGAGCGTGCCGGCCAGGCTGCATTGGATTATGGTTTGAAAAATCTTGACGTGTTTGTAAAAGGTCCTGGACCTGGTCGTGAATCGGCAGTTCGTGCGCTGAACGGTTGCGGCTACAAAATTACAAACATTACTGATGTCACGCCGATTCCACACAACGGCTGTCGTCCACCGAAAAAACGTCGCGTATAAACTGGAGACGGTATAATGGCAAGATATCTTGGGCCAAAGTGCAAGCTGTCACGCCGTGAAGGTACAGACCTGTTCTTGAAGAGTGGTGTCCGTGCACTGGATAGTAAGTGTAAAGCTGAAACTGTTCCTGGTGTACATGGTGCTCGTCGAGGTCGTCTGTCCGATTACGGTCTACAGCTTCGTGAAAAACAAAAAGTTCGCCGTATTTACGGTGTGCTGGAACGTCAGTTCCGTAATTACTACAAAGAAGCCGCTCGTCAGGCTGGTTCAACAGGTGAAAACCTGCTTCAACTGCTTGAAGGTCGTCTAGATAACGTAGTTTATCGTATGGGTTTTGGTTCTACACGTGCTGAAGCTCGTCAGGTCGTATCACACCGCCAGATCACTATTAATGGTCAGGTTGTAAACATTGCATCTTATAAAGTGCAAGCGGGTGATGTGGTCGCAGTTCGTGAAAAAGCTAAGAACCAGCTGCGTGTTAAAAGCGCACTAGATCTGGCTTCGCAGCGTGCTCCAATTGAGTGGGTTTCAGTTGATGCTGGCAAAATGGAAGGCATATATAAGTCTATCCCTGAGCGTAGCGAATTGTCAGCTGACATCAATGAGCAGCTGATCGTTGAGCTGTACTCTAAGTAATTCATGAACTCTTGATTGGTGGAACTATGCAGCGTTCTGTAAATGAGTTTCTGAGTCCTCGTCATATTGATGTCCAGGAAATCAGTAACACACGTGCTAAAGTGACATTGGAGCCGCTAGAACGCGGTTTCGGTCATACGTTGGGAAATGCTTTACGTCGTATCCTACTCTCTTCAATGCCTGGCTGTGCCATCACTGAAGTTGAGATTGACGGTGTCTTGCATGAATACAGCACAATTGAAGGTGTGCAGGAGGATGTCATTGAGATCCTTCTTAACCTTAAAGGCGTTGCTATCACGCTACACAATGGCGAAGAAGCAACTCTGACTTTGAGCAAATCAGGCTCAGGTGCTGTAACAGCTGGTGATATTCAGTTGAACCAGGATGCAGAGATTGCAAATCCCGACCACGTGATTGCTCACCTGAACTCAGGTGCGACTCTGAATATGCAGCTAAAAGTAACCAACGGACGTGGTTATGTGCCTGCTGACACTCGCGCTAGTGACGAAGATGAAACTCGTGCTATTGGTCGTCTCCAATTGGATGCTTCTTATAGTCCGGTACGCCGTGTTTCTTATGTCGTCGAAAGTGCTCGTGTGGAACAGCGTACTGACCTAGATAAGCTGGTTATTGATATCGAGTCGAACGGTACGATTGATCCTGAAGAGTGCATTCGTCGTGCAGCTACAATTCTTCAACATCAGTTGTCTGTTTTTGTTGATCTTGAAGATGCAGCTGATCAGGCGAAAGATGAGCCAGCAGAGCCGGAAGTAGATCCAATTCTGTTGCGCCCAGTCGATGATTTGGAATTGACGGTTCGTTCTGCCAACTGCCTGAAAGCGGAACAGATTTACTATATTGGTGATCTGATCCAGCGTACAGAAGTTGAGCTGCTGAAAACCCCAAATCTAGGTAAGAAGTCGCTGACAGAGATTAAAGATGTACTTGCTTCCAAAGGTCTTTCTTTGGGCATGCGTCTTGAAAACTGGCCTCCGGCTAGCCTGAAGAACGACGATAAGATCGCATCGTAAGATGCGGTTTTAACTGACCAAGTTGGTAAGGAATTTATAATGCGTCATCGTAAATCTGGTCGTCATTTAAATCGTACCAGCTCGCACCGCAAAGCGATGTTCAAGAACATGGCATGCTCATTATTTGAGCATGAACTGATCCGAACTACTTTGCCAAAAGCGAAAGAACTTCGCCGCGTAGCTGAGCCACTGATTACACTGGCGAAAGAAGATTCGGTTGCAAATCGCCGTTTGGCATTTGACCGTACTCGTAGTAAAGAAGCTGTTGGTAAGCTATTCACTGACCTAGGACCTCGTTATGCGAACCGTCCGGGTGGATATATCCGCATTTTAAAATGTGGGAACCGTCCAGGTGACTGTGCTCCTATGGCTTATGTTGAACTAGTTGACCGTAAGGTAACTGGTGCAGCTGAAGAAGTTGAAGGTTAATTAATTAACCCTCATAAAAAAACCCGGCCTAGGCCGGGTTTTTTATGTCTGCTCTATTATAATTTTAATAGAGGCTTCAAAAAGCGCGCTGTGTGAGAGTCGGAATTACTAGCAACGTCTTCTGGTGTTCCTGTAGCTACAATCATGCCTCCATTTATGCCGCCTTCGGGGCCAAGGTCAACGATCCAGTCGGCTGTTTTAACAACATCTAGATTGTGTTCTATGATAACCACTGTGTTTCCATGATCTCTCAGTCTTCTCAGTACAGACATCAGTTGCTCGATATCATGGAAATGTAATCCAGTTGTTGGTTCATCCAGAATGTACAAGGTCTGGCCTGTATCTCTTTTGGACAGTTCTTTCGCAAGTTTTACGCGCTGTGCCTCGCCGCCAGATAGGGTTGTTGCCGATTGTCCCAAGCGTATGTAAGACAAGCCAACGTCAATTAATGTTTGTAGTCGTCTTGCAAGAGCAGGAATAGCATCAAAAAATTCTCTAGCATCCTCTACGGTTAGCTTAAGTATTGCATCAATGCTTTTGCCCTTATATTCAATCTCAAGTGTTTCCCGGTTGTAACGTTTGCCTTTGCACACATCGCATGGCACGTAAATATCTGCCAGGAAATGCATTTCGACTTTTATTACGCCGTCGCCCTGACATGCCTCGCAACGTCCTCCTTTAACATTAAAGCTAAAGCGCCCTGGTTTATATCCACGAGAGCGCGCTTCTTGTGTTCCCGCTAAAAGCTCTCTTATTGGTGTGAAAATACCAGTGTATGTTGCCGGATTTGAGCGTGGCGTACGCCCTATTGGACTTTGGTCAATATCAATAACTTTATCTAAATGTTGTAGGCCATCAATCGAATCATAGGGAGCGGCATCAAGGGTTGTTGCGTTATTAAGTTCTGTTGCAGCGAGAGGGTAAAGCGTGTTGTTAATCAGAGTTGATTTGCCTGAGCCGGACACGCCTGTGATACAGGTCATTAAGCCCAGTGGGATTTCAATAGTGACGTTTTGTAGGTTGTTACCAGTTGCGCCTGAAAGAGTGAGGAGCTTTGTTTGGTCAACCGGGTTTCTTCTTTCGGGGATGGCAATACATTTAATACCCGATAGATATTGGCCTGTGAGTGATGCGCTGTTATTAATTACTTGATCAGGGGTCCCGCAAGCAACAATTTCTCCTCCATGTACGCCTGCACCCGGGCCAACATCTATTACATAATCAGCTAGCCTAATTGCGTCTTCGTCGTGTTCAACAACAATGACGGTATTACCTAGGTCTCGCAAATGAACGAGAGTTTGCAATAAGCGTTCGTTGTCGCGTTGATGAAGGCCTATAGACGGTTCGTCAAGAATGTACATGACACCCACTAAGCCCGCACCAATCTGGCTTGCTAGTCTTATGCGCTGTGCTTCACCACCGGATAATGTATCGGCCTTACGGTCGAGTGATAAGTAATCTAACCCTACGTTAACAAGGAACGACAGACGTAATCGGATTTCTTTAAGTATTTTGTCTGCGATTTCGCCTTGTTTGCCGCTTAGCTTGAGGTTTTCGTAATATTCAAGACTTGCCCCGATGGGCATAGTAACCATCTCGGGAAGTGTATGTTGATCAATGTATACGTGCCGTGCATCTCTTCTTAATCGGCTGCCATTACACGAAGGGCAGGGCTGCATATTTAGATACTTAGCAAGGTCCTCCCTCACCATGTCGGATTCTGTTTCTTTGTAGCGCCGTTGAAGATTATTTAATACGCCTTCGAAGGGATGCGACTTGGTAATTGTATCGCCTCGGTCGTTTAGATAGGTAAAAGGAACATCTTCACTACCTGTTCCTTCCAAGATCAGGGCTTGTTGTGCTGTAGTAAGCAGTTCGAAGGGTGTATCAATATCAAAAGAGTAGTGATTAGCTACCGCTTTCAACTGCTGGAAATAGTAGAGCGTTCTTCTGTCCCAGCCGCGAATGGCGCCCTCGGATAGAGTTAAGCTGGAGTCCTGAATCACTTTATTAGGATCAAAAAATTGTTTAACCCCTAATCCATCGCAGCCTGGGCATGCGCCGTGAGGGTTGTTAAACGAAAAGAGCCTTGGTTCAAGCTCTTGAATACTATGTCCGCATTCAGGACAAGCAAAGCGAGATGAAAATATGAGGTCAGGTGCTTCGCCATCCATATAGGCGATACGCGCAATACCATCTGTAAGGTTAAGTGCGGTTTCAAAAGACTCTGCGAGGCGTATTTGAAGATCATCACGTACTTTAAATCTATCTACGACGGCTTCTATGGTGTGTTTTTTCTTTTTATCTAATTCTGGTGCGCTGTCTAAATCAACAATAATGCCGTTAATTCTGGCGCGTACAAAACCTTGCTTTCTTAGGTCATGAAAAGTGTGTAAGTGCTCACCTTTGCGGCCTTGGATAACAGGAGCAAGTAGCATTAGCTTGCTGCCTTCTTCTAAAGTCAGAACTTGATCAACCATTTGGCTGACAGTTTGTGCTGCAAGGGGTAAGTCATGGTCTGGGCAGCGCGGTTCTCCTGCTCTCGCAAACAGGAGGCGCAAATAGTCATAGATTTCAGTTATCGTACCGACAGTAGAGCGTGGGTTGTGTGATGTTGATTTTTGCTCGATAGAAATAGCTGGCGATAAACCTTCAATATGGTCTACGTCTGGCTTTTCCATCATGGATAAGAACTGTCTGGCATACGTAGACAAAGATTCAACGTAACGTCTCTGACCCTCGGCATATAACGTATCAAATGCTAATGAGGACTTCCCCGAACCCGAAAGGCCGGTAATAACGACAAGCTTGTCGCGCGGGATATCCAAATCAATATTTTTCAGGTTGTGGGTGCGCGCACCGCGAACCAGAATAGTGTCCATGTTTACTCCAGACAGGAATACAAAAGAGATCGATTATAAAGGACAGAGGGGCGGCAGCGCTATGTGTTCTGTTTCATAAAAATGAATATGTTCAATGTGGCGTGGTTCATATAATTTTATATCTTCTCTGTGGTATGATTTACAATAATAAATAATGGTTTCCCTCTTTAATAGGGACTGATTTATCTGACGGAGATAAGCATGGCACGTGGTGTAAATAAAGTAATATTGGTAGGTAATATGGGTGGTGATCCAGAAGTGCGTTACATGCCGTCAGGAAATGCTGTCACCAATGTTACATTGGCCACCAGTGAGTCTTGGAAAGATAAACAAACAGGGCAGAATCAGGAGCGTACTGAATGGCACCGTGTTGTATTCTTTAACAAGCTTGCTGAAATTGCAGGTGAGTATCTTCGTAAAGGCTCACAGGTTTACATTGAAGGAGCATTGCGTACCCGCAAATGGCAGGATCAGAGCGGCGCAGACCGTTATACAACTGAGATCGTTGCTAGCGAAATGCAAATGCTAGGTGGGCGTGGCGGTAGTAGCAATAATGATTCTGGTTACTCGCAAGACCAAGAGTATAGCCAAGCTCCTGCACCTCAGCAATCGCGTCCCCAGAGTGCTCCTCAGCAGGCACGCCCTCAGCAGAGTGCTCCGCCACAGCAAAGGCCGCAGCAGGCTCCTTCACAACCGCAACAACCGGCACCAAATTTTGATGACTTTGATGACGACATACCGTTCTAAGCCAAAATTTGTTGGTCGATAAAAATTTGTATTAAAGGTCTGCCTTAGCAGGCCTTTTTTATGAGCGAAATTTTTTTGTCTGCTAGTTGATACATTAACCATCTAGGGAGCCGTGTACCTGTTATTTAATTAGCCGCATACTATTGTTTTGTTCATTTATATGAATCAGCATGTTAAAAATAAACTTTTGAAGTGAGTATTAGAGCAGTATGACTGAGTGGACTAAGCTTTTGCCGATTAAAATTCTAGTGACCGGTGGTGATGGGCAGATTGCTCATGACTTGGTTGTACTCGGTGAGCAAGATAGCCATTTTGAATTCATCTGCTTGGGGCTATCTGACTTGGATGTTACATCTTCAGTGGCTATTCAGCAGGCCTTGGATCGCTACATGCCTGATTATGTAGTCAATACGGCCGCGTTTAATAATGTTGATGCTGCAGAGCATGAGCCAGAACGATGTTTTTGTGTCAATCGTGATGCTGTAAAAAACCTTGCTATCGAGTGTGGAGCGTTGTCGATACCGTTAATTCATTTATCAACAGATCATTTGTTCGATGGGCATTATGCGAGCGGTTATGCTGAAAGTGATGATGTTTCGCCGTTGGGAGTATTTGGAGAGAGTAAACGCCAAGGAGAGGATCTGCTCAGACAGTATCAGCCTAGGCATATTATTTTACGCGTAAGCTGGGTGTTTAGTGCTCAAGGAGATAACTATTTGCTGCGCACGCTTGCTAATGCGCGTAAACACACGGCTATTGAAACAGCGGATGATCGGCAAGGTTGTCCTACATCTGCTAGTGATGTAGGACGTGTAATTCTTGCAATTATTAAGCAGCTAGAAAATGGAGCTGATGCTTGGGGCACCTATCATTATTGCGGAGCAGAGGTAACAACTCGTTACCGTTTTACTGAAGCAATTGTCGCTGCAGCCAGCCAATATGAAGCACTGAAAACAACGGATCTTGTCCCTGTTTCTTCACGTGCTTTGCATGTTGAGGTTGAGCGTCCTGCTTCTTCCGTGCTGAAATGCAAAAAGCTGTTAAGCACTTTTGGTATCAAGCAGCGTCCTTGGCGCAGTGAGTTGGTAGCGGTATTGCGTCAGATCTATCAATAAGAACGTTTAGTAAAAAGCCACTAACCCCAAGGTGTTGCGTTATGTGTGATAGCGACGCTTAAAATGTATGTAATGCATAGCAATGCTAAAACGAAGGCGCTAATACGAATAGCTTTAGTTTTGCCGCGTTTCAATGCGACAGTCCCTAAAACGATATATAAAATCAATCCAACGACTTTTGCTGATAACCAGTCGGCCTGAAAGGGGTATTGGTTGATGGCAAAGGTAAGCGCAATAGCGCTGATTAATAGAATAGTATCGATAATATGCGGTAATACTTTGATCAGTTTCTTTTGTAACCATTGGGCATCAAAAAGCATACCTGCGCCACGTACGATAAAAAATAGAATACTTAAAGTGACGCTCGTTAAGTGAATGTGCTTGATTATTGGGTATAGTTCTGACATTTGTATTTCCTGTTGGGTTTTTTTAGGTATTAAACATACTTGCTTTGGCGATCGCAATTATAGCGGTCCTATTATTGAAAATGATACGAGGAGTTAGAAATGTCAGCTCTTGATAGGCCGGGTTTGATGGCAATTGACGATGCATTGTCGATTATTTTAAGTGCAGCACCGCAGGCTGTGGAACAAGAAGTTGTGTATCTGGAGCATGCCGTTGGTCGGGTGTTGGCTGAATCACCCATTGCTGCAGTAGATGTCCCTCCTGCAGATAATAGTAGTATGGATGGATATGCCGTTCACTCCAGCGCATTAAGTATGAGCAGCAAAGTTGCTTTTTCCGTTTCACAAAGGATTCCTGCTGGGAAAGCGCCTGAGCCGCTTTTATCAGGAAGTGTGGCGCGAATTTTTACCGGTGCTGAAATACCCGAGGGTGCGGATACGGTTGTTATCCAAGAGAATGTTGAGCTTGTTGATGGCAAGGTTATTATGACTGGGCCTGTTACAGCAGGACAAAACATCAGAGCTAAAGGTCAGGATATTAAGGCAGGGAAGGCTTTTCTGAGGAAGGGTATGCGACTTCAAGCGGCGGATGTGGGTGTGCTGGCGTCAACAGGGCTGGATAGTATTGCGGTATATCGGCCGATTAAAGTTGCTATATTATCTACCGGTGATGAGCTGGTGAGTCCAGGGGAGGCGTTAGCTCCAGGGCAAATATATAATTCCAACCGGTTTGTGCTGACGTCATTGTTGAGTCAAATGGGGTGTGTGCCGATAGATATCGGTAACGTGGCAGATACAGCAGAAGCTGTGGATGAAGCGTTGATGCAGGCGGCAGAGCAGGCAGATTGTATTATTAGTACTGGGGGAGTGTCGGTTGGAGAAGAGGATCATGTAAAGCAGTGCGTTGAGAACTTAGGGAAGTTGGAAGTATGGCGTTTGAAAATAAAACCAGGGAAGCCTTTGGCGTTTGGTAGAGTGCAGCACACACCTTTTTTTGGTCTTCCTGGCAACCCGGCATCTGCACTTATAACGTTTTGTTTGTTAGCGCGCCCTTTTCTAATGAGGATGCAGGGTGCTGATTATATACCGCCTTTGGCGTTTGAGGTTCCTGCTGACTTTGAACATGTCAAGCCGGGTGTGCGCCAGGAATATTTACGTGCCAGGATGGAGCAAGGGCGTATAAAGGTATTTAAAAACCAAAGTTCTGGTGTGTTATCTTCGGCCAGCTGGTCTAATGGTTTGGCAGTGATTCCGCCGAATACAGTGGTGAATAATGGTGATATGGTAAGCTTTATTCCATTTTCAGATCTGTTGGGCTGATATTATTGGGTTTGGTATGCAATAGCGGGTAAAATGTGCAGTTTACAGCTTGATTAGAGATCTTGATGGAATTGAATACACAGCAAGACCCATTCAAAGAGATGCGCCCTTATTATGATAGTGAAGTTGAAGCGGTATTGCAGAGCTTGTTATATGACAATGAGTTGATCAGTGCAGTAACCCAGTATCAGTTTCCCTCTTTACCCACGTGGATCACTAAGCTGCTTCGCCCTATTGTGCGTATTGCGCTGGCCAGAGAGTTTGGAGATATTCAGTCTGTTAAGCAGTTTCAGCGTACTGTTGCTAAATATATGGCAAAAATGATTTCCAGATCGACAACTCGCTTAAGTTGTTCTGGGATGGAAAATCTTGAAGATGATGAGGCATATTTATTTGTCTCGAATCATCGTGATATAGCTATGGATCCAGCATTTGTAAATTGGACGCACTACCAGCGTGATTTGCCTACGCTGCGTATTGCTATAGGAGACAACTTACTCACTAAGCCGTGTGTGTCTGATCTCATGCGTTTGAATAAAAGTTTCATTGTAAACCGTTCAGCAAAAGGGCCTCGTGAAATGATGGCCGCAGTGACGCAATTGTCAGCATATATAGATTATAGTGTTCAGGAAGGTGAGTCGGTATGGATAGCACAACGCGAAGGTCGTGCAAAAGATGGTAACGATAAAACCGATCCTGCTCTACTTAAAATGTTATATATGAGCCAGCGCAAACAGCGCAGCTTTTCTGAAGCAGTGAAACGATTGAATATTGTTCCCGTGTCTATTTCTTATGAATTTGACCCTTGTGATCGCGCTAAAGCAATTGAGCTTGCCGCGCGTGAAGAAACAGGTGCTTATGAGAAAGGTCAGCATGAGGATCTTGAAAGTATTGTGCAGGGTATTACCGGTTTTAAAGGTGCTGTGCATGTTCACTTTGGTGACGTGATTGTTAATGATTATGAATCGCCGGAGTTGTTAGCTGCTGAATTAGACCGACAGATACATCAAAACTATTTTTTGCATCCCTCGAATTATATTGCTGCAAATTTGCTTGATAAAGTGGATCCAGAAGAACACCTTGCTTTTAAGCAGCGTTTTGAGGGGTTGAATCCGCGTGAGGCTGAAATAATGCGATTGATGTACGCGAACCCTGTATATAACCATGAACCTAAAAAAGGTGATACTAGTGAGTAAATTGACCCATTTAGATGAGCATGGTCATGCTCATATGGTGGATGTGTCAGATAAAGCGGTCACTACACGTGAAGCGCGTGCTTATGCAGAAATCTTAATGTTGCCCGAAACATTGGAAATGATTGTATCGGGGGGGCATAAAAAGGGCGATGTGTTGGCGGTTGCAAGAATTGCTGGTATCCAGGCAGCAAAACGTACCAGTGACCTTATTCCTTTATGTCACCCGTTAATGTTGACAAAAGTTGCAGTTGAGTTGCAGCCAAATAAAGAAAAGTCTGCCATTTGTATTAGTACGCTATGTCGTTTATCAGGCCAAACTGGTGTAGAGATGGAGGCTTTAACTGCCGCCACTGTTGCTGCCTTAACTTTATATGATATGTGTAAAGCGGTTGATAAAGGGATGGTGATCTCTGATGTTAAGTTGATAGAAAAAAAAGGCGGTAAAAGTGGCCATTGGAAAATTGAGGGGTAAATAATGCTGTCAGTAGTGTTTTTTGCTAGTGTGCGTGAGCAGTTGGGTGTTGGGCAAGTCGATCGAGAATGGGATGTGAGCCTTTCTAGTGTCGCAAAGCTTTTGTCATCAATGGTTGAGGATAACGGCGAAAAGTGGGAGCAGGTGTTAATGCGTTCTAATTTGCTGGTAGCTATTAATCAGGAAATGGCAGGCTTAGATGCTCCTATTAAAGATGGTGATGAGATTGCGTTCTTTCCGCCGGTAACAGGTGGGTAATTAATTTTGAAACAGGAAAAGTTAATGCTGGGTTATTTTAGAGCGGCGCTGTATTACACGGCATTTTACCCAGCAACAATTATTTATAGTTTACTTTGTGTTGTAGTGGCGAAGCCTCTGCCCTTTGCTCAGCGTTTTAAGTTTGTTACCCAGATTAACTATTTTTATATAGCGTGGCTGCGTATTTGTTGTGGTGTTAAGTTAGAAGTGGAAGGGTTGGAGCACTTGCCAAAAGATGGGGCGTATGTTGCTATTGCAAACCACCAGAGCGAATGGGAAACCATTTACTTTCAAACGCTTATTCGCCCGCAGTGTGTTGTATTAAAAAAAGAATTACTGAAAATGCCATTTTTTGGTTGGGCACTTGGGCTGCTGGATCCTATCGCTTTGGATAGAAGTCAGAAACGTGGCGCGTTGAGAGAGCTGCTGTCGCAGGGTAAGGACCGATTGGCTAAAGGTATTCCTATTGTGATTTTTCCTCAAGGGACTCGTCTAGCTGTTGGTGAGCGCGGTAAGTTTAATAAAGGTGGTGCTATGCTGGCCGTTAGTTCGGGGGTTCCTGTTGTGCCCATTGCTCATAACGCGGGTGTTTATTGGCCCGGTAAAAGCTTCCTGAAATACCCAGGAACGATTCAGCTACGTATTGGTAAGCCGGTAGTATCTGAGGGGCGCAGTGTTGATGAGGTGCATGCTGATTCAGTTGGTTGGTTACTTGAGCAGATGGATCAGCTTGAAGCGCTGGAAATGAAAAAAGTATAAAGCCGATTCTTGAAAACAAAAAAACCGCCAATAGGCGGTTTTTTATATGCCTCTGGTGTTAGCCGTCAAAACGTTGGAATACTAACGTAGAATTGGTGCCACCGAAGCCAAAGCTGTTTGACATAACACGATCTAATTTAACATTATCTTTGCGTGTGGTAACTACAGGCATGCCTTGTGCTGCTTCATCGAGTTCATCGATATTGGCAGAGGCGCAGATGAAGTCATTTTCCATCATCAGTAGACTGTAGATAGCTTCCTGAACGCCGGTAGCGCCAAGGGAATGCCCAGTTAATGATTTGGTTGAGCTAACAGGGGGCATCTCGTCGCCGAAGGTGTTCTTCATTGCTTTGAGTTCCTGAATGTCTCCAGCTGGAGTGGATGTGCCATGAGAATTGATGTAATCAATAGATCCATCAACGGTGCTCATTGCTTGCTGCATGCAGCGCATAGCGCCTTCGCCTGAAGGAGCAACCATGTCGTAACCATCTGATGTCGCGCCGTAACCAACAAGCTCGCCGTAAATTTTGGCGCCGCGTGCTTTGGCGTGTTCAAGCTCTTCTATTACCAGCATGCCGGCACCGCCAGCAATCACGAAGCCATCACGGTTTGCGTCATATGCTCGTGACGCTTTTTCTGGAGTGTCATTGTATTTGCTGGATAGTGCACCCATCGCATCAAACATGACTGTTAGCGACCAGTGCAATTCTTCACCACCGCCAGCAAAAACAATATCTTGTTTGCCAAGCTGAATCTGTTCCATTGCGTTACCGATGCAATGTGCGCTGGTGGCGCAGGCAGAGGTGATGGAGTAGTTAATGCCTTTAATTTTAAACGGTGTTGCTAAGCAGGCAGAAACGGTGCTGCCCATTGTGCGAGTGACACGGTAAGGGCCTACACGGCGTACACCTTTGGTGCGTAATATATCAGCACTTTCAATGATATCTGCTGATGATGCGCCACCTGAGCCTGCAATCAAACCAGTACGTACATTAGATACTTGGTCTTCGCTAAGGTTAGCGTCTTTTATTGCTTGGTCCATTGCAAGGTACGAATAAGCAGCGGCATTACCCATAAAGCGACGAAGTTTACGATCAATAAGCGCCTCTAGGTCAATGTCAATACTGCCGGCTACATGGCTACGAAAGCCAAGTTCTTTATACTCTTCTTGAAATTTGATGCCTGAGCGGCCTTCTTTCAGTGAGTCGAGTACTGCTTCTTTATCGTTACCCAGGCAGGATACGATGCCCATTCCTGTTACTACAACGCGTCGCATATGTTGTATCTCCTGTTAAGAGGATCTTCTTCTTATTCGTTAATGGATAATTTCGTCCAAAGTACCCGCCTGCAGATTGTCTGATGTGGCGGGTAGGACTTGGTAATGGATTAGAAATTGTCTGTGGATGTGAACAAGCCTACACGGAGGTCTTTGGCTGTATAGATAACTCGGCCATCAACTGAAACAGTTCCATCTGCAATTCCCATGACTAGTTTGCGCTCAATTACGCGCTTTAACTCGATGTGGTATGTCACTTTTTTAGCCGTGGGTAGTACTTGGCCTGTGAATTTTACTTCACCTGACCCAAGTGCGCGCCCGCGGCCTTTGTTGCCTCTCCATCCTAGGTAAAAGCCAACAATTTGCCACATTGCATCAAGTCCCAAGCAGCCAGGCATAACTGGGTCGGTTGGAAAGTGGCAGTCAAAAAACCAGAGATCTGGGTTGATATCGAGTTCGGCGATAATCTCGCCTTTGCCAAATTGGCCTCCATCGTCGGAGATGCTAGTGATGCGATCCATCATTAGCATATTGCCAACTGGCAGGCGTGCATTGCCAAGGCCGAACATTTCGCCGTGCCCGCATTTCAACAGGTCTTCGCGTTCAAAAGAGGATGCTTTAGTCATGTGGTAACTGTCTATCCCAGAGAAATTGTAGTCAAAATATCGGTTGATTATACCGGTTTGGTGCGCTGTAGGCACGGCTTGAGTCAGGTAAATTGGTTAAAGATACGTTTTTAATCATGAAAACGTTGTTTTTATGGTTAAAAAGCGCTGTGTTTCAGTCGTAAAGTCACGAAGGTTTTGTTGCGGTGGTGATATGTTGAGGGAGTAATACAAGCAAAATTGTCTATTTGCTTGTATTAGGTGTGCATGGAAGTTAGGTGTTTCTGTGTACTGCAATATGAGCAAGTAAAGTAAGGGTTTCTTTGAACGAAGAGTCAGGTAGTGCTGATAGGGCATCTATGGCAAGGTCTGCTTGTTTTAATGCGCTTTGTTGTGTGTATTCGATGGCGCCTGAGCTTTTTACTAGCGCTAATATAGGCTCGAGATCTTCAAGTCCGCCTTTGCGGATAGTTTGGCGGATTAGTTGGCGCTCGTCATCGTTAACGACTTTCATTGCTTGAATGAGCGGTAGTGTAGGTTTCCCCTCGGCCAAATCGTCCCCGACATTTTTGCCCATTTCTTCCGCGCTGGAGAGGTAGTCCATTACATCGTCGATAAGCTGAAAAGCAATGCCTAGATGTCTGCCATAATCTCGCAGTGCTTCTTGCTGCTCTTTGGGTGCGTTAGCTAAAATGGCGCCTACTTCAGTTGCTGCTTCAAAAAGCATGGCTGTTTTTCCGATAATGACCTGCATATAGGCTTCTTCGGATGTGTCGGGGTTGCGACAATTTAATAGCTGAAGTACTTCTCCTTCAGCTATGACATTGGTGGCGTTGGATATAACTTTCATTATGTCCATATTGCCAATTTCTACCATGATCTGAAAAGCGCGAGAGTATAAAAAATCGCCTACTAAGACGCTAGGTGCATTTCCCCATTTCGCATTAGCAGTATCTTTTCCGCGGCGAAGATCGGAATTATCTACAACGTCATCATGTAGAAGTGTTGCTGTGTGGATGAATTCAATGACAGCAGAGAGTGAAATGTGGTGTTTGCCGCTGTAGTTGCAGGCATTAGCAGCGAGCAGGACTAGTAAAGGGCGCAGGCGTTTTCCACCGCTCTCAACAATGTAATGGCCAATCTTTTCGACTAGGGGAACGTTGGATCCTAAATGATTGATTATATAGTCATTTACGGACTTGAATTGTGGCTCTATGAGTGAATTTAATTGATGTGGTTGCATGCGACAACTTTATAATATTGATTTGGACATTAGCGCGCATGCTAGGTGTTGGCGAGCAGAGTGTCAAGAATTGACGGTGTTGTGAGCAAATTGCTTGAGTTATTGGGTTGATTGCTTTAAAATCTCGCGCCCTGAGCTTATCCAACTTAGCTCCCTACCATATGGGTTCGCCATTAGAAGTAGGTTTCGTTTTAGTAGCCGGATAAGCGTAAATTGGAGAAAGAAATGTTTGCAGTAATCGTAAGCGGTGGAAAGCAATACCGAGTACAAGAAGGACATACCCTTAAGCTGGAGAAACTGACAGCTGAAGCAGGTTCTAGTATTGAATTTGATCGTGTTTTGATGGTTGGTAATGGCGATGACGTTAAGGTTGGCTTGCCAACTGTCGAAGGCGCAAAAGTTACTGCTGAAGTGATCGGTAATGGTCGTGGCGCAAAAGTGTCAATTATCAAGTTCCGTCGTCGTAAGCACAGCATGACTCGTCAGGGCCACCGTCAGTGGTTTACTGAAGTAAAAATCACTGGAATCAGCGCATAAGCTGAGTTGTCGGGAGATAGAAAATGGCTCATAAGAAAGCGGGTGGTTCTACTCGAAATGGTCGCGATTCACAATCCAAGCGTTTAGGTGTTAAGCGTTTTGGTGGGCAGGTCGTGGTCGCAGGTAATATTATTGTTCGTCAGCGCGGTACGCATTTTCATGCAGGTACTGATGTAGGCCTCGGAAAAGATCACACTTTGTTTGCTAAAGCAGACGGCGTGGTAAAATTCGAAGTTAAAGGCGCAAAAAACCGTAAATACGTCAGCATCGTTCCAGCGTAAAAACTGGCTTTGTTGCTGAAAAAAGCTCCGCTCAGCGGGGCTTTTTTTGTTTATGAGCAGTCCACGCGCTATGCTAAGGCGGAGTTGTTCTTGGGAGATAGAAGATGAAGTTTGTAGATGAAGCGACGATCACTGTAGAAGCGGGTAAGGGTGGTAATGGCTGCCTGAGCTTTCGTCGCGAGAAGTATGTACCCAAGGGCGGTCCTGATGGTGGTGATGGTGGTGATGGCGGCTCTATCTATATGGAAGCAGATGCCGGGCTAAATACGCTGGTTGATTTTCGTTTTACCAGAGTGCACAAAGCGCAAACCGGAAAGGCAGGGATGGGCAGAAACTGTTCGGGTAATAAGGGTGATGATTTGGTGCTGATGGTACCGGTTGGTACTACTGTTATCGATATAGATACCAATGAGGTGCTTGCTGATCTGACAGAGGTGGGTCAGGTTGAAAAAATTGCTCAAGGCGGATTTCATGGTCTGGGTAATACGCGTTATAAAAGCAGTGTGAACCGTGCGCCTCGCCAGACTAGTAATGGCAGCGATGGGGAATTTCGTAACATTAAGCTTGAGCTAAAAGTGCTGGCTGATGTTGGTTTGCTGGGTTTGCCAAATGCGGGCAAGTCCACTTTTGTGCGTGCAGTATCGGCAGCAACACCTAAAGTGGCTGATTACCCTTTTACAACCTTGGTGCCAAGCTTGGGTGTTGTTAGGACGGAACGCAACCGTAGTTTTGTGGTGGCAGATATTCCTGGAATTATCGAGGGTGCTGCTGAAGGAGCTGGTTTAGGTATTCGTTTTCTTAAGCATTTGGCGCGAAATCGTGTGCTGTTGCATATTGTGGATATGGCGCCATGGGATGAGCAAACTCCTGCTGAATCTGCAAAAGTAGTTGTTGAAGAGCTTGCAAAATTCAGTCCTACGCTGGCAGATCAGCCGCGTTGGTTGGTGCTGAATAAATTAGACTTGGTGCCTGCTGAAGAGCAAGACGAGCGTTGTCAGTCTGTTATTGATGCGTTGGGGTGGGAAGGTCCTATTTATCGCATATCGGCGATCGATAAGGGTGGTGTTAAGCCGCTAACCATGGATCTTCAGAACTTCCTTGATGAGCGGGCGGCTGCTTTTCTTGCTGAGCCGGAGTTGCAGCAAGAGGAGAATGAAGTTCGTGCATTGGTTGATGCTGAGGCGCGTCTGCATATTGAGCGTCTGCGTCAGTCTATGCGTAAAAAGCGTGAAGCTGATCAGGATCTTGATATCGACGATGATGACTTCGACGATGATGATTACGATGTTGATGTGGAATATGTTCGCTGAATTTAGCGCGAAGAGGTAATTGTGGCTGCAAGTCGAGATAAGTTGCGAAAAGCGCGGCGCTGGGTTGTTAAGATTGGCAGCGCTCTATTGACTAATGATGGTCAGGGGTTGGATGAGGCGGCGATTAGTCGTTGGGTAGACCAGTTGGCTGCCTTGAAGCAGCAGGGTGTTGAGGTTGTTTTGGTTTCTTCTGGCGCTGTTGCTGAGGGGATGACGAGGCTCGGTTGGAATGTGCGGCCTAAAGAGCTTAATCGTTTGCAGGCAGCGGCTGCGGTTGGGCAGATGGGGCTGGTGCAGGCATATGAAGCAAATTTTCAACGCCATGGTACGCATACCGCTCAAATTTTGCTGACTCACGATGACCTGACTAATCGAAATCGCTATTTAAATGCCCGTGCGGCTCTTAAGACTCTGCTTGAGATGGGTGTTGTGCCAGTCGTGAATGAAAATGACACGGTTGTAACTGATGAGATTAGGTTTGGTGATAATGACACCTTGGCTGCATTAGTTGCGAATTTGATTGAGGCAGACGGTGTTGTTTTGCTTACGGACCAGCATGGATTGTATACAGCTGATCCTCGTTCTAACCCGCAGGCTGAGTTGATTTCTCAGGCGCGTGCTGAAGATGAGGCTTTGATAGCGGTTGCAGGTAGTGGTGGAAAGTTGGGTCAAGGTGGTATGGCGACGAAGGTACGGGCTGCGAAGCTCGCTGCTCGTTCTGGTGCCGTAACTCTTATTGCTAGCGGTCGTGAAGACGACGTCTTGTTGCGTTTGAAGAAGGGGGAGGTGCTGGGAACGCTCTTGGTGCCTGATCGTAGCCCTATGGCGGCGAGGAAGCAGTGGTTGGCTGGGCATTTGCAGGCAAGAGGTACTTTGGTGCTGGATGCTGGTGCTGTGTTGGCTTTGACTGAGCGGGGTAAGAGTTTGTTGCCTGCTGGTGTTAAAGAGCTATCGGGCGAATTTACGCGTGGGGAGATGGTGTTGATCGCCGATGAGGCTGGTCGAATTGTGGCGCGAGGCTTGGTTAATTATGGGGCTGCAGATGCTCGTAAAATAGTTGGTAGGCCAAGCTCGATGATCTCGGCGACATTGGGTTATATAAGTGAAGAAGAATTAGTGCACAGAGATAATTTGGTATTGGCTTGAAATTGTAATATTTAGATATAAAAAAACCGGCAAAAGCCGGTTTTTTTAAAAGCAGTGCTTATTAAGCCATTGCTTTGATGCGTGTGTTCATGCGGCTTTTACTGCGGGCAACTTTGTTTTTCTCAAAAATGCCTTTGTTCACAGAAGAGTCCATGAGTGGCTGTGCAACTTTTAATGCTTCGTTTGCAGCAGCTTTGTCTCCACTAGCGATAGCAGTGAAAACTTTCTTAATGTACGTTCGAACCATGGAGCGGAGGCTAGCATTATGCTGACGACGTTTCTCCGACTGGCGAGCGCGTTTACGGGATCCTGCGGAGTTAGCCATAATCCGGCTCCTTACAAGTAGGGTTAGTATCCATCTGGTAAAATCACCAGAATTTGAGACGCAAGATTATTCATATTTCTGAGCCTGTTGTCAATAAAAACAAGCAAGTTTATTCTAAAATCGATAAGATGCGTTGCATATAGAGTATCACTTGTAAGGGAAATTTGTGAGTAAAGGTGCGGCAGAAGAGAAAAAGTCCCGTGGTGGGTTGCTGCGCTCGAGCGGAATAGTCGGCATGATGACTATGCTTTCTCGTGTGCTGGGACTGGTGAGAGATGTTGTTATTGCAAACTATTTTGGTGCCAGCGGGAGTGCGGATGCATTTTTTGTAGCATTTAAAATTCCTAACTTTCTACGGCGTTTGTTTGCCGAGGGTGCTTTTTCGCAAGCTTTTGTTCCCGTACTGTCTGAGTACCAAACCCGAAATGATCATGGTGAAGTAAAGCGCTTAGTAGATAGAGTAGCGGGTACATTAGGCCTTGTTCTACTGGTGATTACTGTGTTCGCTGTTTTGGCTGCGCCAGTGTTGACTGCGTTGTTTGCTCCTGGTTTTTATATGGATAACACGCACAAGTTTGAGCTGGCGTCTGACATGCTGCGAATTACATTTCCCTATTTGCTGCTGATATCGCTGACGGCCTTTGCCGGTGCTATTTTAAATACGTACAGTCGCTTTGCGGTCCCTGCTTTTACGCCAGTGTTGTTAAATATCTGTTTGATAGGTTCTGCTATTTTCCTTAGCCCTATGTTTGATGAGCCTATTGTGGCACTTGCATGGGGAGTGTTGATTGCTGGTGTGGTGCAACTTATTTTTCAGTTCCCTTTTTTGATGCACCTAAAGCTGCTGCCAAAGCCTGTATTCGGTTGGCGGGATGAGGGTGTTCAGCGCATTCTCAAGCTAATGCTTCCGGCAATGTTTGGTGTTTCAGTAGCGCAGATCAATTTGCTGCTTGATACCGTGCTGGCGTCTTTTCTGCAGACAGGAAGTGTTTCGTGGTTATATTACTCTGATCGTCTGACTGAGCTGCCATTGGGTGTGTTTGGCATCGCTATATCCACGGTTATTTTGCCAAGCCTCGCCAGGAAGCATGCAAGTGGGTCTGCGCAAGAGTTTTCTCGCACCTTAGATTGGGCGGTGCGAATGATTCTATTGATCGCTTTGCCCTCTGCCCTTGCACTTATTTTGCTGGCTGAGCCGCTAATCATTACTTTATTTAAGTATGGTGCGCTGACTGAGAGAGATGTATCTATGTCAGCAATGAGTTTGCAGGCATATGCCTGTGGGCTGCTGGCGTTTATGTTAATTAAGGTGTTAGCTCCCGGTTATTTCTCGCGACAAGATATGAAAACACCAGTAAAAATTGCGGTTCAGGCGATGGTCGCTAATATGGCTTTTAATTTGTTACTGATTTGGCATTTCCATCATGTGGGCTTGGCCGTGGCAACGGCGTTATCTGCCTTTTTGAATGCGGGTCTGTTATTGAGAGGGTTAGTGCGAGAGAAGGTTTTTGTGTGGCAGTCTGGATGGGGTGTGTTGTTGGTAAGGCTGTTCTTGGCTTTGATCGTGTTATCTGTCGTCATTGTATGGCTTAGTCCACCTGTTGATGTGTGGATGAGTGGGGATGTGTGGGCGCGCGTTAAGTCTATGTTACTTGTGGTAGTTGCGGGTGCTGTCGCGTATTTTGGTGTATTGCTGCTTGCGGGGTTGAGATTGCAGCATATTCGCGCCTAATTCGAATTTGCAGTACTCGTTGTATACTAAGTGAGCTATAATTCTGCGTTTTTATTTAGGCAGTATGGAATTCGATGGAATTGATTCGAGGGTTGCATAACTTACGTCAAAAACACCGTGGATGTGTGGCGACTATCGGTAACTTCGATAGTGTCCATCTTGGACATGTGTGTGTATTGGAGCAAGTGAAGTCAAAAGCCTTGGAATTGGGACTGCCGACCACAGTCATTATTTTTGAGCCGCAGCCCCGAGAATTCTTTGGTGGTGAAAGTATTCCATCAAGATTAACTCGATTTGGTGAGAAAGTCCGTCTGCTGCAAGCTCAGGGTATAGATAGAGTTTTGTGCCTTACGTTTAATGCTCAATTACAACAGATGACAGCAGCTGAATTTGTTCAAAACTTGCTGCTTAAAGGGCTTGATGTAAAGTATTTTGTGGTAGGCGATGATTTTAGGTTTGGTTGCGACCGCTCAGGTGATTACCAGATGCTGGAAGCCGTAGGGCAGCAATATGGGTTTAGTGTTGCGAATACTGATACGTTCACGGTTGCGGGAGAAAGGGTCAGCAGCACGCGTGTGAGAAAGGTACTTGAGCAAAATGATTTTGACCTAGCGGGGCGTTTGCTTGGGCGTCGATATCGTATTGCTGGGCGTGTTATGCATGGCCAAAAGTTGGCCCGTCAATTAGGGGTGCCCACTGCAAACATCCGTATGCATCGCTTCATTGCGCCACTACGAGGTGTTTATGCTGTCACCGTGTACCGTGGTGATCAACTCTTGGGGCAGGGTGTTTGTAATATAGGCATGCGTCCAACAGTTAATGGTACTCAACCAGTTTTAGAAGTTCATTTACTAGATTTTGATGAAGACTTATACGGGCAGTTACTCAGTGTTGAATTTGAGACTTTCCTAAGAAAAGAGCAGAAGTTTGACGGGCTGGAACAGCTTCGTGAACAAATTTTTAATGATATAGAGGTTGCGCAAACTTACTTTGCTCAATCTAAATGATCTGGAATAAAAGCGATGACCGACTATAAAGCGACACTGAATCTGCCGGATACGGAATTCCCAATGCGAGGCAATCTGGCTAAGCGTGAACCTGATATGCTGAAAAAATGGCAAGAAATGGGTTTATATCAGCGAATTCGCGAAATTAATGCAGGTCGTCCCAAGTTTATTCTGCATGATGGCCCTCCATACGCAAATGGTAATATTCATTTAGGGCATGCAGTAAACAAAGTATTAAAAGATATTATTATTAAATCCAAAACATTGGATGGCTTTGATGCACCTTATGTCCCTGGATGGGATTGTCATGGCTTGCCTATCGAGCATAAAGTTGAGGTCACTCACGGTAAAAACATGGGATCTGATAAGACTCGTGAGTTATGCCGTAGCTATGCCCATGAGCAGATTGAGGGTCAGAAAGACGACTTCATTCGCCTTGGTGTATTTGGTGATTGGGCAAACCCTTATAAAACCATGGATTTTGCTAATGAGGCCGGTGAAATTCGTGCATTAGGAAAAATGGTTGAAGGTGGATACGTTTTTAAAGGCCTGAAGCCGGTTAACTGGTGTTTTGACTGCGGTTCGGCATTGGCTGAGGCTGAAGTTGAATATGCAGACAAAAAATCTTCCGCAATTGATGTCGCCTTTGAATGTAAAGATACTGAAAAATTGGCTGCCGCTTTTGGGCTGGCTGCTTTGGATAAACCTGCATTTTCGGTTATCTGGACAACAACGCCATGGACTATCCCTGCTAACCAAGCGATGAATGTTCATCCTGAATTTGATTACGCTTTGGTAGATACAGGTGACCGCTATCTATTGCTAGCAGCAGAACTGGTTGATAGCTGCTTAGAGCGTTATGAGCTACAGGGTAGTATTGCTGCCAAAGCAACAGGCGTTGCGTTAGAGCATATTGCATTTCAGCATCCGTTATATGATCGTGAATCTCCGATTTATTTGGCTGACTATGTCGCACTCGATGCCGGTACAGGTATTGTGCATTCATCACCCGCTTATGGTGTAGACGACTTTGTCACTTGCCGTAGTTATGGGATGGCGTTTGAGCAAATCCTCAGCTTAGTAAAAGCTGATGGTGTTTATATTGATGACTTGGCCGATTTTGGTGGACTGTCTATTTGGGCTGCTAACCCTAAAATTGTTGAAAAGTTACGTGAAAATCAGCGTTTGCTAACCCATAAAACCATTACCCATAGTTATATGCATTGCTGGCGCCATAAAACGCCGCTTATATATCGTGCTACAGCACAATGGTTTGTTGGTATGGATAAGCAGGCTAACTCTGGAGCAACATTACGTGAAAGCGCAATAGAGGCCATTGAGCAGACTCAGTTTGTTCCTGCTTGGGGTAAACCTCGCTTACATAGCATGATTGCTAACCGTCCTGATTGGTGTATCTCACGCCAACGTAACTGGGGCGTGCCGATTCCGTTCTTCTTGCATAAAGAGACGGGTGAACTGCATCAAAACACTGTTGCTTTGATGGAAAAAGTTGCATTACGTGTTGAGAAAGAAGGGATTGAAGCTTGGTTTAAACTCGATGCAACGGAGCTATTGGGTGACGAAGCAGGTCAGTACGAAAAAGTAACAGACACATTAGACGTGTGGTTTGATTCAGGAACAACGCATTGGCATGTTATGCGTGGTTCTCACCCTATGGGGCATGACCAAGGCCCGCGTGCTGATCTTTACTTAGAAGGCTCGGATCAGCATCGAGGGTGGTTTCACTCATCACTGTTGACCGGTTGTGCAATTGACGGGCATGCGCCTTATAAAGAACTTCTTACACACGGTTTTACCGTAGATGAGAAGGGTTACAAGATGTCTAAATCTTTAGGTAATACGGTTGCTCCGCAAGAAGTTACTGGCACTCTAGGTGCTGATATTTTGCGTTTATGGGTCGCGTCTACTGATTATTCGGGTGAGATGGCTGTTTCTAAGCAGATTCTGCAGCGCACAGCTGATTCATATCGCCGTATTCGTAATACTTCACGTTTCTTGTTAGCAAACCTCAATGGTTTTGATCCTGTTACTGACTTAGTAGCACCGAAGGATATGTTGGCATTGGATCGTTGGGCTGTTGATGCGACAGCACGTTTGCAAGAAAAGGTGAAAGAATCTTATGCAAGTTATCGTTTTTTAGACGTATATCAACAAGTACATCACTTCTGTGTGCAAGAGCTGGGTGGTTTTTACTTAGATATTATCAAGGATCGCCAATACACCACTAAAGCAGACAGTTTGGTGCGCCACTCTTGTCAGACGGCGTTGTACCACATTGCACAAGCTATCACTCGTTGGATTGCCCCCATCCTCAGCTTCACGTCTGAAGAGATTTATGCTGCATTACCGGGTAAAGATAAGAGTGAAAGCATCTTCTTCGAAACGTGGTATGAAGGGCTGTTTGAACTCGATGCAGAAGTTGCTTTTGACCGTGAGTATTGGGCTCGTATTTTTGAAGTTAAAAGTGCTGTGAATAAAGTGTTGGAGGAGGCTCGTAACGAAAAGTTAGTGAAAGCTTCCTTATCTACCGAAGCAACACTGTACGTTAGTGACAGTATTATGACTGACCTTGAACGATTGGGATCAGAGCTACGCTTCGTGTTGATTACTTCGGAAGCGGCTTTAAAACCGTTGTCTGATGCAAAAGATGCTCGTGACACGGAGCTGGAAGGTATGAAAGTGGCGTTAAAAGCATCTGAACATGTTAAATGTGAGCGCTGTTGGCATCACCGAGAGGATGTTGGTGCTCATGCAGAGCACCCGGCATTATGTAATCGCTGCGTTGAAAACGTTTATGGTGAGGGTGAAGCACGCCAGTTTGCTTAAAATATAATGACAGAATTGCAGAAAGGAAAAAGTTTGGGTTCGCTAAAATGGTTGTGGCTAACGGTGTTTGTGTTAGCTGCAGACCTGCTTAGTAAGAACTTTGCTCAGGAATGGTTGGATTACGGCGTCCCAGTTACGCTGTTTTCCAGTTTGGATATGACGCTACTTTACAATCGAGGTGCTGCTTTTAGCTTTTTATCAGATGCTAGTGGCTGGCAACGATGGTTGTTTGTTGTTATTGCTATTGTCATTAGCGGGGTATTAGCCGTATGGCTTAAACGCACTGATAAGCAGCAGTGGTGCCTATGTATGGGGCTTGCGTTAATTCTCGGGGGCGCTTTAGGTAATTTACATGACCGAATACTTTTGGGCTATGTCGTGGATTTTATCTCTGTTTATTATCAATCCTACTTTTTCCCTGCGTTCAATTTAGCTGATAGCGCGATTACGCTTGGCGCCGCTATTATGATTATCGACATGCTGTTTTTAGAAAAGCAAAATGAAGATGCGTGACATCTTCACTAATATGAGATTTGGAGAAAATCATGAGTGATAGTGTCATAGGGCCTGAAAAAACGATCACTTTGCATTTTGAAATTCGTTTAGATAATGGTGATGTTGTTGATAGCAACTTCGCTAATCAGCCCGTTACGTTTACTGTTGGTGACGGCAACATGCTTGCAGGATTTGAAGCAGCTATTTTTGGTTTGAAAGTAGGTGACCGCCAAACTTTCCAGATAACACCTGAACACGGGTTCGGAATGCCTAACCCGAGTAACATTCAAAAAGTGGGGCTCGAAAGCTTTTCAGGTATTGATTTAGAAGTCGGTTTAGTAATAGGCTTTCAAGATGCTAGTGGGGAATTGCCTGGTGTTGTTATGGCATTTGACGATAAAAATGTTAGTGTTGACTTTAATCACCCGTTAGCAGGGAAAAACTTAGAATTTGAAGTGCAGATACTAGAAGTCGCTGCATAACCAACCATTGATTAATATGGAATTATGACAAGGATTGTTGCCCTCTCTATCCTCTCGCTTTTTTACTTGCGTGTAAAAATGGCTACATCCGCTTTTTGACCTATACTCATATTTATTAATGTGTTTAGATTTTGTACAGTTTTTGAACTCTATAATGATATGAATACAATCTTCATGGATAGAAGATCAACTAATACAAGGAAATGTAATGACCTCTAATAGATGATTTTAAAGAGCAATATGAAGCGAAATCTAGGTTTTACA
>NZ_JADGEV010000059.1 GCF_016744175.1 Neptunomonas sp. | reverse complement strand
CCAAAACGTTCCACATTTTCTTTCATGCGGCCGCCAAATACGCCATTCTGGCATACAATAACTTTTTCTCCAGGCTCCACCAAGTTGACAAAGCACGCTTCCATTCCTGCAGAACCCGGAGCAGAAACTGGCATAGTGAGTTCATTTTCAGTCTTAAATGCTGCTTTTAGCATTACTTTTAGTTCATCCATCATCTGCACAAAAGCAGGGTCCAGATGACCAATCGTTGGGCGAGCCATCGCCTCTAAAACACGAGGGCTAACATCTGAAGGTCCAGGCCCCATTAAAATTCTTTGTGGTGGATGAAACGACTTAATCATAGGTACTCTCTTTTAAGTAAACGTCTTGGAAAACGTGTCTGTAAAATTTAGCTCAATTAATACAACAAACTGCTTCAATAAAAAAATCTAATCGCTCAAAGGTGGCCTTTACAAAGACCACATTATAAAACCAGCCTTAACGTTAAAGCTTAGCCAGAGCGCGAACGATTTCAACGACCATTTCGGCAGAATGTATCGCCGCGGTATCAAGAAACTGATCAAAAGACAGGTGCGATTCTTTACCGGCTATATCTGATAGCGCTCGAATCACAATAAAAGGCGTTGCAAACTGGTGGCAGGTTTGGGCAATAGCGGCCGCTTCCATCTCGACGGCTTTCATTGTTGGAAACAACGCTCGTGTGTGTTCTACACGCACTGGGTCATTCATGAAGCTATCGCCTGTAGCAATAAGCCCATGGACGGTTCGCATACCTTGTAAGCGCTCGATTGATTGCTCTGCCATTCGCGCTAATGTTACGTCTGGTTCAAATGCTGCGGGCAAGCCCGGGACTTGACCAGGCTCATAACCAAAGATAGTGACATCAACATCATGATGGCGGACTTCAGACGAGATCACGATATCGCCAACGTTTAATTCAGGGTCAAAGCCACCAGCAGACCCTGTATTGATAATACAATCAGGTTTAAATTCATGTAATAACAATGCCGTACTCACTGCAGCATTCACCTTGCCAATACCCGACTTCAGTAAAACAACGTCTAAACCCGCCAATGAGCCTGTATAAAAATCATAACCTGCGATCAAATGCTGCTCACGATTTTCTAAACGATCTCGAAGAATATCTACTTCTTGATCCATCGCTCCAATGATACCGACTTTAATTTTTTTGTTGTTTTTAATAATGTCACTCAGTGACCGCTGCTTAATCATGGAACCTAACTGTCCTTTAATAAAAATGGGGTGACTTTCTTCTAAAAACACAGCCTACAGGATACGCAATTTAGTGGCTTGTACAAACTGAATATGTCTATAAAAAGCATTAACTGCAATCCGACTAAGGTGGTTGCTTGTGCAATATGAATTTAACTAATCTTCACTGGCACAAGCTGCATCTAATTCATCCATTTCACCGGCTAATGCTTCAAGCGTTTCCAAAGAGTGCTTAGTTACTTGTTCTGGATACAGGCCTTGCCAACCTAATCGATCAAACAAGTTTGCAACTTTGCGTGTGACCGGTGCCTTAATCGTCAACATTTCACCGCTACCTGGGTGCTCAAAGGTTAACTCTGTTGCCATTAATAACATGCGCCGTGTCTCAAAATGCTCTCTAAAGAGACGATTATGTCGTCCTTCGCCATAATTCGTATCGCCTATGAGTGGGTGTAAAATATGCTTCATATGGCGTCGAATCTGGTGCTTGCGCCCCGTCTGAGGTTTAACTTCTACTAAGGAGTAACGAGCACAAGGGTATTTTCCAACCGCGATGGGTAGTTCGACTGTTCCTAAACGACGATACGCCGACACCGCTTCTTTTGCGGGTTTATCTGGATCAGCAAATGGATCCGCCATTTTGTCGTAAATAGGTTTCAGTGCGTAATCGATCACGCCTTCCTCAGGTGTATATCCCCGAGTAACACACAAATATGTTTTTTTAACCTTTCGCTCAGCAAAGAGGCTATTCATTTTTTGCGCCATCAACTTATTCTTAGCAAATACGATCACCCCAGAGGTTGCACGATCTAAACGATGGATCGTATGAACAGGCGCCCCTCTAAAATAGGTTTTGAGAGAGTAGACAAGGTTTGGTGTATTTTTAGGTGCTATCCAGCTTGGATGAACCAATAAGCCAGTAGGTTTATGAACAGCAATGAGGTCGTCATCCTGATAAAGGATATCCAGATAAGGCATAAGGGTATTAATCATTCCAGGCGATAAATCAGATGAATCGGCATTTTACTTGGAATCTTTATCGCAGAATAGGGTCATAACACTTGAAATGACCAGAGAAGTAGCCATTATAGCTATTAGTTAACAATATAAACTTCCGGGGAAAACATGAGTAACGCACATTCGATTAGCAAACATTCAGAACAATCTGTTCTGCAAACTAACAAGGTTATTCGCAATACCTACATGCTACTGGCCATGACGTTAGTCTTCAGTGCAATTACTGCCGGTATTTCCATGGCGATTAACCCTCCTTTTATTATGTATTTGGGAAGTGTTATTGCTAGCTTTGGTTTACTGTTTGTTTTGCATAAAAAACAAAACACTGCAGCCGCGTTACCACTTGTTTTTGGATTTACTGGTTTACTAGGGTTTGGTTTAGGCCCCATTCTTAATCAGTATCTTGGACTGCCTAACGGCGGCGAAATCATCATGACAGCAATGGGCATGACAGCACTTACATTTGTTGGCTTGTCTGCTTATGTACTAACCAGCCGCAAAGACTTCAGCTTCATGGGTGGCTTCCTATCTGCAGGCATGATGGTCGCTATCATTGCTATGGTTGCTATGTTCATTCTGCCAATGTTTGGCGTGAATGTTGGTGGTTTCCAACTAGCCCTATCTGCATTGGTTGTTCTGTTGATGGCTGGCTTTATTTTGTATGACACCAGCAACATCGTTAACGGCACCTATACAAACTACATCATGGCAACCACAAGCCTGTATCTGAATATCTATAACCTATTTATTCACCTACTAATGCTAACTGGCTTTTTAAGCGACGACTAATACTCACATTGCTACATCACACGCCTTGTTTTCTTTGTTAAGATAACAAGGCGTTTTTCTTTGTACGGATTCCTCATGCTTTTTTCTATCCTTATTTATGGTTCTGCTCATAATAGCCAGTCAGCACATACGGCTTACCGTTTTGCAGACAACGTGCTCAACGCAGGACATCAGATACATCGCGTCTTCTTTTATGGCGACAGCGTACACACAGCATCGGTACTAAGCGCCCCACCACGCGATGAGCAAAACATACACCAGCTCTGGAAAGAGTTAGCACACGCCCATAAACTTGACCTTGTCGTTTGTATTGCTGCGGCACTAAAGCGCGGCGTTATGGATGAAGCCGAAGCCAAGCGCCATGAAAAGGCTTCTTTTAACAGCCAAGCCCCTTATGAGTTATCAGGCTTAGGGCAACTCAGCGAAGCGGCTATCATTTCTGACCGCCTAGTTACTTTTGGAGCCTAGCATGCAACAAAAGAAAATTTTACTCATCCTTTCGCGCGCTCCCTATGGTGATGCTCATGCCAAAGAAGCATTGGATGTAGCGCTAACAGCCGCCGCTTTTGGTTTGCCTGTTTCTTTGCTATTAACGCAGGATGCGCCTTCCCTACTACTCAGTTCCCAGCAGCCTCAACAGATTCAGCAAAAAAACTTGGCCAGTATTTGTTCCGCCTTACCTATGTACGATATTGAAAACATCTACATTGAAGCTCTCGCAGCGCAAACACAGCAAGTCACACTTGACCAGCTAGTCCTGCCGGCAGAGTTTGTAAACGAGACAGATGTCGCCGTGATGATTCGCAACCATGATGTTGTATTGAGGTTTTAAGCATGACGACACTACATACTATCAATAAACCCCCTTCTGACAGTACTCTCTGGCATTCGTGTACAACTGCACTACTTCCCGGTGATGCGTTACTTATCATTGAGGGAGGCGTCTATGCTGCTACACATACAGTGATAGCTGAGCAACTAAATAATTTGGATGATATAACCATTCACTTCCTCTGTGCGGATATGGAAGCTCGCGGCCTCCATCTAAGCGACAATAGCAAAGCCTGTGTTGTTGATGATCAACAGTTTGTTTCATTAGCATGCCAACACGCCAAAGTAGTAAGTTGGTTCTGATGCGACATATCGCAATTGAGGGCACCACAATCGCGGTTGATGATGAAGGCTACCTGCTTAACCTAGATGAATGGTCTGAAGCCGTTGCTGTATGCCTTGCAGAAGAAGAAGAGATTCTTTTAAGCGAGGCACATTGGGAGATTATTCATGTGATTCGTGATTTTTATCTACAATATGAACTATCACCTGCCATGCGCCCGCTGGTTAAGGCCGTAGGGCTTGCATTAGGCCCACAGAAAGGAAAGAGCATACACCTAATGAAACTCTTCCCCGAAAGCCCTGCAAAACAAGCCGCCAAGTTAGCAGGCCTGCCCAAACCAACCAATTGTTTATAAAAGTCTGCCTAAAAGTACACTTATTATAAATCTGCGCTATGCTAGAACCTATATGCAATTTATGTTTAAGCAATTGTCTTTACGTTAAGTACTCATTATAAGTGGACAGATCAACATGAGCTTACAAGCTGAATCAGACCAACTAAAATCGATAGAAGGCATGCAGTCCAGCAAGGACAAAAAAGAGCGTGCTAAACGAGCTAATCAAGAAGAGATTATTTTTCACCAATGGGCCACCTTTAAAGTTAATAAAGAGCTATATGGCATTGATGTCATGAAGGTAAAAGAAGTCCTTCGGTATTCTGATATGACCCCGGTTCCAGGTGCTGAGCATTATATTCTAGGTATTATTAACTTGCGTGGTAATGTTGCAACTGTACTAGATACTCGTCGCCTCTTTAAAATGCCGATTGCCGAAATTGATGATAATACACGTATCATAATGGTGGATTATAACGAACAAGAAGTTGTAGGACTTGTCGTTGACAGTGTGGATGAAGTGATCAATATTCCTCAAGATGATATTGAACGAGCACCCAATATCGCAGGGGATGAATCAAGCAGACGCTTTGTACAAGGGGTTTGCTATTACAATGGCCTCTTAACCATCATGCTAGACATTAACAAAATGATGGTAAGTATCACCCCAGCCACTGAAGACGACACTCACTAGTTTCTTGCCCAAGTAGCCTAGCTAAAAAACGCGTTACACTAAAAAGCCTCTACTAATTAGTAGAGGCTTTTTGCTAGAACATGAGAAAATCACATCACACGGTTTGTTGTCATGAATTTGCTCTTTTGGTCTGGCCCTGTACCGTCAGCATACAAGGTAACACCTGAACGCAAGCAAATGGATAAATTAAGATGCGAAGCCTCTGTCTCTTTTGGTAACAGATGATCAATCACCGACCTTTCTTCCAAAAGCTCTTGCTCAGTGGTTGTCAGACGATTTCGGCTATATTCATTTATCTCTATACCTTGAACGATTTGATAACGCCCATAGTTGCAGCGCACAGGGTACGAGTAAAAAATACCTTTCGCTATACCATAGCTACCATCGCTAAGAATACCCATACTGACAATTTCACCTGGCTCGGTACCTAAAACCCAATCATACATCTGGTTCACAATAGCCTGTGCAGCTGAAGCAGCACTGGACAGCCCTCGTGCCTGAATGATTTCCCCTCCACGCTGCTGAATTTGCGGAATGAAGGCATCGTTGTACCAGTTAAAATCAATCTGGGATAACGCAGGCTCTCCCAAGATAGTGGCATGGTGAAGGTCTGGATACTGTGTAGGAGAGTGATTCCCCCAAATAATAATACCGTTAATATCCCTTGCTGTAGCACCCGAATGGCTGGCAAGAATTCCTTTAGCGCGGTTATGATCTAGACGTGTCAAACAAGTAAATTGTGAAGGGCTCAAATCTGGCGCATTACGGCTGGCAATCAATGCATTGGTGTTTGCTGGGTTACCCGTAACCAATACTTTGACATCGCGGTTAGCATAATCATTAAGGGCCTTGCCCTGACGAGCAAAGATTTCAGCATTAACCTCTAAAAGATCACTACGCTCCATACCAGGGCCACGAGGACGAGCACCCACTAATAATGCATAGTGAGCACTTTTAAAACCATCTTCAACGTTATCATGCAAAGTTATCGTGTGTAATAGCGGGTAGGCACAATCTTCTAACTCCATCGCAACACCACGCAAAGACTCCATTGCATGCGGTAACTCAATAAGCTGTAAAATAACTGGCTGATCTTTACCCATCATTTCGCCAGCGGCAATTTTAAATAAAAGACTATAGCTGATTGCGCCAGCGGCACCAGTAACGGCAATTCGAACGGGACGTCTCATATGAATATTCCTGCTGATGTGTGTTTATTTATAACAACGTGTGTTTTTATAATAATTAGTACTAAAGTTTATACCACACAGAAACAGCACAAAAAAGGAAGGGGCTTAGAAAAGTACCAAAGAAGTAAAAAACTAGAGACTTCTGTCGGAAGGATGTCGTAAAAAGACAAGTGACTCACCCGTAATAGCAGTATCTAACTGCCCTACCAAGCGTGCCTTATCACCCCCAAGAACGCCTTTCAAGACCAACACATTAGAGGCATGGTCACTTCTGAAGATAGTCTTTTGCAAGTCTAGTGCGCCGATAAGCTGACGCATCTCTTGAAATAGCTGAGTATCATTCATTTCATGATACTGCCCATTAAACGCTTCTTTATAGCGCTGATCACCATTAGAAAAGAACAGGACCAAGCTCGCTAAGTATTCCGGTTGCGTAGCATTCATTAACCGCGCTGTTTCGCGCGCATGCTGCTCACTATATAACTGACCGCCTAAACCATTGATCACCATGACCGAGCGCTTAATCCCAGCGGCTTGTAATTTTATTAATCCATCATAGGTAGATTGGTAGGTTTCACCTTTGTCTATTAGCGTAAGCAGTTCATCATCACCGGTTTCAACACCTATATAAAGCATCGATAGGCCGAGTGATTTTAATTCTGCTAACTCTTCAACAGTCTTTTTCTTCACATTACTGGGCAAGCAATAAGCAGTTATACGCGTCACCTTAGGAAGATGCGCTTTAATGGCTTCTAGAATACTTTTTAGGCGCCTAAAAGAAAGCGCCATAGCATCACCATCTGCTAAAAAGACCCGGCGTGTATCTGGTAATTGCTCACCACAACGTTGGATTTCAGCTAGGATTTCAACCTCAGACTTTGGCTTGAACTTCTTCTGGGGTTGCGTGTACATTTCACAGTATACGCAACGATTCCAGCTGCACCCATTGGTAACCTGCAGTATAAGAGCATGGGCTTCACTGGGCGGACGAAAAAGAGGCTCAATGTAACTGACTGGTGGCATCATCCACATGACTTAATCCCATCTAACTCGGCGGCTTTTGAGAATAATCGATAGAAGTTCTCAGAAGTTACTTCTGCTACTTTCTCCAAAGAAACACCTTTGATGTCTGCAATACACTGAGCCACTTCAACCACATATTTAGGCTCATTTTTCTTGCCTCGGTGAGGAATCGGGGCGAGGTATGGAGCATCGGTTTCTATCAGAATTTTTTCTAGCGGAGTGGCTCTAACAACTTCACGCAATTCATCTGCATTTTTAAAAGTAACAATACCGGAAAACGAAATTAAATAGTTCATCTCTATTGCTGCTTTAGCCATTTCAAGAGATTCTGTAAAACAGTGCAATACACCGCCGGCGTCTCCACCATGTTCCTTAATCAACGCTAATGTATCTTCACGCGCATCTCTCGTATGCACAATGACAGGCAGTTTTAATTGAGAAGCCGCATCCAAGTGATTAATAAAACTTTGTTGCTGGCATTCTTTCGTATCCGTCTGATAAAAATAATCCAGGCCAGTTTCACCTACAGCGACAACTTTTGAGTGCCGCTCGACTCTTTCGAGTAACTCAGCAACTGAAACAATCGGTTGTTCATTTTCAACATGCAGTGGGTGAACACCTAAAGACGCAAAGATCTTATCTTGATCTTTGATAAGCTGATACATTGCCTCAAACTGGGCAAGATCAATAGAGACACACAATAAGCGTGAGATGTCTCTATCAAAAGCGGCCGCCAACATAGCTGAGAAATCATTTTCATAAGGAGACAGGTCTAACTTGTCGAGGTGACAATGAGAATCAATAAACATAAGAGTACAAACTAAAGTGTATTAGTGGGACGACCAGAAGCTAGCGCACCAGCCAAATGTGTTTCAATTTTTTGAACCAAGGTTGTATCTTCAGGAGACAGCTGAATACCGATACCTGGCTTTCGACCTCCTTGCGGTGCTTTAGGAGTAACCCAAACGACTTTACCGGTCACTGGAATTTTATCAGGATCATCCATCAACGTGAGCAGCATGAAGACTTCTTCACCTAACTGATAAGATCTAGCCGTAGGAATAAAAATCCCACCATTGGCTACAAAAGGCATGTAAGCCTTATATAAATCTTCTTTGGTCTCTATGTTAAGAGACAATATGCCGTGGCTAATGCGCGGAACTACTGACATTGTGTCTTGAGAACTCCTTCCCTAGGCTCGCACGAGTGCAGACCAATCTATGAGTATACGTTCTAACAATAGCTGTTTATTTGGATTAAGTCTGCGCTGCAAACTGAACCTTTCCGATTGAACTAAATCAGCTAGAGTAAAGATTTTATCCTTTGTGCTGTTTTTAGCAACACCCTTTAACAACTTTTGCATATCCTTATTACGGATCAAGTCATCATTACCCATTAATAGTATACGTGTAATATCTGCAAGTAACCCCTGCAACCACCCTAATAACAAATCAAAGTCCGCTTTTAAAAACTGACCAGCAACTTCTAGTGGCGTCTTACGTTGTCTAAGTATATCTCTTAAAGCAGTTAAAAAATCTGCTCTTAGCGTTTGATGTCCTCGTTTCTTAAACTCTAAACCTGCTAAGGGAGCACCATGAACAACCTTTAATAGCTGCTCTGCTTCGTGCGGTTCAACAGACAGCTCTTTGACCAACCACTGTACGGCAACAGATTCAAGAGGAGTGTGGCAATCCAAACGCTGGCAACGACTTCTCACTGTTGGCATTACTTGGCCTAACTGATGCGTAATCAAAATAAGCAGAGTATCACGCCCTGGTTCTTCCAATGTTTTTAATAACGCATTTGCTGCTGAGATATTCATCCCTTCAGCAGGCTCTAATACAACAACGCGATAACCACCCTGCTGTGCAGTATTATGCATAAACTCAGTGAGCTGTCTTACCTGATCAACTTTAATTGGCTTACCGAGCTCTTCAGGTCTAAGAAAATACAAATCAGGATGCCCACTTGAGTTCAGCAGAACACAACTGCGACATGTACCGCAAGCAGAATCCGCAAGAGGTTGATGACACATCACATAACCTGCTATCGCTTCTGCTAAGCAGGCCTTGCCAATTCCAGGCATCCCGCTGAGTAATAATGCATGCGGCAAGTGATTATCATTGTGTAAACGCAACACTCTCTGCCATTGATCCTCAAACCACGGGTAAATAGCTGCATTAAGTGAATGATAACGGTTACTGATTTCCATTACATAACATCCAATTTTTCAGCCAGAACCGCAGCAATCTGCTGCTGAACATTATCCAAGGACTGAGCCGCATCAATCAGAGCAAAACGCTCAGGCTCAGCCCTTAAACGATGGTGATACCCTTGTCTAACTTTTTCAAAAAAGTCATGCTTTTCTTGCTCAAACCGATCCAAAGCCCCCCTTTTTTCTGCTCTTTCCATACCGATATCAACAGGCAAGTCTAATAAAAAAGTCAGGTCAGGCCGTAAATCTCCAAGAACATACTGTTCAAGTTGCTGTATACGGTTCCAACTGATTCCCCGCCCTGCTCCTTGGTATGCAAAGGTTGCATCAATAAAACGGTCACTAAGCACCCACTGCCCTCTCTGTAGAGAAGGAATAATCACTTGGTTTATATGCTGCGCTCTTGCAGCAAACACCAAAAGAATTTCTGCGTCATCGCTCACCACCTCTTCTCTGGGTTGAAGTAATAACTCACGAATCTCTTCAGCTAGCGGTGTTCCGCCCGGCTCTCGAGTTAGCCTCAAATCAATACCTTTATCTGATAAGTATTGACGAATAAACTCTACATTCGTACTTTTCCCGACACCTTCAGTGCCTTCGATAGTAATAAAGCAGCCTTCTTTCATAAGGTTCATCATTTCTCCGGCGTAGAACGATACTGTTTTTTACGCCTTAATTGGTATTTCCTTACCGCTTTGTTATGCGCTTTTAGGGATGGAGAGAACTGATGACTACCATCACCTTTAGCGACAAAGTACAGAGATTTCCCAACCTTTGGATTTAAGGCTGCTTGAATTGCTTCTCTTCCTACCATCGCTATCGGTGTAGGCGGTAAACCAGCAATGGTATAGGTATTATAAGGGGTAGGCTTACGTAAGTCTTTGCGTGTGATATTGCCTTTATATTTATCACCTATACCGTATATAACGGTTGGATCTGTCTGCAAACGCATGCCAATTTTTAATCGCTTAATAAATACACCTGCAATAAGAGGTCGCTCAGCGGCTACGGCTGTTTCTTTTTCAACAATAGAAGCCATTATTAATGCTTCGTAAGACGTTTTATAGGGTAGCTTTGTATTACGAGCCTCCCATAAACGCGCAAGCTCTTGCTGCTGTGCACGATAGCTACGCACCAGTAAATCTAAATCTGTTGAGTTTCTCTCTACCTGAAAAGTATCTGCTAAAAACAAACCTTCAGGGTGAGACTCCTTAGCACCAATTGCAGATAAGATCTCCGCGTCTGTTTTTCCAGCCAAGGTTTGCTTAATCAAGCCTTTGCGCAATACTAACTGTGCTCTCAGCTGCTTAAATGTTGTTCCCTCGATGACGGCAAAGCTATGCTGAAGTGATTTACCATCAACAAACTTTGAAAGTAATTCATTAGGTGTTAAATCCTTTTCGATTAAAAACTCACCCGCTTTTATTTTACCGCTGAGCTTATTCAGGCGCGCAAAGGCTTTAAAATATAGAGGTTTGTTGATAACTCCGACTTGCTCTAGATCACCAAGCAATCGGTTAAATGATGTCCCCTTAGGCACAATTAAAGAAGGAATGTCGCTTTTTAAGCCGATAGAAGCATTCATATAACGATGCATATCCTGCCACAACCACCCCATAGTCGCTGTACACAATAGCAGCACAACAAAAAATAGTATTAATACCCGTCTCAAACGTTATATTCCTTTTTCAAAAAAGCTTGTAGCCGTAATGTGGTAAGCCCTACTTCCCAACTTTTAGCGTCCAGTTGAACAACCGGCCAAATATCAATTAAGGAATTACAGATAAAAACTTCATCCGCATCCTTTAATGCCCTCTCAGAAAAGCGGCCTACCACAACGGGCCCAAGCTGGGTATTTGCGATATCTATGATAGTTTGACGTAACACGCCAGCCACGCCGCATCTATCAATGTCAGGCGTATAGAGCTGGTCTTGCTTAACCCAGAAAACATTACTCATGGTACCTTCAACGAGATAGCCTTCCATATCGCACATCAATCCTTCCGATATGCTGGTGTCATCCCACTCTTTTCGAGCCATTACTTGCTCCAAACGATTTAGATGTTTCATACCAGCCAGCAGTGGATTAATAGCCAACGGCGTTCCACACCATCGAAGCCTTACTCCATCAATGGATTTTATAGAAAAATCACTCACTTCAGATAATGCAGAAATTGTTGTGGGCTGAAGATCGTTGGCAGGGAAGTAACCACGCGGCCCTGAGCCCCGAGTAATCGTAAGTTTTAAAGCGGCTGTTTCATAAGGATTAAGAGATAAGAGCGCTTTTAGATCTGCCTTAAAGCGCTCTTCTAGACCATCAAAAGATATCCCTAATCGTAAACAACTAGCGAGCAACCGACTAATGTGAGCGTCCCATAAAAGAGGCTTATTATTGACTACTTTGATCGTTTCAAATAAACCATCGCCGTAACATAAACCCCTATCTGTAACCTCCAACTGATGGCCGGAGACACCATTAACCCTTATCAGCCTCTGCACTATCAGATTTTACGAAAAACTAAAGTGCCGTTTGTACCACCAAACCCAAACGAATTTGATACCGCGGCATCAATTACGCATGGTTGAGCATGGTGCGCTACGTAATTTAAGTCACACTCATCTGAAGGGTTATCCAAATTAATGGTTGGGGGCGCAACTTGATCCCTAATAGCCAAGATAGAGAAAATTGCCTCTACAGCGCCTGCCGCTCCCAACAAATGCCCCGTCATGGACTTTGTCGAACTCATTCTCACATCAGCTACAGAGTTACCAAATACTAATTTAGCAGCATTAGTTTCTGCTAAATCCCCAGCGGGTGTTGATGTTCCATGAGCATTAATATACTGCACTTCATCGGGGTTTAAACCTGCATCTTTAATAGCATTTGCCATTGAGTTTGCAGCACCCTCACCGGTAGAAGGCGGAGCCGTCATATGATGAGCGTCATCACTCATTCCTAAACCCGCTAACTCACAATAAATACGCGCGCCACGTGCTTTAGCATGCTCATACTCTTCGATCACAAGTACGCCTGCACCATCACCTAATACAAAACCATCCCGATCCCGATCCCAAGGACGGCTAGCTTTCTGCGGATCGTCATTACGAGTAGACAACGCTCGCGCTGCTGCAAAACCACCTAAACCAAGCTCGGTTGTCGCCATTTCAGCGCCACCGGCCAACATGACATCTGCATCACCATATTGGATCATGCGCATTGCAGAACCAATGTTATGAGTTCCTGTTGTACAGGCGGTTGTAATAGCAATATTAGGACCTTTCAATCCATACTTAATCGCTAAATTGCCCGAAATCATATTAATGATACTACCCGGAACAAAAAACGGTGATATGCGCCTCGGCCCACTTTTCTTCATGGTGTTATAGGTACTTTCAATAAGCGTCAAACCACCGATGCCCGACCCTACAGCACAACCTATACGTGTTGCATTGGCATCTGTTACTTCCAAACCAGAGTCTTTTATCGCTTGGGAAGCTGCAGCCATACCATATTGAATGAACAAATCCATTTTACGAGCATCTTTAGGATTCATATACCCAGCGACATCGAAATTTTTAATTGATGCCGAGAAGCGTGTTGAAAACAAAGAGGCATCAAAATGTTCAATAGTCGCCGCCCCACTTTTGCCTGTAAGAATACAGTCCCAAGTATCTTGGACAGTGTTACCTACCGGCGATAGCATACCCATTCCGGTAACCACCACTCTTCTACGAGACATAGCGCCACTCCAGTAAAATCTTATAGAAATAGAAAAGCCGCACTCTACGTATATAGATGCGGCTTTTCGGTCAAGCTTTGATCAAGATACGGATCGATTACTGATGAGCGCTTACGTAATCGATTGCCAACTGAACAGTAGTGATCTTTTCAGCTTCTTCATCTGGAATTTCAGTTTCAAACTCTTCTTCAAGAGCCATTACCAGCTCAACAGTGTCGAGAGAGTCAGCACCTAAATCTTCTACGAAAGAAGCTGCGTTGATTACTTCTTCTTCTTTAACACCCAGCTGTTCCGCGATGATTTTTTTAACGCGCTCTTCAATATTGCTCATAACTCTTCCTATCTTTTTATCAACCCTTCACACCGAAGGTATGAAATCGTGATTTTATTAGAACCCACCTATACATAGCAAGCAGGTAGTTTAAATTCGTTTCGGCTGACGGCCAATTATCAACAAATTGCCAAGAAAAACAATTCCTAAAAGCAAATACGCTGATTTAACTCATGTACATGCCGCCATTCACCTGGATTGACTCACCTGTAACGTACGCTCCTCCATCACTTGCAAGGAAACCTACTACAGATGCAATCTCTTCAGGCCGTCCCAGACGATTCATAGGAATCTGAGACTGCAAAGCCGCTTTCTGCTCTTCTGGTAGCCCGCTGGTCATATCCGTATCAATAAATCCGGGTGCAACACAGTTGACCGTAATATTACGCGAACCAATTTCACGTGCAAGCGCTCGTGTAAATCCTTCCATACCTGATTTTGCAGCAGCATAGTTAGCTTGACCTGCATTGCCCATTGAAGCAACGACAGAGCTGACGCTGATAATACGCCCCCAGCGTGCTTTTGTCATACCTCTAAGACAACCTTTCACCACACGATAGACAGATGTTAGGTTTGTATTTAATACAGAATCCCACTCATCCTCTTTCATGCGGAGCATGATATTATCACGAGTAATGCCGGCATTATTAACTAAAATCGCCACTGCACCAAATTCGTCCTGAATCGCCTTTATAACAGACTCTACCGATTCTGCTGACGACACATCCAAAGTGAGCCCTTTACCCGCTATACCGGCCTCAGAGAGGTAACCACTAATGGATCCCGCACCAGTATCACTCGTTGCCGTACCGACAACAATAGCACCTTGGCGGCCCAGCTCCATTGCGATAGCTTTACCTATACCGCGTGTCGCACCTGTAACAAGGGCAATTTTACCTTCAATACTCATCACAACTTTCCTTATTTGTTACAGTGCTAATGCGACATCCAATCCTGCTGGATCATTAATCGCTTTCACCACTAACGGCTTGTGAACTTTCTTATTTAATCCGGATAATACCTTGCCCGGCCCGCATTCAATAGTCGTATCGATACCTTGATCAACCATGGTTTGCACACTATTCGTCCATAAAACAGGGCTGTACAATTGAGCCAACAAGTTTGAAGCCAACTGCTCTACCGATTCAGGAAAAGAAGCATCTACATTTTGAATAACAGGAATATCGGGTAGTGAAATAGTAATATTCCCTAACGCTTCAGCCAATTTGTCAGCGGCAGGCCTCATCAGAGAGCAGTGGGAAGGTACACTTACAGGTAAAGGAATTGCTCGTTTAGCACCGGCCTCTTTACACGCAATGATAGCTCTTTCAACAGCGTCTTTCTCACCCGCTATAACGATTTGTCCGGGACAGTTATAATTAACTGGCGAAACAACCTGCCCTTGCTGTGCTTGCTCGCAACTTGCCAAAATAGCATCATCAGACAAACCAAGAATTGCCGCCATAGCACCGGTACCGGCGGGTACTGCTTGCTGCATATACTCACCGCGTAATTTCACTAAGTTCACTGCATCAGTAAAGGCTATAGCTCCAGCACAAACTAGCGCAGTATATTCCCCCAGACTATGTCCTGCCATAACCGCAGGCTTGGCACCGCCTTTTTCGAGCCATAACCGCCACAAAGCAACACCCGACACCAAGAGCGCTGGCTGGGTTCTATCTGTTTGATTAAGATCCGTATCTGGTCCATTCTGTACAAGGTTCCACAAATCGTAGCCTAATACAGAAGACGCTTCTGAATATGTGTTTTGAATGATTGGATTTTCAGCAGCTAACTCAGCCAACATACCGACTTGCTGGGAACCCTGCCCAGGAAAAACAAAAGCAAAAGACTGCGACATAAATGCCCTCAACTCACGATAATCTGATAAATAGCATAGTGATGTTATGCTAAAAAGATGTGTAGTTTACAATATTGCGACAGAATTAAAACGTCCTAATTTCTCTTCGATGGAAGGTAACCAGATAAGCGCTCTGCGATTTTCTCAGGCACGTTTTGCACCACCTCTGTAATAGCACGATCCAAAGCATACCCAAAACACTTCTGATCAGCACTACCATGGCTTTTCATTACAATTCCCTGCAACCCCAAAAGCGTTGCTCCATTTCGACGAGAAGGATCAATCTGCTCTTGAATTTCTTTTAATACCGGGCGCGCCAAGAAGGCCAAACAACGTCGATATAAATTACGAGAAAACCCCTGAAGAACTCTCTTTGAAATCAATCGTGCCAAACCTTCGCTACTTTTTAGTGAAACATTACCCACAAAGCCATCGCACACGACAATATCAGCTTTACCTGCAAATACATCATCACCTTCAACATAACCAATATAATTCAAGCCATCTTGCTCTCGAATTAGTTCATTCGCAAGACGCACCTGTTCATTACCTTTGATCAATTCCTCACCGACATTTAACAAGCCAACCTTGGGGTGAAGATTACCATCGACAGCTTCCACCATAACGCTACTCATCACGGCAAACTGCATCAAGTGCTCAGCACTACAATCTACATTTGCGCCCAAGTCCAGCATATAACAATGACCGGCAAGCGTAGGAACAGACGCAATGATTGCAGGCCTATCAATTCCGGGCTGCATTTTCAGAACTAGCCGACCAAACGCCATCAAAGCACCCGTATTACCCGCACTAATACAGGCACCTGCCTTGTTATCTGCCACCGCCTGAACAGCAAGCGACATAGATGAATCCTGCCGATGGCGTATTGCAGCCGAGGGCTTCTCATCCATAGAAACAGATATTCCAGACGGCCGTATCTGTAACCGAGACATTATCGATTCAGAAATACGCTGCCTAGCCAAAAGAGAATCTAATTGATCAACCTCGCCAAAAAGCAAGATATTAAGATAGGGATGGCGCTCTAGAGCAGAAAGTGATGCTGGGAGGGTCACGTGGGGACCGAAGTCCCCACCCATCGCATCAACCGAGAGAGTGACGCGATTCAACAACGAAATTATTCGCTGTCTTGATTTACAACCTGACGACCACGGTAGAAACCGTCAGCTGTCACTTGGTGACGACGGTGAGTTTCACCTGTCGTTGCGTCTACAGACAAAGTCGGACCAGTCAATGCGTCATGTGAACGGCGCATATCGCGACGTGAACGAGACTTTTTGTTTTTCTGTACTGCCATGGTGAATTAACTCCTAAATCATTTCTTATTGGCCTTCAACTGGGCCAACACTTTAAACGGGTTCGGTTTTTCATTTTCCGGCTTTTCAGCCATATCCGCATCACCGAATTGGGTCTGAATACTACAATCTGCATGGTATGGAACTAACGGCAGACTGAGAATCAACTCCTCTTCAATGACGTGCAATAGCTCGATCTCTTCGTCCTCAACGATCAATGGATCATAATAGCGAGGCAGCTGCTTTGCCTTCTCCTCATTGAACGCGATAGCCAGATTGAAATCAGCCTGGACATCGACTTGGACCGCTTCCAAGCAACGCTGACATGTCATGTGAACACGACCTTTAGCATCACCTGTTATAATACGAATTCTTCGTTCATCCAGCGAAAAAAGAAGATCTACATCGATAACATCACTATCTTCACATAGATAGGACCCTACTCGAGGCATCTCTTTTACACTAGCCTGACCGGTAATTCGGACTTCCCGCTCAGCAAGCTTTCGCGGATCAACTATTTTCGGTAAGTTACCGTACGACATAAGCGCGCAATTCTAGGGCCCAATGGCCCTCCTGTCAAAGGAAAATGAGGTTTCGTTCTTAAAAACGTTTACTATTTTACGCGTTTGCACATCAATAAATAAGCCTTTAAGGAAAAGAAACATGCAAGCTCTGGTTTTAGCCTCCAGCTCCCCCTACCGTCGTGCCCTTTTGAACAAGCTACAACTCCCTTACAGCTGCCATAGTCCAGACATTGATGAAAGCCACTACCCAGGCGAAAGCGCCATAGAGCTAGTCAAACGCCTCGCTGAAGAAAAAGCACACGCTGTCGCTGCTCTACATCCCGGCAAGGCTATTATAGGCTCCGACCAAGTCGCCGTACTTAATGGGAACATTCTCGGCAAGCCGGGAACAAAAGAAAACGCAACTACACAACTACAGCAGTCTTCAGGGCAATGCGTTACATTTTTAACTGGGTTATGTGTGCTTGATACCCTAAGCAACCATTCACAGACAGAAGTAGTCCCCTTTCATGTGCATTTTCGAAAGCTTACCTCAGAGATGATTGAACACTACATTGATAAAGAAAGCCCACTTGACTGCGCAGGAAGCTTTAAATCTGAAGGTTTAGGAATAGCATTATTTGAAAGGCTAGAAGGGGAAGATCCTAATACTCTTGTTGGCCTACCGCTTATTAGACTGATATCTCTACTGAAAAATATAAATATCAGCGTCTTATAACAACGGGTAGCCCACAATTTTACGAATAGCAAAATATAAAGGGCTACCAAAGGCAGCCCTTAATTGACACATCAACGTATTGAATATCCGCTTTCAATACCCAGCTGGGCCGCTATAGTTTTGCCGAAAGACACGCCAAATTTCTCAATCACCTGGTCTAACGGAGACATTTGAGAAGAGTAATCAATTAAGGTCTCTTGACCCACTATTTCACGAGCAACATAGCTTGTACTACCTAGACCATCAATCAAGCCCTTTGCTACAGCTTGCTCTCCCGTCCAAACCAAGCCTGTAAATAAATCGGGCTCATCTACCAACTTATCGCCACGACCTTTTTTCACCTGATCAATAAACTGCATGTGTGTGGTATTTAACACTGACTGCCAAAATACCTTGTCGCTATCTTTCAATGGACTAAACGGGTCAAGAAATCCTTTATTTTTTCCAGCTGTCATCGCTCGACGCTCAACGCCTACTTTTTCCATGAGGTCAACGAAGCCAAACCCTCCAGATACAACACCAATAGACCCCACTAAACTGGCTTTATCAGCATAGATTTCATCGGCCGCTGCCGCAATATAGTATGCTCCAGAAGCACCTATATCCATTATGACTGCATAAACAGGCTTATCAGGATTCAAAGCACGTAAACGCTTAATTTCATCATAAACATACCCAGACTGTACAGGGCTTCCACCAGGACTGTTTATACGCAAAATAATAGCCTTGGCTTTTTCTGCTTTAAAGGCATCACGTAAAGACCATACAATACTATCCGCATTTGCCGCTTCATCAGCGGATATAGGGCCAGCAATTTCTATCACTGCCACGTGTTCTTCAGATTTTCCTGGCGAACCTGTGCCTAGCGATACACTAGAAAAATAGATCCCCAAAACAGCAATCAAGTAAGCAAAGGTAAGTCCTTTAAAAAAGACTCCCCAACGTCTTGCTCGGCGCTGCTCAACAAACAAGCCATTGAGCATTTTTTCAATCAGCTTCCATTCCTTGCTATTACTTTTGCTCGCGGCTTTTTCTAACACGTGCCCTAAGCCCTCATCCTTTTTTTCATCCCAATGATTGTCGTTTTCGCTCACACCATCTCTCCTGATTTAAAGTCCAACCATGTTTCCAGTTCTGAAAAGGCATGCATTTCCAGAACTGGCTTATATTGTTTCAACCGATCTATATGATGCGCGCCATAACTCACAGCAATAGTATCCATGCCTGCATTCACGCCCATTTCAAGATCAAACTCTGTATCACCAATCATTACTGCGTCAGTAGCATCAAGCCCACTTCCTTTTAAGATTTCTTCCAACATATGGGGATGTGGTTTTGATGTAGTTTCATCTGCACAGCGAGTAATTTCAAACAACCACCCTAGGCCCGTATCCGCTAAAACACGATCTAACCCGTGCCTGCTCTTCCCAGTAGCTACCGCTAATCGATAACCCTTTTTATGGAGACTCTCAAGTGTTTTTTGCACACCCGGAAACAACGATGTAGGCGTATTATCACCTTCCATATAATGATAAACATAGCGCTCACGCATGGATACTAACAAATGATTATCAATCCCCGGATACAAAGCCTGAATAGCTTCTGGCAACCCTAAACCAATAATTTCTCTGGCCTCATGATCCTGCAAATGTCTGAGGTCTAAATCCCTTGCAGCAGACTGCATACTGGACACAATACGTGCAGTCGAATCTATTACCGTCCCGTCCCAGTCAAAAATAAGTAACGAATACACAATAGCCACCCTACGGTATCTGTAATAAATAAAATGCTTCTATTTTTAGGTGCACTATCAAAGCGCTTTACTAAAATCGCTGAAACTACGCCAGTATGACCAACATTAGCGGTACATGTTCAATTACTATGAATCATACCCTTGATAAGATTTTGACAATAGCACAAGGCCAGTTAAAGCGAAGGAATTAAAGCTAAAAAAAGTGATTTTAAAGAAGAAATAAAAAAGGCGTATGCCAAGCTTGTTCAAGCAAAACATACACCCATCGATAATGACAAACTATTTTGACCTATTAGCTTTCCTGGATAACAGGGCGAATATGCAGCTCACTCACATCGATATAGCCTGGCTGTGTTATTGCATAGAAAATAGCATTCGCTATATCTTCAGGCTTTAGTATTGCCGAATTACTTGCATACATATTAGCCTTGACTGCTTCACGAATTTTCTCATGCTGAATGCTATCAGGAAGCTCTGTATCAACCGCTCCCGGTTGAATGTCCGTGACCCGGACACCATAACGAATAGCCTCTTTTCGTAAAGTATCTGAAATAGCACGCACAGCATGCTTTGTTCCAGCATATACACCTGCACTTGGGTAGGTTTGACGTGCTGCAATAGAACTAATATTAACGATATGACCATCCTTACGTTCGGCCATGCCTGAGTAAACGGCATTTATAGCGTATAACACACCTTTAATATTAACATCTATCATCTGCTCCCATTCATCAAGACGCCCTGCTAATATTGGGCTAATTGGCATGGTACCCGCATTATTGATAAGAATATCAATCCCTCCTGCTGCCGCTAACCTTTCGCCAACAGAGGCCATCCCTGCACGATCAGACACATCCACCGGCTCGACACTTATCGTAACGCCTTGCAAGCGAAGCTCGTCAGCCAACAAAACCAAACGCGCTTCACGGCGAGCACTCAACACCAAAGAGGCACCCTCACTAGCCAAGCGTCTTGCAGTGGCCTCACCGATGCCAGAACTAGCACCCGTAATCCAAACCTTTTTGCCCTTCAGCATGAGGACCACCCTCTGTTAACGATGTTTGAAATTAGGCTTACGCTTTTCAGCAAAAGCAGTCATGCCTTCCTTACAATCTTCAAAGGCAAAGGAAGAAGCAAAATTTCGACGCTCGAATGCTAGCCCGTCACGCAGTGATGCATCAACTGCCATATTGACTGATTCTTTTATCATATAAACCACAGGGCGAGAATGAGAAGCAATTTTACGTGCTGTTTTAAAGGCCGTTTCAGATAACTCTTCTACAGGCACAACACGAGATACTAACCCACTGCGTTCCGCCTCTGCAGCATCCATCATACGACCACTAAGACACATTTCCATCGCTTTAGCTTTACCTATAGCCTTGGTCAAACGCTGAGTCCCACCGGCGCCTGGAATAGTGCCAATACTAACTTCCGGCTGACCAAATTTTGCAGTCTCACCCGCAATAATAAAGTCGCAGGCCATAACCATTTCACAACCACCACCCAACGCAAAACCGGCAACTGCCGCAATAATCGGTTTACGCGCCTCATCTATCACACGCCAACAATCACGTTGAATATAAGGAAAATTAGCCATGTAGAGTTGAGGGAATGTCAGACCCTTCATTTCATTAATATCTGCCCCCGCAGCAAACACCTTTTCGCCACCGGTAATGATAATGCAGCCAACATCGTCTGTTTTTTCCAATGCATCAACCGCTTCACCTAACTCTCTAGTTAAGGTTTGATTTAATGCATTCATCACCTTAGGGCGGTTTAGGGTAACGATCCCCACACCTTCTTTGATCTCTACTAATACAGTTTCGTAACTCATATTTATCATCCTTTACAACAACTAACCCAAAGGTATTACGCGTGACGTCGGCTCTGCACGACACGAAAACGGTTCGCTACGTACGCTAAATCCGACAAGCAAGCATTCGCTGCAGGGTTACACCCTGTCGCATGAAAATCACTGTACGCCGCACTTTGGTTGACGAACACACCACCGGTTAAGTTGCTGCTTAACGCAACGCCGCCA
>NZ_JADGEV010000010.1:61170-116703 GCF_016744175.1 Neptunomonas sp. | reverse complement strand
AAACAGATTGCAAATCAGTTTTTGTTTCCTGCGAGATATCATTCCCTACGCCATCAGGCACACTGTAAGCCGCCATAGCAGAAACAAGTTGATCGACTTGGTTATTTAATAAAACAGAATCCCCTACTTCAACACGGTCTAATTGATAATGGCTACTGCTATACCAATTGCTAATCATGGCTTGATCCTCCGTGCCGGCAACCGTTATCTGCAAATTATTACCCGCACGGCTAAACCATAAATCTTCAGCGAGTACATCTTCGAACTTGGCTATATCGACTGCCGTTGCAGCGGTATCGTAATTGGATACCGTGGTACTACCATCGCCTGCACCAAACAGGTAGGTATCATTACCTGCATCGCCGGAGAGGAAGTCTCCGATGCCACTTCCACCGTGTAAAATGTCATTACCATAGCCACCGATGAGCCGATCCTTACCGGCACCTCCATTCAGCACATCATCTCCGCCCTGCCCATAAAGAGTATCGTTTCCAGCATCGCCCGAAATAATATCGTCACCCTCTTGGCCTTGGATATTGTCGTCACCGTCTCCGCCTGACAAGGTGTCATTGCCCTCTTGGCCTCGAAGATTATCGCTACCCCCAAGACTATTGATAATGTCATCACCTGCATAACCGATAATGGTATCGGCACTTTCCGTTGCCACTAAAACTGCTGCTTTTAAATCTGCCGGTGTCCATTCGGTTCCATCGTCAAAGGACACCACATCCAATTCAAATACACTGTAACTAAAAAAGCCACTTACAGTGATCACTTCCTCCGTAGTTTGTAACGTCAGTAACAAGTTGTTATTTGAGCGCGACACCAGTATATCAGCGGCCGTAATACCGGCAGAAAAACGCAAGACATCTACGCTACTTGCACTACTATCAAGATTATTGATCGTGGTGTTCCCATCGCCTGCACCAAACAGGTAGGTATCATTACCTGCATCGCCGGAGAGGAAGTCCCCGACGCCACTTCCACCGCGTAAAATGTCATTACCATAGCCACCAATGAGCCGATCCTTACCGGCACCTCCATTCAGTACATCATCACCTTCCTGTCCGTAAATAGTATCGTTACCTGCGTCTCCCGAGATAATGTCGTTGCCGCTCTTGCCTTGTATACTGTCGTCACCGTCACCGCCTGAAAGGGTATCGTTACCTTCTTGACCTTGCAGGTTATCATTGCCTCCGAGACTATTTATGGTGTTATCACCTGCGTAACCGATAATGGTATCGGCACCTTCCGTTACCCCAAGGGCAATAGATCTTAAATCAGCTGCCACCCATTCGGTTCCATCGTCAAAGGACACCACATCCAATTCAAATACACTGTAACTAAAAAAGCCACTTACAGTGATCACTTCCTCCGTAGTTTGTAACGTCAGTAACAAGTTGTTATTTGAGCGCGACACCAGTATATCAGCGGCCGTAATACCGGCAGAAAAACGCAAGACATCTACGCTACTTGCACTACTATCAAGATTATTGATCGTGGTGTTCCCATCGCCTGCACCAAACAGGTAGGTATCATTACCTGCATCGCCGGAGAGGAAGTCTCCGATGCCACTTCCACCGTGTAAAATGTCATTACCATAGCCACCGATGAGCCGATCCTTACCGGCACCTCCATTCAGTACATCATCACCTTCCTGTCCGTAAATAGTATCGTTACCTGCGTCTCCCGAGATAACGTCGTTGCCGCTCTTACCTTGTATACTGTCGTCACCGTCACCGCCTGATAGAGTATCGTTGCCACCTTGGCCTTGAAGGTTATCGTTCCCCCCAAGGCTATTTATAATGTCATCACCTGCATAACCGATAATGGTATCAGCACCTTCCGTTGCTACTAAGACAGCGGCTTTTAAATCTGCCGACGACCACTGTGTTCCATCACTAAACTCCACTGTGTCTAATTCGAGCACACTGTGACTAAAGAAGCCCGTTACACTGATCACTTCTCCCGTGGTTTGTAATGTCAGTAACAAGTTATTGTTTGAGCGCGACACCAACACATCTGAGGCCACAATGCCGCCCATAAAGCGTAAGACATCCACGCTACCTACACTAGAATCAAGGTTTTTAATCGTGGTATTTCCATCGCCTGCACCAAATAGGTAGGTGTCGTTTCCAGCATCACCTGAGAGGAAGTCATCTGAACCAGCTCCACCACGCAAGATATCATTACCATAACCGCCGTTAAGTCGATCTTTACCGGCGCCACCGTTCAGTACATCATCACCAACTTGCCCATGAAGAATATCGTTCCCAGCATCACCCGAGATAATGTCATCACCCTCTTGGCCTTGGATATTGTCGTCACCGTCACCGCCTGATAGGGTATCGTTGCCACCTTGCCCCTGAAGGTTATCGTTACCTACTGCTCCAGTAATAAAATCACGCCCTTCACCACCATAAATAATGTCAGATTCATTCGAACCCAGTACCACATCAACACCATCGCCACCGATATAGTTTAATACTCCATCATCTGCTTGATGCAAAGCAAACACCAAACCAGATTCTTGTTCAACTGTTGAGGACCCAGCCGTTACCAAAAAACCACTATCAGTAAGCAACTCTTTATCTGCTATAGATAGCCCGCCAACAGCCGTTTTAAAGCTGCCCCAGTTTCTTTCTAGTCCACTTTCAACCAAGGAAGTAGCTTGCCTAGAGGTGTAGAACTCTGCTACATCAATCACACCATTAGCGCCAGAGTTTAGTTTTGATTCTATAAACGCATTAAGCTGCTCGAAATCAACCTCTAAACCTCCGTTCTCATCTATGCCAAGAGTTACTTCATCTAAAAAAGGTTTTAGCCTTGTTTGTGTTAATAGCGATTGATATGTTGATTCTTTAAGCGCGTTATAAGAGTTATCGATACCTTCAATTTGGGCTTGTGCTAATGCGAAGGTTTTTTCTGTTAATGTTATCCCTGAAAGTATCGCTCCTGAAGAAGAGCCACTTTGCCTTCCTGTCCTTCCTGAGTCTGATACCATTTTGAAGCCACCTTCATCAGTATCTTCAAAATCAACATTCAAAAATTCTTGGTCATTAAAAACTTCTAGCACTTTTATTTTTGCTAGCGCTTCAATAGTGGAGCTGTATGGTGCTACACCCACCCTTAGCCCATCGCCATCGTTGGTTGTATTTGCAACTGTCTCGACGCTACCACCAGAACTACCGCCGCTACCATCGCCTTCAGCAATTACGAACATACCTCCGTCGGTCGTGTTGTCTGTATACTCGGCTTCTTTGTAAAACCTAAACTCGACGTCTCTATTATTCACTTCTTGCTGATTTATTCGATCTACAAAGTTCACAAAGTCGCTTGAGTCGGCCCACGCTTGCAGTAACTTATCAAGCAACCCCATTTGTGCATCACGGGTAGTAGCACTGGCGTATTGTTCTAGTATTAATGCCAGTGCGGGACTGAGTGCTGTCGCTTCTTTCAGGTCACGTACTGCGCCTGAACCCTGCATATTAGGTAAGCTTTTTAAATGATCTGGAATGGTTATTTGATCAGGGAACTCACGGAAAAAGTTATTCTCTGCAAGATTTAGGCTGCCTGCTGCTCCCGATACACCTTCGGTGCCGTCTACTTTCGTATAAGTACCCTGTGCAATCGACTGGTTGTTATTACCGATGTTTATCGTGGAAGATACGCTGTCGGTATTAATGCTTAGAATATTTAAGTCAGACAGTGTGGAGAGCTCATTGGCTTGGCTAATACCATCTTGGTTAAGATCTTGCCACACTCGCAAGGCTGCAAATTGCGTATCACTGGCATTAACAAGTCCATCACCATTAGTGTCCAACTCTGCCAAGGCATCAAAGCCATGAATCGCTTTGCTTCCATCGGCTTTTAATGTGTTGTCACCAAATAGCTCACCACCATTATCGATGGTGCCATTTCCGTTGAGGTCTAGTACTAACATTCCATCATCAGCACTGATCCAGCCAGTACCATTTTTGACGCCGTCACCATCATGGTCAAAAAGAACCGAACCATCAGCAGCGATAGTTTCTATTCCATCACCATCAAGGTCGAGGACTAGTGGATCACCACGTGCAGCCCAGTTGAAGGCGTTTTGGAAGAAATCGTATACATCAATTGATACTGCATCATAGGCTTCCCATAACCAATCTTGGTCGGCCAAAAAATCTTGAGCGAATTCGATTGCGACTTTTGCCGCATAACCTGCGACTATACCTGCAATCAAAACCGCGCCACCTGTTGCCAATACTCCGGTGCCTACGAACGGTATTAATAGACTTACAAACCCAGCACCAAGCAAAGCACTACCTATACCAGTACCAATATTTGATATTAACTCATTTTCATCATTACCATCCCATGTTGCATATGCGCTCAACACTCCAATAGCTGCACCTGCGGAAGTAGACGCCACAAATCTTGAAATATGAGATGTCCAGCTATTCGCAATAGCACCAGCTTTAATATCTGCTACCAGATCATATAATGATCCGGTTCCATTAGATGCTGATTGAGCATTTTCAGCTGCTTTTTTCAAATATTGTGATACGGCTGAAGCTGTTGAGCCTGAAATAGTTGACGTATCAGGAGCTAAAAGTGATGCTTCGGTACCATCCCATTCGTAAGCAATATAATCAACAACGTCTTGAACAGAGAACCCAACGGCTTCTACATTTCCATATAACTCTTGATCTATGCCACTCTCAATATCTATTTTAGAATCAGACACTATAATTACTCCTTGTTATATAAAGCCCAAAAAATATTTAATTGCAAACCAGCAAAAACAACAACAAAACCATAACCAGTAAAAAACAATAAAATTGCATTTACATAGCTAAGAAACCATCTATTCATTAATGCATCACCGACAATTAGAATTAACGTAAAACAAACTAAAGAAAGCAGAACACGTTTCTTTCCATTTATTGAACCAAAAAGAGATTTTTGGTCCCTATAACCAAACATAAATAACAGTGCTATAAATACGGACAACATTGACGAGAAAAGCATTATCAGAAAAACAGAAGAACCATAAGGAAGTCCAACAAATACCCACTCAAAATTCTGATACATAAATTCTATCTTTTTAAAAAAAACAACAGGAACAATAGACAATGGAATTGATAGAAAAGAGAATCTATTAAGCAATACTAGCGAACGTCCCTGCCGTTTAATTAAACGAAGTCTCGAAAAAAAGAACAAAAAAACAAAAAAACAAGCCAAAAAAACAACAAACATATATTATATTCACCTTCGTGATTATTTAAGATCCACTTATCGCTAAATCTAGCTCCATAACGTCCTAACTACACACCTGTAAACAGTAGTTAGTCACAAAGGGTTTTTAATTCAAAATTTCAACCTCAATAAAATAATCAATTTCTACCGCTCCCTCACGCTTTCCTGCTTGTACCTCAGCAAAGGTGACAAGAAGTATTCAATCAAACGTCGCTTGCCGGTTTTAATCTCACTGGTGGCCGACATGCCGGGGGAGAGTTTTACCCAACGGTCGTCTATTTGTAGGCCGTCTTGGTGTAACTTTATACGGGCGCTGTAGACCAGCCCGAGGTTTTCATCTTGTATGGCATCGTCTGAGATGGTGAGTATTTCGGCATCTATCAGGCCATATTTGGTAAAGTTAAAAGTATCTATTTTTACGGCTGCTTTTTGCCCTTCATGTACAAAGCCAATATCTTTATTAAGGATGAGTGCATCCATCTCTACTTGGCTTTGTTCGGGCACGATTACCATTAATGCTTGTGCGGGTGTCACTACACCACCGATGGTATGAACGGCCAGTTGTTGTACTTGTCCACTGATGGGTGATGTGAGTTGTTGTTGTTGGTTACGCTCGGTGGCTTTTATCAGTTCTTGTTGGGCGCCGGCTATTTGCAGTAGTGTTTCTTGTAGTTGAGTCAGGTTGTTTTTTCGTTGTTCCGATACCAAGGTATCGATTTGGTTCTGTGTGAGTCGAACAGAAGCGTTTAGCTGTTTATAACGCGCTTTTTGGATGAGTAAGTCTTGTTCTTCTTCGATGAGTTCTTGCTTTAGTTCTAGGTACTGTTGGCGTGAGGCGTATTCTTTTTTACGTAAGGTATTTAAGGCGCCTACGCGCTCACTCAATACCGGGATAATGCGTCTTTTTTTGTTGATCTCTGCCTGTGTCATTTCTTGTTCGGCACGCTGCCTCATCTGTTCACTTTTTAAGGCATTAAGGCGTGCGGAAAATTCTAAGCGCTGCTGGGTGAAGAGATGTTGCTGTGAAGCACTCATGGGGGTGGGTGTCAGTGTAAGTTCGGTCTCTTCATCTGATTGAGCATCTTTGGCGAGCCATTGATCAAAGGCTTTTAAGCGTATGGCGGTGGCTTGTCTGTCGTCTAGTTCGTGGCGTAGGCGCTGCTCATCTGCTTCTGTTTGAATCGCATCCAGCGTTATTAAAGGGTCGCCCCGCTTTACTTGCTGGCCTTCGCGTACATGGATCTGTTTTATTTTGCCTGCTTCTAGCGGTTGGATCTGTTTGATGTGTTCACTGGGGATAATTTTGCCCGACGCCACCGCCACAATATCCACTTTCCCAAAGAAGGCCCATAAAGCTGCGAGCATAAAGAGAATTACTATAGCCCAGATAATTGCGCGGCCTGCCGGTGATGCGGGGGTTTGTTCTACTTCTATTGCCGCCGGCAAGAACTGATAGATATCGTCTTGGGTCAGGACTTCTCGTGTTTGTGCCTCTTTTGCACCCGGTGATATTTTCATGTAAGTACCTCCGCGTCAGCGGGCTGTGTTTTATTCAATGATGTGTTGTCCAATGAGGCTTTATCTAATGTAGGCGCAGTGCTTGGCTGCCTCATCGCTGGCATATGATTTTGGTAACCGTAAAGGCGTGCGTAGTAACCGTTGTGTTCGATGAGTTGGTCATGGTTGCCGCTTTCCATGATACGGCCTTGCTCTACCACTATGATGCGGTCTGCCATGCGTACCGTTGAGAGTCTGTGCGCAATAATAAAGACGGTTCGGTTCTGGCAGATGGCACGCATGTTGTCTTGGATGATGCGCTCTGATTCGTAATCCAGTGCACTGGTCGCTTCATCAAAGATTAGGATTCTGGGGTTGGTAATCAATGCGCGTGCAATGGCAATACGTTGCTTTTGCCCACCGGATAACGAGGAGCCTTGCTCACCTACGACGGTGTCGTATCCATCCGGTAACTGCAGTATAAAGTCATGCGCACCTGCCAGCTGTGCGGCATGGATAACACGGTCCATCGGTAAGCTTGGGTCGGCCAATGCGATGTTATCTTTCACGGAGCGGTTAAAGAGCACGTTCTCTTGTAGTACAACGCCGATTTGGCGGCGTAGCCATGCCGGCTCTACTTGTGCAACGTCCACACCATCCACCAGTACACGGCCTGATTCAGGCACATACAGGCGTTGCACCAATTTAGTGATGGTACTTTTACCTGAACCTGAGCGGCCCACAATGCCGATAATTTCACCCGCATTAACCTCTAGGGAAAGGTCTTTTAATACTTCGGGGCGGTCGGGCTGGTAACGAAAAGTAATATGTTCAAATGTCACTCGCCCTTGCAGCTCAGGCAAGGTTGTTCTGTTCGGGTTATGTCCGGGCTCGGTGGGTGTGTTTAAGATGTCGCCTAAACGATCCAGCGAGATACTGGCTTGCTGAAAATCTTGCCACAGCTGCACTAGCCGTAAAATAGGTGCGCTCACACGGCCTGCCAGCATGTTAAAGGCGATTAACTGCCCCACACTTAAGGAGCCCGCAATCACTAGGGTGGCGCCCACCCATAAGATAAGTACCGTCACGGTTTTATTGATAAAGCCAGCGGTTTGGCTGGCGATATTACCTAGGTTGGTGGCTTTAAATGAAGCAGAGACATAAGCCGCGAGTTGCTCTTCCCAACGGCGTTGCATCTGTGGTTCTACGGCCATGGATTTGAGCGTTTCTACACCGGATATCGATTCCACCAGAAACGCTTGGTTCTCGGCGCCTCGTTTAAACTTCTCATTAAGGCGGTTACGTAATACCGGTGTAATACTGGCAGATAAAAGAATATAAAGCGGAATAGACCCCAGTACTATCCAGGTTAGCGTAGGACTGTAGTAATACATCACCACAAAGAAGATAACCGTGAACAACAGGTCAATCACGAGGGTTAATGCGGAGCCGGTAATAAACTCACGGATGGTATCCAGCTCACGTACCCGAGCAACCGTAGTACCGACTTGTCGGCTGTTATAAAAAGAGATCGGTAGCCGTAATAAATGGCTAAAAAGCTTTGAGCCTAACGTAACATCCACCCGGTTAGTGGTATGTGAGAACACATAGGTACGTAACCCATTTAATATCACATCAAACAAGGACACCACAATTAAGCCAAAGCAGAGCACATCGAGCGTGGTTAGCCCTTGATGCACCAGCACTTTATCAATAATCACTTGGAAAAACAGCGGGGTAATCAAAGCGAATAGCTGTATAAAGAAGGAGGCTATCAATACTTGAATCAGCACTTTTTTGTACTTGATGATAGAGGGTACAAACCAGCTAATATCAAACTTCCCGCTCATGCCCGGTATCACGGAGCGGCGGGTTACCATCAATAAGCGCCCACTCCATCGTTGAGAGAAATCTTCTTCTGTGATCAGCTCTGGCTTATTTGATAGTGGATCTTGTATGAGTATTTTACCTTCGCCCACACGGGCCAGTATGAAATAGGTACCGTTTTTATCTTCAGCGATGGCAGGTAAGGAGAGTTTTTCGAGTTTATCTTGGGTGGTCGTCACCGCTTTAGCTTTTAAGCGTAAATGGCGTGTCGCGCGTATCAGCGCTGTTTCATCTAAGGGTTTATCGTGAGTGCCAAACTGGTGGTGTATTTGAGCAGGGTCTGCCGCGACTTGGTAAAAGCGGGCCACCATGATGAGACAAGCTAGACCTGTGTCAACAGGCCTCTCATTCGAATTCGAGGGCAAAACAACATCCTTTTAATTAAATATATCTTCCATAATGTCATTCCAGATCCCTAGAATGATGCCGCAAAATATCAGACTAATGGCTGATTATCAATATTCTTATGATGACTATAACGTAGCAACTTGTACAGATTACTTATCGGGCCAATACCAAGGCGGTTCATCAAACATGCCGAGGCCTTTTACTTCTGTTTGCCCTAATTCTTTTTCCAGCTCAATAGCATGGCAGTTTGGGTCTTGATTAAGCGCTGCTATTAAGCGGTTTGAGTGTGAGACTACCCATACCTGAGTGACTTTTGATATACGAATAATTAAGCGGGCAAGTGCGGGTAACAAATCAGGATGCAGGCTTGTTTCTGGCTCATTCAGCACCATCAATGAGGGTGGCCTTGGCGTTAGCAATGCGGCGATCAATAATAAATAGCGTAATGTTCCGTCTGATAACTCAGCACCGGTTAATGGACGTAATAGTCCATGCTGATAAAACTCAATAGAAAACCGCCCATCTTCATGCGGCATTACGGCAACTCTTGCACCCGGAAATGCATCAGCTATGGCATGATCCAGTACGTTAGGGTCACCAATTTCACGTATGGTTTGTAAAGCAGCGGCTAGATCACGGCCGTCATGGTGCAAAACCGGTGTGCGGGTGCCAAGCTGTGGTTTGCGTGCAGGCGCATCGGCATCTGTCCTGAAGTGATCGTAAAATCGCCAGCGCCTTATTAACTCGCGCATATGAAATACTTCAGGCGCAACACCAGGGTCTGCCACCTGATCAAACAAGCTATCAAAACTGTTTAGATGCTGTGCTACAACGTCCCAGCTCCGGCCATTGCGTAGCTTAACTGCGGGTCCGTTTCGATCAACCAAAGATGATGCATGCCGGTAAAAACCGCCCGCCCAAATTGCCTCTCGTTTTATCTCAGGGTCTAAGCTAAATTGTGAAGATGATGGAGTAGGCAACCCTAACGCAATAGAGTATCCGTATTCCTCTGTCGCAAACCCTAGGCGTAAGCGCTTAACCTCCTGTAATGGACCACCTTGAACAGGAACCACGCCTTCTTTCATGCGCTTTGATATTTTTTCCGGTCCCGCCCAATAGGTTGAACTTAAGCCCCCCTCACGCGCTAATGAGTTAACAACCCCTCCTTGTGCAGTATCCGCCAACAAGCGCAATGCCTTATACAAGTTAGATTTACCCGTACCATTGGGGCCGGTAATAACATTAAGCGGCCCCAACGGAATGATTAAATTCAAAATAGAACGGTAATTATTAATCGCTAAGGAGGTGATCATATTGCATCCTACTCTTCACTTTAAAACCGCAGCAAATGCTTAACATGCAAATAGGTTTCTTTTGGCCTTTCTTGCATAAAACAATGCCCACCCTCTACTTCTGTCAGTTGAATATGAGCATTAGCTTTTTCTGCTCGTCTAACTGCTGGCGGAACAAAAGGATATGTCTTGGTACTGTGCAATATATGCGTATATTCGGGTAACTGTGAGATAGCTGGCCACAGCTTTTTGGGGTAGCCAGAAAATATACGCGCTTCTAGCCAAGGAGGACAACGTAACTGCCATTCGCCTTTTTCATTGGGTTTAATCGCATGATCGATATAACTATCTAGGGATGCTGGCGTCCAGCTTTTAAATACCCCTCGGCCTTGCAAATTATTACGTACGTCATCTCTGCTCGCCCATGTATGGCGCCTTTTTTTTGCTTGCTTCACATGAGGCAAGCGTCCTGCTACTCCGACAATATGCAAAAACCGCATCACAGCAATCATGGATTTAGGATAGATAACGGGATCCAGTAATATGTACTGATCAAACCAGCGTCTTTGTTGATGCAACATGAGTGTCGTCGCAATAGCACCAAAGCTATGTGCTAGCCCAATAACGGGTAATGTAGGATCCCAGCTCTCACTGAAGGACTCATAACAAACAAGCGCACGAGCTGTTAATGCCTGCCAATCGGAATACGACTCTCGTGAAGCATGGTCACTATCACCATGCCCTTCAAACGAGCCAAGAAACAAGTCATATTCTTCATGAAACAACTCAAGAAATGGCCAGTACGTTAAACTAGGCAGCCCAGTCCCGTGTAGGAAATGGATAATGGGGCGACCATTATTACCACAATTGGGTGACATCCACCCTCGCAGGATTAATGTACCGTCATCATGTTCCCACGGGATCAATGCATCTTGCGCTTGTTTCATAAGTTAAGGTCAGTCGTGATGATGTCCGCCAGCCCCGTGTGCATGACCATGCTGAATCTCTTCAGCCGTTGCTTCACGGACATTTTTGATATCAATATCAAAAGTAACGACTTTGCCAGCAAGTGGATGGTTAGTATCTACCGTCGCCATGAACTTACCCATTTTAACGATTGTCACTTGTCGGTTACCTTGCTCTGTTTGCACAGTAGCGGTCATACCGGCTTTCCATTTTTTTGAGCCTTGCAAGTGCTTAACGGGTACTCGCTGAGTAGGCTCTTCAGTTCTCTCGCCATAGGCATCAGCTGGTTGCAATGTTTCAGAGACTTGGTCGCCAGCACTTTTACCTTCCATTACCTTCTCAAGCCCAGGAATCATACTGTTATGGCCGTGCAAGTAAGCGACAGGTGAGCCTTCATCTGTTGCTTCTATAATGTCACCGCTTACGTCTTTCAGTGTATAAGAAAACTGAACCACTGAATCTTTTGCAATCTGCATAAAATGTCCTTAACGCTATATAAAAAGAGAGATATTAACAGTAAACCATAAGTGACTCACAACATTAAATACTCAATATAAAGATGGGATTAAAGCGGGCCTATAAACGCTAAGTATTAGCAAAACGTAAGATTCTATCTAAAGTGCGTTAACGATAAAACAGCAAAAGAGGGACGATCCCCCCTTTCACGTAATATTTACTTAATCCAAAACAAAGGTGATTTTCATTGTCACTCGATACTCTTCAATTTTTCCATTTACAACGGTGGCATTCTGGTCTTTAACCCAAACAGAACTAATGTTCTTGATTGTTTTAGATGCACGCTTAACCCCTTTTTGAAGGGCGTCATCAAAGCTTTTTTTAGAAGACGATGTAACTTCAGTAATTTTTGCAATAGACATTCGGTCTCTCCAAGTTGAGTAAAATACAGCTATTTACCCTGATAAAAACTTAATCAGTTCAAGAGCACTGATTAAGAATCTATCAGTCTTGGTATAGGTTTAGCTCTCCTACCATTAATAAGGCATGAACTAAAAGATTCGTAGCAATATTACTGTAACCAGCTCATCCACAGCGTCACGCTTGCTAAAGAAACCACAGTCGTTACAACTACAATTTGAGACGTTTCTTTTTCGAACACATCATATTTAAGTGCCACTACATGCGCTAGCGCCCCTGTAGGCAGTGCTGTAAGTAATACCGTGGTAGCTATCCAGATAGGATCTTTTACGTCCAGCAGCCAAAATGCCGCCAATGTAAGTGCAGGGTGAATGCACAACTTCACCAGAATCATCCATCCTAATTCTGCTAACACTATCGTAGTTTTAGCAAATTGCAGGCTGGCACCTAAACAGAATAAAGCAACGGGTATCGCAGCAGGTGCGAGCATATCCAACAGAGTTTGAATAGAATCAGGCATGCTTACACTGTTTGCAGAAACCAGTAGCCCTACCACTGTTGAGATGAAAATTGGATTTCGTAGTAAAGAACGATCCAAAATGGCTAAAATAGGCTTAAGGCCTAGTTCTTTTTGACGAACAGATTCTATCAATAACTGGGCACCACCAATGAGAAAAATGTTCCCAGCAAGAATGATGCTAACCGTAGCGGCATAAGCTACATCACCAAATATCGCGAACGTCAGCGGGATTCCCATATAAGCATAATTTGCAAAAGTACCGTTTAAGGCACGCAGTACTAATTGCTCAGTGTTATCTGCTTTAAAAAACACACGGCTACCAAACACAACAATAAACGCGGTAACAATAACACCCAAAAAGAAAGCGGCCAGTGCAGGGCCATTTATCAAATTATCTATAGAGGCTTTACTGGCGGCATTAAACAATAAAGCGGGAACAGCTAAGTAATAAACAAACTGATTTAACCCAGGTAACATCTTGATATCAAAGATAGTTCGCTTTGCTACATACCCCAGTGCAATCATTAAAAACAGGGGCAGAATTGATTGAAAACTCAATAACATAAAGATCAGCTCCACTTCTCTTGTGGGGCTTCATAATGACGAAGCATATCTAATAACTCTGCAGGGTCTGTGCTCACCTGCATCATGTTGGCATATTCAGGTTTCATGAACTCTTGTTTCACTACCGTATTAATAAACCCTAATAATTGATTGTAATAGCCATCAACATTTAAAAATCCACACGCTTTTTGATGGTAACCAAGCTGCCCCCAGGTCCATATCTCAAAGATCTCTTCTAACGTGCCAATACCACCGGGCATTGCAATGAATGCATCTGCCAACTCAGCCATTTTAGCTTTTCTCTCGTGCATGTCTGCGACGATAAACAGCTCGGTAACACCCTTGTGCTCTATTTCCCTTTCTTTTAAGGCAAGAGGCATGACACCATAAACGTTACCCCCTTCCTCTAGGACCGTATCGGCAATTACGCCCATCAATCCGGTTTTACCTCCGCCATAGACAAGCTCATGGCCAGCATCGACTAATAACCGCCCTAACCGCTGTGCCTCCTTAGTAAAGATAGGATTAGCTCCAGCACCAGATCCGCAAAAAACTGCTATTTTCATTTCAGATTCACTTTTTTAGTGTCACAATATACATCAGCTTAACAAAATTAATTTTCTAAAGTAGGTACAGTTTATTACCTATTTTCATGAGGCTAACATGCTCAAGTTTATTTACCTTATCCCTTTTTTCTTTATGACGACCCTTCTTTCAGGCTGCTCAGATAATGAAGTAGGAAATGTAAGCTTGGGCGTATTTACTACAAAAGACATCAAACTAGTTATCGTTGAAGATCCAATAATTACTGGCGTTAGCTGCCATATTGCGCATGTTGAAGCTAATTTAGATTTTTCTGACCCATCTGATATGTCAATCGCATGTCGCCAAACAGGCCCCATTACTCTTCCAATGATCGCTAATATCGATAAAAGCAAAGGTGGTGAGGTTGTATTTAAAACATCAAAAAGTATCCTCTTTAAGAGCCTAAAAGTAAGACGTATCTACGATGCCGAAAATAAAACGATTATTTATGTGAGTTATTCAACAATAGAAGTACAAGGTAGCCACAAGCACTCACTTTCGACTGTGCCACTCTGGGGTAACCCTGTATGGGATGAAGTTGATTCTCTAGTGAATAAATAACGAAACTAGTGTAATCAGTAAGTCGTTAGCAAAACATCAACCAAACCTTTAGCAGCCGACGATAGAGGGTAACGACGCCGTGTTATTACCCCTACCTGCCTTGATATAATAGGTGCTTCAAGCGCGCAACACACAGCACCTAACTCCGTCATTTGTTTAAGACACAGAGATGGCACGACACTCACACCTAATCCTGTTGAGACCATTCGACCTATTGTTGCTAACTGGTGCGTTTCAAACTGCGGAATTAACACTAACCCCTCCTCGTCAAGCATCATATCTACCAATAAGCGAACGCTTGAAGGGCGCTGTAAAATTATAAAGTCACTTTCAAGTAGCTGCTCCCATTGAATGACAGACGCTTTTGAGAGGGGATGGTCTTGAGGCAATACCGCAATAAATCGATCATCAAACAGCGGATTAAATAATAGATCCTCTGTATCTCCCGGATCAAAAGACACTCCCACTTCAACACGACCGTCTCTCACCATATCAACCACATCTTCAGCGATCACATCATGAACGGTCATATTGATATGCGGGTATTTGTCGCGAAAATTTCTAAGCGCCGTCGGCAGCTGATTTGATGCAAACGATGGCATGCTAGCAATTGCAACCTTGCCACGAAACAGTGAAAAGCGGTTATGCATCTCCTCGTAAGCTTCATCAAGATCAGCCAATATACGCTGAGCAGTCGGGTAGAAGGCTTCACCCTCTGGTGTTAATGATAATGTCCGGGTCGTACGTGATAAAAGCGCTCCGCCTAACTCGCCTTCTAGGTTTTTAATTGCGACGCTCAGAGCGGGTTGTGAAAGGTGTACAACCGCACATGCCTCCGTAAAACTATGCGTTTTAGCGACAGCGACAAAAGCTCGAAGTTGTTTAATCGTTATATTCATAAGCAAAGCTTATTATTATGTGAGATTAATACAAGAAATAAATATTAAACACAGCACCCAATGCTATTCATTTTGTGCTCTTTTGAATCATTCTACCCTTTTGCCAAAGGAAGCAGACACGCCGGCTTCATTGCAAACGTCTGATGATTGCGCTTTTTAACAACTCAACTCTTTTTTTGTTAACGCCAAAATCGCTATGCCCAACACGGGACGATGACCTAAAGTGAACCAGGTTACTATGTGGATCAAGACGTATTTCTAAATCATCAATAAAGCCAAATAAAGAAGACTGATAATTGGCAGCAAGATACAGAGCACCTTTTGGCTGTGCCTCTCTGCCTAGTAACTTACCACCTGATTCAGTAATTGATTCCTTAATGACTAAGAGAATGCTGTTAGAAGACAAACCAGAACGCACGCTTTCTTCTTTTAAGCGAAGAGGTAATATGAAGTGCGCGGCATCCTCTGGATGCTCACTGCATACACAATTAGGCTTTTGTGAGCATGCAGCCAAGCGGTCATCAACAATACCTACTGGATCACTTTTTTTGGAAAGATAACCCAATACAAAAAAATAGATAATAACGACGGAAGCCGCAACAACAACTAACGTTAAGAAAAGCTTCATCGTATTACTACCTCATCATTTTGACTGAAGATAAAAAGAAGAGGCTGGTGGCCGACCACCAGCACATTGGTGCGGTTACTTTAGCTTGTAGAATTCACGATTTAAATAGGCTGCCACATCACTTACATCTTCAGGGAACCAGCCCACATCAAGGTTAGTATTGCACCCCTCAACTCTACTTTCTAGCTTCGCTAATGTAGTAGCTTTACGGCTTTCACTTCGGTAAATATCGGCGGAATGGCACGTTTCACAATTAACGTCAGTGCGATGTTCTCCATTAATAGTTCGCTCGATTTCCACCTCTTGATACAGTTCCAACCCACTATCGGCGTTGCCTGCAAATGCAGTCGACGCACTCAACAATAAGACTGTTAGCAATGAATGTAATTTCATCTTTCCTCCCTGTGGCTCGTCGCCATTATTATTTTTATGCTCCTGTTAGCCGCGTCAGGTGGCTAACAAAATCAGACGGATCAATAACACCTATTAATGTAAGCTCCGAACGTAGCACGCCTGATTGGTTATAAAAAATAAGTGCAGGCGGGCCAATTACTTTATAGGCTTTGCTAAGAGCCTTTGACTCATCATCATTTGCCGTTACGTCAACTTTAATACGTACAAAACCTGACAAGGCTTGCTGCACTTTAGTATCGGCAAATGTGACATGTTCTAGCTCAATACAAGAAATGCACCAGTCTGCGTAGAAATCAAGCATCACCGGTTTACCCGATTCTTTTGCTTGTTTCAAAAGCGGCTCTAACTGGCCTATCGTTGTTACAGTCACGAAACTTAATGTATTTAGTTCAGAAGCTGATGCTGAATTAGAACTCAGGCCCTTAAGTGGGTAAATTAGACTTTTGCCTCCTGAGAACACCCCTATCAATAAAGCTGACCCATAGAGCAATAACATGACCCCAACACCTTTCCAAAGCTTTAACCAGCCTTTGGCATCATGGGCAATAGCATCAACAGCACGCATATAAATAGCAGCAATAATAAGAATGATTGCTGTCAATGTCATGGTGACAGTTACAGGCACAACACGGTCAAGCATCCATACCGCCATCAATAATAAAGCAACGCCAAAACCCGCTTTGATTGAGTCCATCCATCGACCCGCTTTAGGTAATAATTTCCCTGCCGAAGCTCCTATTAACAAAATTGGTACTCCCATCCCCATACTCAATGTAAACAAAGCCAAACCACCCATCACTGGATCACCCGTTTGACCTATATAGATAAGTGCTCCTGCCAGAGGAGCCGCCATGCATGGGCCGACAATTAAAGCTGACAATAACCCCATGACTGCGACACCAGTCACGGTTCCACCTTGTTGATGATTACTGGTTTTGTTTAATTTGCTTTGCCAAGCATTTGGTAACTGAAGCTCATAAAATCCAAACATTGATAGCGAAAGCAACACAAATATCAGGCTAAAAAAGCTTATTATCCACGCATTCTGAAATGCGGCTTGTAAATTCTCACCAAACAAACCAGCAAGCACACCCGCAATCGTATAAGTCACAGAAACTGCCAACACATATACCGCTGAAAGAAACATCGCTCGTCGCGTAGTTATTCTATGCCCGTGCCCTGCAATAATGCTTGAAATAATAGGGATCATAGGAAAAACACATGGCGTTAGAGACAAAGCTAAACCGGCAAGAAAAAAAGCGCCTAATGTTAACAACAAGTTATCGCCCGATAGAAGGCTAGCGAATTGATCTTGCTCGCTCAAAAGTGCTACCTGCACAGAAGTGGCTTTTGATACAGGCAAAGCCATTTCATTGGCAGCATTTTCCGGCATGACTTCTTTTTTAAGGTTATCGCTTACTTCCGTTACGAGAACATCCGCAGGAATGTTGTTAAGCGAAAGCTGCTTCGTCACTGGCGGATAACAAATCCCGCCTTCCCAGCAACCTTGATAAGTGATTTTAAGGTACCCGTCAGCAGGTTGCCCCGTTAGGCTACGAACCTGCAGAGTGACTTCAGCCTTCTTATGGAAGACTTCAACCGTGCCAAATAACGGATCATCTTTAGTATCCGTTTCACTATTTAAACGGCTTACAACTTCCAAAGTATCGGAAGAAGTAACTTTCATACGGTCTCGATATAAATAATAACGATCAGGTATATCCCAACGCAGATAAACCTTACCGTTATCACTCACTTGAGGAACAAAAATATATGCCTCTTCTACGGGCAGAGGTCCGTCACCTGATTGGCCTACTTCATTTTTCTTATCAAAAAAACCGGCATGTGCAGATGCTGCACTCATGACCAGAAATAGAAATATCGTTATACTTTTCACTGCTGTTTTTATTACTCTCGGCACCGCAGAGGTACTCCTGAATCATCATTTGATAAGCTATGGACTACAGGTGGTCAGTTGAGTTCTGTTTAAAGAATGAATTTATAAAATATGATCCTTTCTCAACAAAAAACCCAAGACAATATTTAATAAACATTGTAACACTACTCTTTATTCTTATCCTTTCAGGTTTAGTCACCACTTACATCCCAGAAACCCTTATATATGTCATGACTTTATGGTAAAAAGATGCGTACTTATGATTACGCGTACGGCCAAGTTATCGGCTTGTACTGAATTGCTTCAGGAAAAATGTACCATGACTGATAATCGTGTAGAAAACCTTAATGTAGAATCTCATTCGGTTCTGATCACCCCCGAAGATCTTAAAAACAAATTACCGATCAGCGAGACTGCCGCAGCCGCCGTTATTGAGGGGCGTAAAGTCATCCGTGACATTCTAGACGGCACAGATAAACGCCTTTTTGTAGTGATCGGCCCATGTTCAATTCATGATGTTGATGCGGCTATTGAATATGGAAAGCGTCTTAAGAAATTATCTGAGCAGGTTAAAGATTCTATTTATGTAGTCATGCGCGTGTATTTTGAAAAACCTCGAACTACGGTTGGCTGGAAAGGCTTAATAAACGATCCGCACCTAAATGACTCCTTTGATATTCAGGAGGGCTTACATATTGCGCGTAAGTTAATGTTAGACCTTTCGGAAATGGGTCTTCCATTGGCTACTGAAGCATTGGATCCAATCTCTCCTCAGTACATGCAAGACTTAATTTCTTGGTCTGCTATCGGCGCACGCACTACTGAATCTCAAACCCACCGAGAAATGTCTTCAGGTTTATCCTGTGCAGTTGGCTTTAAAAACGGAACTGACGGCGGCCTTACGGTTGCAACAAATGCATTAAAGTCAGTCCAGCACCCACATAATTTTCTGGGCATAAACCCTGACGGTCAAGTCTCTATCATTAGAACTAAGGGCAACCAGTATGGTCATATCGTTTTACGTGGTGGAGATGGTAAGCCAAATTATGACTCAGTAAACGTTTCTATCTGTGAACAAGCACTCGATAAAACGGGCCTCAAGAAAAACATCATGATCGACTGTAGCCATGCAAACTCAAGCAAAGATGCTGCACTACAGCCGTTGGTTGCAGAAAATGCTGCCAACCAAATCATCGAAGGTAACAAATCCATTGTCGGCTTAATGATTGAATCCAACCTAGAGTGGGGCAATCAGTCAATCCCTGACAATTTGGAAGATCTCAAGTATGGCGTATCGGTCACTGATGCTTGTATCGATTGGCCAGCAACAGAAAAATGCTTAATCGAGATGAATAAGAAACTTAAAGACATACTCCCAACACGCTAAAACACAGCGTATATAGGGCTCTTTTATTCAATTAGAGCCCTTTTTATATTATCGGGAAATTTTAGTCACTTGCCAAAAAAACCTAAGCAGCCATATTCTTCAATCGCTATTTCTCTCATCCGATTGGCAACAAAAAATATTCATCATCCACATTACGGGTTTTTGCCCTAAATATTACAACATACATATGATTCTTCCATACTATATACAGTGAATAGAACAGTTATTGTTTTAAGAACGTTCTTATAGACTCAAAGCATAAGAGTGCATGAGTTCATATGTTATATTTTTCATCTGTTCTTTCGTATCTGTTAAACTTTTTTGAAATTATGACGTCCTATACTACCTAGCTCCATAAGAAGGATTTTTCACCTATGCTTTCCCTGTTTCGCTGTATTAACCGCTCAGCCTTCTTCTGGCTTGCAATGATGGTTCTCTTTGTCAGCATGGAATCTATCGCTTTATATTTTCAATATCAATTAGATTACGGCCCATGCGTATTATGTGTACATATTCGTGCTTGGGTTCTAGCCCTACTCATGACCTCAATATTGGGCTTTTTTCTGCGAACCTCTCATATAGGGTTAGTGATATCCAACTTTACCGCCTTGGCTTTCTCGGTAGGCATGTTAGAGCGCGCGTACACAACGCTCGGTATAGAGAGAGGCTTTGTCGATGGAAGCTGCACCCTAAACTCAGGTTTTCCTAGCTGGCTCGCCCTAGACAAATGGATGCCGACATTATTTGAACCATGGGAAGCCTGTGGCTATACGCCAGAACTGCTATTTGGAATAACGATGGCTGAAGGTTTAATAACTATCTCGGCTGGATTATCACTCGCCATGCTGGTGATGCTCATTAGCAGTATTAAGAAAGCGTAATACATACGAAAAGCCATCATAACTTAACTATGATGGCTTTTATTAGTATTTATCTTTTAGCATTTAATCAACAGAAATCTGATATGTCTTCCACTGAGTTCTTGTTGCGAGCTTGTCATACACCGCCCGTGCTCGGTAATTATCTTCAGCAGTTATCCACCTAACATATGGCCAGCCATGCATTTTGGCGGAGTTTTTAAGTGTACTAAATAACACCTCAACAACGCCTTCTCCACGGACCGATGTATCTACGTATAGATCATCGAGAAACCCTACCTTAGCCCCACGTAAAGGGGATAGCATTTCTCGATAGTGCATAAACCCAGCCGCACACCCCTGCTCATCTTTTGCTATCAATGCATAAAACCGTGTGCTGTCATCGAAAATCCACGACCAGACATTATCCAATATTACCTGATTCATAGGTACTTGATAAAAACGAGCATAACTCTGGTACAAAACTTCCCATTGTTCTCTATCATCCTTGTTTAATGGCGTAACCAATACTGTGCCTTGCATTTTATTCCCCTCCTATCGACAGTCTTGTAAAGAGCACTTCTGTTGCCCTTTATCATCAAAATTTTCCTCATCTAACCATTTATGAAAAATTTCTTTTAATTCAGGCCACTCTTTATCAAGCATAGAAAACCACGCAGTGTCTCTATTTCGTCCCTTATAAAGCGTTGCTTGACGGAATATTCCTTCATACTTAAAACCAAGACGTAGAGCAGCTTTCTTGGAGCCTTGATTGCATGAATCACACTTCCATTCATATCGGCGATAACCTAGCTCATCAAATACGTAAGCCATCATGAGATACATGGCCTCTGTTGCCATCGGCGTTTTTTGCAAACAAGCAGAAAAGTGAATATGGCCAACTTCAATAACACCTACACGAGGGTCAATACGCAAAAAGCTGACCAGCCCTATTGCTTGCGATGATCGTTCATCAATAACGGAATAAAAAAGGGGATCATTACCTGAGCATGCATTCTCTAGCCAGACATCAAATTCTTTAGAGTTATGAAAAGGCCCATATGGAAGATAGGTCCAATCAGCTTCTTGGTCTTTTTCAATAAAGGCCTGGTATAGCTGGGCACCATGTAATACGGGATCAAGTGGCACTAACCTACAATACTTACCCTGCAGGACTATACGCCTAGGGCTTGGCCGCTCTTCCCATTGATTAAGCTCACCTCCAATAGGTTGCCCCAAATGATTCATTCTCTCATTCATACCCTACCACTCCTTACTGGAAGTATTAATTCATTAACTAAAACACACAATCTTGCCTCAAGCGGCTTGAAGTAATCCAAGGACAACTAGGTAAATATGAATAAAGAATAGAATGATAAATGGACCAAGAACAGGTCCATTTTCATACAAAACAGTAGAGCCACTTTGATTTTGTTGCGCTTTCACATAGGTGATAAAGGTATCTGAGAACAAGCCGCCTTCAACCGGCAAACGGCTTATTCGTCATTAATCTAGTTCGGGGTTTTCATTGAGCAATTGGTCTACCAAGAAAGCAGGGATTTCTAATCGATGAGCAATTTCACGTAATACAACGATTTCTGCATGATGCGCTCTACTCTCAGCCTTTGCCATAACGCATAAATCCCTTAATACTTGCATACGTTTTGGTAGCGTATTGTATTTGACAACTTGATCTACACGCTTAGGTAGTTCTTCTCGTAATTTTTCAAGATTAAAATCTTCTCGATATTTATATTTACCAAAAAATTTCTCAAAAATTTCTATTTCTTCTTTTGATATCTCTCCATTAGCGTTAGCCACTAACAAACAGCCTGCGAACAGTAGATGGCGCATTGCTAACGAAGCGTCTGATTTGGATTCAAGATAACTCGGTTCCATTAGGGTCATAATTCCTTCAACACCCAGCTCGAGTGTCTCTACATTAACGCCCATGGGAATCATGTGTTGTGAGTGGTGAAATAACTGCAGTGCTTTAACTCGCAAAGGGCTAAATGGGTGAGTCATAAACCAGTCTTCCATTGGTGCTCCTGCACCCGGAGCCCCATCTTCTAGTTTCATATCGTCCATTTGCTTGAGAAAGTCACCAAGATTAAAACGAATAATAGAGCTTGTTACTCCAGAGGACAGTTTAAATAAAGAACGAGCTACTGCATGTAAATTTTGCGTACAAAAAGCACCTGCACGGTCAGCAGATATTTCAGCAAAACGCGACCAGCTAGTAAGCTTTAAAGCCAAATCCGGGGATATAGGTGCCTCCCCCTTTAATAGATAACCTACAGGTATATCATGATGACCATAAATAAAGTGCCCTAGCTCATGCCCCATTACAAATCGTAATTCCTCTTCATCAAAACTATCGAGTAAGCTTGATGAAAACATAATGAATAACCGCCCTTCTTCAGGCTTTACGCATGCTGCATTAAAATGAGGACTTGAATAGGCATACAGCTCAACCGGCAAATCCACACCCAGTTTAGCTATGCAATCTTTTGCTATGCGCGTAAGGCTAGGCGCCATAGCTGGGCTCAACCTAACCGATGTCGACAATAAACGTCGTCTTACTCCATGCTCGCCTTGCGCTTCAGATTGAGCAATTTTCTTATTGATTGAGATGACTTCTGGTGCCTGCATTAACTGTGCAGCCAATGCTAAGTCGTGCTGTGAGCGAATCGCATTTGCATTCATTTTAATTATTCTTTTTAAGAGTAAGGGGCAACACGGCATATAAAATTCACCGTACTAACATAGTCTCTATACTAAAGTAATAAAGATGAACGTAAAGTAGATGACTAATAAAGAAGTCATTTCTCACCTATCGGCGTCGCAATAAACTGTAATAAAGCAACGGGATAACAATGAGTGTTAGCAAGGTGGATACCAGTAAACCAAAAATCAAGCTCACTGCTAACCCATTAAAAATGGGATCATCTAATATAAAGAATGCTCCCATCATTGCAGCCAGCGCTGTTAATATAATGGGTTTAGCTCTCACACTGGCCGCCATAACAACCGCTTCTTCTAAGGCTGTTCCACGCTCGATTAGATGATTGATAAAGTCCACTAGCAATATTGAATTACGTACAATAATTCCGGCAAGCGCTATCATCCCAATCATCGAGGTAGCGGTAAACTGAGCACTTAATAGTGCATGCCCAGGCATAATTCCAATCATCGTTAATGGAATAGGTGCCATTATGACTAACGGAACCATATAAGAACCAAATTGCGCAACGACGAGTAAATAGATGAGGATAAGGCCTACAGAGTACGCGACCCCCATATCCCTGAAAGTTTCATAAGTGATTTGCCACTCACCATCCCATTTCACTGAATAATCATGCTGGTGCTCAGGCTGACTGATAAATGTTTGCTCAAGTTTATCCATCTTACTCACCATTTCAAACATCCCATACAGGGGGCTATCCTGCTCTCCTGCCATATCACCTGTGACGTATACCACCGGCAATAGATCCTTATGATAAACGCTTTTTTCCCACGCTTTTTGCTGAACCGTTACTACTTCGGAAACAGAGATAAGCGTCCCATTACGGCTCTTAAGCTTAATATCCAGCAATGAGTAGACATCTGACTTTCCCGATATAGGCAACTCTATTCGCACAGGAATTGGATATTTAGCATGCCCAGTATGGATATAAGTCACATTCTCACCATCAAGTGCTGCTGCTATTGTAGAGGCGATATCTGCCTGACTAATACCTAATTGAGCAGCCCTTATACGATCAACTTCAAATACAATACGATTTGCCTCCGCTTCGATACTCGTATCAATGTCTACTAGCCCTTTTGTCTTTTTGAATAGTGCCTCAAGCTCATGCCCAGTTTCGATTTGGCCTTTATAATTTGGACCATAAACCTCTGCTACTAATGGAGCCATCACAGGGGGCCCTGGTGGTACTTCAATAATTTTTATTGCGGCTGAAAACTCTTCAGCAATACGGGTTAGCTGTGGGCGGACTGAAAGTGCAATTTCATGGCTTGTACGGCTACGGTCCTTTTTCCCTGCTAAGTTCACTTGCAAATCGCCTTGATTAGGTGATTTTCGTAAGTAGTATTGGCGCACTAATCCATTAAAGCCAATAGGCGACGCTGTTCCAGCATAGCCTTGAATATTCAACACCTCTTCAACATTTAATAACGAATTAGCCATTTCCGCTAACACCCTATTTGTCTGCTCTAAAGGTGTGCCTTCAGGCATATCCACCACAACCTGAAATTCACTTTTATTGTCAAAAGGCAACATTTTCAATATCACTAACTGCCCTACGCCCAAGGCAATCGCACCTACAATTAAACCTATCAAAGATAAACCTAAGGCATAGCGATTTAGGCGTTTATGCACACCCAAGAAAGGCGTCATTACTCGAGCGAATGCATTATGTAATCGTGAATGTTTATGTGAAGCGCTAGCTGATGTTTTAGTGAGATTACTTTCTTTAAGCACTGCCCCTTTATATTTAAGCAACTTAAAACAAAGCCAAGGAGTAAACGTGAAAGCAATGATGAGTGAAAGAACCATCCCCATCGATGCGTTTATAGGAATAGGACTCATATATGGTCCCATTAATCCGCTAACAAACGCCATAGGCAATAAGGCAGCAATAACCGTAAAGGTTGCAAGAATTGTCGGCCCACCCACTTCATCAACGGCTATCGGAATCGCTTCAACTAGCGATTTATCATTCAGCTCCATATGACGATGAATATTTTCAACAACAACTATGGCATCATCGACTAAGATCCCAATTGAGAAAATGAGAGCAAACAAGGAAACTCTGTTTAATGTGAACCCCCATGCCCATGAAGCAAAAAGGGTTACCATTAACGTCAGGATGACTGCAGCACCAACGACTAAAGCCTCGCGTCTACCCAACGCTAGAAAAACCAAAGCTATCACTGACAACGTTGCAAATATGAGTTTTTTTATAAGTGTATTGGCTTTATCATTTGCCGTTTTTCCATAGTTCCTTGTCACCGTGACATCAACGCCCTGAGGGATTAAATGCCCTTTAAGATGCTCGACTCTTTCTAATACATTATTAGCAATATCTACAGCATTTTCACCCGGCTTTTTACTAACCGATAGAGTTACGGCCGCATCAACATTTCCACTACTTGCGTCTAGCGTCCACACATATTGCTTATTTTCTGCGGCATAATGCTTAACCTCTGCCACATCTTCAAGGTATATAGGGCGATTGTTAATCATGCCTATAACTAATTCTTTTAGGTCATCAGATGTTGATAGAAATGTTCCCGCAGTAACAGGTGTATATGTATTATCGCCAATAAAAGCACCGGCATCTTTTGCAATATTACTAACAAGCAATGCTTGCCTAAGCTCATTGATAGAGATGTTACGAGCCGCCATTTTTTGAGGGTCTAATAAAACACGAACGGTTTGCTCGGGGCCTCCAATGGTGTCTATATCACGAGTCCCAGGGACTCGTTTTAACTCAGTTTCCAACGTGTGAGCCACTTGTCGAAGCTCATATGCGCCACGCAAAGCACCTTTACTATGAAGTGTTAATGCGACAATAGGAACATCATCAATTCCTTTGGGCTTAATAATAATTGTTCCAATGCCCAAATTAATAGGACGCCAGTCAAGATTAGAGTAAACCGCATTATAGAGCCGTACTAATGCTTCTGTTCGCTCGACTCCAACTTTATACTGTACTGTTAGCACTGCTATCCCTGGGCTAGAGACAGAATAAACATGGTCAATATCTTTAATTTCTCCCAAGATTTGTTCAAGCGGCGTGCTAACTAACGCTTCCACATCAGCAACTGAGGCACCAGGAAAAGGAACCATTACATTAGCCATAGTTACATTAATTTGCGGCTCTTCTTCTCTTGGCGTCACCATTGCTGCAAAAATACCCATCAGCAAACCAATTAAAGCCAATAAAGGTGTTAATTGAGAACACATAAAGCGTTTAGCAATAGCACCAGACAATCCTAATGGCTTAGCCATCGCTATTGCTCCTCTTTAACAGAGTCTTTCGTTGCGATAATCCCAGCCTTTAAAGGGTCTGTTAAAATAGTTTCATTGACCATTAGACCGGAAAGAATTTCAAGTTTATCGCCATAATGGTTACCAATTCTTACTTGGCGTAACAGCGGTACTAAGTCACCTCGTTTCTTTCCTAGTACATATACTCCTGCAATCTCAGATCGATAAACCATACTTGTTTTAGGTATTAGCAGACGCTCTTTTTCACCAATATTAACGGCAACTTTTACTAATTGGCCAGGATAAAGTCCTTCCTGAGAAGTATTTATTTCAAGCCTCATTCGAACAGTACCTGTATCAATATCACCAATAGGAAAAAACGTAATTTTTGAAGGAAGTATTGCTACTCTATTATTCATAACCACATTAATAAGCGGGTTTTTGCGAACAGTGCTGACTATCGACTGTGGCACATCAACATAAACACGTAAATGGCTGGGGTCAAAACCACTCATTAGCGCCATGCCTGGCTGAACAGCCTCTCCCACTTCAACATGTCGCCCGCTAACCACCCCACCGTAAACCGCTTTTATTTCGGTATATGACACCTGCTGACGCGCCCGATTTAAGGCAGCTTGCGTATTAGAAACACGTGCTTTGGCACTGTTATAACTGGCTAGAGCACTATCGTAGTTTGCTTTGGATAATAGTTTTTTTGCGTAGAGAGCTTCCACTCTGCCGAATTGTTGAGAGACTGCTTTTTGATTAGCAGAGGCTTCACTCCAATTCGCTCTAGCCTGATTTAAAGCTTCGTTTTGATCAGCACCGACAAGCTTCAGAATAACAGTACCAGCAGGAACATAGTCTCCAATATCAACCATGACTTGATCAACCAAACCACTTGTTTGAGCAGATACCGTAGCCTGAGAAATAGCCTCAACACGCCCTTCAAGGAAGCGCTGAAGCGGCATTGTGGTTTTCACTACGGTTATTGATTTCAATTCTTGGGCAATCAGAGCTTCAGGGATACTCAACATAACAAATAAAAGCAACAACCAAGACACCGCTAAACGAAACATACAATACCTCGACAATAAGAATTGCACTTATTTTAGCACATTCTAATATAATGCCAACTCACTATTTTTATTCGATATCTAGTCGCTTTATTCTGACACTATTCTGGAAATATTCAGGTTCGAGTCAGTATTCTGTACAACGATGTAGCGTATTATTGAATGTTTTTTAAAGATCGTTGACTAATAGCTATAGAATTAAAGTAAAAAGTCTTCTCGCCGATAAAGTAGATATTGTAGTTCGGAGAAATTAAATGGCGTTGTTAATCTATGACAACGGGAATCTCGTAAAGAACCCGTCAGCTGCACAGTTTCCACAGCGCGGTGTTGCCGCCACTAACAGGAGTAACACTGCTAAAAACTCCTTACAAAACAACACCGTTGGAAATGCCAAAATCACAACTCAAGCCAAAACTGTGAACTCGCCACTAACGAGCGGCACACGATCAACTATGGTTTCATCTCGCCTTTACGAAGAAACAGGACGCAAGTCAGACACGCTACAAGACCGCCGACGCCTTATCGCTTTACACATAATGAATGCACCCGTCGTTACCGTTGGGCAGTTCGAGACGATTAAATATGCTTGGGAGTTAATGCAACAAGAGAACATTAATCATTTAATTATAACCAATGCTAATGGACACCCGTTAGGCGCAATTACTGGCGAAAACCTTCTGCGTTCAGGATCAGACTCTAGTGCTTTTGTTGGCAATTTACTCAGTGTCGCGCTAATTGCTGTCAGCCCCGAAACCTTAGTCCGTGAAATTGCTTTGATTTTTATGGAACAAAAAGTAAGTTGTGTTCCTGTTGTTGATCAGGAACATAGTGTAGTGGGAATAGTTTGTCGCAGCGATTTACTGAGCTTATTAGTAAGCGGCCCCAATCACGAGCAACGGGTATAACATAACGGCATTAACAACTACAGAAGCTGTTTAAACCCCAATGAAAGTTGCTTTTCATCCTTGTTCAGAAAAATTTCAGCGCCCGTTATCGTCATTGTAATAGATACTGTTCGCTCTATTAAATCTGAAAGCTTAGCAGATTCCTCTGCATTAAATTGCCAAACATCTACTCGCGGAAGGTCTCTAAAAGCATCTTGGGCACGTGCCCACCAAATATCAGCCTCTCGCCCAAAAGCGTATAAAGAAATCTTTGGAGATCGGCTAATCGCCTTACGAATACGCTCTGGTGTTGCTTGCCCTACCTCAATCCAATGATTGACCTGACCGTCTAAAGAACATTCCCAAATATCTGGTTCGTCAGTAGCAGATAACCCACGACTAAATTGCAGATCCTCATGATAATTCAAACCGAATACCATCAGTCTTATCATCATACGCTCGAGTGTTTCTGAAGGGTGCTGTGCAAGTGTAAGTTTACAGCTGGTATAAATATCACGATTCATATCTACCAGCTGCAACTCCACCTTATAGATGGTTGGTTTGTGTGCCATATATTTTTAAGACGTGGTGTCTACTTGAACTGGCGTGGTTAAAATCAATATGAGATTTTGTGAATGCTCAGCAGCATCATGGCCTAAGTCTGTTAGGTAACCACCATCTTCCTGAGAGATTAAATCTTTATCAAATAAGCGTTTAGCTGCATCGACCATTTTAGGCCCTGCACTTTGGTGCACTTTAATACCTTCTTGTGTTGTACCCAAGTTAAAGTGATTTAATAAATTCAGTTCATCAACCAATTCAGCGTTGTACGGCATTGTTTATTTCCTTACATCATTTTCTATGCCAGCAGCATAGAGCTTATAAGCCTTCCCGTACAGCCCCAGAGCAAAAAGATAATATCCATGAAGAAATAAAGTGATTGAAATCAAGCCTCTTATAACTAGCTAAGCCAGTGTTAAACCATATTTAGATCAAAATACAGTCCCTTAAAAAACTAACCAAAAGTGTTACAACTTTGGACATCGCCACGCGTAAACCCTACATTAAACCACTTAACTCGCTGAGCTGATGTTCCATGCGTAAAAGAATCGGGTACAACATACCCTTGTGTACGCTTCTGGATAGCGTCATCACCAATTTTACTTGCTGCATTCATCGCTTCATCAATATCACCCGGCTCAACAATATTTCTAACACGATTGGCATGATGCGCCCAGATACCCGCTAAACAATCCGCTTGCAACTCGAGCTTCACAGACAGAACATTAGCTTGCGGTTTTGGCATACCGCGCTGCATTTTATGGACTTTTTGCAATATACCAAATTGTTGCTGTACGTGGTGGCCAACTTCATGAGCAATAACATAAGCCTGAGCGAAATCGCCAGGTGCACCAAATGCATGTTTCAGTTCTTCATAAAAGCTAAGGTCGATGTATACTTTTTGATCGCCAGGGCAATAAAACGGCCCCATCGCTGACTGAGCCATCCCGCACGCAGACTTCACCGAGCCACGAAACAGCACTAAGCGTGGCTTTTGGTACTGCTCACCCATCTTCTGGAATAGAGGGTTCCATGTATCTTCTGTATCTGCCAAAACTACCGATACAAAATCAGCCATTTCATCGGTAGGTGCCGATGTTTGATAATTGCGTTCCGTCGTTTGGCTGTGAGTTTGAGTTGGAACCCCACTACCACCTAAAAGCATGTTCAAAATAGTACTGGGATCACCACCCAATAGCATGACAACAACCGCAACGACAATAATGCCTATGCCACCTTTTTTACCGCCGCCAATACGAAAGCCTCTATTAGCACGACCCGAGCTCGCCTGTTCAGTACGGCGATCTTCTACATTAGTACTGCGGCGACCACTTTTCCAGCGCATCGAGCTTCTCCAAAAGTTGTTTTCTTAATGAATATCATGCAAAAAACGTATGTACTACACCTTAACTTGTGCCTCAACGAGCATACAACGCCAATATGATATCTAGCTTGATGTAAGATATCCCTGACATTCACCTGTCTTTCACATAAAATTCAACTTTGATTTAAAGATCTGGGAATACCTGTGGAATTAAAACACCTAGTAATTAGAGAACTCCATAAAGAAGAAGATCAGGCTACTGCTATCAGCGAACGTGGCGGCAGCGTTAACACGCAGCATCCCGTTGTACCCGACATGGTTCTGGCTTTAAATAACGCTTTAGCAAGACGTTCAACGCTTACACACGGATCTTTCAACAAAGAAAATCGAGATGGCTATCCCTTCATACACGCTTTCGAAAGCTATCTATCACATGAGCAATCCCCTACTGATTTTCTAAAACTTGCTGATTTAGGTATTGCTCAACTTGCAGCAGCCATGGATTCATCCTCTTCAGACTCGGCTGTCGGCGGATATATTATTTTTGCCCATTATCAACAAGAGCGCTACGAGTTTTTATTAGTTGCATTAGTGCGCAATCGCTCAACAATATCCCTAAACGACCAACTCAGTCCCACTGAGATAAATGAAGTAGATTTAGATAAGCTACATCAAGCTGCTAAGATCAATATAACTTCATATCAAAAAGGTAAAGATAGCTACTTAAGTTTTATGGGCACAAAAGAAAAAGGCGATGTTACGCACTATTTCTCTAATGCTTTTGGTTGTACTGACGTCACTCCTTCTAAGAAATCCACCGGTGACCTTATTCGTGCTACCCGTGATTTTTGTACACAAAATGGTATGTATGACGAAAGAGAACAAGTTGTCGAAGATGTCGTTAGTTACTTAAGCCGCCAGAGGTCTGAAAAAAACACAGCTAATTTACCAGAAATTGAACAGATATTTGATCAACATATTCCTACCGAAAAAACTGAAGAGATCACAGGAAAATTTGGCCGCTTTGCAAACAGTGAAAGATATCAAGTTAGCCAAGAGTTCCAACCGCATACACATACACTAAATGCCCACACCAAATTGAAAGCAAAAGCGGATAACTGGCAAGTAGACTTTGCTAAACGCTCGCTTGGTGCGGCAGGATCCGGCAGTGATATTGAGTTTGATGAAGATAAACAAATATTGATATTACGCCGCATGCCAAGCCGCGTTGTCGAACAGATAAAGCGTGCTTTAGAAGGTGAAGAAGACTAGAAAAGCATCGAAGGCTAAATTGCACCACTCTCTCACTAGAATCCATATTTGAGCGAGTGGTTTGCATACGAAGCGTATCAAAAATCTTCTAACTATTTCAAACAAAATTTGTAAATCCTAGCCACACGAAAGACCGACAAATACTTTCTACACTTACCCTACCCCACATACCATTTCTATTCATAGCCCTCACTAGCGACCAATTCTCTACAAGTTTGCTATATTGTAATAACGAAGCTAGTACAATCACGATTACAAACAAGCACTCGTGTTTCAAACACAAAACATAAACTTGCATTACTATAAAAGCAGCGCTTCAAATACACATATAAAGGAGTACCGCAAAACCAGGTGAAATTATTAATGCTATAAATCTGGGGGCAAGATGAATAAACCGAATAAATCTAAAATTGATTTACTGGAAGAAATCAAATACTTGCGCACGGAATTAGCCTCAACAAAACTGACCAAAGAGCAACGTACTGCTGAACTGTACAAAAGCGAGGAACGATTTGCGCTTGCTATGCGTGGCGCCAGTGATGGGTTGTGGGATTGGGATTTAGAATCCAATGAGGTGTACTACTCACCTCGATGGAAAAGCATGCTCGGCTATAATGAGAATGAGCTCGAAAATAATTTAGACACATGGGCGTCACTAACTCACTGTGATGACAAAGACTTTGTTCTGCAGAAAGTGCACGATTACTTATCGGGAAAAACAAGCGTATTCGAAGTTGAAATGCGCATGTATCATAAAAGCGGCCACTATATTTTCATCCGATCTCGTGCATTTAAAACCATGCTTGGCTCAAGCGATGTACCGGCTAGATTAATTGGAACCCATGTAGATATAACGCTTCGTAAAAAAACTGAAATATTTGATCGACGAAATACAAATATTTTAGAAATGATTGCGAAAGGCATTACAGCATCAAAAATCTATAATGAAATCGGATTACTATACGAAGAGCGCAACCCAGGAATGCGTTGTTCAATGCTTGAACTAGAGGGTGAAACACTACTCCATGGCGGAGCACCTAGCTTACCTAAAGAGTACTGCGATTCTGTTAACGGCCTAATAAGCGGGCCCGATATTGGTTCATGCGGTACATCGACCTATACAGGGAAACGAGTACTTGTTGAAAATATTGAATCAGACCCTAAATGGGCTAGCCTAAAAAGATACGCCTTACCTCATGGCATGCGCTGCTGCTGGTCCGAACCAATAAAAAGCTCTTCAGGAAAAATATTAGGTGCATTTGGCATGTACTACGACTTTCCATCACTTCCGAATGAAGATGAATTAAATGATTTAATCTCGGCAGGAAGGCTCACCGGCATTATCATGGAAAGAGAACACAATCAAAAGTTGATACGTAACTTAGCCTATACAGATAAACTTACTAGCCTCTCCAGCCGTGCTCATTTGTATCTTCACCTTAAGAGCTTAATCCAAAAAAAACCAGAAAACAGAATCCCATTCAGCGTTCTTTATATTGACCTTGATAACTTTAAACACATTAACGACAGTCTTGGTCACGATAGTGGTGACTACCTCCTTCAAGAAGTAGCCAAGAGATTAAAATACATTAGCCGCGAGGTTGATTTTGTTTCACGTCTTGGAGGAGATGAATTTTGTATTGTTATCAGAGACATTATAAGCAGCTCACATCTTGCCGAGATAGCTCAGCAATATCTTGAGGCAATATCAAAGCCAATAAACTTTTCTGGTAGAAAATTTATCCCCACCTGTAGCATCGGTGCAGCTCGATATCCAAGTGATGGGAGTAATTTACAAACACTGTTAAAAGCTGCAGACACTGCTCTTTACGCTGCAAAGGATTACGGTAAAAATCGCTTCGCATTCTACAATAAAGAACTCACTAGAAAAGCCGAGCACCGCTTTAAAGTAGAGCAGTGCCTTCGAGAAGCCGTTGATAAAAATCAGCTATCACTCGTTTACCAACCACAGGTTGATATCAATACGGGTACTATTATTTGCGTAGAAGCACTATCACGCTGGGAACACCCAACGTTAGGTCATGTTTCACCAACTGAGTTCATTCCAATAGCAGAACGCATCGGCATGATTCAACCTCTAACGGAGTGGGCATTAAATACAGCAAGTGAACAATCAGTTTCCTGGAAGCAAGCAGGGTTTTCATCTGTTCGAATTGCGGTAAATATATCTCCTAGCCACTTTCTCGAAAATGATCTAGTACCACTCATCAACCGAGTTATCAGCAGAACAGGTCTACCTGCAACAGAGCTAAAACTGGAAATTACTGAGAGCAGCATTCAGACAAGCAAGAAAAACTTGTCCATTTTCAAAGAGCTCAAACAATTGGGTGTTTTACTTGCTATCGATGATTTTGGTACAGGCTACTCATCCTTCGCTTCATTGAAACATTTAAATGTAGATTTTCTTAAAATTGATAAGCACTTCATTGATGACATGTTATCTGACAAGAAGACACTGCTACTCATTAAATCCATAATAGAAATGGGACACAATCTTGGATACAAAATTATTGCAGAAGGTATTGAAAATACTGAGCAACTCAATATGCTCAAAGAACTTGGCTGTGATAACGCCCAAGGCTATTTATTTAGTAAGCCAGTCAGTGCCCAAGGCATTTCAAATTTATTGCGGAACCAGACTAACAATTAAAAAAGCCACTCACGTTTAGATGAGTGGCTTTATAATCTACAACAATCCTTTAGATCGCTGCTAATGAATGTGTAGTTTACTTTTCAGAAACCACTTTTTGCTCTGGAGTTTCGTAGATTAAAATTGGTTCAGATGTACCGTCAATAACACCTTCATCAATAACAACCTTGCTCACATTTTCCATTGAAGGTAGCTGATACATGATATCAAGCAATGTCCCCTCAAGAATCGAGCGCAACCCACGAGCTCCTGTTTTACGCTCTAATGCATGCTTGGCGATTGCATGAAGCGCTTCTTTACGGAAATCGACTTCAGCGCCTTCCATCTCAAATAACTTAGTGTATTGACGCACTAGGCTATTTTTAGGCTCAGTCAGTATTTGCATGAGAGCTTCTTCATCAAGCTCTCCGAGCGTAGCTATCATAGGTAGTCGGCCAACAAATTCTGGTATTAAGCCAAACTTCACTAAATCTTCAGCTTCAATTTCCTGCAATGTTTCAGTAATAGATTTTGTATCATCTTTACTTTTCACACTGGCATTGAAGCCAATAGAGCTTTTCTCAGAGCGATCACGAATAATCTGCTCAAGACCTGCAAATGCGCCACCACAGATAAATAAGATATTAGACGTATCTACCTGAAGAAACTCTTGCTGAGGATGCTTACGCCCACCCTGAGGAGGCACTGAAGCAACAGTACCTTCTATCAGTTTAAGCAACGCTTGCTGTACACCTTCACCTGAAACATCACGAGTAATAGAAGGGTTATCAGATTTACGTGAGATTTTGTCTATCTCATCAATGTAAACAATACCCAGCTGCGCACGCTCAATGTCGTAGTCACATTTTTGTAACAACTTTTGAATAATATTCTCAACGTCTTCACCTACATAACCTGCTTCTGTCAGCGTGGTTGCATCGGCAATTGTGAAAGGAACATTTAGTAGACGCGCTAGCGTTTGGGCCAATAAGGTTTTACCACTTCCCGTTGGACCAATAAGTAAAATATTACTTTTACTCAATTCGATATCTTTATTTGCCGAGCTACTCTGAAAGCGCAAACGCTTATAGTGGTTATAGACAGCAACGGCCAATACCTTTTTGGCACGATCCTGCCCAATAACGTAGTCATCAAGCTTCGCTTTAATTTCAGCGGGAATCGGTAAGCTTTCTTTAGCTTCCTGCTCATCAATGTCTTGAATCTCTTCACGAATAATATCGTTACATAGATCAACACATTCGTCACAGATAAAAACAGATGGGCCGGCAATCAGCTTCTTAACTTCATCCTGATTTTTACCACAGAATGAACAAAAAAGTTTGCCCTGTTCATTGTCTTTATCGTCGATATTATCGCTCATTCAACCTACCTCAAACTCATTCCAGCAAAGCGGTATTCTTATTAATAGTGGCATACATCGAGTTTTTCAACTCAATACCTCCATAATATTCCCTGAATTACACTTTATTGCCCTTGGCGCCGATCCAATACTGAATCAATCAAACCATATTCTGCTGCAGCAACAGGATCCATGAAGTTATCACGATCTGTATCTCGACTAATAGTCTCTATATCTTGGCCAGTATGCTCGGCCAATATACGATTCAACTTCTCACGAATACTTAAAATTTCTTTCGTGTGAATCTCGATATCAGTTGCCTGCCCCTGAAAACCACCCAATGGCTGGTGAATCATTACACGCGCATTAGGTAAAGCATGACGCTTACCTGCCGCACCAGCAGATAATAAAAAAGCACCCATGCTAGCTGCCTGACCTGTGCACATGGTGCTCACATCTGGCTTGATAAACTGCATAGTATCGTAAATCGCTAAACCTGCAGTAACAGAACCGCCTGGTGAATTGATATACAAATGAATATCTTTATCCGGATTTTCAGCTTCCAGAAACAACATCTGAGCAACGATCAGGTTCGCCATATGATCTTCAACTTGGCCTACAAGAAAGATAACTCGCTCTTTCAATAGCCGAGAATAGATATCATACGCACGCTCACCACGAGCGGACTGCTCTACTACCATCGGTACCAGACCAGAGTTTTCAATGATCTTAGCATTATCCTGATGGAATACTGACATGCAATTTACTCCTTAACCTAATAAACAAAAAACGACAGAAGATAAGCACCAACTGTCGTTTTTCATTCAGTCAATGCATCAATTAGAGACGCAAGACAATATGTCCCTACGACTACTGCTGAGCAGGCTTGATTGCGTCTTCATAAGCAACCGCTGCTTCAGTAACTTTAGCAGAAGAAAGCAGGTGATCAATCACAAGGTCTTCCAATACCAAGCTTTTAACCTGATTCAGCATATCATCATTACTGTAATACCAATCGATAACTTCTTTTGGCTCTTGATAAGTACTTGCCATTTCTTCAACAGCAGCACGTACATTATCATCATCAGCTTTGATTTCGTTAACTTTAATAACTTCTTGTACTAGCAAACCGACTGTTACACGACGCTTAGCCTGATCTTCAAACATTTCTTTTGGTAACATGCTTGGATCAATTTCTGCACCGCCGCCAAAACGCTGAACAGCTTGCTTACGTAGATTATCAATTTCGCTATCGACCAATGCTGATGGCACTTCAATACCGTTGATATCGACCAACTGAGTGAAAACCTGATCTTTAAGTTTCATCTTAAGAGCATTTTTCATTTCACGTTCCATATTTGAACGCACTTCTACCTTGAAAGATTCCAAGTCAGCTGCTTCAATACCAAACTTTGTGAAAAACTCTTCGTTCAACTCAGGTAACTCTGAAGATGACACTGTTTGTACTTTTACGTTAAAGACAGCATCTTTACCTTTCAACTCTTCAGCATGATAGTCTTCAGGGAAAGTTGCTTTAACTTCAACTTCATCACCCGGCTTAGCGCCTACAAGACCATCTTCAAAGCCAGGAATCATTGAGTTTGAACCCAACACAAGATCCATGCCTTCTGCAGTACCACCTTCAAATGCTTCGCCACCGACGAAACCTTCAAAATCGATTTTAAGGCGATCAGCATCTACTGCAGCTGTTTCAACTTCAGACCAATTAGCTTGCTGCTTGCGAAGCGTATCAATCATCTGCTCTAAATCTTCATCTTTCACTTCAGAGCTTTGCTTTTCAATCTCTACTGAAGTGAAATCTGATAACGCTATTTCAGGGTAAACTTCAAACGTTGCTACGTATTGAAAGTCTTCACCATCTTTATCGTTTTTAAATTCAATTTGCGGTCCACCAGCGGGTAAAACGTTTTCCTGCTGAACTGCTTCATAAAAGCTTTGCTGGATCACTTCGCCGATTACATCCTGACGAATACCAGCACCGAAACGCTGCTTAGCAACTTTCATAGGAACTTTGCCAGGGCGGAAACCGTCCAAACGCTGAGTGCGAGCAGCTTGCTGAACTCGCTTATTTACATCACCTTCAATGCGCTCTGCAGGTACAGTGATTGTCATCTGACGCTCTAGAACGGAAGTCGTTTCAACAGAAACTTGCATGGAATTCCTCACCAAAAAATACTATGTACCAGTTTATCAATCTACATGAACTAAATTAATCAGACTAATTGTCCTGTTAATTCACATAGTCGTTTAATTAGACTCGATTATACGTCAAAGTCAAAATTCTAAAGCGCGAAATTTTCCGGCACTTGGGCTTATTAGTCAAGTAATTACCGCAAAACAAAGCCTTAATTGTTCTTTTATTAAGAGATATCAAGAAATAGATACAAAAGAGATATAAACATGGGGTGAACGATGGGGCTTGAACCCACGACCGCCGGAATCACAATCCGGAGCTCTACCAACTGAGCTACGCTCACCATTGAATTTCATTTACCAGAACAGTAAATGGTGCGGATGGAGAGACTCGAACTCTCACGCCTTGCGGCACTGGTACCTAAAACCAGCGTGTATACCAATTTCACCACATCCGCGTGGTTCTAACTTTATTATCAATATACTAGATAACTAGTACTTACTGATAATCCAAGCCTTAAGTGGAAGACTTAGTAACTCTTAAAAACACCATTTATTAGGGTAATAAATGGTGCGGATGGAGAGACTCGAACTCTCACGCCTTTCGGCACTGGTACCTAAAACCAGCGTGTATACCAATTTCACCACATCCGCATAACTTTAGCATGGGGTGGACGATGGGGCTTGAACCCACGACCGCCGGAATCACAATCCGGAGCTCTACCAACTGAGCTACGCCCACCATAACTAAATTCATTCCTACTACTTAAAGCAATAAAAACTAACTCAATTGAAACAGCCTTATACTTACTGTTTTCAGTGCCTAGGAGAGCACCTCAATCAAGATGGGGCGTATTCTAGGGAGACAGCCACATGCTGTCAACAAGTTTATTCAGCATTTCACTAAGAAATTGCAATTATTTCAAGAGACTAGCTTTAACCTGATAAATCACATTAATTATTGTCGATATTTGGTTAATTAATAGACGTTATCTATCTGAGCGTCCACTGCTAGGGCAGCAACCACTTACTTCACCCCTTGTTTAATTTATCCAGTATTGGGCAATGCGTTTGCTCATCACCCATGCACTCCCCAACAACATCCTCCAACACCTCTTTCATCTTTTGCATTTGCGCAATCTGGTGATTTATTTTTTGAAGATGCAACTCAGCTTTTTTCTTAACACTGGCACTTGTTCTTCCAGGATCTTGTGAAATCGATAATAGCTCCTGACTATCATTTAATGAAAACCCAAGCTCTCTTGCTCTTTTGATAAAAAGCAAACATCCCAATTGGGCGGTATCATAAAGACGATAGCCATTAGCACTACGCTTTGCCGGGGGTATTACCCCCTGCTGCTCATAGTATCGAATGGTTTTCCGACTTAATCCCGTGTGCTTAGCAGCCTCTGCAATATTCATTATTTCCCTACACTATACATTTAAACAGACAGTATGCGTTTGACCTTACCGCTGCTGTAACGTTTAAACTAGCACAAATAATATCGCATATAATTTACACAGGCGATTACATCAATTTGACAAGGCCCTTTCAATCATGAGCACAACTCTAATTCTTGAAAACGTATCATGCGCTGGCTGTGTAAAGAAAATTGAGACGTGCACCTCTCATATTCCTGGTATTGAAAGCGCTGAAGTCAACTTCCCTCAACGCAGACTTCTTTTCACAGGTTCTGTTGACCCTGAAAAAGTTATTAGTCAACTTAATGATATCGGATATAAGTCTAGACTCTCACAAAACGATGCCCAAGACAGACTGAAACAAAAAGAAGCAGACAAAGCACTTTACCTTCAACGTCTAACTCACTCAGGCGTAGCTCTTGCGCTCGGCATACCCATGATGATTGCTGGATTTTTCATGGACAGCATGAGCATCCAAACTACGAATGATCAATTCATCTGGGGCACCATAGGCGTTCTTACTCTAGCCATCATGTATTTTTCTGGGAAACACTTTTTTACAGGTGCTCTCATTGCGCTTCGTAACGGAAGCTCAACAATGGACACATTAATAGCCATAGGCACTGGTAGTGCTTGGCTTTTTTCAATGATTATCGTGCTGGCCCCGCAACTATTTCCTGATACTGCTAGGCATATTTACTTCGAAGCCGCCGTTATGATTATTGGATTAGTCAATCTTGGTGTGGCTATGGAGCTAAAAGCACGCACTAGAACATCTAATGCAGTAGAACGACTACTAGACTTAAAACCTAAAACAGCCTGCATCATCCGGAACAACAAAGAACAAACCCTACCACTGGAACTTGTCTTAATTAACGATAAAATTCGCATTCGCCCGGGAGAGCAAATCCCTACTGACGGAATCGTTCTTGAAGGGCAAAGCTACATCGATGAATCAATGCTTACAGGGGAGCCAGTTCCTGCCAGTAAAGGGCCGGGGGACAATGTATCTGAAGGAACCCTCAATAAATCTGGCAGCCTACTAATTTTAGCTGAAAAAGTAGGAAAAGAAACTACGATTAGCCGCATTATAGAAATGATAAAACAAGCACAAAATAGTAAACCCGCTATTGCACGCTTAGCCGATAAAATCTCTTCCATTTTCGTGCCTTCAGTTATTCTTATTAGCTTTATTACCGCCGCACTTTGGTACTTTTTTGGTCCAGAACCCAAGGCCGCTTACATGCTAATAAGTGCAACAACAGTGCTGATTATTGCCTGCCCTTGTGCACTAGGCCTCGCGACCCCCATGTCCGTCATGGTGGGTGTCGGAAAAGCAGCTGAACATGGGATCCTCATCCGTAATGCACAAGCACTACAAGCGGCGTCAAATATCGACACTATCATCCTTGATAAGACAGGCACCATTACCGAAGGATCTCCTACGCTTAACAGTATCATTTCAATCAACTCATCTGAAAATAATATACTGTCGCTCGCCGCTTCACTAGAACAGTTGTCAGAGCACCCTTTAGGTGAAGCCATCATTAAAGCTGCTATTAACAAGCACCTCCCCTTACTTCCTGCAGAACAATTTATGTCAATTACTGGCCGGGGAATAACTGGCGTCATTAAGGGGCAGCACCTACTACTCGGCAATCTCGCATACATGCATGAGAATAACGTAGATACTGAGGCCGCAATCAACTCAAGCATAACAACTACTGCGCATACGCTCATCTACCTTGCAGCTGACGGAAGGCTTTTAGGCATTCTTGCCGTTGCAGACCCTATAAGAGCAGACTCAGCTACCGCTATTAAGCGATTGCGAAATATTGGTATTAATATAGTTATGTTAACGGGAGATAATCAGAACACAGCAGCCGCTATTGCAAAACAAGCAGGCATTGATGACTTCATAGCAGAAACCACGCCTGAAGATAAAACAAATAAAGTTAAAGCCCTTCAACAGCAAGGTAAAATTGTTGCCATGGCTGGCGATGGCATAAATGACGCCCCCGCATTAGCACTCGCTGATGTAGGATTCGCCATTGGAAATGGTACTGATATAGCAATTGAAAGTGCTGACATGGTGCTTTTACGCAACTCAATACATAGCATTGCAGACGCAGTTGAGTTATCAAAAGCTACACTAAAGAATATTCGCCAGAACCTTTTCGGAGCCTTCATTTACAACAGTATTGGCATCCCCATTGCGGCAGGAATATTATTTCCATTCACTGGAATTCTTTTAAGCCCCATTATTGCCGGTGCTGCCATGGCATTTTCATCAGCAACCGTCGTTGGTAATGCCAATCGCTTAAGGTTATTCAAACCATCGGCGTCACACACAGCGCCATAAAGATAGATTTTATAAATGTTGAAGTGTTATATCAGAAATACGAGAGGAAGATTTAACAGAGAATATCGTTATACGAAGAGGATCACTTAAGAAGTAACTGGTGCGCCCAGTAGGACTCGAACCTACAACCTACGCCTTAGAAGGGCGTTGCTCTATCCAGTTGAGCTATGGGCACTACAGATACCAAGATATCCTGAACCTTTATGAGGCCCTGCTGCTGAACCGAGATTCAAAGGCCTCATAAAGGAGCGCGTATCCTAAAGGAGCACTCGCACATCGTCAATATTTTTTTGAAACTCAATGCAAAAATCATCTTCTTATCTCTAATCACCTATCGCCTACTTGGCCGCAGAGCTCTAACATGAGAAAATCCGCGCTGTTTTGATACAAAGCCAGCATCAGGGATCACCTAAAACAATGACCGCACAGATTATTGACGGAAAACAAATAGCTGCCGACGTACGTCGACAGGTAGCAGAAAAAATACAGATTAGACTGAAAGAAGGTAAACGCGCCCCTTGCCTGGCTGTTGTTATTGTTGGTGATGATCCCGCTTCTCATGTCTATGTCCGCAATAAAAAAAATGCCTGCATAGAGGTGGGTATCGAGTCACTTTCATATGATCTCCCATCTGACACCTCGCAACAATATCTACTTTCCTTAGTTGATCAGCTTAATGCAAATCCTGATGTTGACGGCATTTTAGTACAGCTCCCACTACCCGAAGAACTAAATAGTAATGAAATTTTAGAGCGTATCCAGCCCAAAAAAGATGTTGACGGGTTTCACCCTTTTAATCTTGGAAGGCTAGCTCAACGCCTTCCAGCACTACGCCCCTGCACGCCCAAAGGCGTAATGAAACTACTTGAGTCCACCAATATTGGCTTACATGGCCAAGAAGCTGTCGTCGTGGGTGCCTCCAACATTGTTGGCCGTCCAATGTCTCTTGAACTATTGCTTGCAGGCTGCACCGTTACAACAACTCATCGTTTTACACGCGATCTGGCTTTCCATGTTAAGCGAGCAGACATTGTTGTTGTTGGTGTAGGCAAACCCGGCATTGTAAAAGGTGAATGGATCAAGAAGGATGCTATCGTTATTGATGTAGGTATTAACCGTCTTGATGATGGACGATTAGTTGGCGATGTCGACTATGATGCCGCGGCCCAAAACGCAGGCTGGATCACACCAGTGCCCGGCGGTGTTGGCCCCATGACAGTTGCCTGTTTAATGGAAAACACGCTAGAAGCAGCTTCAAGTACCGACTAAACAAGCCCCTTCTTTTTATAGGCAATTAAAAAGCGAGCGCCATGCTCGCTTTTTTAAATAATTAACAACCTGCCAACCTATTTAGCTTTCGCGAAACCAAGTAGTTCCCTCTCGACTGTCCTTAAGAACAACGCCCTGAGCCGCTAATTCATCACGAATTCGATCAGACTCCGCATAATCTTTATTTGCTTTAGCACAAACCCGCTTCTGAATTAACGCTTCGATACTATCGGCATCCAACTCGCCTTCTTTACCTTCTCCTTTCAAGAAAACATCTGGATTCTGTTGCAACAAGCCAATCACACCACCTAATTCTGAAATCTTATAGGCCATTATTGCAGCACCCGCTTCAGATGTTTTCTTAAGCTTATTTAGCTCATTTACCATTTCAAACAAAACTGAAATAGCTTTAGGGGTATTAAAATCATCATCCATCGCGTCGATAAAACGCTGCTCAAACGTCTCAATGCTTAATTGATCAATGTCTTTCTGCGAATACTCACACTTAGCGACGCCATTTAAGGCCTGATAAAAACGCTCAAGCATAACCCGCGCTTCTTTAAGACTGTCTTCGCTATAATCGATATAGCTACGATAGTGTACACGCGCTAAGAAAAAGCGCACCACCTCAGGATCATACTTCTTCAAGACATCTCTAATCGTAAAGAAATTCCCCAAAGACTTAGACATCTTCTCACTATTTACACGTACGGGTCCTGCATGCATCCAGTAATTTGCATACGTGCAACCATTGGCAGCCTCGGACTGAGCTATCTCATTTTCATGATGCGGAAATGGCAAGTCAGGACCACCGCCATGAATATCAAATGTGTCACCTAGGCAACACTTAGACATGGCCGAGCATTCTATATGCCAACCTGGGCGACCCGCACCCCATGGAGAATCCCAGCTAACCTCACCAGGTTTTACAGCCTTCCATAAAACGAAATCTAGTGGACTTTCCTTAGCTTCTTCCACCTCAACACGAGAACCAGAACGAAGCTCTTCAATGTTCTGATTTGTTAGTTTTCCATATTCAGCAAATTTCTCTACTCGATAATATACATCGCCATTTGATGCGGGATAAGCGAAACCTTTATTGATTAAGGTACTTACCAATTCGATAATTTCATCGATATGCGCTGTTGCTTTAGGCTCTTGATTTGGACGTAAAACAGATAATGCATCCTCATCTTCATGCATTGCATCTATCATTCGCTCAGTTAACTTTTCAACGGTTTCACTATTTTCTGAGGCTCTTTTGATAATTTTATCATCAACATCTGTAATATTTCGAATGTAATTCACATCCCAACCACGAGAGCGCAGATATCGGGTAATGACATCAAAACACACCATTACTCTTGCATGCCCAATATGACAATAATCGTATACTGTGATGCCACAAACATACATATTAATACGGCCTTCTACCAGCGGCGTAAAAGGGGCTTTTTGCTTAGTGAGAGTGTTATAAATCTGAAGCATGATCTACTGATGTATTCCTGATGAATGAGTAATAACTGCCCTGCTGAGCAGACTGATATTATAATGCAAATCATCACGCTATGTGACAAATGAGGCACCATTTAAAACATGATGGCTAGATCTTAATCATTCAAGCGTATCCGACCCACTTGCTGAGCACCCAGCGGACTCTTCTCTGACGTTAGCAATAAAGACTCAGGTGTTTCCCACATAACCGATTCCCATTGCCCATACGGCAAAATAGTATGGTAGGTAGCACGTTTCCATACAGGCAAACCCGCCTCAATATCGACAACCCAAATAAACGATTTACCGAACACACTCGCTTTTTGGTATCCCAAAAGCACTAGCTTATTATTCTTTTCGTCATAATCAGCTGCTGTAATCAGCCCTGATACAGGCAATGTAACCAAGGGTGTTATCTTTTGCTTAGATTTATTCTTATCTAAGGCATATAATCGAGTCTGTAAGTCGCCTCTGTTCTTGGTAAATAACCAAAGCTTATCACCAACGACCGTCAACGCCTCACAATCAAAATTATGCTGTTTTCCAACATCAGAATTATCTCTATCAGCATAACTAAAGCTTATTTTTTTAGATGAGACTTTACCTTTATGCTTCGCTTTAATTAGCTTTTTCCAACCAACCTTGTAAATAGCTAGTTTTTTTCGTTTGCCTTTATTGTTGCCACAATCTGCAATATATAAACTCTTATCATCCTGAGCTAATGACTCCCAATCAATATTCTTTGCTCCTTCAACATTAACTCGCTTAGCATATTTATAACTCTGTTGGTTAAAAGCATAAACTGCACTCTTACCACCACTATCATTTATCGTCCAAAAATAACCACCGTGGTGCCCTAAACCAGACGTTTCCGATACTTTGCTAGGCAAAAATTTAAGGCTTTGAATCGATAGCGTATGACCAATCTGATTTTCTGAAGCAGCATATCCAGAACACCCTGCAATAAAGCCAATTAATGACGATAACAATAGTATTTTTTTAAAAGACATTTAGTAACCACTACCAATAATAATTTGCTAGACCAACAGCATGTTAAACAACCCAGAACTTTCAATAATACACTTAATTTTTTACAGTATAGAATATCTATCTGTCTCTATACCGCCACTTCATCCGGAAGTAGCGATATAGCACAGGTCTCATAGCAGCACCCCAGGTTTTACGTTATCATCTAGAATACATAGATACCCGTATGGTAGATCCGTATGACAAGCATTGATTCACATTACAGCCAAAGCCTTCAAAGTGAAAAGATAATAAGCCGCCTCAATACTGCTTACCCTGACGGTCCTAACCTATATCACCTAGCCCCAATCGACCAGCTCCACATAGGTGGCATAAAAGCCTCTGAAAAGCTGAGTCAACGGTTAATCGATTTTAAAGCATCAAAGGTTCTTGATATTGGAAGCGGTCTTGGGGGGTTATTACGCGTTTGCAAGAATCATTACCCTGCGTTTTATGTCGGTTTAGATATCACTCATAAGCTCAATAAAATAAACCGACAGTTAAACAAACTCCATGATAAGTCCTCACCGTCGATGATTGTCACAGGTAACGGACAACAGCTTCCATTTGCAGATCAGTCGTTTGATTTAATTATTTTGCAACACAGTTTATTAAACATGCCTGATAAGATTAGTGCATTAAAAGAGTGCCAACGAATACTTATACCTGGCGGCCATATTATTCTCCATGAAGTCCTCACTGGAAATCACCATGAAACAATGCAATTCCCAGTACCTTGGGCACGCCACCCCGCGCTATCTCATCTAATCAGCACAAGAGATATGAATGATTTAGTTAACTCTACATCCCTGACCATTAGGTCGATGGAAGATTGGACTGCAGAAGCCCTATCATGGAGAAACCGCCAAACCAACAAACAGAAAAAACCACAAACACCTGTGGTCTCTCCTAGCATGATTTTGGGTTCTGAGTTCACTCTCATGGGGAAAAATGTACAGCGCAACTTAGAAAATGACGCAATACGAATTGTTGAATGGGTTCTTAGTTAATTATCAATATAAATGACTAACAACTCATAAGCTCAGTAATATCAAAATATATAGTTTGCTTCCCTCTTTGCACTTTGCCAAAGTCATTCATAACTCGAACATCTAACAGCATAGACTCATAATACCTTCCATTACTTTCTTCTTGAGCGTCTGAGAGCACATCCCAGCTCAAATCCTTATGGCGCCCTAAAGCCCAAAGAACGGCTTTTTGTACGGTTCGCTTGTCATGCACTCCATCTTGATGAATGATGATAGCTGAATCAATAGAGCGACCGTTCCCACCTGATATTGCTGCATCAAACCCAGAGTGCTCTAAAACAAGCTCTTTCAACTCAGCTGCCATAATATTCCTTCATTATCTATTTCAATCAATTCAGCATAGCAATACTTTAATAAATAACAAAAAGTATTATAAAAAATGCCCAACTAATTCAACATATCAAAGATATCAACATACTATTCCTGCTTATAAGCCCCTACCTATTGCTCAAAAAATAACCGCTGTACTTTATCAGATGTATTTTAAGCAACATCAATAGTAACTTTTTGAGTGCTGCTGCATAACGGCCAGTTAATACCACAAGACACTATTGAGACTTTTACTCTGCTAGCAATATACGTATGCTTCGCAAATGAAACCTTTCACACTCAGAGATTACCAAAAAGAAGCTGTTGATCTAACAATCCAACACTTTCGCAATAGCAATGACTCCGCAGTCATTGTTTTACCAACAGGCGCAGGAAAAAGTCTAATTATTGCTGCTCTCGCTCAAAAAGCGCGAGGACGCGTACTAGTTCTCGCTCATGTAAAAGAGTTGGTAGAACAAAATCATAAAAAATTCTGCGAACTAGACATTAAGGCAGGCATTTACTCTGCTGGTCTAAAGCAAAAAAATACGCAAGAACAAATCACGTTTGCCAGTGTTCAATCCATTTCTAGGAATTTATCGTCACTCAACACTCCATGCTCTTTGCTCATAATAGATGAGTGCCACCGGCTAAGTGAAGAACAAGACAGTCAGTACCTAAAAACCATTTCACATTTAAAAAGCATAAACCCAAACCTTAAAGTACTTGGCCTGACAGCAACACCCTACCGAATGGGTCTAGGGTGGATCTATCAATTTCACTACCGGGGTTATATTCGAAGCGATACTCCTCGCCCCTTTATCCAATGCATTTATGAACTGCCTTTAAGGCAAATGATATCGAACGGCTACCTAACACCGCCGAACATAATTGATGCAGCCATCGCACAATACGACTTTTCTGCGATCACCCCATCCTCTTCTGGGAACCTGCCCGAAAAGCCTGTAAATGACTTATTAACGCGATGCAAGCGCGTCACCCAAGCCATTATTCTGCAAGTTGAGGAATATGCTAAAAACCGCCGCGGCATAATGATTTTTGCAGCGACGGTCATGCATGCGAAAGAAATCACCTCATATCTACCTAATGAACTAACAGCGCTCATTACTGGCGACACCCCCAGCGCTGACAGAGACAATTACATTCAGAGATTTAAACGCCAAGAACTCAAGTACATGGTGAATGTATCTGTTTTAACAACAGGCTTTGACGCTCCACATGTAGATATGATCGCTTTATTACGCCCTACACAATCCGTTAGTTTGTACCAACAAATCATTGGTCGCGGCTTGCGGTTATCTCCAGGAAAGTCAGATTGCCTTATCATCGATTATGCGGGTAATAACTTTAATCTTCATCACCCGGAAATAGGAAAGCCGAAACCAGATTCAGACTCAGAACCCGTACAAGTATTTTGCCCACTATGTGAGTTTGCTAATATTTTCTGGGGAAAAAAAGATACTAACGGACAAATCATAGAACACTTTGGACGCCGCTGCCAAAAAGCAGAAAAAAATAAAAGCGGGCTTATTAAGCGCTGCGAATACCGTTTTCGTTTTAAAAGCTGCCCTATTTGTGATGCAGAAAATGATATTGCCGCTCGGCAATGCCATCAGTGCGAAGAAGCGCTAACTGACCCTGATGATCAATTAAAAAAAGCCTTACAACTCAAAGATGCTTTCATTCTGCGCTGTGCAGGCATTAGCGTTGAAACAAACGAAGAAAAAGTATCCGTGATTTATCATGATGAACACGGAGAAACATTAAAAGAAAGTTTCAACTTCAGCTCAAAAGCTCAAAGAGGTGTATTTAATAAGTTATTTGGTCGACGTCTCTTAAACAGCATTAGCCCAAGGGCGTTTAAGACAGCAAAGGAGGTAGCAGAGAACAGCCTGCTGATAACACACCCTGATTTTGTAATCGCCCGAAAAAAAGGCAACTTCTGGCGCATTCAAACAAGGATTTTTGATTACGAAGGAAATGTCAGAAAGGCGAACAAACTATGTTAACAACTAATCATTAATTTGCCACTAGAAGTCTACTAGCAAGACTCCCAGCAAGCAGTATAAGAAGCTAAAGCGTTAAATTTCGCAGGCTCGCTTTCAAGAATTGTTTTTTTAGATCTTCAAAAGTATGAACTGCTGGAAACTGCGGAAATTCGTCGATAACATTTTGCGGAGAGTGAAACAAAATTCCTGTTTCCGCCTGCGTTAACATTGTTGTGTCATTATAAGAATCACCTGCCGCAATCACACGGTAGTTTAGCAATTGAAAAGCTCTTACTGATTGACGTTTTGGGTCTTTCTGACGCAATGTATAGTCTGTTATCCGGCCACTATCATCCACTTCTAGCTTATGGCATAGCAAAGTAGGATAGCCCAACTGTTTCATCAAGGGCTCGGCAAAGTCGTAGAAAGTATCCGACAAAATGACAACCTGAAAGCGTTCGCGCAACCAGTCAATAAATTCACGAGCACCCTCAAGAGGCGTCAACCGACTTATTGTTGCTTGAATTTGCGGTAATGTCAGACCATGCTCATCCAAGATGCGTAAACGCTGCTTCATTAGCACATCATAGTCAGGAATATCGCGAGTTGTAGCCTTTAATTCATCTATTCCGGTTTCTTCAGCAAACGCTATCCAAATCTCAGGAATTAGTACACCTTCTAAATCAAGACAAGCCAGTTCCACAAGCATCTCCTCCACGATAAATTTCTAACAAAAAAGAACGCAATTTAACCTGTTATAGCAAAGCCTACAATTCAGACTCTAGTCTAGCTCGCCATAACATAAGCATAATTGATAAACACAAACCTACCCATTAAAGATCGGGCAATTCCTGATGGGCAAAAATCTCGTCTATTTCAGCACGACTACCACACTCTAACACCTGCCTAATAACATCTTTGGTAAGATGAGGCGCAAATAAATGTATGAAGTCATACATATAGCCGCGAAGGAACGTTCCTTTGCGAAAGCCTATTTTAGTGGTGCTGGGCTCAAACAAATGACTAGCATCTAGCACCACTAAGTCTTTATCAACTTCAGGTTCATAAGCCATTGTAGCGACAATGCCGACGCCAAGATTAAGGCGTACATATGCTTTAATAACATCAGAGTCAACCGCAGTGAAAACAACTTTAGGCTCCAATCCTTCTTGAGCAAAAGCATCGTCAAGCTTAGAGCGTCCGGTAAAACCAAATACATACGTGACTATCGGGTAATCTGCAATATCTTTAAGTGTCAGCTTAGAGACCTGGGTCAATGGATGGTCTTTTGGCACTATAACTGAACGATTCCAGCGGTAGCACGGCATCATGATCAGGTCAGAAAAATGCGTCATGGCTTCAGTAGCAATCGCAAAATCGACAGTGCCATCGGCAGCCATCTCTGAAATTTGCATAGGAGTACCTTGATGCATATGCAATGAAACATCAGGGTAAGATTTTATAAATTCAGTTATTGTTTTAGGCAAAGCGTATCTAGCTTGTGTATGAGTTGTGGCGACTGCCAAACTACCTTTCTTTTCATCACTGAATTCTTGAGCGACTTGCTTAATGCCTTCTACTTTTTGTAATATTTGACCAGCGACTTCGAGTATGGCCTCACCGGCGGGTGTCACACGCGTTAAATGCTTTCCGCTGCGAGCAAACACCTCAACACCCAGCTCATCTTCTAACAAGCGAATTTGCTTACTGATACCGGGTTGCGATGTGTACAGACTCTGAGCTGTCGCAGAAACATTCAGATCATGACGCGAGACTTCCCAAATATAACGTAATTGTTGCAGCTTCATAATAGCATTCCGCTTAATTTAATCTTATCTATACTACCCATACTATTATTACTACTCTCTATTATAACTGTAAAGAATAAGGAGTTAATCTTTCGTCATCTACAAGCGTGAATTTAAACGGCGCAGCTCTTCATCTTGAGCAATAATTCGTTTCTCAAGACTGGTCAGGCGCGACAATGTTCTAATTAATTCATCATCCTTGTCTTTTACTTCTTTACGCAAGTTATTTTCACGGCGGCTCCAGTCAGTCGCTGAATTGTATTGCTTTTGATTCAGGCGCTTAATCTCGTTGTCTAACTCACGCGCTTTATCATCCAAACGCTTAGATTTATTTGTTTCAGCCAATAATGATGAAGTACACCGCACTAATTCACGGCTTTGAGCTGCAACATCCTGCTTAAGCAGTTTCAACTCAGCCTCTTGGCTGCGCAGTTGAGAACGTTGCGTATCAATTTTGACATCTTTTTTAGCAACTTCTGCTTTTATGTCATGAATAGACTTAGTTAAAATTGACTCTTTCTTACCTACTTCATCACGAAGCTTCTCTAATGCGTTCTTATAATACCTAACATCAACATCAGCCTTACTAACAGAGTCCAGCATATGTCTCTGCTCATCTTTTATACGCTGATCAAATGTCCGCTTAGAATCTTCATAGGTTTTACGCAAATGAGCCAATTCGTGCTCAACGTTTGACCTGATCTGCTCTTCTTGCTTTCGCATGGTTGTTTCTGAAGCCAACCCCGTTTTTAAAACAGATAGCTCTGCATCTAGCGCTTTATTATGGCCTGCTAGTTCACCTGTTTTCTGGTTCTGCTCGCGTAAACGGTTTTCCAAATCTTGTTGGCGGTATTGCATCTCTTTAATAGTGTCATCTGAAACACGCCCTGCCTCTTCAATATGAGTACCCGTTGCTTTTTGATCACTGAGCAGACGCATACTTGCTTCTTCAACAGCTTGTTGCCATATGCGACCAAACGACAAGCTTAAAGAATCAGGTACATCAGGCACATAAACATCTTTCCTACCAAAGCTAACACGCGCTGGAAGCTCTTGCTTCCAACCACTTAAATATAATGCTGCATCATCTATACTAATCTGACAGTCAGCACTAACCATCTCAGGAGTTGGTTGCTCTCCATTACTCAAAACCCGGTCAGCGCAACGATAAACTTGCTCTTTTATCATTAAGATTCTTCCTGGTATGCTTTATCTTGCTGTGCAGCCAATCTTTCTAACGCACTACTTAATGCAGACTCTAACGGTGCTTTTACATTCAAGGTCTCACCTTCTGGCAATGCTACTTGCAACATTGCAGAATGAAGAAACAATCGACGAACGCCTTGCTTTTTCATATCTCGATTAATCGACTCAACACCGTATTTTTCATCTCCAACAATAGGATGTCCAGCGAACTGCGTATGTACACGAATCTGATGAGTTCTACCCGTTACAGGCTTCGCTTCTACTAATGTAGTTTGAGCAAAACGGCGTAATACTTTAAAGCGCGTGAGTGACGCCTTACCATCAGGTTGAACTTTAACAATCCGTTCACCAGATTGAAGCTCATTTTTGCGCAGAGGAGCATCAACTGAATTATTTTTTGATTCCCATTTTCCTACGACCAACGCATGATAAATTTTATTAACGCGATTCTGGCGCAAGGCTTCATGTAAATGGCGCAACATACTGCGCTTTTTTGCAATCATGATACAGCCGGATGTATCTCTATCAAGCCGATGAACTAACTCAAGAAAATGCTCATCTGGTCTTAATTGGCGCATTGCTTCAATTAACCCAAGATTTATACCGCTACCTCCGTGTACCGCAAGTCCAGAAGGCTTGTTAATCACTATAAGAGCCTTAGATTCATATAGGACAGACGCTTCTAGCAGCTCAAGCAGCGCTTTACCTACGATAGGAACGTCGTTGGGTTCAGATACACGAATAGGCGGTATTCGCACCAAATCGCCACCCTGAATACGGCCATCAGGCTTTATTCTCTTCTTATTAACACGAACTTCGCCTTTTCTAATAATGCGATAGATCATGCTCTTAGGAACGCCTTTTAAGGCAGTGCGCAAAAAATTATCAATGCGCTGCCCCGCTTGATCTTCTTCTACTTCGATATAGCGAACGCTTATATTAGCGGATGGATTAGTATCTGACATTGAGGAAATTGTGTTCTCGATTGATGCTGTATGGGTTAGCTGCTATATTGTAGCGTCGCCGAACGCTGTTGGCTTTAGCTATTGTTAAAAAAATAGATAATGAGCTGCTAAGAAGTGATTTTTTTAGCTGATGCTCACGTTTGTAGAATCTACGTTACGACTAATATCAGTTACGACTTAGTAATAGTAAAACTCGTGTCACATCCCAGATTAGCAAACATCTAAACCTGGCATCTAACATGATAACTAAACAGCACGGCAGAATTAATTAAAGTTTTTAAGAGAGTGCATTACCCCTGAACATCTCCTGCTGGATTTGATTGGAGGTGGAGACGCATTAACAGCCTAGAACCTGTGGTTACATCTCACAGACACAAACACTTAGAAAAACAATAATGGCTGTTTTTTCCTCCACCGCAGATGCATTTGCGCAGTACTATCATCTATAGATACTGGCATCCTCAATACTGAACTGTATCGTATGATTGAATCGTGTAACGTTTTCACCAGACGGATCGGACAGGATGGATTGCACTCTCTGCAATAGAGAAATAATTTAAAATGAAAAGAATGTTGATCAACGCAACTCAACCAGAAGAGCTGCGTGTCGCACTCGTGGACGGCCAGCGCCTCTACGACCTAGATATTGAATCTGAAAGCCGTGAACAGAAAAAAGCCAACATCTACAAAGGGAAAATAACCCGCGTAGAACCAAGCTTAGAAGCCGCATTTGTTGATTACGGCTCTGATAGACATGGTTTTTTACCGCTAAAAGAGATCTCTCGCGATTACTTCAGTAAACAACCTCAGCGTGGCAATCGCCCGAGCATTCGCGACGTAGTCAAAGAAGGCACTGAAGTTATTGTTCAAGTTGATAAAGAAGAGCGAGGCAACAAAGGTGCTGCTCTAACCACATTTATTAGCCTGGCTGGTCGATACCTTGTTCTTATGCCTAACAACCCTCGTGCTGGCGGAATTTCTCGTCGCATAGAAGGCGAAGAGCGCACACAGCTAAAAGCAGCACTTGACGGTGTAAACGTCCCCGACAAAATGGGTATCATCGTCCGTACTGCGGGTGTTGGACGCTCCTCCCAAGAACTACAGTGGGATCTTGATTACCTAAAAACACTTTGGGATGCGATCAAAGAGTCAAGCGACAAACCTTCTCCATTTTTGATTTACCAGGAAAGCAATGTTGTTATTCGCGCCATACGCGACTACCTACGCGCCGACATAGGTGAAGTCCTGATTGATGATGAAGAAGTTTATCAAAACGCTTTACAGTTCGTTCAACAAGTTATGCCCTCTTACGAGAGCAAACTACGTCTATATAAAGAACAGACTCCACTTTTTAATAGATTTCAAATCGAAAGCCAAATTGAAACGGCTTTCGAGCGAGAAGTACAACTACCTTCTGGCGGCTCTATAGTTATAGATCCAACCGAGGCACTCGTTTCTGTAGATGTTAACTCAGCCCGAGCAACTCGCGGCGGAGACATTGAAGAAACAGCTCTACAGACTAACCTTGAAGCAGCTGAAGAAGTTTCACGCCAGCTTCGTTTACGCGACATTGGTGGTTTAGTTGTTATCGATTTTATCGACATGACACCTATCAAAAACCAACGCGCTGTTGAAGAGAAGTTACTAAACGCATTAAAGCTTGATCGCGCCCGCGTACAAATGGGTCGCATCTCTCGTTTTGGCTTATTAGAAATGTCTCGCCAACGACTACGCCCTTCCCTCACAGAAAGTCGTGGTGTTGTATGCCCTCGCTGTAATGGACAAGGCTCTATACGCGATACCGAATCTTTAGCTCTATCTATCATGCGCCTTATTGAAGAAGAGTCATCAAAGGATCGCACTGCACAAATCAGAGCAATTTTGCCTGTTACTGTTGCTACATACTTGCTCAATGAAAAACGACGTATTGTTCATGACATTGAACTACGCCATGACGTTCGTGTTGTTATCGTGCCTAACCCTAATATGGAAACACCTCATTATGAAGTGGTCCGCTTAAGGGATGACCACACGATTACTACAATTAACGATGCAAGCTACACTCTACAACCTGAGCCAGAGACGGAAGCGGAAGAGACTGCTCGCGCAGCGCCGGTTAAACGTGAACTAGCGGCGGTTAGAAGTGTAACACCAGCATCTCCTGCCCCTAGTGAAGCAGAACCTACAAGCGCACCAACAGCTCCTGCAGCAAGCAGCCAGACACCAGCCAAATCTGTTGCAAAACCAACAGCTCAGCCCGCTGGTATTGGCAGTAGGATTGTAGCTATTCTCAAATCTCTTTTTGGTGCTGAAGAAAAGAAAGTAGAACAGGCAAGCCCAGCCAAACCTGCAAAAAAAGAAAGCAGCAACAAAAGAGGCAATTCACGAGACGGCTCTAGGGATAACCAACGCAACCGCAAACCTCGTCGTAATGGCCGTGATAACTCAGAACGTAACCGCTCTAATAAGCAGCAAGACGAAGTTATTACAGTGACTTCAGAGCTGGCTCCTCAAGCCGTTGGCGTTGCTAGCGCATCAACTGCCCCAGAGCAATCTGACGATGACAAAAACGGAAAGCCTCGCCGCCGTCGCCGCACACGCAAAAACAGCGATGAGAAAACTGATAAATCATCAGAGAACAACAAAAACGTAAAAACATCTGAAGAATCCTCTGAAGAAACGACTACCGAGCAGCCAAGAAGTCGCAATCGTGGCCGTCGTCGCAGAAATACTGAGCGATCAGCTGACCGAACGCTTGTTGCCGATTCCGATGCACTAAAGCCCGAAACGGAACAAGTTGCTGCCGCACTTACAACAGCAGCAGTACTTGGGTCAGCTGACGCTACGAATGCAACAGAAGAAAAACTTGCAGCCCCCTCTGTAACAGGCAATACAACAGAAGCCGTGACAAAAGAA
>NZ_JADGEV010000010.1:0-61070 GCF_016744175.1 Neptunomonas sp. | reverse complement strand
GTTGCTGAAGTTGCTGAAGTTGCTGAAGTTGCTGAAGTTGCTGAAGTTGCTGAAGTTGCTGAAGTTGCTGAAGTTGCTGAAGTTGCTGAAGTTGCTGAAGTTGCTGAAACAGTAGAAATTACTCAAGCGAATGAAGCAAGCAATAACATCACTGTTGAAACCGCTGCTGATGAAGCCTCCTCTACGGCAATCGAAACAACTGCCGAGCCAGCTCAAGAGCAACCGACTGAACGAGCACCTCGCAGAGCCCGACGCACGACTCGCGCACCTAACGATCCTCGAGAAATCCGTCGCCGCCAAGTAGAAGAAGCGGCTAAGCAAAGCGCTGAAGCGCCGAGCGAGTAAGAAAAAAAGCGCTACCCTCTAGGCGGCGTTTTTTAACAAATATAAAAAAACCGGCATTAGCCGGTTTTTTTACACGTATTGAACTATTAAACGTCAGCTAATGCCTCAATGACATACTGCGGCAACGCAAAAGCAGCCACGTGCATCTCAGGATTATAGTAGCGAGTTTTTATGCCTGATTGTGCAAAACGCTGCTTCAACGTATCAACCGAGACATTACGCAAGGCCGCATCATCAGCCCCCCAAGCCAACGTCATATTACCGCCAATGTAAGTGGGTACTGCGGTACAATAAAACGTCTGATCAGAGAAATAAGGCCTTAAACGACGACGCGTTGTTTGCACTTCATCTACTTGCATGAAAACAACGCCATTTTGCGCAACAAAAACGCCTCCATCGTTTAAGCAGCTTTTACAACCCTCATAAAAACGACTACTGAAAAGAACCTCACCTGGCCCAACTGGATCTGTGCAATCAGAAATAATGACATCAAATTTTTCATCTGTTTCGCAAACAAATTCAATACCATCAGCAATAACAATATTCGCTCGAGAGTCGTCATACGCACCGTTAGAGTGCTTAGGCAGATAAGTCTTACACATATCGATAACAGACTGATCGATTTCAACTTGAGTTGCGTGTTCAACCTCAGGGTGCCTCATCACTTCGCGCAGGATACCACCATCACCACCGCCGATAATCAACACACGCTTAGCATTCCCATGAGCAAACAAAGGAACATGTGTCAGCATTTCATGATAAATAAATTCATCGCGCTCCGTTGTCTGAATAATTCCATCCAGCGCCATGACAGTACCGAACTCTTTATTACGGAAAATAATCAAATGCCAAGAATCAGTTTGCTGCTCAAACAAAATTTCTTCGACAGCGTACGACTGCCCATAGCCGTCATAAAGTGTTTCTAGAAAGGTAGTAGTCATCAATTCAGTCCATCTTTGTACTGCATAATTTATTCATTAACTTGCACTTACAACAATAAGAACAAGCGACCTTAAATACCACGTCATCTGCTCCTTCGAGCAAACCTACATCTTCTAAGCAATGACCCAATGCCTTGCCAGAAAACAAAATGCCCAGCCAAAGCCGGGCATCTAACAAACAAAGTCGATCTTTTACCTTGTTTTACACGACTGACGCTAGAAAACCCGTCACGATCATTTAAACAACAAATAAATGCATTCGAACTTTTTCATCTCGCTCGTCTTAAATCTCGACTTAGCCAGAGATAACAGGCGTAGTGCATTTAACATCAGCGTTTTGTGCACGATGGCGCAATAAATGATCCATCAAGACAATGGCCATCATCGCTTCAGCTATAGGCGTCGCGCGAATGCCAACACAAGGGTCATGCCTTCCCTTTGTAACAACTTCAATCGGTTCGCCTTTGATATTGATACTGCGCCCCGGTAGCCTCAAGCTAGATGTTGGTTTAAGCGCTATATGCGCGACAACATCTTGGCCTGTTGAAATCCCACCCAAAATGCCGCCAGCGTGATTTGAAAGAAACCCTTCAGGTGTCATTTCATCACGATGCTCAGTACCTTTTTGCTCAACAGCCGCAAAACCATCACCAATTTCGATCCCTTTCACTGCATTAATACTCATTAACGCATGTGCAAGCTCAGCATCTAGGCGGTCAAAAATCGGCTCACCCAGCCCTACAGGTACACCAGAAGCAACAACAGAAATTTTAGCGCCAACAGAGTTCCCTTCCTTACGAAGCTCATCCATGTACACTTCCATTTTCTCTGCCGCCGCTATATCAGGAGAGAAAAACGGATTTTGCTCAATCTGATCCCAATCAAAATTATTTGTATCAATCGTAATAGGACCTAGCTGTGATAAAAAACCACGAACCTCTACCCCTCTACTGGCGAGGTACTTCTTAGCAATACCACCTGCCGCAACACGCATTGCTGTTTCACGTGCGGATGAGCGACCACCGCCCCTGTAATCACGAAAACCATATTTGTGTGTATACACATAGTCAGCGTGCGCTGGACGGAAAGTTTCTTCAATATTGGAGTAGTCCTTAGAGCGCTGATCAGTATTTTGAATTAACAAACCGATAGAAGTGCCCGTTGTTTTCCCTTCAAAAACACCCGAAAGAATTTGTACCTCATCCGCCTCACGACGCTGAGTAGTATGCCGGGATGTACCAGGTTTACGTCGATCCAAATCGCGCTGTAAATCAGCTTCTGATATCTCAATCCCAGGAGGGCAACCGTCAATAATACAACCCAAAGCGGGACCATGACTCTCACCGAAAGACGTTACTGTAAACAGCTTACCAAAACTATTGCCCGACATTATCTATAATTCTCTCTATTAAATCTGCTGATTCATTATAACGCCCGAATCAAAATTCGTCGCGAAAATGCTTTAACTCTTGCGCTGTAATCACAAAAACGCCGTTACCACCGTCAGGCAGATCTACCCAAATAAATGGAACATGCGGAAATTCCGTCATCAGGTGGACTTCGCTATTACCAACTTCAACAACTAAAAGCCCATCATCCGTCAGATAATCACATGCCTCACGTAAAATAGAACGTGTAATGTCTAAGCCATCATTCCCAGAAGTTAACGCCAGCTCAGGCTCATGCTGATATTCTTGCGGCATACTTTCAAAGTCTTGCCGATCTACATAAGGTGGATTTGTAACAATCAAATCGTACCTCTGACCACTAACCGCTTCAAAAAGATCACTCTGAATAGCCGCGACTCTCTCTGCTAACTCATGTTGCTCAATATTTTTTTGTGCAACCACCAGCGCTTCAACAGAGATATCAACCAAATCTACTTGCGCCTCCTCAAAGGCATAAGCACACGCAATTCCAATACAACCACTGCCGGTGCATAGATCTAGTACGCGCTCAACAAGACCTTCACGTAAAAAAGGAGAGAACTCTGTTCCTATCAATTGAGCAATAGGCGAGCGGGGAATGAGCACTCGCTCATCCACATAAAAAGGCATCCCCATAAACCATGCTTCATTAGTAATGTAAGGCAACGGTTTGCGTGCTTCGACACGCTGGCGGACAAAGCTAATAACCCGAGCCTTTTCAGATGTCATCAAACGCGCATCTAACACCGTTTTATCACTATTCCAGGAAAGGTAAACGCCCGCCATGACCAGCTGCACAGCCTCATCCCAAGCGTTAATATTGCCATGCCCTAAATAGACCTTATGTTCATTCAATAAACTACACGTCCAACGTATAAAATCGCGCACTGTTTGTAATTCAGTTGCAACCTGCTCTTGATCAATCATCATAACTATCGGGATAATACCTAAATCTGATTTGGTTTAAGCCAGACAGTTTAATGAATTCATGTGCCCGGTGCTATGTCTGACAAAATAAACTCAAGTAAGACCGACTCAGAAATATCCTTTAGCGAGGTAATGAGTGATGTCTCACCAATAAAACACGAAAAAACCGTCTTGCGTACGAACGGCCCTATCCGCAAAGATAAACAGCGCGAATATCATCGAACGATGGCCCAAGCAGAAATAGAACAAGTCATAGATGGGCTGTCGAGTGAGATTGTTGATATTGTTGAATCTGACGAGGAGTTAATTTTCGCGGCTCCCGGCATACAAATCAGCGTCATGAAACGCCTACGCAAAGGCCATATTCCTTGGGAGGCAGGTATTGACCTGCACGGAATGACAGTAGACACCGCGAGAGACGAGCTAAGCGCTTTTATTCGAGACTCACAACGCCAAAGTATGCGTTCTGTCATGGTTGTTCATGGCAAAGCATTCAGCCAGTCAGGACAACAACCTGTATTAAAATCCTATGTGAATGACTGGTTACGCCAACTATCTCAAGTGCTGGCATTTTGTTCTGCACAGCCTAAAGATGGCGGCTCTGGCGCACTTTACATACTGTTGAAACAAAACAGGCAATAAATTAATGCCGGCTACTTTACGAAACAGTTATGTTCGCGTAACTTACAACTTTTTTTGACGCATATTACAGAGGATATTCATCAGTGATGGAAAAAGCATACGCTACCATTATCGAACAAGTAGGCGAAGACCTTAGCCGTGAAGGCTTAGTCGACACGCCTGCTCGCGCGGCAAAAGCAATGGCCTACCTGACACGCGGATATCAGCAAAACCTTGAAGAAGTGGTAAACAACGCCCTTTTCCCGTCAGATAATAGTGAAATGGTTTTGGTCAAGGACATCGAGCTATACTCACTGTGTGAACACCACCTACTTCCTTTTATTGGCAAGGCACACGTTGCTTACATCCCTGACGGCAAGGTAATTGGTCTTTCAAAAATTGCACGCATTGTTGATATGTATGCTCGACGCTTGCAAATTCAAGAAAACATGACAAAAGAAATAGCCGAAGCCATTATGTCAATGACTGGCGCTAAAGGCGTTGGTGTTGTGATAGAAGCGAAGCATATGTGTATGATGATGCGCGGTGTCGAAAAGCAAAACGGGTCTATGAAGACATCCATGATGCTTGGGACTTTTAGATCGAAACCTGAAACCCGTTCAGAATTTCTTGCTCTATTATCATAACCCTAGCTTTCAAGGCAGGTACAGGAGCCCTGAGAAGGGCTCAACTATACAAACCTTCTCTCCATTTTATTCAGACACTCTATAGTCACACGCCGCCCCTCTTCAATAACCTCACTTGCTCTATGAAAGTCGTGGAAACGGCAGATTTCAGTGGGTATATTTATCAGCAGATCCGGGCGATAACCCGCCACTTTATATTGAGTCAAAGCCCCTTGCATCACTTCAAGCGAACTCATGATAACATCCAAGTTACTGTCTAATTTCAATTTATTATCTCCAGCGCCATGGAGCAACTGTACCACTCGATCGTCATCATCTTGATTATTCTGAAAACCTTTCTCAAGAGGCCACTCAGCAAACAAATCCTCTTCGGAAGGCGCATTAGTCTGTGGAAAATCCACATCCGGCATAACAGGACTACCATTCAGATCAACAGCAATAATCAGATCAGAATGCGCCGCAACGGTTGGGATAATCGGTAACGGATTTAACACTCCTCCATCAACCAGTACACGATGGGCATCAACAACAGGCGTGAATACTCCCGGCACAGCAGCCGATGCTCTAATTGCAGCTTGCAGCGACCCTCGCTGAAACCATACCTCTTTTTGATGGACGATATCAGTCGCTACCGCAGTAAAAGGAATTGGCAACGACTCAATGTCAGGATCACCCGCAATATCCTTAATTTTTCGAAATAACTTATCACCGCGAATTGCACCAATCCCAAATGTTAGGTCCAACAAACGTAAGATCTGCAGGCGAGATAGCCCCATAACCCATTCGGTGTATTCATCCAACGCCCCTGCTGCATACAAGCCACCAACCAAGGCCCCCATAGAGCTACCTGCGATGCAGTTAATGCGATACCCTCTAGCCTCTAGTACTTGAATGACACCAATATGTGCGTACCCGCGAGCTCCTCCGCTACCCAGCACTAACGAAACACTTGTCATAGAGACGAAGAACCGGCTACAAGAACAACTACTAGGTTATTTTGCCTCAAAACAGAAGGCGCTAATGCCCCCACTGACTGCACAGACAGATTCGACATCTTACGGTCAATCAGCGCCTGACGTAGCTGCGAGGCTTTAGTAGCACTAAGCGCCTTTCCTTTCTCTAATGTTTCCCCTTTATGGTGAACCACTAAGGTAAGGTCCTGACTATAAGACTCTAACTGACCGATCAATTTCTCGAGAAGGTTCATGTCAGGTAGCTGATTAATCGAGATACCAACATATCCTTCTCTTTTAATAGTGGCGGTCATTCGTGCAGCCACATCGGTTTCGATCACATCAATATGGAAGTACAGCTTACGGCTACCACGCTCAATCACATACATTGAGACAGTCACTCCCGGCAAACGAGCAGCAAGGTAGTATTGAGAACGCTCAACACCATATAACTTAGAGAAGTTAAAAACATCATTAGCCCAATAATTACTGCTTCCACACTCTCGCCCCTGACAACTAAACAACATCTCTGCTTTTTGTTTTTCAAGCTGAGTTTTGAAAAAACTAAAAACCTTACGTGTTGTATTGCCTTCAGGTATACGATAACTAATACGGGTAAGACGCCCTGTCATGCCCTCTTCACGCTCTAAGCGTTCAACACCATTTACCTGCTCCACACTACCCAACGGTAATGCATAATCAGCTAACGGCAATGTTTTATAATTAACTATCCACGACCCTCTAAAGCGCTCAAGAACACTATCGTCAGCAGAATCCACAAGATCATCAGCAGCATGTATAGCCGATGCACCAAACACCAATATAAGAAAGCAAATCCTTGTCAACCACATCAGCAGAAAACCCTTATGACTATTTAAAAGTTAGAACACTATTTCACTGAAACATTCATTCGATACTACTTTTGATATCCTCTGCAATTAGCTTAGCCGCTTCAGGCTCAAGGTGCAGATGATGATTACCCTCAAAATTAATGACATCGACCGATGAAATTTGTGCAATTCTCGGCTGCCATGACTCATCATGAATTCCATCATTACCGAGATAGAGTCTTACTGGTGCTTTCACTGCTTGCAAGAAAGCACTCACTTGAACTTCGCTCATACGCAATAACGACGGTAGCATTAAGCTAGGGTCACTACGCCAAATATAGCCTTGCGACATATGCTTCAAACCCCGCTCAACCAGCCACTCTGCCGCTTGGCGATTTACTGGCCACCGCCCTTGCATACGTACACTAATAGCCGCTTCTTTATCAGAATAAGGCCTGAGTTTTTTTGATTTCATTCTGCGTCGCTTAAGAATAGCATCACCCATTAAGCTCGGTAGATCAGATGACTCATATACCAATGGTGCCAGTCCTTCAATCAAACACAGACGCTCTATACGATCAGGAAAAGCCCCTGCGAACAAAGTCGCTATGCTGGCGCCCATTGAATGGCCCAGCAGAGTCACTTTATCCAGCCCCAATTGATCTAGTACTAATAGAAGATCACTTACATTATCCCAAATATAGTAAGGCATCGACGCGGGGCGATGCTGCGTCATTCCATGACCCATTAGGTCCAACGCAATGAAGTGGAAATCGCTGAAGTGTTTGCGGATTTCATTAAAAGTAGCCGCATTATCTAGCCACCCATGAAGCGCCACAATTACATTTTTCCGGCCTTGGCCAGATTCCAGTGCATGTAGCGATAATTCATCTAGTTGAAATTGTCTTTCATTCATAGTGATAAATTAGCAGAGCTATACATAGAAAGCTCTAGAATTATAAAGATAAACGTATCGCAGAAGCCGATGCCGGCCAGAGAAGATCAAGAACTACCAATTGCCCGGGAAGCAATGGCTCTGGGGTATGAATTACACCCTCAGTTAAAAAAGGAACAGCATAACCTATCAGCGGCTGATGCGTAACAACCAATAAATTATCAACCCAATGTTCTTCTAATGCAGCAACTGCATCACTTAACGACGCATCAGGCGACCAACGATCATCAACAACCCTCTCTACCCCAGGAACGAGACCCGAGACTTGAGAAGCCGTTTGTACGGCTCGTACGTACGAGCTGCTGATTATTTTTTCTACAGATAAAAGAGACTGCTGATAATGCGCTATTTGACGCTCCACATAAGTAACACCTGCCGACGTCAGAATACGCTGACGATCGTTTGAAGCATCCCAACCTGCCTCTCCATGGCGCATCAGGATTAACACTAAATAGTTTCTCTTGGTAAAACAAATTCTACATCCGAGCTCTGCTCATTCATCATCAAGGCCTTCACAACCTCTTGAACATGCGCACCATTAAACACAACTTCATATAAACCTGAGACTAATGGCATATAGATTTTTAGCTCATCAGCTTTGGCTTTAATAATGCGAATGGTATTCACGCCTTCAGCAACCTCGCCTAAAGAAGCAACGGCTTCTTCTAGGTTTTCACCACTACCTAATGCATAGCCAACACGATAATTTCTACTCAAAGGAGACATACAGGTAACTATCAAATCACCTACGCCAGCCAGACCAAGGAATGTCATCGGGTTTGCCCCCATGCTCACGGCAAAGCGGCTCATTTCCGCCAAACTACGTGTTAATAGCATGCTTTTGGTATTTTCCCCCATCCCCAAAGCAGCGCTGATGCCTGCTGCAATTGCATAGATATTCTTAAGTGTGCCCCCAAGCTCCACTCCATACATATCTGAACTGGCATATACCCGAAAGTAAGACTGCTGCAATGCTATTTGAACATCAGATCTTAATGCTTCATCGCCGCTTGATATAACGGTAGCGGTGAGTTGATGTTTAGCGACCTCTTTGGCAAGGTTTGGACCACTCAACACCCCGACTCTAGCACTAGGAAGCTCATCTTTAAGGATATCGCTCATTAAGCTAAAGGTATCGCCCTCAATACCTTTAGTGGTGCTAACAACCATTTGCCCTGACTGCAAAAAAGGCTTAGCCAATTGCACTACAGTACGAAAACTCTGACTAGGAATCGAGACGAAAACAAGTGACGCATCCTTTAGTGCTAACTCAATATCCGTAGTAGCCCATAGGTGCTCAGATAAAGAGTAATCTGGCAAATAACGTGAATTAATATGCTGTGTATTTATTTCTTCAGCTCTAGTGGCATCGCGCATCCACTGAGAAACGTTAATTCCTTTTTCTGCCATTATATTGGCGATGACAGTACCAAAACTGCCACCCCCTAACACAGCAACCTTCTGCTGCACTTCATTCATGTGTTCGCCCTTATTACAGATTATTCATCGCTGTTGATCATCAAGACTATCTAATAGCCTATCGATACCTTTAAAGATAAAAATGATAACGCCATATGCAATAACTGACGCCACCAAAAATACCAAAAGCTGTGCAATATCGCCCGTTCTCTGGTAGCCAGCCACAGCAAAAACAGCGAAGAATGCACTAACTACTGTTGCTAAAATGCGTGCAATTAAGCGCGTTTTATGTCGATCATCAGACATCTGAACGACTCTTCTCCTCAGCTTGGTTTCCGTCAATATCAAGTGTCACATCAACATCAGGCGAAGCTAATGACAACTCTACCTGTTTTGGTGTCGATTCAAGCTTACTCATAGACGCTAGCGTAACAACTTCTTCTTGCCCTGCATCTTTCTCCAAGCTCTGATCGGATACTTTTTCAGATGTTGCTTCACTTGACGCAGCAGTAGCTTCAACTTGAGACGTTTCAGCCATTTCATCAGAACCAGCGTCTACTGCTTCATCAGCTTTATCTATAATTTTAGTTTCTGCTGACTTCTCAACTTCAACAGCCGCTACCGGAGCAGCCGTTTTATAAGCATTGGGGTCAGCAAGCAACTCTTCGCTTGGGTGAATGCATTCTAATTTAACACCGGTTTCTTCTTCTATGTCCGGAATCATAAAAGAATCGTTTTCACAGGCAAAACAAATAGAAGTCCCTGTCGCACCAGCCCGACCGGTACGACCGATACGATGGACATAATCTTCAGCATCTTCAGGCAACTGATAGTTAACAACGTGAGTAACACCATCAATATGAATTCCACGCCCAGCAACATCCGTTGCTACGAGTACTTCAATTTTACCGCTCCTAAAGTCCTCAAGCGTTTTAACTCTTTTGTGTTGAGGGATTTCTCCAGACATCAAAGCAGCTCGAACACCATCTCTTTTAAGCTTCTCTGCAAGATCACGGGTTTCATGACGGCGATTTCCAAAAACAATAACGCGCTCTATGTTATTTACACGAATATAGTTCCGCAAAAGCTTGTACTTTTCATGGCTCGAAACAAGAAAGACTTTCTGGCTAATATTCTCTGTTGAACGACGCTCTGCTTCGATCTCAATTCGAACAGGGTCATCCGTCCATTGCTGAGCAAGGCTCATAATATCATCAGTAAAAGTAGCACTGTAGAGAAGTGTCTGACGCTCATCCCCTTTACGTGGCGTATTACGGATGATAGTTCTTACATCCGGTATAAAGCCCATGCTTAACATCCGGTCGGCCTCATCCAAAACCAACACTTCAACATTATGAAGGTCGACTTCTTTCGAACGTACAAAATCAATTAAACGTCCCGGAGTAGCAACCAATATACCAACAGGGCCTGCTTTTAACTCTCGTCTCTGCTTTTCGTAGTCCATACCACCAACAATAGAAACTACATTTATATCTGTATATTTACACAACAACACCGCATCAGCAGCGATCTGCAATGCTAACTCCCGCGTGGGAGCAATGATAAGCGCTCGTGGCTCTCCTGAACGCTGCTTATCTTCAAGCTGAAAATCAAGCAGATCCGTAATTATGCCGACTAAAAAAGCCGCTGTTTTACCCGTCCCCGTTTGCGCTTTACCAATAATATCTTTCCCTGCCAAAGCAGGCTTAATCGTATCAGCCTGAATAGGCGTGCAGTATTCAAAACCAAGATCGTGAATGGCGTGCATCAACTGGTCAGGAAGTGAAAAGTCATGGAAACGCTTTTTACCTTCAACCACTGAAACAGCAGACTCACTCGGTGTCCAAGTGCTGCTTTTTGCAGTTTTACTGGGACGGCTTGATGAACGACGTTTATCTTTACGTTCATTTTTTACTAGCCCTTCAGTTTTTTCGCCAACTGATTCGCTCGTGTTACTCTGGTTAAGTTCTTCCAATGTGTTACTCACTTTTGACTGATTTCGCGACGAAAAGGAGGCAGCGCATCCAGCAATTGTCGGCCGTAACGTCGCGTCACTACACGTCTATCTAATAAAATTACCCGACCAGTATCCTGCTCGGTACGTAAGAGTCGACCTGTAGCCTGCGTCAAACGCATTGACGCTTCTGGTACAGTCCACTCCATAAATGCATTGCCACCTCGTTGCTCTATCCATTCAGCCATAGTGGCATCAACAGGATCGTCTGGTACACCAAACGGCAACTTAGTGATAATAACTTCTGTCAGGTACTTGCCTGGCAGATCCACTCCTTCAGCAAAAGACGCCAGACCAAAAATAATACTTGGGCTCTCTGCATCCACCGTTTTCTTATGCTGTCTTATAATTTCGTTCTTAGTTAAATCGCCCTGTGCTAGCACCCTACTTCGAATAGCACTATCTAACTTTTCTAACACAGTAAACATTTGGCGCCAGGAACTAAATAATACCAGCGTCGCAGTAGCGCTTATTAGCCCCTTATTCAGAATGCTAATGACTTCTTGCGTATGATCTTCTGGCTTACTAGGGTCTGATTCCATGCTAGGGACTGATAATACAGCCGCTTCAGAATAATTAAATGGACTAGGTAGTCGTTCACACAATACATCTTGAGGCAATCCCAGCTCATGAATTAGGCGATTGAAATGCCCTAACGCGGTCATCGTCGCTGACGTTAATACTGCACCAAAACAACTAGTCCACAGATGCTCTTGAAGTGTCTCTGCCGCCGATACTGGACTACTTCTACATTCAAAGTCGACACCATCACTCGCATCAACTAAATTAATCCAGCGTGCGGTAGGAGCAACGCCTTCAGGGTCAGCAATAGCATAGCTCTTATTTAACCAATACAGTGATTGAGCACGCATCCACAGCAAGCCCATACGAGGGTACCAACGCTCTGCTACTTCGCGATTGATCTCTGGAACACCACCATCCAATGCTTCTTTAAGAACATCAACAATTTGCTCCGCCTTTAGCATCCAGCGCTCAGCCGCTGCTGCAATTTCTTTGGCGCTGTGCATCATTGCCTCAGGAAGTACTCCTTTAGGAAATCGAAAGCGGTCTGATGCAGGGCGCTGTACACCCTCCATCAGCATTAAACGCAAATTGCCATGGAGTTGGTCTAATGCAATATCGATATCCTGACGCGCAGGCGTCATACGCTCTACATATTGCGCCAAAACAGCATTGTTATCACACTCGTCAAGCATCGCATCAAGTTGCTTTACTGATGACTTTAACCAACGTTGCGTACCTTTAACGCGCATACTATAAGCAAAATGCCCTGTCGCCTTAGATGAAAGATGGTGCGCCTCATCGAATATGTACACAGTATTCGCAGGCTCCGGGAGGATGGCGCCCCCCCCTAACGACAAATCAGCCAAGACTAAATCATGATTAGCAACCACAATATCAGCTTTGTCCATTGAGTCCCGAGATTTATAAAAAGGACAAACAGAAAAATTACTACAGCGCCGATTTGTACAACGAGTGTGGTCACTAGTTAAAGGAGCCCAACTTGTCGCCTCAATCTCTTCAGCCAAACTATCACGGTCGCCGTCCCACTCACCAGCAGCAAACTTACTAAGCAGATCTTGATAAAAAGATAGCAATGAAGGATCTAGGTTGTGTTCAATCTCGTCTTCATATAACGCAATTTGACCCGTTTGATGTTGAGAGTCTAAAAGCTTTTCTGCTTGAGAAATACAGAAGTAACGGCCTCGCCCTTTGGCTAGCACGTAGTTGACTGATTCACCTAAGAGGCGTGCTACTTCGGGTAGGTCTTTATTCAACAACTGTTCTTGTAGTGCAACAGTTGCCGTGGAGATTACTAACGACTTGGACTGTGATTTGGCAATAGGAATAGCACTAAGCAAATAAGCCATCGTTTTACCGGTGCCAGTTCCTGCCTCAATGACGCAGAGATGGTTTTGGTTAACCCTTTCTCCTTTGCTATCAACTTCTATACCACCCAATGTTCTTGCTATATGCGCAATCATCATTTTTTGGCCATAGCGGGGCGTCATCTCATGATCAGCTAAGAAGCGTCGATATGAAGCCTGAATAGAGTTTTTAAGAGCATCGCTGAGCAAGACAAACCACCTGAATAACATTTGGCGTGGATCATACCAAGATACTGGATATATAAACAGAAAATTACTTTACATCACCCTCTTGCTGTATATAATCACAGATACTGTATAAATACACAGGCACCATTATGAAACTGACCAAACGCCAAGAAGAAGTACTTGAATGCATCCGTGAGCATATTGAAGCTACCGGGTACCCACCAACACGCGCTGAAATTGCTAGGTCGCTTGGTTTCAAGTCCGCTAATGCTGCCGAAGAACACCTAAAAGCGTTAGCAAGAAAAGGCGCCATTGAAATAATCCCCGGTACTTCTCGAGGTATTCGCTTACCTGAACTTGAAAACACAGAACAAGGTATACCTCTTATAGGCAGAGTTGCAGCCGGTTCGCCAATACTAGCGCAAGAACATATAGAAGAGCACTGCACTATTTCAGCCGATTTTTTCCACCCTCCTGCAAATTATCTGCTTAGAGTCCACGGAACAAGCATGAAAGATATTGGCATCATGGATGGTGATTTGCTCGCAGTCCACCAATGCACAGAAGCACGTAACGGCCAAGTAGTTGTTGCTCGCATCGACGATGAAGTCACAGTAAAACGATTCAAAAAAGAAGGCCACATGGTCTATTTATTGGCAGAAAACACTGAATTTTCGCCTATAGAAATAGACCTACGACAACAAGAACTATCCATCGAAGGCTTAGGTGTAGGCGTTATAAGACAAGGAGGCGAACTATGATTCAGTTACATAACCATCGCAACAGACCTAGCATGGCATTGCTGCGTAAACATGGATCAAACCAAATTATTCAAAAACCTATAACAGCAAAAAAAGAATTTGGTAAGATTACTGAAATTGTTACTCGTAGTGGCGAGCTAAATGATATGCCTTTGCTAATGCCGCTATTAGCACAACTTAGCCACGAAGACAGATGGCTAGCTTGGATAGCACCGCCAAGTAATTTACCGCGTTCTTTTTTGCAAGATGCAGGTATCGACTTAAACAAAGTCATTTTACTCTACCCAGATGAACATCATTCCGTATTACAGCTAGCAAAAAAAGCATTAAGTATTGGCACTTGTCACGCTGTGATCAGCTGGGCTGAAAATATCTCAGAACATGAAATAAGAAATTTGGAACACTCAGCTCAACAAGGATGTAGTAATGGCATCCTCATAAGAAGACGCCACCACTAAACAGCAGAAAAAGGACTAACTAATGGATTACTGGCTTAGGAGGCTCGGATGCTTCCACTGACTCCAGGGATAGTTCAGACATCATCTTTGCGCCAGCGACTAAAATCATACGTGCCAACTCTTCAGATTGTCCGTTAAGCCCCTCGATAACTTTTTGTGACAAGTTCACGGTTATGAGCGGCTCATCTTCCCCAGCTTTACGCATAGCGTAATCGCCTGATGGAAGTTTAATAATCTCAAGTACTGTTTGTTCCACTGTTTTTTTACTCACTACCACTCTTGCATATCTGAACGCAAACGCTCAACTAACGAACGAAACTCATTTAGCCATTGCTTATACTCAGCTAAAATATCGCTATCTTCTGCGTGATTAGGATTAATCTGCACCACATGTATTTCAGAAATGCTAACAGTATCACTGGCTCTGGCACTGTGATTATCAATGGCTTTCCAGCACGCAGCATAAGCAGCTAGCATTTTATGCAACCAGCTGACCTCACTTTGCTCTAAGCTCCACAACTCATTTCTCTCAGGCGATTCTTGCCCAGATTCTTCAAACATCGCTTCCAAGTCAAACAAAGTACCAACCTTACTTGCATCAAAGCTATATTTTTCAGCAATCTCTCGTAAAAACGAACCGTATGCCGATGCCAAATGAAACAGAATGGACTCATTATAAGATTCAATTTCATTATGCTTACTCCACTTTGTGGAGTTCTGCGCTACCGTCAAAGCATCTAAATGAATACGTGCAAAATTAATTTTCTGATTCGTCCTAACCAGATATACATTACTCATACACTACCTCTATAAAATGACCGTTAAAGGTTATTTCTTTTTCGCTTTAGCCTTCGGTTCTTCTACCACCCAAGCGCTGCCCTGATAGAATGCACGCCATCCCGTTGCTTTGCCATTGACCTCGGTCATCACATACTGCTCCTTTGTCTTGCGACTGTACCGTACAATAGTCTCATTCCCTTCATTATCACGTTTTGGCGCACTAAAAAGGAATGTGTATTTGGGGTCAATTTCTGACTCATGAGGCAGTAACTCGATAATTTTTGGTGCGCGTGTTTCTCGGTTACGAGGAAACTGACTTGCGGCTAAAAACAAACCTGATGCACCGTCGCGCAGAATGTAGGTATCTTCAACTTTTTCGCACACCAACTCAGGCATAGGAACAGGATCCATTTTCGGCGGAGCGGCTTCACCACTTTTAAGCAATTTCCGGGTGTTTTTGCACTCTTCATTGGTACAACCAAAGAATTTACCAAAACGGCCTGTTTTTAATTGCATCTCAGCGCCACATTTGTCGCACTCCAATGAAGGTCCTTCATAACCTTTGATGCGATAGCTACCCTCTTCTACTTCATAGCCAGGGCAATCTGGGTTATTTCCGCAGACATGCAGCTTCCGCTCCTTGTCGACCAAGTAGCTATCCATCGCGTTATCACAAAGATTACAACGATGCTTGTTACGCAATATACGTGACTCTTCCTCTTCATCACCATCAGCACTAACCACTTCGTCGCCTGGTGTCAGGTTGATAGTCGCTTTGCATCGCTCTTTAGGCGGCAAGCTATACCCTGAGCACCCCAAAAAGACGCCCGTGCTTCCCGTACGAATCATCATATGACGATTACAGTCAGGACAAGGAATGTTTGTCTCTGTTGGCGAGTTAGGACGCATACCTGTTTCAGGATCGTGCGCTTCTTCTAGCTTGCGGGTTAACCCACCATAGAAACGGTCTAACAGGACTTTCCACTCAGCTTCACCCTGTGCAATTTCATCCAACGCATCTTCCATACGCGCAGTGAAGCTATAATCCATAAGATCTGTAAAGTTTTCGGTCAGGCGTTCAACAACAATATCGCCCATTTTACAGGCGTAAAAGCGCCTGTTTTGAATTTCAACGTAGCCCCGGTCCTGGATTGTCGAAATAATAGAGGCGTATGTTGACGGCCTACCAATTCCTTGTTTTTCGAGCTCTTTCACTAAGCTAGCTTCTGTAAAACGAGCTGTTGGTTTTGTGAAATGCTGTTTTGGCTCGAGTGCCGTCATTGTAAGCACCTCGCCCTTTTTCACATCGGGCAGAATGAGGTCCTCATCACCTTTGCCTTTCTGCATCACACGTGTGTAACCATCAAAGCGTAAAATACGTCCTTTAGTGGTCAACTCAAAATCACCGGCCTTCACTGTGATGCGAGAACTGGTATAAAGAGCAGGCATCATTTGACATGCCAAGAACTGCCGCCTGATTAGCTCATATAAGCGCTCAGCATCGCGTTCCATTGCTTTTAGTGCAGTTGCCTCAATATTGACATCACTTGGGCGAATAGCTTCATGCGCTTCTTGTGCGCCTTCTTTACTTGAATAGCGAACCGCTTCTTCAGGTAAGTATTTGCTACCAAAATGGTCGCCTATGTATTCACGGCAACTTTCAACGGCTTCAGCACTTAAATTGGTTGAATCCGTACGCATATACGTGATGTAACCCGCTTCATATAAACGCTGAGCCATCATCATTGTTTTCTTCACACCAAAGCCTAAGCGAGTGCTTGCAGCCTGCTGAAGTGTTGATGTTATATAAGGAGCTGACGGTTTACTGCTAGTCGGGCGATCTTCACGATTAAGAACCGTATACTCAGCATCTTTAAGAGCCGCTAAATGTGCATTTGTTTCGGCTTCCGAAGAAGGACGAAATGCACTGCCGCTAACTCGAGCTACTTGTAGCTTTAGCATCTCAGCCGCCGCGGTGTTCGTGTCTGCGTGAATTTCCCAAAACTCTTCAGGGATAAATGCTCTAATCTCTTTTTCTCTATCTACAACTAAGCGCACAGCAACAGATTGAACGCGCCCTGCCGATAACCCACGTGCAACTTTCTCCCACAATAAAGGAGATAACATATAACCCACTACCCGATCTAGAAAGCGACGAGCTTGCTGTGCGTTTACATGGTTCATGTCTAGCTTACCCGGCGCCTCAAAAGCGCTGGATATTGCTTTTTTTGTTATTTCGTTAAAAACAACGCGGCGGTAACGCTCATCATCACCACCAATAGCTTCCCTTAGATGCCACGCAATCGCTTCTCCCTCGCGATCCAAATCGGTTGCGAGATAGATAGTGTCAGCATCTTTAGCTAAGCGTCGCAGCTCTTCAACAACTTTTTCTTTCCCCGGAAGGATTTCATAATGTGCTTCCCAATTTTTTTCAGGATTCACACCCATCCTAGCGACCAACTGATCTTTTGCTTTTTTCGCTTTATAAATAGCTTTTTCTTCAGGCGCCATTTTACGCGTCAAAGCAGCCTGCTTAGCGCGAGCTTTGGGGTCTGACTTTGTAGCACTACCGCTCGTAGGCAGATCACGGATATGACCTACGCTCGATTTAACGACATATTCATTACCAAGATATTTGTTTATCGTCTTGGCTTTAGCGGGTGACTCAACAATAACGAGCGACTTTCCCATAGGGGTAACTATCCTCGGGCAGATACGAGACAATAAAAATAGCGAGCATATATAAGTGCTTATACAACTCGGGTCAAGCAAGTCTCACAAAAAAAAACATAAGTACTATAATCAATAAATAGTAAATAACTTCAATACTCGCTTTAAAAACCACACATCCTAACTATATAATTCAGATACTTAGCGAGGTAGTTTCGTATAATGATGCAAGATAATTTAGTTTACATCGTCATAATAGCTTTAATTGGCGCAATTGCGTTGGGCATCAACTATTTCATTTCTCAAAGAGAACACAATTCATCCGTCAAACACGATCGGCTAGATTGGTTGCGCAAACAAACTTTCCATACTCTAGACGCTATTGCAACACTCAAAGCGGCGGGTTGCAAACCTGAAATTTTAGAAAAGCTTAACAGCCATGCAATGGTTCAAATAGAAGAAATTAGTCTACTAGCCCCCGATTCTGATTTAATGACACAGGTGAACAATCAGAAAGAAACCGCTGATAGAACAGCCGCAGGGCAGGGTGCATTTAATAGCGACAAAGAACTTAAACGTTTTCAAATTTATATCAATTTCACTGAAAAATTACTCAGCCAAATGCTCAAAAAAGGAAAGCTATCCCCTCTTTTGGCTGAAAATTATGGACAAGAGCTATACTGGCTAAATATATCGATAGTTGCAGAAGCTCACATAAATCAAGCGAAGCAGTTTATCGCACAAGATGAAAAACTTACCGCCCTATCACACCTTAAACATGCCAAAGCCGTTATTGTTCGAGCAATGGTTCCGCAGAATAAAAAACAACCTAAGCTGGATATAATACAGCCACAAATAGATGCCATACAGCCGCGAAAATCAAATCACGGCGGAGCACTAGAAGATTCTATTGATAACTTTTTGAAGTAGATCGACGTTAACCTACGTGAGCTAAAAAGGACACTCACACCGCCCTAATATTCGATCACCTGTTATAGGGTGATCGAAGTCCAATGTTAAGGCATGCAGAAGCAGCCTTTTCGCCATAGCGTGTGTTTTCTCAGTACCATAGAGATCGCAACCGAGAATAGGAAACCCCATTTCTCGACTATGAATCCGTAACTGGTGTGTCCGCCCCGTTTCCGGGGTAAACAAAACGCGGCTCGTTTTAGGGTTACTAGATAAGGAAATTAATTCAAAGTGAGTTAATGCTTTCTTGCCTTTCTCATAACAAATTTTTTGATAAGGAAAGTTGGGCGGATCTTTTGCAATAGGGGCGTCTATACTCCCGCTGTTACAAGCCAAATGGCCATTCAAAACACTTATATACGTTTTCTGTACTGTTCTATTTTGAAACTGTTTTGTAAGGGTCGCGTTTACCGCCTTATTAAGTGCTAAGACCATAATTCCCGATGTTCCAAAATCCAAACGATGTACCATCGTAATGCCCGGAAAAATTTGAACTAATCGAAAATGTACTGAATCCTTATTCAAAGGGTTTTTACCTGACAAGCTTAACAAACCACTTGGCTTATTAATTAATAGAATATCTTCATCCCGAAAAAGTATCTCTATCTGTTCTTCGCAAAAAGGTGCAATAAAATCATCCACAGGAGCACTCATGACACTTTTTTTCTCCTACGTTTTTTGATGGGTGCTTTTCCCTGCCCTTTAAGCCCTTGAAATTGAACGTGGCTAACGTCCTCAATTAACCGGTGCAAACTCTCCGTCATCGGTGCCATAAAATTTTCGTATTTCATTTCACGCTGACTAATTGCCTCCAGCTGGGATTCCCAATGAGCAGTCATATCGGGATGAGCCATGTTCTCAGGTAAGTTAGTGATCAGTTGAATCCCCACTTCCGTTGCGCGAATATCTTTCCCTATGCGTGTTAAAAAATGCCGTGTAAATAATAATTCAATAATCCCTGCCCGGGTTGCTTCCGTCCCTAAACCATCCGTTTCTCTTAACACTTTTTTAATTGCAGAATCTTGTACATAGCGCGCTATTCCTGTCATCGCAGATAATAAAGTCGCATCTGTAAAGTACTTAGGAGGACTGGTTTGCTTTTCAGCAAAACATGCCTCAAAGCACAAAACTACATCCCCTTGGTGTACGTTGGGAAGATTGACACTTGAAAAGCCATCCCCTAATTTAGTTTCAGCAGCCAACGTATTCGCTTGCTTCGCGTTAGAAAATAGTAATTTCCAGCCTTGTACCAATACATCTTTTTGCTTCGCAATAAACATTCCTCCCGCCACTTCGGTATCAATCTGCTTGTCTAAATACTCAAAAGGTGGATAAAACTGAATTAAGTATTGCCTAGCAATCAACTGATAAACATTAGCCTCTCCAGAGGTTAACCGATTCGCTTCCATGCCTTTTCCCGTTGGAATAATTGCATGATGGGCGCTAATTTTGGCGTCATTCCACGCTTTACTTTTTAACTTCAGATCAGCGCTAGTCACTGCTTTTTCTAAGCTTGGACATGTTTCTGCTATAGCACTAGTAACATATCCAGAATCAGTAAAATGCTCTAAAGGTAGGTAACGACAATCAGATCTAGGATAAGTGATCAGTTTATGTTTTTCATACAGCTGCTGACATATATCGAGTACTTGCTTAGCACTCAACCCATATCGTTTGGCCGCATCAATTTGCAAAGAGGATAAATTATATGGCAGTGGCGCAGCCTGTTTTTTTTTGTTCTGCTGTACTTTTATAACAACACCACTGTTGCCAGATACTCGAGTAACGACGTTTTCTGCTAATTTTCTAGAGAGTACGCGGCCCTCCTCATCCATATAGGGTTCACACGCTTCACTAGGTTTCCATTTAGCTTTATAAAATTCATCTTTAGTCGTTTTTAAAGTAACGAACACTTCATAGAATGGTTTAGATACAAAATCCTTAACCTCCAAGTCTCTGTGTACAACCAACCCAAGCAAGGGGGTTTGTACACGCCCTATAGACAGCACACCGTTAAAACCGGATTTCTGGCCTCGCAGAGTACATAAGCGTGTCATATTGATGCCATAAAGCCAGTCAGCACGCGCTCTTGCTAATGCAGACGTGGCCAAAGGAACAAACTCAGCGTTACTTCGCAAATTATTTAGCGATTTTTTAACCGAATTTATATTTAAATCACTGATAAGGCAGCGCTTCACTGAATCTCGTTTTATTTTAGAAACACCGCTAAAACTAATGACTTCATCAACTAAAATCTGCCCTTCACGATCAGGGTCTCCTGCATTAACAAGCAGGTCAGCCTGCTTGATAAGCTTTTTTAGTATCGAAAATTGCTTGCGTGTTTTCGATTTAACTTCTAATTTCCATTCACTGGGCACAATTGGAAGATGCTCCACTGCCCATTTTTTATATATTGGGTCATAAGCTTCTGGCTGAGCTTGTTCTAATAAATGGCCAATACACCAGCTCACCACATCGCCATTGCCAACATAGATACAACCATCAGCTTTCTTATGTGGCTTTGGCAACGCATCAGCAATAGCACGCCCAAGACTAGGCTTTTCAGCTATGTATAAAATCATGGAAGGGCTTACTCTAGGTTATTTAACCTGCTTGGTAGGAATAATATTAGCCGCTGCAGACGGCTTAGTAGCCGACACTTTAGAGCTAGCAACTTTATACGCCATAACGCAGTTTCGGCCACGCTTTTTAGCCGCATATAATGCCAAATCTGCAGACTTGATCAAAGCTTCTTCACTTGATTTATCCTGAGGACACGTTGCTATCCCCGCAGACAAGGTAATTGCACGCTTACAATCAGGGCTGAGCTCTGAGTCATTAGCCACTGTTGCAATCAACATCTTAAGCTTTTTATAAGCGATTATTTTACTCGTGTTTGGCAGCACCAAAATGAATTCTTCGCCACCATACCTGGCAACAACATCTCGGGCTCTCATGTTTTTAGCAAGCGTTTCTGCTACAAACTTCAGTGCTTTATCGCCTTCTTGATGCCCAAATGAGTCATTATAATTTTTAAAATGATCAATATCGATCATAGCCACAGTCACTTCATAGCCCTGCTGCTCGGAAGTTGTAATTTCTCGCTTCAAAGTATTACCTAAACCTCTTCGGTTGAGCAAACCCGTTAGCTCATCACGATTCGAGGCCATACTTAATTCTGTCCGCAACTGTAGGTTATTAAAATGCAAACCAATCGTGTTGCAAACCGCGATTATTCTCTGCTCGTCTTCTTTAGACAACAATGAGCCAGTCAATCTTTCTGATCGTATATGTACTACACCAAAGTATTGCGCTTGGCATGCAATGGGATAGCAAGCCACACTTTTTATCGTTGTTAAATTAGCATTACCACATAGCATCTGCTGCGTGTTTGACGAGTCAATATAAGCCTTACCTTGCTGTAATACTTGGCACTGCTCTAACGTAACATTAGGGTATACTTTATCTTTATGTTCACCCCATGCACCCGCTAACGCCCAGTTTTCAAAAGTTTTATTGGCAAACAGCACGGCAACAGTATGATCAGGCATTAAGTTTTTTAAGTATTTAACAGAGATGGCCTGCAGATCATCTAGTGACGTAGCAGCCGCGAGTGCATCACTCATTAAACGAACGTGTTGTAATTTTTTACTCCGAAGATACTCGTACTCCAACATTTCATGTTTTGTATCGGAAAGTATTTGAGCCTGCTCAACCGCAAGCTTTCTTTCTTCTGCTTCTAGCCTTAGTTGCTCAACCGTCTCAGAAAGCTGCTGGTGACTGGCGTTAGCATCTCTCAATCGTCTCCATGCGTACCAAGCGAGAGCCAAACAAAGGATCGCTAAAGCGACAGGTAGCTCATCTAAACCGATTGACGAATAAGTTGAAGCCCATGAAACCCAATGCTCATTTAATCCTGACAAAGCAGCAAAAAAATAGAAGACAATAAAGACAATAAAGACAATAAGGGAATCAGAAACACTTCTTTTCATGTATTTATCCAAAAGAGCCGAGCAATCGTATCAATAACAAACAGAAAGCCAAAACAATGACTTCAGCATAGATCATAACTGATACATTTCATGAATTTTCAGATATTTTACATGCAAAAAAGGCAGGTGACCCTGCCTTTTTTATTGAACAAACAACTTCTTTGAATTTTTAATTACGAGGGGCTTGCTTGAGTTTCTTGAAGATAACTTTCAAGCTTTTCTGCATACGACCAATCGCGTCAGCAAGCTCTCCTATTTCATCCTTAGAATTAACGGTGATATCCATATCCAGCTTACCTAAGCTCATCTGACGAGCGTTCTCTGATAGTTCTCTGATAGGCTGCACTAAAGCACGATTTGAAAACCATAAGTTAATAATGATCACAAGCACTAAGAGAACAACACCCACTGATAACGACAGAACCATTGTTGTTTGAATTTTCTCATCGACTTCTTTCTGCTTAAGGGCGATCGCATCGTCAATATCATCGATATAAAAACCCGTACCCAACATCCAATTGAATTCTTTGAGATCAACGGCATAGCTAAGCTTAGGAACTTCACGGCCTTTTGATGGCTTATCCCACAAATAGCTAACATAACCGCCACCGTTTCTCGCCGCCTTGATCAAGTCTTCAATGATTCGAATACCATTTACGTCCACTAAGTTAATGAGGTTTTTACCCTCTAACTCAGGCTTTGCTGAATGCACTTGAGTCAACCCATCGTAATCAAAAGCAAAAACATAACCATCTGCATCACCGTACGAGATAGAACGCAGCGCCGTTTTTACTCTTTCAGTGGCTTGATAAGCATCAGTTTCCGTTTCTAGAATAGGCCGAATAGCAGAGGCTGTGATTTCCATATAATTACGCAATGACTCTTGCTTAGAAGCCATCATAGTATTACGAATTTGTTCAATTTCCTGGGTGCCGAGCGCACGCATTTGATAAGTAGAAACCGCCATAATAGCGACAACCGTCAAAATTAACGGTATTGCCGTCAACATCAGTATCTTTTGTTTTATTTTCAGGTTTTTCACTTAGCTACTCCATGGCCGGCGGCTGCACACACACCACACTTTTATTATTTTAGGCATTACGGCTTTCAGATAACAGCTTCGGAACTATAGTAGACAACTTGCTGAATTAAAAGGTTAAGCTCAGCTCTCATCTTTAAAGCCTTTAAAAATAAAATTAATAAAAAAACCTAGAATCCGACTCTATTTTCTTACTTACTAGCCGTTCAATAACTACCAGACACCCCTTGTCTAGTAGCTATTGTTTAACGTAAGCCAAAAATATCAGTAGGAAGTTCATTGTTAATGATCTAACTGGTTACCGCAAAATCATGGTTTTAAATGAACCCCACATTAACCAAAAGTAGAATATTCAGACTAACTTTTCAGTACTAATTAACCAGTCAAAGAAACACTAATCACGAGGCGTGTTTTTCAGCTTTTTGAAAATAACTTTCAAACTTTTTTGCATCCGCCCAATAGCATCAGCAAGCTCCCCTATCTCATCTTTAGAATTAACAGTAATAACGGTATCCATCTTACCCAAGCTCATTTGACGCGCACTCTCGGCCAGCTCTCTAATAGGTTTAACTAAAGCTCGATTTGAAAACCATATGTTAATAATAATCACGAGTACTAATAAAACAGCACCCACTGAAAGGGAAAGAACCATGGTAGCTCGTATTTTTTCATCAACTTCTTGTTGTTTCTTAAGAATTACGTCATCTATATCATCAATATAAAAACCGGTCCCTATCATCCAACCAAACTCTTTAAGATCAATAGCATAGCTCAACTTAGGTACTTCTCGCCTTTTTGAAGGTTTATCCCATAAATAACTGACATAACCACCGCCATTTCTTGCTGCAGTAATCAAATCTTCAATTAAACGAACACCATTGATATCAGCTAAATTAATAAGATTTTTCCCCTCCAGCTCAGGCTTGGGAGGAAGTACAATATTCACACCGCTGTAATCGTAAGCAAAAATATAACCATCACCGCGGCCATAAGATATCGCACGCAAAACTCTTTTCACCTTCTCCTTAGCTACATCAATATTTTTTTCTACTTTAAGGATGGGATTAATAACCGTCTGAGTCACTTCCATATAATTCTTAAGCGATTCTTGCTTAGAAGCCACCATCGTATTACGAATTTGCTCAACTTCTTGCATAGCCAATGTACGCATTTGAAATGTTGATACCATCATAAGAGCGACAACAGTCAGGATTAACGGTATAGATGTTAATAATAACGTTTTATGTTTAATTTTAAGATTTTTCACTTATAACTCCAGAATATGTGGTTACACATAACCACATTCGTCATGCTTTTCATCAATACTGTTTTCTGATAAAGCAGCAAAACTATAGTAGATAACTCATTGAATTGACAAGCTAAGCGGTAGGAAAAAGTTGTGGCTCCATTTCTAACTGCACTCTAAAAGTGGTAAATATGGAGTCTTGGATATCTTTAGCGAGTTGTAATAAATCTTCTCGCTGCCCTCCACCAAAATGAACCAATACAAGCGCTTGCTTTTCATATACGCCAACGCACCCAGCACGCTTTCCTTTCCAGTCACATTGATCAATCAACCAACCTGCTGCCAACTTCATATAGCCTTCGCTTTCAGAATAAGCAATAAGATCAGGCCATTGTTGTTTCAGTTTTTGGAATTGTGCCAGTGTTACTACAGGGTTCTTAAAAAAGCTGCCTGCATTACCCAGAACTTCTGGATCAGGTAACTTACTACGGCGTACAGCACAAACCGCATCAAAAACTTGCTTAATATTTGGTTGATTAATGCCCTTATGTGCAAAGTAGCTTTGTAGCGCTGCATATCGAACATTGTCATCTTGATGGCGAGAAAGCCTTAGCTCAACTTCAGTAATAATGTACTGCCCTGGAGCTTGCTTAAAAGTACTGTCACGATAAGCAAAACGACATTCACCCTTAGATAGTACGACAAAGGCACACGTCTCTAAATGATATGCACGCACCTTTACAACAATATCTTTCATCTCCTGCCCGTAGGCTCCGATATTCTGAACAGGTGCCGCACCCATCCGGCCAGGAATAAGAGCCATCGACTCCATTCCTGACAAACCCTGAGCGACACACCACTCAACTGTTGCATGCCAGTTTTCACCGCCACCCACAACAATGCTTACGGCCTCCTTTGATAGAATATCGGCCTCAGCATTTGTTTGGATAATCCGCTTACCCATAATATCAATACGAATGACAAGCCCATCAACCTGTGGAGCCATTAATACATTACTTCCACCGCCAAGAACTCTAACCGACAACTTATTTTGTTTAGCGAAATCGACGGCAGCTTCTAGCTCACTTTCACTCTTCACTGCTAAGAAGTATTCTGCACTGGCAGGAAAGCCCAACGTATTGCTCGTTTTCAGCGAGTGATTTTTTAGTATTTTTTTCTCAATATTCATCAAGGCGTTACTAGCTGCAGCTTTAACAACAACCCCATCGAGGCATTCTCAACAAGATCCAACACATGATCGAAGCCTGTTTCTCCACCATAATAAGGGTCAGGCACTTCATGCTCAACGCACTGTGCAAAATCTAGAAACAAACCCAAATGCCCGGTGTAATCCGCAGGCGCTATATCTTTAAGGTTACTCAGGTTATCTTCATCCATAGCAAGGATATGCGTAAACTCGTTAAAATCTTGGGCTATAGCCTGACGAGCTCGAAGATGGTCTAGCTGATAACCTCGCTCAGCTGCCGCAATGATAGATCTTGAATCAGGCGGGTTACCTACGTGATAAGCTGCCGTTCCCGCAGAATCCACATCGATCAAACCAACCAAGCCGTGCTGAGCAACTAATGTTTCGAATACACCGTGGGCTGTTGGAGAACGACAAATATTGCCTAGACAAACAAAAAGAACTCGTGATTTACTGTTGTTTTTCAAATATTTGCACCTGAAACATCATGTTAGTACTTGGGTTTGAAACAATATGCTTTCAGCATTATCTCAGAAAACCTTTAACGAATCCCGTTAGCGAGTATGAGCAACAGGTTTTTCAATCTCATAGATAGCATCTGTTATGCTCTCTAGCTGTTTTTCAATCATTGCTTGTGCATCGTGTAAGCCCTGATTGTAATAATACGCACCCACCTCTTTAGAAAAAAAATCCAATAAAAACTCGGCATCAAATTGACCCATTTCCTGATCCAACTCATCATGAAAATAATGCTGTATCTTTTGAACAATTACATTTTTTTGTTCACTTGAGAACTTAATTTTAGACATGAATGACGGCTTCCTAATGTATTACTTTGCTCTATATAAAAGGGAATATTAACCTGTAACTCACATAGGTTTCCATTCACAATCCTTAACCTCTGACATGTCTTAATTTATTCTTTCAAACACATCAGCAAGTAACGGTGTAGACCTTGATTCTCATTAAACCTAAAGGGTTGCTTTTACAGGTTTTTATACTAATCTCATTTGAAATAATTACTGTGTTAGAAAAACCAAATTCAGGGAAGATTTCGTATGTCGGAAAGTCGTTATAACATTGTTATCAGTGGAGCAGCACTAGAAGGTTTTGAACCTAGCCAAGTAAAAGAAGAATTTGCTAAATTATTTTCTCTATCAGAAGTCAAAACACAGAAAATGTTTAACAAAGGCAATGTTGTGATTAAAAAAAATATTGCCCAAGCTTCTGCCCACAAGTTTAAGACTGCTCTTGAGCGTATAGGTGTGGCCACACAATTGATTCCTATAAATAATGAATCAGAAGTGACTACGCTCAAACTAGAACCAACTTCGCCAGATGCAACCGACACAGCTGCGCCGACGCCTATTAATCTAAGAAAAGAGACCTCCAAAGAGTCAAGTGGTCTTAAAGCAACAAATAACACTCAACCCAGAAGGTTATCATTACCTTCCACCGAGCAGTTTTTTTTCCACGGTGATGGCTCAGAATACTTTCGTATTTGGATAGTAAATATACTGCTGACTATTTTGACGCTGGGTATTTACAGTGCTTGGGCAAAAGTACGTAACACTCAATACTTTTATGGCAACACAGAGATCGGCGACAGTCGCTTCGCTTATCTTGCTAAACCGATGACTATCTTAAAAGGGCGGCTCATCGCAGTAGCAGTCTTTGTACTCTATTCTCTTGTAACAAATCTATATCCTGCTGCAGGGCTAGCAATGTCATTACTGCTATTAATCTGTCTTCCATGGATTGCTATCCGATCGTTACGATTTAGTAGACGAATGACAGCATGGCGTAATATCCGCTTTGATTTCGACGGTAAAGCGTGGCCCGCAGTACAAGTCTTTATTCTATGGCCAATCGCTGGCATCTTAACTGTTGGCTTATTGATGCCTCTGGCTATCTATAAGCAAAGCGAATATATCATTAATAATAGTTGCTATGGTACTGCACGGTTCAAGCTAAACCCCTGTACAAAAGAGTTCTATATGATCTTTGTTCGCGCAGCTGGCATGATAATACTTGCAGGTGTCATCGGCTGGCTACTTAGCCTAAGAATGCCCGCTGTTGCTGGGGTAATCTGGCTTGTTTCCTACCTATACTTATTTGTATTTATCTCTGTACGTTCTACTAACCTAATTTTTGATAACGGAACTCTGCGCAATGGTGATTTCTACTTTAGCAGCTCCTGGACAGATGGTTCCTATTTTAAACTGATATGTATTAACAGCCTACTCACCATGTTAACACTGGGTTTTTACCACCCTTGGGCGATGGTCCGCACTGCGGATTACAATGCGGAGCACTTAGAGCTAATAGCACAAACAGATCTAGATAACTTTGTTGCTGGGGAGGCCAGAAATGTATCTGCACTCGGTGAAGAGATGGGTGATGTATTTGATATGGAGTTTGGTATTTAACCAATGACAGCAAGGAGTACAACACCAATGCTGCAGTTTGCCGGCCAATGGTACGATGGCGCTGGCTCTAATAAGACAGAAGTCCGTTTGGAGCTTTCCCAAGATGGCCGGTTAAGCATTTTTAACCAGCAAAACGGCGCTTTAATTCACTGCAGTGACCAGCAACTCATTAGTATTTCGTCACGTCTAGCCAATAGTCCTCGTTACCTTAACTTTCCTGATGGGCAATCAGTAGAAACCTTAAATAACGATTGTATAGATCAGTGGATCAAACAGTGCCGGCCAAGCTTTTTTGTTAGCCTAGTGTACCGGCTAGAATCGAATTTTAAATTTGTCGCTCTAACATTACTACTAGTTCTCACCGTAGTATGGGGTACTGCTCAATACGGAATACCTGCTGCATCTCAGGCAATTACGAAAGCATTACCTGCAGAGCTATTGGATCGCGCCTCGGATGATACCTTAGTTTTTTTAGAGCAATACTGGCTAAAGCCGAGTCAGCTCAGTGCTGAACGACAACAGCAATTACGTAAGCACTTTTCCGAAGCCATTACGAGCCATGAGGATTTACGCATTCAGGTAGATTTTCGAAGTAGTGAAGAAATAGGTGCCAACGCTTTCGCCTTACCTAATGGGCGCATTATTTTTACTGACAGTATCGTGGCCTTGGCAGTCCATGATGATGAACTGCTGGCCATTTTGGGGCACGAAATAGCCCATGTTAAATATCGCCATAGTATGCGTCGACTAGTACAAAACTCGCTATTTATTTTCCTGCTAGCGATGATTACTGGAGACGTATCAGGTACTTCTGAAGTGGTATTAGGTCTACCGGTGCTATTTGCCGAACTTGCCTATTCACGAAGTTATGAAGCCGAGGCAGATAACTATGCACTGGGGTTCCTACGCACTCGTAATATTCCCACTCACCGCTTTGCAGATTTAATGATCCGACTGGAAGGTAGTCATTATAAAAGCGCTAAAACCGAAGCCCGAACGGATGATGCTTCACATTGGCGCCAATACCTATCGACTCACCCCATGACAGCAGATCGAATCAAAGCCTTCAAATGACAGTGTTTGCTACCCCAAACGGAATATGTACCATAGGGATATCTCCCGCGCCTGATTCAAGATGGGTACGTTGATCATCAAAAAACATGTGCGGTTTAAAGCGCGACAATATTCTATCTTTCGACATACCACCTAGAAAAAACGTCTCATTAGCACTCACACCCCAAGACTCAAGCGTTGTAATAACACGTTCATGTGATGGCGCATTACGTGCTGTAACAATAGCCGTTCTTATCAAGCGTTTGTAATGACGATTTTTCTCTATCTCTTCATCTTCTAAATGCTGTAAAAAAGAGAGCTTTTTAAATAAATCTGCCAATAAACCCGGCTTATGCGGGATATGAGAGTTAACAACTTCATAAGCTTGAAAGACCGAAAGCCCGCCTTCTTTAAAAACCACTTCAGCTTCATCATCGGCGATGACACCATCAAAGTCGAATGCGATTCTTAGCTCCTCACCACCGTCATCATTGACAGACCTTCCCGGCAAAACAACTCCTGCTGGAAAACCCGCACTGATGGCATTGTGTACATCTTTTTCATTAGCAGAAAGAAACAGCGATGCATTAAAGGCCGGTACATATTCGAAAGGAGACTTCCCTTCAACAAATGCGGCTCGCGTAATATCTAGCCCATGGGCCTGGATCGAGCGAAAAACACGTTTACCTGTTGCTGCTGAGTTACGTGAAAGTAATACAACCTCAACGGGCTCTTGTTCGGGAAAGTGGCTATTGATGTTTAGGAAGCGTTTGATAAAAGGAAAGACGACTCCCTTACCTAAGGGCTGATCAAGATTATCTTCCTGAAACTGCTTATAAGCCTTAGGACCATGCTCTTCAAAAACAGAATTAGATTCACAAAGATCAAATAATGCACTGGATGATACGGCGATTACTAATTTTTTATCAATGGGGTAAGACATGAAATCCCTTTAACTACTCAACGAGAGTTCATAGTAATAGCAAAGGTGTGGAAGATAAAATACTTAAAGAAAGAAAACAGCGCGGTTGATACGGTTATGAAAACTCCAGTATAAATAGAATATGTAGCGCGCCTACTTTAAAAAGCTGACGCGCTTTGTATGTATTCATACTTAAGCCCAAAGATCATACTCTAAACAGTAAGAGGTGCTTCTTTAGCTGCATTTTTCTGCTCTAGAGCAGCAGATGCCATGTTACGCGCAAACAGCTCCATTACATCTATGCCTGCATCTGGGTTTTCGCTGGCTTCATCCATTGCATCAACCATAGCCTTTACAGTAGGCAAGGTTTTCTCAACGAGCTCAGTAATATAAAACTCAGGCGATGTGCCAGTGTACTTGTGATAACGATCAAACAGATCAAGTGTTTCTGGTTGTAGTTCAATCTGGACCTGGGTTTTAGTCGCCATTCTCTATCTCCTGCTCGATTTTTATCATTATGCTTTAACTATAGGTGCCTGTAACGCGCTTAATTAGTGCCAGAATTTTTTGTTTTTTAGGACCAGACTATTTTAAAGCACTTAAATAGCTATATCTGGACATATCAGACCTCTTAAATTGGCCCTACTGCTTCACTTCATGATCTTTATGCTTGAAGATAGCCTACAGGCGCTTACGAACGACAAGAACTTATATAAGAATAAACAGGTAAAGCTATGTCTGAATACAGCACGCTTAAAACAATGGGACTCAATGATCCCCACGCTATCAGCCACTACAAACTCAGCCAAAAAAATGATCAGGAAGTTCTGAAAATCTACTTTAAGAACTCTGAAACTTCAGCTCTGCCTGAAAGCAGCTCATTCTACTTTGAGTGCAATAAAGTTATTGCCGCCGACGCTCAAGCAAAAGAAAAAAGCAAACATAATGGAGGAAGCGATCCTGTTTTGATGGCAGCTATTGCAGAGCTAAATACATTATCAAAAAAGCAAAGTAACAGCGATCGCCGTACCGTTTTGATGGAAGAGCTGGATAAAATGGAACAAGTAATGGCCGCTAAAATCCAAGAGCTACGCAACGACCTAAGCAGAATGGCGTAAACATTTTCCTGTTTAGTGACAAAAAGTTAGCTGCTTTACCCGCATAAAAAAACGGATGAATAAATCATCCGTTTTTTATATCTACTCAACCAAATCAAACTTACAGCTTAAGCAACCCACAAAGACTTAGCGTTGCAAAACTCTCGAATACCGCTAATTCCTAGTTCACGGCCAATGCCTGAAGCTTTTACGCCTCCAAATGGCATACGCACATCACTGGCTACCTGAGCATTAACAAAACCACAACCCACATCTATCTGGCGCAGAATTGCTTCGCCCTTTTCTAGATCTTGAGTCCAAACACTTGCACCCAAACCAAAACGAGTAGCATTGGCCTGCGCAATCGCATCTGCTTCATCACGAACGGCAACAATGGCAGCCACAGGCCCAAAAATCTCTTCATTGAAAGCAGTCATACCCAACTTTACATTCTCCAGTACAGACGGCTCATAAAAGTAGCCTGCGCCTTCAACCGGTTTACAACCTACCAATGCTCTCGCACCTTCAGAAATAGATGCCACCACCTGCTGATGCACCTTATCCCGAATATCCAAGCGAGACATTGGAGCCAGTGTCGTATCTGGATTGAGCGGGTCACCGTGCTTCAACTCATTAACCCGCGATACCATAATCTCGGTAAACTCTTGTATCCTGCTAGGCACAACAAGAAAGCGCTTAGAAGCGATGCAAATCTGCCCTGCATTACCGAACCTAGCACGCATTGCCACATCCATTGCTTTGTTAAGGTCGGCATCATCCAGTACGATTAACGAATCTGAACCGCCTAATTCTAGAACAACTTTCTTAAGGTTTTGACCCGCTAATGCTGCAATTTTTCGCCCTGCCATCTCGCTACCTGTAAAGGCCACACCATGCACCCGATGATCAGCGATGACCAGACCAGCCTGTTCGACTGAGATAGTCAGATCAGTGACCAAACCTTCAGGCGCACCAGCATCACGTATCAATTTCTCAATTGCTTTTGCGCAACGCGGCACATTAGGTGCGTGCTTGAGCAACAATCCATTACCTGCCATTAATGCAGGTACAAGACAACGAAAGACCTGCCATAAAGGAAAGTTCCACGGCATGATTGCAAAGATAATGCCCAGCGGCTGATAAGTCACTAGACTTCTACGCGCGGGGGTTTCAATCAGATCATCTTGTAACATCTGCTCTGCATTATCCGCGTAAAAGCTGCATGCTCCTGCACACTTGTCCACTTCCCCTAACGCTTCCGACAACAGCTTACCCATCTCAAGAGAAATGGTTTCAGCTAACATCTGGCGATTATCAGTTAGCTGCTGAGCAATAGCATGCAACAATGCTGAACGCTCAGTATAAACAGAACAGCTCCAAGCATCGGCTGCTTGCTCTGCAACGCTAAGCTTTTGCTCCAATTGCTCATTGGTCAGCATATCAAATGCTTCTAACAATTCACCACTTGCCGGATTACGTGTTTCAAAATTCATGACAGTTCTCTCAACTTCGTTGTCTCTTTACGCGTTTATTTAGCGAAATCATTGCAGCTTAGGTACGCTGGTCACCATGAAAAAGACGCACAACATGACGCGCTTCAGCGAAAAACAACCAACGCTCAACTAACAACCCTGCGATGACTAACAAAGCAGCAATCACTGTTAGCGCACTGCTGGCAGCTAACAACAACAGAAATGGTACAACGAAAGCAAGCGCTAACATCAACAGACGTAAGCGCACTAATTTATTAGCCTCAACGGTATAACCAAACTCATTATTCAAAAAACCGTTTGAGGTATGGCCCTGATCCAGCAAACGGACACTTGCTTGTGTAAAGCCAGTTGCCGTATTAATCGTGCTACCAGCAGGTTTGCCAATCCAAAATAGATAAACCACTTTTACTACAGCACCCAATACCAACAAGCCCATTGCCATTTGCAATTGAACACCCGCTAGCTCACCCGCGACTATCGCTTGTACTGCGGCTAGTAATAACGACCCTGACATCAAACCCAACGCAATATAGTTAACGGGAGTAAGCGATGAGTTCCATTGGCGTATCGTTTTCAAGCTAGCGTAGATCATGCTCGTACAAAACAATGTAACCATTGCCAAGACTGAAGACACAACACCACACAATGCTACAAACGTACCCACATCGGCACCTTGAAGCCAAACACCCAGCAAGTAAATCAACGTAAATGGGTAAAACAGTACAGCAAACACGGCTTCGCGTGACAACCACGATGTTTTAAAACGACTGAACGAGCGCCATGCGTTTTTTGGGTTTGCCAAATGCAATGTTGACGAAAGAAGACCCACAGTAATCATCACTAGCGCTAATACACCGCCACCGATAAGTACGCCACTCTCTTGAGGCGCAAAACCACTCATGTGGCCCAACACCATTAATGTTATCAGGCCGTAACCAGCACCTGACATCACGGTAAATACTAGAACTGAAAAAGCCGGATGCATATTACAATCTCCGTTTTTCTCGACCAAAATACTGGCCGTTTTATTATTATTCGCCTGCCCCTAACCAAGGAGCAGACTCTACCTATCTCACTACACAAGCATTACGACTACAAAAAATTCGCCGCTAACGAATGCTGCATTTTTCAATGTAACCGCTTGAAAACTTAGCGCGAGATAACCTTATTAACCCAACCTTTAACCGTATCTTTCAACGATACCGGCTGATACTGCTCAACAACCGGCTTATTTCGCGGCGGTAAATAAGTATTTACAGGGTTATAACCTAATTCAGGTAATAGCTGCTTACCGGCACGCTCACGCACCAACTTGCTTACTTCTGAATTAGGGTCATCAAAGTCACCAAACACACGCGACTTCGTCGGACAGGTCATTACGCACGCAGGCTTACGCTCGTCTTCCGGCAATTTTTCATCGTAAATACGATCCACACACAAGGTACATTTTTTCATTGTTCCTTCTTGTGGGTCCAGTTCACGTGCACCATACGGGCATGCCCATGAGCATAAGTTACAACCCATGCACTTATCTTGATCAACCAGAACAATGCCATCTTCAGAGCGCTTATAAGAAGCTCCCGTTGGACACACCGTTACACAAGCTGCATCGTCACAATGCATACATGACATCGGCATATGCACGGTTTTACTGTTCGGCGAATCATCCACCTCATAAGTACGGATACGATTTAACCAAGCACCATTAGGATTGCGACCGTAAGGGTCTTTATCCGACAAGGGGCCAATGGTGCCCGACGTATTCCATTGCTTACAGGCTGTTGCACAGCCATGACAACCAACACAGGTATCCAGATCAACTACCAGACCTAATCTCATCTTATTATTCTCCGTCTGCAGTTACTTCTCACCCCGTGTCAGAATATCTGACAGCGAGCGCAATATATTGACATTTTTATGGCTGGTATAGCTCAGCATATCCGGAGATGGCTTCGCATTAGGCTGTGGTTTCAACGGCCCAAACTGCGGCCAGCTACCGGTCTCGCCTTCCGCGGCGGGTGTGATTTTTACTCTCAAGTCGTACCAGGCAGCCTGCCCTGTAATAGGATCAGAGTTAGTCACACGATCTGTTTCGTCGCCTTTTTGCGGAAGTAGCTCTGAAATCAGGTGGTTCATCAAGAAACCATCTGTCGATTCATTTGCATCTTCCGATAAGCCCCATGCACCGCCACGTTTACCGATAGCGTTCCAGGTCCAGACCGTTTGCTCGTTAGTACCTTCCATCAACTTAACTTGCGCACGGATTTTGCCGTTATGTGACTCAACCCATACCCATGACATATCTTTAATGCCATCACGCTCTGCCGCAATACGGTTCATGTACAGATAGTTCTGGTTCATGATTTGGCGCAACCAAGCATTCTGGCTGTCCCAGCTGTGGTACATGAACATAGGACGCTGATTCACCGCATGATACGGATATTCATCACGATCAATACGCTGTTCTTCCAACGGCATGTAATAGATAGGAAGTGGATCAAAGTACTTCACTAAACGTTCTTTGTGGTGCTCTTCGGTTGGCATAGGGCCGTCATACAAACCTTGCCCAGCTAAACGGAACGTTTGTAGTTTTTCTGAGTAAAGCTCAATAACGATCTGGTCCGTATTACCGATCCAACCCGCTTCTTTTGCTAATTCAAGATAGTCGCGGTTAGCATGGCGCATATAGCGCTGGTTCATACCTAACTCAAACTCAAAGAAACCTTCGTTTTCTTCGTATGCTTCCCACTGGCGAGGATTCGGCTCTCCGCGAAGCGACTTATCGCCATTCTCACCACGGTAACCTGCCAAGAAACCAATACCTGGCTCTTTCTCGAAATTAACGATGAAATCTTTATAGTCATCGTACTTACGCTCGCCTTCTCCTGTTGTGAAAGCAGGGAAGCCTAAACGACCAGCCATCTCAACCATCACTTCCTGCCAAGAAACCACATTACGGTCAGGCTTAATGACTGGAATACGAACAGAATCACATGCAGCATGCGGTTCAGAGATTGGACGGTCGAGCATAGAAATTGTGTCGTAACGCTCTAAGTAAGTGGTATCGGGCAATACGAGATCAGAATACGCCACCATTTCAGAGTTAAATGCATCCGAGCAGACAATAAATGGAATCTTATATTCGCCATCATCTTCTTTGGCGCATAACATTTCCAAGGTTTGCTCAGTATTCATACTGGAGTTCCACGCCATATTGGCCATGAACAGCATCAATGTATCAATCTTGTACGGATCACCTTTTACCGCGTTGCTAATCACCATATGCATCAAACCATGACACGATATAGGTGCATCCCAGCTATATGCCTTATCGATACGTAACGGTTTACCGTCCGCATCAATGGCTAAGTCTTCTGGGCATGTTGGGAAGCCAAGTGGTGGTGATTTTAACGGCGTATTGGGCGCCATTTCTTTTGCTGGTTTAATGCCAGGCGGGATGTGTTTCGGGAATGGAGGTTTAGCCAGATGGCCACCCGGGCAGTCAATAGTTCCCAGCAATACTTGCAACATATGAATGGCACGGCATGTTTGGAAGCCGTTTGAATGAGCCGATATACCACGCATCGCATGCATAGATACAGGACGCCCGATAAACTTATCTTGTTTACGACCAGCCCAGTCAGTCCATTCTACATCAACAGTAATTGTCTCCTTGAAAGCGACATGCGCCATCTCAAGTGCAATTCGTTCAATATCTTCAGCAGCGACACCACACTCTTTTGCAGCTACTTCAGGAGAGTACTCATCATCCATATACTTTTCTAGCATGATGCTCATTGCTGTACGCAATGGTGTTCCGTCAGGCGCTGTGTACTCACCAAATAAAGCAGGCGATACATCAGGACGGTTCGCATCGGCATATGCTTCTGTTACCTGATCCCACACTTGTGGAGTCTCACCACCTGCACGGTAAAATAGGCCGTCACCTTTCTGACCCGGTGTATTAACAACTAGCTGAGCAGAGTTGGTATAACGAATTAAGAACTCTTCATCCACCAGCTGATTTTTTAGCAGTACATGAACCATCGACAAAGCAAGAATGCCATCAGTACCTGGACGAATAGCGACCCATTCATCAGCAATTGCTTGGTAACCCGTACGAACCGGGTTTACAGATACAAATTTAGCACCGCGCTCTTTAAGTCTTTTCAGGCCAAGCTTAATCGGATTAGATGCATGGTCTTCCGCCACTCCCCACATAAGGAAGTACTTAGTATTTTCCCAATCAGGATCGCCAAACTCCCAGAAAGCATGCCCCATCGTATAAAGACCACCGGCCGCCATATTAACGGAACAGAACCCGCCATGAGCAGCCCAGTTAATGGTACCAAACTGACTAGCCCACATACCTGTGAGCGCCTGCATTTGATCACGGCCTGTAAAATAAGCCAGCTTTTTAGGGTCAGTAGCGCGGATGTGCGATAGACGTTTCTCCAGCATGTCTAACGCCTGTTCCCAAGAAATCTCTTCGAACTCACCAGCACCACGTTCAGTGCCTGGCTTACGCAACAAAGGAGAACTCAGTTTTGCAGGCGAATACTGCTTCATAATGCCGGAGTTACCCTTAGCACACAGCACACCCTTGTTGACAGGATGGTTTGGGTTACCCTGTATAAAGCGGACTTTGTTATCTTCTACCGTTACCTTAATACCGCAACGACAGGCACACATGTAGCAGGTGGTATATTTGGTTTCCTGCTTGTCTCTATTTTCAAATTCTGGAAGACCGGAATTAACCGGTATTAAATTGGCTTGGCTTGTCATATTTATTATCCACCGTAGCGTTTGGCGTGTAACGCGATGCCCACAAATTCGGATCTGTCATAAAGTTACTGGGCCCGCCCTCACTTTCTAGGAAGATAGATAAACGAACCCGACTCTGCCAGTTATGCTAGAAACTAGATAACCATTCGACAATGACCAGTAAGAAGGCAGCGATGGGGCCAGCCTAAGCAAAAAATGTATGAAACACCTCGTTGGACCACTGCGACTGCTGTTCTAAACACGACACAACCGCCCCCTAACACCTATCGCGTGGTCTTAAAAAGTCATAAAATCTGGATCTATGCTCTGACACTAAGAGCATATAACTTGATATTGATAATAAAAAAGTTAAAAAAATCAATCACTAGGATCAGCCTTATGCAGAACCAACCAAACAAGCCCAAATTTAACTGGACTCGCTTGTTTCCTTTTTTGGTATGGTCTCGTTTTATTACGATGGACAAAGCACGTGATGACCTATTTGCTGGTATCACTAATGCAGTCATCGTACTCCCCCAAGGCGTTGCCTATGCTCTTATTGCAGGCATGCCACCTGAATATGGCTTATACGCTGCGATTATCCCTGCAATAATTGCTGCCCTCTTTGGCTCTTCATGGCATCTTATTTCTGGCCCAACGGCCGCACTATCAATTGTTGTGTTCACCACAGTAAGCCCCCTAGCTACGCCTGGTTCACCCGAATTCATTAACCTTGTTTTAGCACTCACGCTCATGGCGGGGCTGTTTCAGCTATTGCTTGCTTTTTTCCGCTTCGGCACCTTGGTTAACTTTGTTTCGCACTCTGTTGTTGTCGGCTTCACAACCGGAGCGGCTATCGTTATCGCCTCCAGTCAGGTTAAGAATATTCTAGGCATATCTATAGAGAGCAATGGGTCTTTCCTCTCCACATGGCAAGGCGTATTCTCTGCCGCTAGTGATACTAATTTTTATGCTCTTTCGGTTGCTGCAGTTACTGTTGCTACATGCTTATTTTTTAAACGTTTACTTCCTCGCTGGCCCAACATGCTCATCGCCATGATCGCCAGTAGCGCCTTTGCTTGGTGGCTTGGAGCCGATGAACATAGCATTGCACTGGTGGGTGAAATCCCCGGCAGTCTCCCTCCCTTTATGCTGCCAAGTCTTGATTCCAACGTCTTTTACGATCTAGCACCTGGGGCTATTGCTATCGGCCTATTAGGCTTAGTAGAAGCTGTTTCAATCGCCCGCTCTGTCGCAACGCGTTCACACCAGTCTATTAACGGTAATCAAGAATTCTACGGACAAGCACTTTCTAATATTGTTGGGTCTGTATTTTCGTCTTACGCATCCTCAGGCTCGTTTACCCGCACCGGAGTCAACTTCACTTCCGGCGCAAAAACCCCATTAGCTGCCATTATTGCAGCTATTTCACTGGCCGCTATTGTTCTACTGTTTTCAGAAATGACGCGCTTTATTCCTATCCCAAGTATGGCGGGTTTATTACTCGTTGTTGCTTACAACCTTATTGATTTTCATCACATCAAACTAATTTTCAGAGCCGGTAAATCTGAATTCGCTGTATTAATTGTCACCTTTGCTGCAACACTTGTGATGGCGCTCGAATTTGCCATTTACCTGGGTGTTATTTTGTCATTAGTGTTTTATCTAAAGCGAACGTCTCAGCCAAACATTGTAGAGGTGCTGCCCGACCAACACAGCGCCACACCATTTTTCATCACTGCCCTTGCCACTAGCCAGCCTCGATGCCCGCAACTCAAAGTCATTCGTATTGAAGGCTCTTTATTTTTCGGCTCCGTTAACTACGTAAAAGACTACTTGGAAAATATAAGCTCACCTAACGTGCTCATTATCGGCAACGGCATGAACCATATCGATATCGCTGGAGCGGAAATGCTGATGCAAGAAGCCAAGCGAAGGCGTAGCATTGGTCAAGCGTTATACCTGAGCAACCTTAAGACACAGGTTGATGAGTACCTAAGACGCGATGAATATCTTGAAAGCTTGGGAGAGCAAGTATTTTTTAAATCTAAAGGTGAAGCCATTAAAAAAATATACGACCAGCTTGATCGTGACATCTGCCATAATTGCAGCAGTCGTATTTTTAAAGAATGTAAAACAGCCACACTAGAAGAGTAGCATCTACACATCATGGGCCTAGAAACACTTATCCCCTTCATTGCGATCATTGCTTTTGCAACCTATGTACAAACTATTACAGGATTTGCTTTAGGGATGATAGTGATGGGCGTTGTGACAGCATTTAATCTAGTCCCTATTGCTTTCACTTCTGTTGTCATTAGTGCTGTTACTTTGATTAACGGCCTCGTTGCCATTAAAGGCAATTTCCATGCGCTGGATCTCAAGCGAGTCATACTCACCTGCGCTGGCATTTTTCCCGCTCTGCTCGCAGGCTTAATCCTCCTAGATTACCTCAGTGAATCTTTCAGCAACTTATTACAGTTATTATTGGGCATTACCATTTTTACAGGCGGTATGTTAATCATGCTTCGCCCGGAACCTGTTAAACAGCCTTCTCCTAATCCTGTTTTTGTAGCTTCAGGAGCAGCTGCTGGCTTTTTAGCAGGCATGTTTAGCATGGCCGGACCTCCCCTCGTCTATCTGTTTTACCGCCAACCTTTTGAACTAAAAACTATTCGACTCTGCCTCGTGTGCATATTTCTTATTTGCTCATCAGCACGTACTATTATGGTTGGCTTCCAGGGTGGTTTAACCATCGACATGTTAACCTTTTCACTATTTTGCATTCCTATCGTGATGTTTTTTACGTGGATTGGGAAACGCTACCCACCACCACTAAGCACCACCAATATGCGCCGCTTTGCATTTTTTCTTTTGATTATTATTGGTTTAACGTTAATGATAACCGCACTTTAACTGGCCATACTGAAAGATAGCATCTGGCCCACTCTCTACCCGCCCCATTCACCTAGACTGGGGCAAACACGTATGCAGAACATTTCTTAATACAATCTATAAATTATGGGTATAACTATGTCTGATATTAAAATTGACCAGCCAGATACGACGGTCTCTGTTCGTGAGGTTTTTGGCATAGATACCGACCTTAGAGTTCCTGCTTTTAGCGAGCGGGATGATCATGTACCAGAAGTAGATACCGCGTATCAATTCAACCCTGAGGTTACTTTAGCTATTTTGGCAGGATTTAGCCGCGACCGCCGAGTCATGGTTCAGGGCTTACACGGTACAGGTAAATCAACGCATATCGAGCAAGTCGCTGCACGTCTTAACTGGCCATGCGTGCGCATCAACCTTGATGGACACATCAGCCGTCTTGATTTAGTGGGTAAAGACACCATCATTTTACGTGATGGTAAGCAAGTAACCGAATTCCAAGAAGGCATAGTTCCGTGGGCTTTACGCCGCCCTACAGCACTGATTTTTGATGAGTTCGACGCTGGTCGCCCTGACGTTATGTTTGTTATTCAGCGCATACTAGAACGCGACGGCAAGTTCACGCTACTTGACCAGAACGAAGTGATTCACCCGCATAAGCAGTTTCGTTTATTTGCTACCTCTAACACGATTGGTTTAGGTAATAGCACGGGCTTGTATCACGGTACTCAGATGATTAACCAAGCACAGATGGACCGCTGGAACATCGTTACTACGCTGAACTATTTGCCGACTGATGACGAAGTTAAAATCATCCAAGCTCGTGTACCTAACTTTAATAATGAAGCAGGCCTTACCCTCGTAAAATCGATGATTGCTGTTGCAGATATGACACGTAATAGCTTCGCTGCCGGTGATATTTCTACGCTAATGTCTCCACGCACGGTTATTTCGTGGGCAGAAAATATCGAGATCTTCCGTGATCCAGCAATCGCCTTCCGTCTATCATTCTTAAATAAGTGCGATGAAGCTGAACGGCCGATGATCGCCGAATTTTTCCAACGCTGTTTCGACCAAGAGTTAACTGAATCTTGGGCTCATAAGGCGTCTGGAGTAATGACCAGTGAGCAACACTAATAGCGGTTACGAAGCAAAACAGACTGCGCAACAACCACGCCATGAAAAACTTCAACAGATGGTTGAAGAGCTGTGTGGTGTCAGCGTACGTGGTTACTCTGGCGTAAGTGGTTTTAAATTTAGAGGCCATCGTCCAGAACTAAACGGTCGCCCTTCAGGCATTCGTGCGTCACATCTGCGTACGAGTTTAGAAAAAGACGACTTTCGATCTTTTCGCGGTGCCGCAGACGGTATCGCTCTACGCTTAAAGCATTGTGATATTGATCTTCATCGCAGCCTAATGCCCGAAAGTGACGTAGGCCAAATGATCTTTGAACTACTCGAGCAGCTGCGTGTAGAAGCACTGGTTGATTCAGCTCATCCTGGCGCCAAGCGTAATATAGAACATCGTTTTGAATCATGGTGCCTGCAGTTACACGCGGCCAATATGACTGAAAACAATGTCGGCTTAATGATCTACACGGTTGCCCAGATGGTCTGGACACGCCTCTCCGGCAAACCTGTTATCGAAGTAACAGAAGATCTTATCGAACCACATCGCATGATGCTTGCGCCCCATGTCGGCACTTTTTTGGTGGGGATGCGCCGCAATGTCCATGACCAAAAAGTATTCGCTGAAAATGCCTTAGGGGTAGCTCAGGTGGTTGATGAGTTAGTCGGTTTTTTAGATGAGAACAAAAAAGACAGCGAAGATGAAGAGGAAGCAATCAACAACAATTTCGGCTTATTGCTTGAGTCAGAAAGCGAATCTGAAGGCGAAATGCCTACCAGTAATGGCCGCACGACACATTCGCAGTACCGCGAACTACTTGCTCAACTAAATCAGTACAAAGTATGGTCTCGCGATAATGACCGGGTTATCCATGCTGAAAAACTCGTCGCATCCTTTATCAGAACAAAAATGCGTGCCCAGCTTGATGAGCGCATTCGCGGCCAAGGGGTTAACGTCCCACGCTTAGCACGTCAATTACAGATGATCTTATCTGCACCTGAATTAGATGGCTGGAACTTCGGTGAAGAAGAGGGTTATTTAGATGCTCGACGCTTAACGCGCCTGGTCACTTCTCCTGAATACCGTCAGCTATTCCGTAAAGAACGTTATCAGCCGCATAGTAATTGTTTGGTTACTTTCTTGCTGGATAACTCAGGCTCCATGAAGCAGCACATCGGCTCCATTGCTATGCTGATAGAGATTATGGCTAAAGCGCTTGAACTAGCCGGGGCCAGTACTGAAATCCTCGGTTTTACCACCCGTAGTATTCAAGGCGGAAAAACCTTTAAGCGCTGGCGCTCATCAGCCAACAAAGAAGCAAACCCTGGCCGCTTGGCTGAAACCGAACACATTATCTATAAAGATGCCGATACGCCGTTTAAACGAGCGCGACAAAATATAGCGGCCATGATGAAGCCGGATATCTTTAAAGAAGGTATTGATGGTGAAGCCCTACTATGGGCCGCCGAAAGAATGGCTGCACGCCCAGAAGAGCGTCGTATTCTCATTGTGCTATCGGATGGCTCTCCAATGGAGTCAGCAACCGCACAAAATAACGTGCCGGACTTTATGGATAACCACTTACGCCAAGTGGCTACCATGCTTGAAGCACGTGGTGATATGGAGCTGTATGCGCTAGGCTTTGGGCTAGACCTCAGTACCTATTATCGTAATAGTCTAGAGCTAGACCTACCAGAAGTCTTAGAGAACTCGGTGTTTAAGGACATCATCAAGATGCTGGAACGTCGCCACCGCTAATCAGCAGTGGCGAATATCGCTAAGCTAGAATAAGTTAACCTACTCCCTTGTTTAAGCACCATACATAGCAAAGACTTCTGCTTCTGTCATATCAGCCGTTTTATTAGAAAAACTATAATAAGATGGCTTCTTATCAATAAAGATTTGATGGTCAAACAGCAACTCATCAATATTCTCTAGCAGCCCTACCGGCATTATATATTGGTTGCTCGTATTAAGGCGGTAAAACAGATGAGTACCACACTGCTTACAAAATCCTCTTGTAGCCCACTCGGAAGAACTAAAAGTAGAAATGTTCTCTTTCCCTGTAAAGCTCACCTCAGTGCCACAATCAACCGCTAGCAAAGGACCACCACCCCACTTTCGGCACATACCACAGTGGCAAGCACCAACCTTGCCAGCTACTTTTTCTACCTGCACATGCACACCACCACATAAGCAGCTGCCTTTTACTCCATTAAATTCTGACATAGCAACCTCCTAGTTTTTTTAAAGCTAGTTAAGTGGATCAACCACTCGATTCACTCTATCTAATATACGTCGAATAATACTCTTTACATTATTTGGATAACACATCTTTGCCGCTTCATTTTATGAGTCAGCCAAATTGAGTAGCGCCTGCCCCGTTAAGCGATAGCCAACCCATTCGATTTGTGGCTCAGCACCTAAAGACTCGTAGAATTGAATAGCAGGCATATTCCAGTCGAGAACACTCCACTCAAACCGACCACATTTTTTTTGTACCGCTATTTGGGCCAGATGTTTTAACAAAGCTTTCCCAGCACCTGTACCACGAGCAATAGGCGTCACGTACAAATCCTCCAAATACAAACCGTGTTTAGCCAGCCACGTAGAATAATTTAAAAAATATACTGCCAGCCCTATAGGTTGGCCATCGCTTTCACAGATAATGGCTTTAGTTGCAGACTCTTCTGAAAAAATCGACTCACGGATAGATGACTCCGTGGCCAGTACTTCATGCTCTGCTTTTTCATAAACGGCTAATTCTCTAACAAACTGAAGAATCACTCCTGCATCATCTGGGGTTGCATTTCTAATTGTTAAAACTGACATGTCATTCCTTTTTTATTACTGATCACTCAATAAAACTGACCGATTTTCCCGACGAGTAATAGGTAGGTTTCTTCATGCGGCCTCAAACACACATGAATTGCTTATCTACTTAATCTTTCTTTTCGATAGTAATCTCAAGTGACTTAGTGCTGCCTGCATACCATTTTTGTACGTATAAAGTCCCCATAATAGGAGCCTTACCCTCTTCTGGCACTTCTTGATAACGCACGCTATTTTTCGTTTCTTTTTCATATTCAAAAGTCACTGTAACTTTAGACATAATTGTTCTCTACAAAAAATACTGAAGTGAAAATATACGGGCAAGAAAAGCACGAAACAAGCGCTCTTTATATATCCGCTGTCATGTTTTCACCACTACACAGGTTATACTTGTCGCATCTCACATTAAGGTAGTAAGCATGAGCCGACAATCCAAAGGCGCAGTATCAGATGAAACGATAACTGAAGCGCTAAAAATAACGCGAGCCACTCAAAAACCCGGCCAAACAAAAGAACAAAGTAAACTGATTGCACAAGGTATTCAAAAAGGCATTGACCAATATAAAAAACAACAAAAAGCAAAAGCACGAGAACTGGACCGTCAAAAGAAAAAAACAAAAGCCGTGGATCTGTCTTCCTCTACTGACCTTTCGCCAAAAAATGACACACCAGAACAACCCGTAATACACACGAACAAATGGCCCTGGCTTCTGCTAATACTTTCTTGGGCAGGATTTTCTGCTTATTTGTGGTTCTAATTTACAGCCTCTTGCTGACTAAACATCGTGTATATAAGGAGAATTTTTTTTCACTCTCCCAAATGCGCGATACTCGAGAATTAACCCAATAACGTCATTGTCACTTGCAACAGCCAGCAAGGACTCATCCATTGAACGACGCTGCGGTAATGAAAGATTGAATTTATCACGCAGAACCTCTACCACTTGTTCATCTGAATTAGGGTCAAACTCTCTTCCAGCAAATATATAAATTCGCTGCAAGATAAATGCTTTAGTAGCCATTCTCTATATTTCCATTAAGGTTATTAGTAGGTAGTCCACAGTCAAAATATTTAGCAGCAAAACTAAATATCGAGTATCACTTGCCAGATTAAATGAATCAGGGATAATTTGCGCTCTTTGTTAGGATAATGGAACACTACATTGCAATTATTACGAATAGATTGTTTAGGTCGCGAATTACGGCTTGAAGGCTCCATGGCGGGTTGGCAAGCACTCTACTGGGACAATCAGCTTGTTTCTCAGCACAACGCAAGCGCAGACCCTACATCGACGCCTACCCACCATTTTTCCTTACAGGCAGACCAAGCAGAAATCAACTGCAAGCTAAGTGTCTCCCTTGAATGGCAGCCGTTCTCTCTAGAATATCAACTACACGTGAATGATGACCTAGTAAGCCAATCAGCACTCAATGAAAAAGACATTGAGCGCCAAGAAATACTACAACGCCCTAAAGCGCCTAACAAAATAAGCCTCATTGGCTTAGGCTCGCTAGCACTAAAACTATTCAAAAGCGCAAAAGTGATCAAAGTGCTCTTTGCGGCAGGTAGCTTAGCCGCCTATGCATGGCTATTTTCGATTCAATTTGCTATCGCTTTAATTCTTTGTTTGGTCTTTCATGAATATGGTCACATTCGCGCGATGAAGCACTTTGGATTAAAGACTAAAGGGATTTACCTCATTCCATTCGTAGGAGGTTTAGCACTCTCTGATGATAAAATTAATACACGCTGGCAAGATGTTTACATCTCAATTATGGGCCCTTTTTTTGGTTTCATTCTGTCTTGTGTATGCCTGTTTGTCTATTGGATTACCGGGATAGAACTGTTCGCAGGCCTAGCCGTATTCAATGCATTACTTAATTTATTTAACCTTCTACCGGTCCTACCATTAGACGGCGGGCATATTTTAAAAAGCATCGCTTTCTCCATGAACTCTATTGTAGGTCTCGTCGCATGCGTGCTTGGAGCTGTAGGTGGCATTTTAGCCAGCTACTATTTTGGAATGGCATTGCTAGGCTTCTTACTCGCGATAGGCAGTGTGGAAATTATTTTTGAATGGAAACGACGCCACTACAGTGAACTTCTACCACTAGATCGCTACGGACAACTTGTTTCTGCCGCTTGGTATTTTTTAACGCTTGGCGGATTGAGTGCAATTATCTGGATTATTGGGCAAGGAGAAAACCAAGCGCTGGCATTACCACTGAAAATTCTGGGTAGCTGATGCGCTTAGCTCAGCACTTAGTACACTCGGGCATTTGCTCACGACGTGCTGCTATCAAAATGATTGCGGAGGGTCTCGTAAGCATCGATGGCAATGTAGCATCGCACCCGGTAACCGTCACAGGTAATGAGGAAATAATTGCTGACGGAAAGAGAGCCGTGCTGCCCAAACAGTGCACCTATATGATCTACAACAAACCCGTGGGTATCGACTGTAATTGTGTTGCTAACAACCCTGATAGTATTGTTAACCATGTCACACTACCCACTCGGTTATTCCCCGTTGGAAGAATAGATAAAGACTCCCACGGTTTAATGCTACTAACCAACGACGGGGTTTTATGTCAGCAATTATTGTCACCTGATTACTCACACCCTAAAACCTATCTCGTTACGGTCGAGCCACATTATCAACTCCCCGATATTGGCACTGAGTTTCAACAAAAAATGAGCATGGGTATCGAGCTTGATACTGTTGTAACACGGCCTTGCAAACTCAAGTTATTGAGTAAGAATCATTTTGAAATAACGTTAACACAAGGGCTAAACCGACAGATTAGACGCATGTCTCGCTCATTAGGATACAAAGTCATTAACTTGCAGCGCATAGCCATTATGAATCTATCATTACAGGGCTTAGCCCTTAATCAACTTCGAGAGCTCACGTCTGAAGAAATCCAGATCCTTAAAGCAAACATAGCCAGCCCTCAATGACCTGCCAACCCAGCTAAACTATGTATCATCTATTCAACTTCGTTGGGATTGTCGTTAATTACTGCTAGTATTAGCCCCGTTACTTTACCCCCTTAAATTTATCAATAAAACACGGCACCTCCTATGAAAGTATTAATACGTAACCTTGCACGCACTACCACTGAAGCAGACGTTCTCGCACTGTTTCAGGTTCATGGGACTGTACAGTCTTGTTCGCTGGTAATTGATGAGCACAATGGAAAATCAAAAGGTTTCGGTTTTGTCGAAATGCCAAAACAGGGAGATGCTAAAGCAGCCATTAAAACACTAAATGGCACCACCGTTGATGGGAATATCATTCGTGTGAAAAAGGCTGAAGTTAAGTAATACGACAGGACAGCCTCTAATAAACGGCTAACGGTAAATCAACAGTCCTACTTAAACGGCTCAACTAGCCGTTAAGAGGGCTGCTTTGCATTTAATGGCTGACCGTTTTAGAAAATACATTTATAACGACAACACCGGTTATGATTAACCCCATTCCTAGCATTGCCGGTGTATCTGGAATTTGTTTGTAAATCACCGCACTCGACAGCGCCACTAGAACAACACCGCCCCCTGCCCATATAGCATAAGCAACACCAACGGGCATTTGCCTCAACACCAAAGATAACAAGTAAAACGAAACACAATAACCGATGATAACAATTAAACTCGGGATTGGTTTTGTGAAGCCTTCAGATGCTTTTATAGCGCTGGTTCCAATGACTTCACATATTATTGCAATAACTAGATACAAATATGTCACAAATCCACCATTTATAAATGGCCTGCGCCCAGTAAAATACACACCATCACAAAAAATTACGCGTCTGGGGATTCTGGTGTTTCCGTTTTGTTATCTCGATATTTATGCTGTAGCCCAGACAGAAAATTACGTATAACTTGATCCTGGCATTCTCTGTAGTTCTGGTGGTCTGGTTTGCGGAAAAAGGCACTCAGCTCATGCTTACTTAACCGAAACTGTTCTATAGCCATAACATCTAGAACATCTTCCGATGTCATATTTAATGCTATTTTCAATTTCCGAAAAATAATATTGTTATTTAGCCGGCGCTCGGGTTCAGGGGCCGCTCCCTCTTTCTTCCCACGCATTTCGTTAATAAGCCCGTTCAGAAAAATGGCAAACTCACGATCACTACAACGTAAGTAAGCAGGATCTTCCTCTTTCTTCAACCAATCAGCAACTTGAGCACGTGTGACCTCATGGTCAGCCAAACGAAAAATGGAAATCATTTTTGAATCATTGAAATCGAAGGTATAGCGAAGGCGACGTAAAATATCGTTATTGGTCACAGGCAAACTCTTAATTAGTAATAAATGGCATCATTGCAAACACACAGCAAAGCGATCTACTTTAACAGATATCTTGTTTTCTTAGTTCAATCTTCTCGGCTTTTTATTAAAGATCTCAGAAAATGGCATGCTAGGATGACAGAACAGTAACTTGGCACCAGAATAGTTCATTCTCTGGCTCTAACTAGTCCTAAGGTATAAGCCCTATTATTCTTTTGAAAGCTGCCATAGAAGCTTATTCACCATTTTAAGCACTTTCTAATGCTGTTTTCAGGGCTTTATCAATTTCTGAGACAGTGCATATTGTTTCAGCTCAAAATAAAAATAATTGGAAGACGTATAATAGGTGATTGCCTGTTAACGCTTCTCAAGATCGATTCCACCGCTTCGATCACGCGATTTTGCTTTAGCGACTGTTAATACTCTCGTTAGAGCGGTAAAGCATACACAACCTATTTTTTGAGCCTAGTATTTGAAATACAAGTACTATTGAATGAGAACCTGAATACCATGTCTGACTACCCTACATTAGAAAAAATGGGCATCAAATCTGTCGATAATGTAGATAAATACACCTTGCGCCATCAAGGCGACACTGATGTACTAAAGATCTATTACAAACGCCCTAAAGGCTCTTTCTTATCACGTAGTAAGAAGTTCACTTTTATGCGTGGACGTCGCGGCATCCCTCTTGAGGCGCGTAATTCTCACGCGTTTGATGAGATGGCAAAAATAAGCCCCGAACTGCTGATCGCTTTAGAAGAGCTAAAAAGCTTAGATGCTCGTCGCAAAGAAGTAGATCCTATTGATCCTAAGCAAAAATTCCTTTCTGACTTAGATCATATGGAAAAAGTAATGACGACCAAGATGGATGAAATCCGTCGTCAGATTAATGAGCTAGACTGAACAACAGATAGCGCACGCTTATTCTGTTCGCCATAAAATACCGGCCTATTGTGGGCCGGTAATTGATTATATTAAATTCACTTCTGCTCAACACTCAAGTCGTAAGGCGTCAACTGGTAAACATAATAATTCAGCCAATTTGAGAACAAAAGATTACCATGACTGCGCCATGTATTAGCGGGTTTGTTTTCAGGGTTATCAGTCGGAAAATAATTAACAGGAATTATCGTGTTTATTCCCGCATCTATATCTCGCCAATACTCCTGCGCTAGCGTTTCAGCCTCATACTCAGGGTGACCTGTAACATATACCTGACGGCGGCACGAACTCGCCATCATATAAGCACCAGCCTCATCTGAAGAAGCAAGTAGATGTAGGTCTGTATGATTAGCAATAAAGTTAACAGGAAAATCAGCATTACGTGAATGCGGCGCTACAAATTGATCATCAAAGCCACGCGTTAGTGGTTCATGTGCTGAAAGAATTTTGTGCTGATAAACACCTGATAGTTTTTCTGAACGTGTTTGCTTTGGTAAATCATAAAGCACTTTAAGTGCAGCTTGAGCAGCCCAACACAGAAATAATGTAGAGGTTACATGCTGTTGCGACCACTTTATAACTTCTTGAATTTGATCCCAATAATGTATGTCTTCAAAGTTAACCAAACCTAGAGGAGCACCGGTTATAATTAACCCATCGTAGTTTTTATCTTGTACATCTTCAAAATCCCGATAGAAACTATCCAAGTGCTGACGCGGTGTATTCTTGCTTTCATGATTGTCGATTCGCAGCAACTCAACATCAACTTGCAATGGTGTATTAGACAATAAGCGGATGAGCTGGTTCTCTGTCTCAATCTTTTTAGGCATCAAGTTAAGAATCATTACTTTTAGAGGTCTTACATGCTGATGTGATGCCCGAGTCTCGGTCATCACAAAGATGTTTTCAGCCCCCAAAACATCGACTGCCGGTAACAGATCGGGGATTTTAATTGGCATTACATATTACCTCACCAACGAGCCTGCCACGAGAAGCATTTCAACCGTCAGTACAACAATTACTTTATTAAGCAAAGGGTAACAATTATCTAATGAAGTTGATATATATGAACTAATTAGGCCGCGCACTTTATGGAATTAATACTCTTATTACTCGCACAACCCTGCATACAAAAAAACCGACTATATAATAGCCGGCCTTTTATAATCTTATAATATATGTTATTTCAAAGGAACGACGAGTACAGGAATAGTAGAGTCTTGTAGCACTTTTTGTGCGGTAGAACCCATGAGTAACTTCCCGATGGAGGAATGAGTTCTTGTACCCATCACAATAAGGTCTGCATTAATTTCTTTTGCAACTTTCAGAATGACTTTAGAAGGTTTTCCTGGCTCAATTTTATGTAGTACTTCTCCTTGCGGGAGAGTGATACCCACAAGTTCTTCACGAATCACATCCTCGATGCGTTTTGTCATTTTTGATTTAAGCGCATCAACGCCCTTATCACGTAGTGACTCAAGAACATCCTCAGAAAGATAACTTTCTATCATTGTTTCTGTAGACTTATTCATGGGCTCCATCACATGCAAATACGTTATTTGTGCATCATGTTGAAGCGCTTCACTTACCGCTCTGAAAAATGCTGGCCGTGAAGCCTTACCCATATCAGATGCATACAAAATATTGTTAATTTCTGGCAGCATAATCTCACCTATCTCTAATCAGTAAAATAACTAACTCAAGCACTCACTGCTAAGCAATACGCCTAAGAAATGGGTGCCGAATATCTTCGACACCACAACGCTTTAGAAAGAAAGCATGAATAGACTTAACTGCGGTATGAATGCAACCAGCGCCCATGTTGCCATTAAGGCATATAGGTAAGGAAGCACCGCTTTCACTATCTGCAAATAAGGTATTCCGGTCATACTACTGGCGACATACAGGTTCAAGCCGTATGGCGGTGTAATAAACCCAATGGCATCACCAATAAGGAACAGTACTGCGAAGTGAATTGGATCCACTCCGATACTCATTGCTATTGGCGCTAAAATGGGTGCCAGTATGATCGTATTCGGCAAGCTTTCTAATACTGTACCGGCAAGTAACACAATAAGCAGACAAGCAAATAGAATGGGGTAGTACCCTCCCAACAATCCAAGCAACTCGGTTAAGAACTCTTTAGCGCCTAATAATGACAATACCTGTTGCATAACAACCGACACCGCAATAAGGGGAGCTAACATTCCTGTAATTTGCCCGGAACGCATCAAGATAGTCGGTATCTGAGAGAACTTGAGTTCTCGCGTCACCAACACACCTGCTAACAAGCAGAAACCCGTTGTCATCCCCGCCGCTTCAGTAGGTGAGAATGCCCCTGAATATATGCCCCACAGAACGATACCAATGGCAAGAAAACCTAACCAAGCACGCATACCCATTTTAAGTGCATGCTTAAAACGAAATGGCTGTAGTACACCGTAACCATTTTTACGCGCAATGAAATAGCAAACAAGCTGCATGGCTACAACCATTAATATACCGGGAATTAGACCCGCCATAAATAAATCGCCGATAGGCAAGTTCATCATGAAGCCGTATACAATGAATATGATACTGGGTGGGATAATAATCCCTACCGTACCACCAGCAGCAACTGTTGCAGCGGCAAACTTAGAGTCATAGTTACCCTTCGTCATTTCAGGATGCATGATCCCGCCAATGGTTGCCGTTGTGGCTGAGTTAGACCCAGAGATTGCAGCAAACAAGCCACACGCACCCAAAGAAGCCATCCCTAAACCACCATGAAGCCAGCTTAAGCAAGAGTAAGCAAAATCAGATAGCCGTTTAGCAATACCGGCAGCATTAATCAGGTCACCGGTCAGGATAAACAGCGGTAACGCCAATAAGCCGTAGAAATTAAGTCCTTCATAAAGAGTCACGCCCACATTAGCCAGTGTGAAATCAATCACAAGACTCACGCCGATAACCCATAATGAAATCACTAGAAAAATAGGTATCCCCAGTACAAAAAGCGCCGTCACACCGAGGCTGATCAGGGTAATTAATATTCCATCCATCTCATTTCTCCTCAGTCAAACATTTTGGCTTGGGTGGTCAAAGGACGCCCAGCAGTGAAGGAACGAATGTCTTGTCTCAGATTTTGTATCACACGAAATAACAACAAGATCCATGCCAGCGGCGTAGCCATATAAAACCACCACTGCATTACATTGTCGGTCCCTTGCACGATGGCAAAGTTGTCATAGGCGATATAAACCTGTTCAACAGAGTAATAAATAACGACTACACCCATTACGAACCAACAAAGGGCATCCAGTAGCAAACAGTAGAATTGCCCTTTATATGGCAAGCGCTCTCTCACCTCTGTAAAGCGCAAATGAGAGCGGCGCATAGTGTTGTAAGAAGCACCCATCCAAGCAAGCCATAGAAACATGTAAATGGGGATAGTCGTACTCCAAGGAGCTTGCTCATTGAAGAAAAAACGACGAATCACTTCGACAAAAATAATGCCCGCCATCGAGGCATAAGAAACTAGAATAACGCTCTTCTCTATATTGCGTTCAATCGCACCAAACACAGATCCAATAGTCATCTTGTTAGCCCTCTAACCGAGCGGACGAACGCTGCCCAGTCTATTCTTGGCTGAACATTATCAACCAAAATTTTATTTGAAGTATGTACACCAGCGTTCACAGCAACGCTCCATTCTTATTATTTAATGTGTCGGGTTTTCTTATTAGCCTGTTTAATAGAAGCTAACGAGTGTTTGGAGTGGAAAAGCCCGTTCAACAGACAGTCTGAACGGGCTTATTAAGCGCTAACTTAACCTTTCCACCAGCGGCGAGGTGCAACATTTTCTGCCAAGGTATCGCGAGGAATTTCACGAGCAATCTTATGGATAGAACCATAAGTGTCCTGACCACCTGACCATTTATCCAGACGCTCACGCCATTGAGTCCAAGGTTCAGGGTTGAACTCTGGAGCACAAATGCGCTCTGCTTTAGCACGCTCTTCGTCAGACAAGTTTGCCATACGAACACCATGCTTGTGGAACAATGTACCTGGTAGAGAAGGAGATGTAGCCCCAACAGTGTTAACCAATGCAGCTTCTTGAGCGGCTTGGATTTTAACCTGCGTTAAGTATGAAGACTCCATAACGGCATCTTGAAGATCGCCACTGAAGCTATCAAACATACTCGCACTCATCATTGTCGCTTCGGTACCACAGAAGAAACGCAGATCAACAGACTGAGATACAACAGGAGACATATTGGCGTAACCTACCGCGCCAGCCCATGTTTCAGCACCGTCAATCAAGCCTTGTTTCAAGCCATCAAGCGTTTCAGACCATGCAATAGGCACTGGGTTTAATTCCAGAAGCTGCATTGCAATACGTCCTAACTGAGTACCTGTCACACGGTTTTTCGTACCGCGCAGCTGCTCAATAGACGTGATCAGAGGCTTATCTTTCCAGCCTAACCCCATCTGCAAACCACGCAACTCACAATGTGAGAACAAGAACTGCAAACCATGCTTTTCACGTAGTGGATCGCGTAATAGCTTTTGACTGTCAGGGTGATACAAGAAGTGATACTGAGAAGCGCGCGTAGGGAACATATACGCATAATCAAGTACGTTTAAGTACGGTGCGCCACCCGCTGAGTTCTGTGTAGACGCAGTAAACATATCAACAATACCCTGCTGGGTTTTCTTAACACAGTTTAGCTGTCCACAGATCTGATTATCACCAATAAATTCGACACGAATCTCGCCATCAGTACGTTCTTCGATGTCATTAAGGAAGTCGATACAACCTGCTCGTTCAATCAGCAGGTTGTTTTCGTTGAAACCTGACGCACCAAACTTAAGTACATGCTTAGCTTCTTTTTTGTAACGGCGTTTTGCATTGCCTTCAGCAGCTTGAGCCAACTGCGGAAGAGTAAAACTCCCCAGTGCAGTCGCGGCAAGCATAGTTGAACTCATGCCATAGGTGGCGGCAACACGAAAAAAGTCGCGACGTGAAACGCTTCCTTGTTCCGGTTTTGAGGAGGTAATTATTTTGGCCATTTTTAAACACCCTTATTTATTTTTATACAGTTAGGGATTTGCTGATCTGTTTGACACAAGTCAATAACTGATCGTCTGTTCAATAAAACACATAAAAATACTTATTACAAACTTTTTTGATAAATTAAGTCTCGTTTTGGCTAATTTAAGTAACAAATTACTTAATTCTTCTTCTACGAAACAAATATAAAAGTGATGAATTAAATATATTTACAACATAAATAACTATTAATGAGACTTTTATAATCGTACTATCATTCTACACCACTCGTATTCAAACAGGACAACATCGATGCCAGACTCCCCTTCTAAGGAAAAAGGTTCATCAATACTGCGTGCCCTACAAATTCTCGAAATCGTTGCCAATGCAACTCAGCCCATGACACCGACTGAAATCAATCGAACCCTCAAACTTCCTAAACCCAGCATTCACAGGCTATGCAGCCAACTGGAAGAAGAAGGATTTCTACAGCCTCGGTTAGACGGTCGCGGGCTATTACCGGGCCTCAAACTTAATAAACTTGCTATTGCTATCCTCAGCAACAATGATTTTTTACGCACACAACGCCACATCATCCTTCAGCGTTTATCTGATACTCTCGGTGAGACATGCAACATTTCCATCCCAAATGGAGGAGAAATGGTGTACTTCGACCGCGTTGAAACCCATTGGCCTTTACGTGTGCAGCTACAAATTAATGATCGCGTACCTCTGCACTGCACTGCCAGTGGCAAACTATTCTTGAGCGAGCTCAGCAGCATTCAACGCTCTCGGCTTCTTGCAAAAATCCCATTGGATAGCCACACTCCCAACACCCTGACCAGCCCTGCAGCCCTAAAACCGGAACTAAGCAAAATAAGTAAACAAGGTGTCGGCCTTGATAACGAAGAGTTCTTTCAAGGCATGATTGCTGTGTCCGTCCCCATTCGTGATAAAGAAGGCCGTATGTATGCTGCTCTTGCCATGCATGCTCCGACAGCAAGATTGTCAATAGAACAAGCCCTTGAGAGCGTTCCTGATATGCATAAAGCTGCTGCTGAGCTGTCAGCATTGATGGAAGACGATATGGCAGACTTCCAAGCAGAGCCAACTGAAAGCGAGTAGCCATAATACTTATGGCTACTCCCTTCCCTGTTACTCTCTATTTCTGCTCATCTTCTTTAATCATGTCAGATGCTTTTTCTGCAATCATGATTGTTGGTGCGTTGGTATTACCTGATACGATAATGGGCATAATAGAAGCATCCACCACGCGTAAACCGTCAACGCCATAAACCTGTAAACGATCATTAACAACGGCCATTTCATCACTACCCATCTTGCAGGTACCTGTTGGGTGATAAATGGTTGTTGCACGATTACGGGCATACTCAAGCAGCTCTTCATCAGTTTGATACTGCTGCCCTGGCTCATGCTCTTCTTTAATCAAAGGAGCTAAAGCGGGCGCATATATAATCCTACGCGTAGCCTTAATAGCCTCAATGGCTGTTTTTTGATCTTCTTCAGTTGCCAGGTAGTTCGGATGAATTGCAGGATACTGCTCAGGGTTAGCGCTCTTAAGCTCGATCGTCCCGGTACTCGTTGGGCGTAACTGGCACACCGATGCTGTAAATGCAGAGAATCGATGTGTACCATCAGCGGGCTTATCAGCACTGAGCGGCTGCAAATGGTACTGAATATCGGGTCGCTTCATCTTCTCATCTGTTTTAGTGAAGATACAGACTTGGCTGGCCGCCATGGTCAAGGGGCCAGTACGAAACAATGCGTACTCCATCCCCATCAACATTTTACGAATAGGGTTGTTAACTTCATCGTTTAAGGTAATTGGCTTATTTACCTTGTAGATGGTTCTGATCTGAAGGTGATCCTGTAGATTTTTCCCAACGCCAGGAAGGTGCTGAACCACAGGGATATTATGTTTGGCTAGCTCTTCTTTCTCACCGATTCCTGAAAGCATCAAAATTTGAGGTGAGTTAATGGCACCCGCCGACAACACCACTTCTTTATTACAGCGAATGGTTTGCTTTTCACCTTTAACAGTAACAGTAACACCAACAGCACGATTACCTTCAAACTCTATACGGTGCACTAAAGCATTAGTGATAGCATCAAGATTTGGTCGCTTTAAAGCAGGACGCAAAAAGCCAACGGCTGTACTACAACGCGTACCATTTTGATTAATAGTTAGCTGAAAGTAACCCACCCCTTCTTGTGTTTCACCGTTGCTGTCATCGTTGCGAGGGATACCCACTTGCTCGGCAGCATCAATAAATTTGTCACAAATCTCACGGTGTATACGGATATTGGAAACCGCTAGTGGACCTCCCACTCCATGATACTTACTCGCTCCGCGCTCTTGGTTTTCAGATTTTTTAAAATATGGCAGTATTTCATCATAAGACCAACCGCTATTACCTAACGCAGCCCAATCGTCATAATCTTCCTTTTGGCCGCGTACATATAATAAGCCGTTTAATGAGCTTGACCCACCTAACACCTTACCTCTTGGCCATTGTAACTGACGGTTATTAATACCAGGATCAGGCTCTGTCATGTAACACCAATCTGTCTTTGGGTTATGCATGATTTTAAAATAGCCGATGGGGACATGTATCCAAGGATTACGATCCTTGTTGCCCGCTTCCAAAATTAGCACTCGGTGGTTTGGGTTTTCAGACAAGCGGTTTGCCATAACACACCCAGCAGAACCCGCACCAATCACGATATAGTCGTAGGCATTCTCTAAAGACATAACTGACACCATCTCTTTTTATTTTTATTTGCTCGTTTAGCAATGGCATTTCAAACCCGATACTGGCGTTTTGATAGCTAGAAAACCCTTGCCAAACACAGTAAAAAACGAACAAAGCAACACTTACCGCAGCATTCGATTCTAAAAGTATCGTTTTTATAAAATAATAAATCAACAGAAAATAATTATTTTGATATTTAAAGTCTCACAAATATACAAAAATGGAATAAAGATGTGTTTTATCAGATGACATTGACGGATAATAAAGGTATTACTTAAAATAAAGAGCTAAAAAGAAAGGTTGTTCTATAAGATTAAACAGCCACTAACTAAAGTAAGCGCTCTAAAAACAATAACAATAAAAAGGCGACCAACACTATGTCTACGCTGTTCCACTTAAAAAGAGACGATAACGCAGCAACATTGCAAAGTCAGATTCGTCAACAGCTAGTCAATGCTATTCTTGGGGGCTACCTCCCGATAGATAAGCCGTTACCCTCTAGCCGAAGCTTAGCCAAAACGCTTAATGTAGCGCGCAACACTATTGTCCTTGTCTATGACGAGCTTGCTGCCGATGGATATCTCACCTCAGTAGAACGCAGTGGGTATTTCGTCGATCATCGCTTTTTACCAGACCACCTTAAAAAGAATCTGGCAAAGACACCTGAAGAAAATAAAGACACGGTTGACTGGACGCAAAAATTAAAAGTAACAGCCGGATGCCAATCTAATCCAAGCTTGGCACATTCTTGGCAATCTTATCCCTACCCGTTTGTGTACGGACAACTCGATACAAAGCTCTTTCCTATTGATAACTGGCGCAAATGCTGGCGCGATGCAGTAAGTGTGCAAGCGATTCGCGATTGGACATCAGACCGTTATGATAGCGACGACCCACTATTGATAGAGCAGATACAAAAACGGATTTTGCCTAGCCGAGGCATTCAAGCCAATGCCGATCAAATACTTATCACCGTAGGTTCACAACAGGCCCTTTACTTACTAGCGCAACTTCTACTGGATAAAACATCTAACTTTGGAATTGAAGACCCTGGATATGTGAGTGCGGCACATATCGCTGATGTATTCGGTGCTAATGTGATTAGCTTACCTGTCGACCAAGATGGACTCGTACTTGATGAGCGCTTAAAAGAATGTGATGCGATTTATATCACCCCCAGTTATCAATGCCCAACAACGGTAACGATGCCACTAGAAAGACGTCAGGCTTTACTGGACAACGCACGCAATGACGACTTCATCATCTTTGAAGATGATTACGAAATGGAGATGAATTACGACTCCAACCCTATACCTGCACTCAAAAGTCTCGATAAACATGACCGTGTTCTTTATATAGGTAGCCTATCCAAAACCCTAGCGCCCGGCCTAAGAATGGGATTTATGGTTGGCCCCAAAGCACTCATACAAGAAGCCAGAAACCTTCGTCAGTTAATGGTGCGCCACCCGCCTCTAAACAACCAACGTGCCGTTGCATTGTTTCTGGCACAAGGCTATCACGATGCCTTACTACGAAAATTGGCTCGCAGCTTTCAGCAACGTAGCGAAATTATGGCAGCGGCTTTGGATCAGTATATGCCCGGCAGTTACACGCTACCCTCGGGTGGGTCCTCTTTTTGGTGCTGCGTGCCTGAGCATATAGACACTGCCGAGCTAAAAGGCATAGCAGCGGAAAAAGGTTTGCTCATTATCTCGGGAGATAGCTATCACTACGGGGATGATTTACCGCATAATTACATTAAACTTGGTTTCTCTGCTATTTCGCCAGAAGCCATAGAGTCTGGCATAAAGATACTCTCGGAGCTCATACAGGAAATGTCTTGAACTTAAGATACAAAAGCTATGACAAAGTACTTATAGAGTAACCTATAAAATAACGCCTATGAAAAGGACTTCTGGCAAGTGTGTTACCACACGCAATGTTCAGTGTTGAAGCTGATTTGGATGACAAAGTGAAAAGTGTAATCGGTAGCGAATTACTAGAGCTGTATGGGATTGATTATTTCAGAGGAGCATCCACACTAGGAGCACTCACCCCTGATGCCATCAACTATCTATTAAATAATGGCGATGTGTTCGAACTCATTAAAGGCGAAGCGCTGTTTTCATACGATGAACCAGGCAATAGTTTTTTTGTAGTTTTAAAAGGAAAAATCCAGTTTTTCAAAATACGCAATAACAAGCCCAAACACATCCGTGATTATCTTTTCGGCCAAGAAGTAGGTTCGGTCGCTATGATAGGGCTTCACGATCGCGTAGGTAATAGCTTTGCCGGTGAAGATAGCATAATTTTGAAGGTTTCATGTAACGTATTCCATGGCCTTCACGAGGCGCTCCCTACCGACTTTGGGATACTGCTACTTAATTTATCCAGAGAGATGGCAAGACGCCTACGCGAATCAGATGATAAATTCGCTGACCAAAAGGCTGATTAATCATCGGGATAAAGCACCAACGTACTCCACTCATTATCGGTATGCTTGTCCCAGTAAGCTTGTTGGATGCGCTTACAGATAGGCCCCACTAAGCCATCACCAATATTGTTTTGATTAACCTTAGTCACAGGCATAACACCACCCGCTGTTGAGGTAATAAAAACCTCATCAGCGTTTGTTAGCTCTTGCGGGCTCAGCGCCCTAGCCGAACACGGCAGTGCTAGTTCCTGGCAAAGGTCCATAACGGTTCTGCGGGTTATCCCCGGCAACACCGAATAGTCGGGGGTAGCTAACTGCCCATCTTTTACGATAAACACGTTAAACCCCGGCCCCTCAGCAATGCCGCCCTTATCATCTAACAATAAAGCAGTTTCTGCGCGCTTCTCATAAGCGTCATAAAGCCCTGCGACTAAGTCGAGCCAATGGTAGTTTTTAATAGAGGGATCAACTGAAGACGGTGGTATGCGAGTACGCTCAGCTACTGCAACATGCAAACCTCTTTGCAACTGCTCAGGATTTGCCACAGAACTAAAAGGTACAACAAAGACCATAAATCGATTAATAGCTTCTCTAGGGTCACGGCTAAACGTAGGGGAGCAACCGCGAGTGCAGATCAGTTCGACATAGGCATTTTTTAATCCAGACAGCGCTACGGCGTTCATCACTATCTCTAGCAC
>NZ_JADGEV010000058.1 GCF_016744175.1 Neptunomonas sp. | reverse complement strand
TGGCGGCGTTGCGTTAAGCAGCAACTTAACCGGTGGTGTGTTCGTCAACCAAAGTGCGGCGTACAGTGATTTTCATGCGACAGGGTGTAACCCTGCAGCCAATGCTTGCTTGTCGGATTTAGCGTATGTAGCGAACCGTTTTCGTGTCGTGCAGAGCCGACGTCACGCGTAATTGGTGAATAATAAATAGTCTTTAAGATTAGATAAGGCTAATGAATACTGGTATTCATGTATTTGTTTCCGTTATAAAGGGGGATGCGCAGTAATATGAGCAGTCCCCCTTTTTTTAACCCTCTTTTATAGCCGAGTTATTATTCTTGGTTATCTGGTTTGGAGAGCAGAATGAAAGTATACGAAATTGATGGCGTTAGACCGGTTATCGACCCTACAGCGTATGTGCATCCAACAGCGGTACTCATTGGTGATGTTATTATCGGGCCACGGTGTTATGTGGGCCCTGCTGCTTGTTTGCGTGGTGACTTTGGACGGCTAGTGCTAAAAGAGGGGGCAAACATACAAGATACCTGTGTTATGCATGGTTTCCCTAACAGCGATACGGTTGTTGAAGAAGATGGGCATATCGGGCACGGCGCTGTACTGCATGGTTGTGTTATTAAAAAAAATGCGTTGATAGGGATGAATGCTGTTGTTATGGACGGTGCAGTGGTTGGTGAATCAGCTATTGTTGCTGCGATGGGGTTTGTTAAGGCTAAATTTGAAGTGCCTGATCGCACATTGGTTGCAGGTTCGCCTGTCAGAATAATCCGTGAACTCTCTGATAAAGAAGTTCAGTGGAAGTCACAAGGAACAGCGCAATACCAAGACTTGGCAGTACGAAGCTTAAGTACTATGCGGGAAGTTGAAGCACTAACTGAAGTTGAGCCAGACCGTAAACGACTAGAGATCGACGTTAATGTTAAACCGTTGTATCAAGTAAAAGAAGAAGGTTAATTATTCGAATAACCGTTCTTGCTTAGTTTAATGATGAGTAGCCATTGGTCATGATCAATGGCTTTTTTATCCCAAATAAGAACGGATCTTAGTGAGTGTGCTCAATATATATCTGCTTTTGCTCTATCTTCCATCGGTAAATATTTGAATTTGTTTGTATAATACATTTATTGAGTATCAGTGAAGACTTATATGATTGAAATATGTACAATGTCTCTTAAAGGAGACGCTTGTAGATAATGAGAATATAGTTATTTCTATTGGCAGTACAATTAAACGTTTTTTGAACTAGACTGTTCTGGCTAAAACGTTACCAGAATTGTTGTAGGTACAAATTACTATGTTACAAGCGCAACCTCGTAATCATTGGCTCATAGCCTGTGCTCTCCTCTCTTTTTTTTATTTCTGTAACACAGCGAATGCAAGTGACCCAGAATTTGATTTAGAGTCCTTGATGAGCACCGATGTACAAGTAACATCAGCCATGAAGCGTGCTCAACCTATCAGCAATACTGCTTCTTCTATTTATGTACTAACAAACAAAGACTTGTTAAATGCTGGTGTACAGTCGATCCCTCAGGCTTTAAATCTTGTGCCAGGTATGCAGGTTCGTCAAATTAACAATAACCAGTGGGCAATTACAGCCCGTTTTGCTGGTGGTCGGTACTCAAGTAACTTATTGGTCTTAATTGATGGTCAAAGTGTCTATAATCCTACGTTTGCAGGTGTGTATTGGGAAAACATAGATGTGCCAATCCAAGATGTAGAACGGATTGAAGTTATCCGAGGACAAACGGGGACTTTGTGGGGCGTAAATGCTTCAAATGGAGTCGTCAACATCATAACGAAGAACTCATTAGATACACAGGAGGGATATGCAACAGTATCGCATGGCTCAGATCTGCAGTATGACTTGAATTTGCGGTATGGCGGCACTATTGGAGACCAAGGGAGTTACCGTGTTTACTCTCATCATTTAGAAGAAAAGCAGGCATCAGAAGGGCTATCTCCAACAAATGATACCAGTCTGCTTAATAGCATGGGAATGCGTGTTGATTATGCCTTTAATGATGACATTACTCTTTTTAGTAAATGGAATATATTAGACTCAGCGATTGGACAGACCTCACGAAGAGTAGACAAAAACACATTAAGAAATGGATCATTTAATGAAAGTGTTGAAAGAAATAAATTTGATTTTTTAATACGAGTAGAAGAACGTATTTCAAAAAAATCGAATCATATGCTTCAATTCTCTATTAATAAAGAGTCCGGGTATCAAGAGACATTAGATGAAGAGTTCAGGGCTGCAGATTTAGAATATCAAATAAATACGCTTATTGGTGATCACCAAATAGATATGGGATTGTACTACCGTTATAACGATATCGAACTTATTAGTGATGAATATATTACTAATTTTGGAAACAGTAATAAATTTGAGAACTATGGCGGTTTTTTTCAAGCACAGTTGAATGTAATCCCAGATAAGTTTCATCTTATTTTGGGAAATATGTCTGCATATAACGATTACACCGGCTGGGAAAATCAGCCAAGTTTTAGAACAATTTATAAAATTTCGCCTAGTCAAACAGTATGGTTTAATGCATCAAAAGCCGTTAGAGTTCCTTCTTATTTAGAGAATAATATTGAGATTCAAGTTAATGGGAGCAAGGTTGGTGAATTTGTAAATACAGGAAATACAACGATTGATAATACTGTATTAGCTTCATATTTAAGAGGTAGTCCCGACACTGAAGCAGAAGAGACGATATCTTATGAGGCGGGTTATCGATTAACAGATGATAATTACTCTTTGGATTTATCTATCTTCAAAAATACGTCGAATAATACCCTGACATACCAACCGAGTATTAATACTCATGCGGTGAATTCTGCGGTATTTGCGTTACTTTCTGGCGATGTTCCTCAAGTGTTATCTATACTGAATAACACACCTATTTATTACGATTTTTTCTCGCTATCAACATTAAATGTTACTGGGCTGGAAGCCGTGTTCGCTTTTGATATATCCCCCAAGGTTGATACAGAACTGTCTTATAGTGTCATCAACTTGGATTATGATCTTGCTCCAGGGCAAGTAGCTGCTATTAGTCATGACTCAACGCTTACTCAGTTAATGGCAAAGTTAAATGTAAAGTTGCCTCATAGGCAGTCCTTGAACATTAATGTTAAGTCTGAGAAAGGCAGTATGTACAGTACGGGAAATATCTTTAGTGCAGATATAGGCTGGAGATGGAAAGCGAAACCGAATGTGACATTGGCGGTTAATGCATGGAACCTCTTCAGTAATGAATATGAATATCTGAATACAAGGGAGCTTCATACTTCTCCCACTAAAGTCAATAAGTCGGTGACAGCTAGCCTGTATGTCGAGTTTTAGACTTCCAGTGTTTATTAAAAATCGATTTAGTTGTATTGGGTTTGTGCCTAAGGAATCGTGCCGTAAAATTTTGTTATTACTGGCATTAGGTATGTATTCAATACCTGCATACTGCTCTGAATTTGATAGAGAAATAACGCTTAAAACCGGTTTTATTTTTAATTTTTCAAGGTTTGGTCAGTGGGAATCAAATTTTTCTGACAAAGCTAACTTTACTCTCTGTAGCCCAGATAGGATTTTTGTAGAGGTAGCAAGAAAGAATTTGGCGAAAAAGAGGGTAGGTAAATTACCGATCAAAGTAATAGAAACTAGCGTAAATGATGATTATGAAGCATGTGATGTTATTTTCATAACAAAGCAATTTTACTTAAATTGGAAAGATAACTTCTCACATCCAGTATCTAAGGGTGTGATGTTGATAGGTGAGAGTAAAGGATTTATTCAAGCCGGTGGGCATATAAATTTCTTCCTGCTGGGCGGTAAAATCAGGTTTGAAGTGAGCATTAAAAACTTAAAAAATTCGGGGTTGCAGCTTAGCTCAAAGGTTTTAAGATTAGGTAAGATTCATGAAAGATAAACCTGTGAGTAGAATAAAGAAGGCTAGTTCTATAGGAAATAAGCTTCTCATAATGCTTGTTGGTATATCGACACTTTCCGCAGTGATCACGGCAAGTGTCTTATTTGTTAATGAATGGTTTGCGGCCACTAATGAGCAGCATAAAAACTTAACATCAATTGCCGAAGTCTTATCCCCTAACCTAATCACTGCCGTCATGTTTGATGATCAACTTACCGTTAGTGAGCTGATTAAACCATTAGAAAATAGGCACGAAATTATTTATTCTCACGTGTCTAAATTAGATAAATCTATAGTTTCAAATGTAGGAAATAGCACACTATATCAAGGTCTAGCTGCAAATCTAAATGAATATATGGTAATTAAACAATCCCTTGTCTTTGAAGACCAAGATTATGGTGAGCTACTCATTATGGCTGATAAGTCTTATGTAGAGAATCGTAGTGAGTTCTATTTTCATTTTCTTGTCGTACTTATTTTGGCCAACTTTGTTATTTGTCTTATTATTTCTTTACGTTTAAGAAAACGTTTCGTATCACCTATAATACAACTTGCTTCATTAGCTAAGAAAGTATCTTCTAATCGTGACTACTCATTACGCGCTAAAAAGATAACAAATGATGAAATAGCAGATTTAACTGGTTATTTTAATCAAATGTTGAAAGCGATTGAAGAGCGGGATCAATACCTAGAGTCACAAGTACTTGTCCGTACTCAAGAAATCGAAATGGCGAACAAAAATTTACGGTTACAGGCATACAATGACAGCCTTACCGGTCTGCCTAACAGGCACTATTTCTATGAGCAATTACAGAGAACCATCGACTTTTCTAATAGATACAATTTGAAGTTTTCTTTGATTTTTATCGACCTTGATAATTTTAAAGAAATAAACGATACCCTTGGGCATGATTATGGCGATTTATTACTCGTTGAAGCTTCAAAACGCCTAGTCGAATGTGTGCGTGAAACAGATACAGTCGCGCGGCTTGGTGGAGATGAGTTTACATTAATTATTCAAGACCTTAGTGCTAACGAAAGAATAAAGGCTGTTGCCGAGAATATATTAAAATCACTTACGAAATCATTTCAGTTGGAGGATGAACGAGTATTTGTTTCAGGAAGTATCGGTGTGACTGTTTACCCTCAACATGGTGATAATGTTGAAGAGCTTGTTAAACATGCCGACCAAGCCATGTACGAATCCAAACATGCAGGACGCAACTGCTATCGTTTCTTTACAAGTGAGTTACAGGTAAATGCTCAAAATAAGAAAATGCTTTCTGATGATTTAAGACGTGCAGTTTTCGAAGATGAGTTTACTTTGTATTATCAGCCTATTGTCGAATTAAAAACCAATAAAGTAGCTAAAGCAGAAGCCTTAGTACGCTGGAATCATCCTTCAAAAGGCATTGTTCACCCTGGCGACTTTATTCCTCTTGCTGAAGAAATGGGTTTAATCTATGAAATAAGTAGCATGGTGGCCAGTAATGCGCTGAAGCAATCTATTAAATGGAGCGCTATTTCTGAGCAAGATATTACTGTCTCAATTAATACATCCCCTTTGTTGTATCGAGGTTCGCCTACTTGGATTGAGAGTTGGTTATTGTTATTAAAGGTGAATAATATTCCAGGACATATGATCACTGTAGAAATTACAGAGAGTCTATTGATGGAAAACAATGACTCAATTAGAGATCAGTTGATTACGCTTAGGGACCATGGAATAGAGGTTTCTATTGATGATTTCGGGGTAGGTTACTCCTCCCTATCGTACCTTCAAGAGCTCGATATTGATGTATTGAAGATTGATCAATCCTTTGTTCGTCGAATAGAAAAAGATAATGATAGTTTGGCATTATGTGAGGCCGTTATTGTAATGGCTCACCGGATTGGCTTGAAAGTAATTGCTGAAGGGATTGAAACAGAGAATCAGCATGAGCTATTAACTCATGCGGGGTGTGACTATGGGCAAGGGTATTTTTATTCAGAACCTGTTCCTGCAGAGGTCTTTACGGAACACTTCATTAGTAATGTTTCATTAGAAGAGGCTTAACAAAAACTGTGACTATGATGCTTTCCTTTTGCCCATCATGATAACAATGAAGCTGAGGACCTTATTCTGATGCTGATTATAGCCAATACATTTTATTCTTATAATTCCTCTATCAGGTTTTGATTTTGATGGAGTCATATCTACGATTTCAATAACGGGTTCAATAGTGTCACCAGGACGAACGGGTGCTATAAAGCGTAATTCATCTATGCCAGGGCCTCCCATGCTAACCGTTTCAAAGAGACGAGTTTGAATCATCATCCGAAAGCAAAGAGACATGGTTTGAAAACCACTGGCAATCAGGCCACCATATACACTTTCTGATGCAGCAAGCGCATTGATATGGAAAGGTTGAGGATCATACATCAGGGCGTAATCAAGTATCTGAGCTTCGCTTAGGGTAAAGCCTTGAGCTGTGAAGGTGTCACCTACGGTGAAGTCATCAAAATAGCGGTCCATAATGTTCTCCAAAGCCAGATATTAGTAAATTATTTATCAAACGTAGCAAAGTGAGGCCAATGTTTTTGAACAATAGGACTTTTTTGGCTCCAGCTGTGACATGTGTTCATTACTGCAGGAAGGGGGTTGCCAGCAGTCCAATTGTCTTCTTTTTCACGATCCTGATAAGTGGCCTGATAAGCAGATGTTGCAATAGGGCCGAGTAGTTCTAACAAGTGTGTGCACCCATTATCACCGCTAAACAATGTTTTAGTGACCTTTGTAAAACCGGGTTTTATCTGTAAGCCTATGAGTTTTTTATAAGCTTGCGTTATTCCTTTGCAATATTCAAAAGGCGTAAAATCCATACTCGCTTCTGCATCTACAATATTAAGGTCAAGGTCAATAGTAATTCGAAGCGCCATATCATGGATGGCTTCACCTGCGGGTATTTTCCCGTCATTACGTTCTTTAGACATTATATCGTGGTCTTTGATGTCTACTAGATGTCCTTCAATATCCCACAAGCCGTCTTCTCGACGGAATCCTTTACAAATAACGGTACGTGTATGTTGAGGCGTTCTATTCGCTGGAGGGGATAACGGCATGATGTAGGATCTTCTATTTAAAGGTTGTAGAAAAGTTGAGCGAGCGAATTAAATGGTTAATCAAGCAACTCCAGCATTTTAGACACTGATGTATATTTTTCTCGAAGTTTGCCCATTTCAGCTCTTTTAACTTCAGCTTTGTCTATTCTTTGCCAGTCATCATAACTGACGTAAGTAACATTACGTTTTTCTAATAGGGTAGATATACCTGAAAAACCTTCTTTATGTAGTAATGGAACAGTATTTTCCCAGGCTGCAATAATGGTTTTCCCTAATGCTGATGCGTCAGCTCTGTTGGAGGGTATAACGCCATTCGCACCTCTTTTACACCACCCAACAGCATAAACGCCTATTTCAACGTAGCTATCCTGATGTGCGATAGTTCCTTTGGTTTCATCATATGGGACGCTTTCTATAAGGTCCGTCGTGTAACCAATGGCTGAGATAACAGTGCCAACATCTAAGGATAAGCGAGTATTTGTTGTTTCACTTACATTTCTTGGTTGGGAGTTAATAGCTAGTTCTATGCTCGTAACGTTATTGTTATAACTACTAATCTCGCGCAAAGAGCTATTAAAAAGAAGGTGTACATGGATAGTGCTGTTGTTGACGTGAATAGGAGATGGCATCGACTGTAATAATTGTATGTTCTTTTCAGCAGCTACAATTTTTTCAGTAGGAATATATTCTGGAATAACCGCTGGAATGACAGCCTTGTCGATATGAAATGCCAAATTTTCTTGTGAAAGGGCTTCTTTCAATTCCATGGGGGTAAAGCTGGTATCTTCAGGCCCACGACGACCGATAATGTATATGTTTTTAATGTCTGCGTTACTAATTGTATCCAAGGCAATAGGGTTAATATCGCTTTTCCTAAGCTCATTCCTATCTTTAGAAAGTATGCGAAGTATATCTAGAGCAACATTACCGTTACCAATAATGGCTACATTTTCTGAAAGAAGGGGGGCTAGGTCAGCGTTATCAGGATGGCTGTTATACCACCGGCTAAACTCACCAGAACCATAAACTCCACGATGGTGCTCACCGGCAACATTAAGTGTTTTGTCTATAGAGGCGCCAGTAGCAAAAATAATGTAGTGGTAGTGGTCTTTTAGTTCTTGGTAACTAATATCTACACCGATATTAACATTGCCTATAAAGCTGATATTGTCACGGGAAAGAATACGATCAAGCTGCCTAGTAATATTTTTGGTCTGATGGTGGTCTGGTGCGACACCTGCTCTTACTAAACCGAAAGGAGTAGGAAGCCTTTCATAAATATCAAGAGAGGCCCCCGGGACTCTTTTTGCCAGCATGTCAGCTATATAACAACCAGAAGGGCCGCTTCCTATAATTGCTATGTGGGTCATAGTTTTTTAATCACTCGGTAATGCTCATTAGGTAGGTGCTAATAAGGTTGTGTATTAATAACTAACTAGAGACCACCAAATCGTTTGTAGAAATGAGGAGCTGGCTCAGGTAGAGGACCATCGGCTGTTTCTTGTGTAGCAGATAAAAATTCTTCGGCTGGCATAAAAATTTTACGATAAATATTTCGACACAATACACGTGCCGAAGTACCAACCCAATCTGCCGGCAGGAGTTTTTCAGGCAAGCGAGGGTCTCGTAAAAGAAGTCGTCTGTAATGTTGAATCAGAAGTGTTCTTAATAAGAAGCACTGCTCCGGGTCTAAATCTGTTTGGTTGTCTAATGCTCGCAAAATAGGGCGAAATCTGTCCAGAAAGGCTTGATAATCTTTTGATAATTGCTCTAAATTCCAGCACTCATGTACCAACTGTTTAAGGGATGCTGATGTGTGGCTACCAAACATCTCGGATTTCATATGAATTATTTCATTGGTTACACAAAGTTCTTGCAGGGTATTATTGATTTCAACGAGATCAGCCATTGGATGTGCCATAACACCGGGGGCAATGTTGCCAAACCCTTGCCACTCAAACTCTTTCTTTAGTACTTTCCTCAACTCATTATCCAGTTGAGTAGTAATGAGCATGTCCCACTTTCCTTGCCACTCTGGATAAAGTTCGGCGTAGATTCTTTTGAACGCACTCTCAAAGCGGCGGCGTCCTGTATCAGTTAGGCTGTAATAACTGCGTCTACCAACTTGATTTGACGTTAGCCAACCTTCTTTAGTTAAGCGGAAGATAGAGGTGCGCACAAGACGTTGGTTTAGCCCCAGAGGTTCAAGAAGTCGGATTAAGCTACCTAACCAGATAGACCCCCCTCTAGGGGCAATCGCATCACCATAAATGGTGATGATAAGGGAGCCTCCTCGAATGGGGCGTTGGTTTTTGAATTCTTCAACAAGATCATCTATGCATTTGAGTTTGTTCATTAAAATATTATATCACGGAAGTTTTGTTAATTTCAGGCGGGGTATTTTGTACTAATGACTCTCTAGTTGAAGAGTGTCGCATGACGATGCTTTTATCGACTGGTATGTATCGATCTGTGCTCCTCACTGGAATAGGTTCTTGCATTAATGAATATTATTACTTAACATGTTAATTATATTATTACTAATTTGTGCTCTAATTCGATGGTCTTAGCTATTAGGTTAATTGACATTGCCTACGTGATACACTATTTTGGATTTAACATTGATTTTTTGTGTCATAACAGTGTTGTTGAGTTGAAAAGTTGTGAGAGGTTATGGGACCTTAACAACTAATGGAGATATAAACTGACAATTTCCAAAAAGGAAATAATCTTCTGCAAATGGAGTAGGTTATTCCCTAGGAGAAATCAGGTATCTTTTGACGATTGTCAATTTTATGGTGTTGTAGCGACAACATAACGATACAAAAATGCTTCGCTCTGTTTAGGTATTTGTAGTAAATACTAGATACGAAACAGGCCGAAAATTGAAACGAAGATACTAATAAGAAAAGATTATTCGCTGATTCAAAAAAGCGATTACTTAAGCCAGGAGAGCAAATCAATGATAAAAAGAAACTTCCTAAAAGTTGCAGGTGCCTTAACGTTAGGCATGTCACTTTCTACCACCGCGATGTCTGAAACAGTCTTGCGTGTAGGAAGCTGGTTGCCACCAACACATGCGCAGAATGCTGTTGTTTGGCCTACATGGTCAAAATGGGTTGAAAATGCGACTGAAGGCCGTGTGAAAGTAAAAATGGAATATGGCTTGGGTCATCCTAAGACAATGTTTGATTTGGTTGAAGATGGCGCTATTGACGCCAGCTTTAGTTATCACGGTTATGTACCTGGTCGTTTCAAATTAACGCAAGGTATTGAGCAGCCTTTGTTAGGTGTTAGTGCAGAAGCTGCGTCTGTAGCTCACTGGCGTGTGCATAACAAATATTTTGCTAAAGCCCAAGAGCATGATGGCCTTGAAGTGTTAACTTTATTTACTCATGGACCTGGTCAAATCCATATGGCTGATCCAATCACAAGCTTGGCTGACTTGAAATCTAAAAAAGTTCGTCTTGGTGGTGGTGTTCAAGGAGAGCTAGGTAAGCGCTTGGGTGTTACAGCAGTAGGTGCACCAGCACCAAAAGTATATGAAATGATGCAGCAGGGCGTAATTGATGGTGTCTTCATCCCAATGGGTGAGCAGAAGTCTTTACGTTTGAAAGAAGTGGCTAAAAATGTAGTTGCTCTTCCAGGTGGTATGTACCTAGGTAGCTTTGCTATGTTCATCAATCCTGACTTCATGGCAGGGCTGAGTGAAAAAGACCGTAAAGCGATTCGTGCGGTATCGGGTGAAAAACTCGCTGCAATGGCGGGTGCTGCATGGGATGCCGCTGATGCAGAGGGTTTAATTGCTGCACGTGCTGAAGGTGTCAATGTTACTGAAGTAGCAGCAGATGGCCCAATGGCTAAAGAGTTCCAAGGTATCGTAAAAGGTATGGATGAAGAGTGGATCAAAAGCGTTGCTTCACGCAAAGTCGATGCAAAAGCAGCGCTTGAAGAGATGCGCTCTATTGCCAGAAACTACGGTAAATAAGGAGTAGTTTATGGGATTTAGTGCCTGGCTAACAGCGCACTATGAAGAGAAAGGGCCAGTCAAATGGCTGGCCTTTGCTCTTGAATTGGTGGCTGCCATTACGCTGTTTTTACTGATGATACTAACGTGTGCTGATGTCTTTGGTCGTTACTTTTTTGGTAATTCGGTCGATGGCACAACAGAGTTGACAGAGATCGGGATTGCTATCCTTGTGTTTGCCGAAATGCCGATTGTTACCTGGCGTGGCGGGCATATTGTCGTAGATATTCTTGACAAAATATGGAGTAACACTGTGCTTAAAGCACTAGGCCTACTCTCTGCTTTGTTAATGTCGGGTTCTCTGTACTACTTAGGCGTAAGAATCTTTCAATTTGCAGATCGTTCTTTCAGACGAGAAGAGATCACTGAATTGCTTGAGATCCCCGTCGGTATAATTGTGCAATACATCGCCTTTATGAGTTGGGCAACAGCGGCGTTGATGATGACGTATGGTATTTACCATATGCTCACACAGGATCGTGACTAAATAATTTTTTCATTTCACCTTTAACGTTATAGGTATCTCCTTATGGAAACTGCGTTAATCGGTTTCGCGATTTTGCTGCTGCTGATTGTTGTCGTGCGAATCCCCATTGCTTTCTCTATGGGTATTGTAGGGTTCTTCGGCTTTGCTGCTGTCCAAGGTTTGAGTTTCGATAATTTCACGGACTTTAATTGGACGCCTTCTATTAGTATGGCGGCTAAAAGGATTGTTGATACAGCACAGGAATACAGCCTTTCTGTTATCCCTTTGTTTATTTTAATGGGTAACTTGGTGACAAAATCCGGGTTATCTCAAGAATTGTACCGTGCTTCTTATGCTTTCTTAGGTCACCGTAAAGGTGGTTTGTCGATGGCTACTGTAGTGGCATGTGGTGGTTTTTCTGCAATTTGTGGTTCTAGTTTGGCAACATCTGCAACAATGGCTAAGGTGGCGATGCCTCCTATGCGTAAATATGGCTATGCTGACTCTTTAGCAACAGCCTCTATAGCTGCAGGTGGCACGTTAGGTATTCTTATACCGCCAAGCGTTATTCTTGTCATTTATGGTTTGCTAACTGAAACGAGTATCCGTGAACTATTTGCGGCGGGCTTTATACCGGGCATGTTAGGGATTTTGTTATACTTGGTAGCTGTTCGCTATGTTGTTTGGCGCAAGCCTGAAGATGGACCATGTGGTGAGAAGTTTACGTGGCCAGAACGTCTGGAAGCGCTTAACGGTGTTTGGGGAGTGCTTATTCTCTTTAGTATCGTTATGGGTGGTATTTACCTAGGTGTCTTTACGCCTACCGAAGCAGCAGGCATTGGAGCGGGTGGAGCATTTGCAATAGCGCTTTTCAGAAAGTCCCTCAATTTTGGCGGTCTGTTCGATATACTGACTGATACTGCTCGCACATCAGCAATGCTGTTTACAGTGCTAATTGGTGCATTGATATTTTCAAACTTTATCAACCGTGCTGGTTTGCCTGCGGATTTGCTCGCGCTCGTTTCTGGGCTTGATGTGCCGCCAATGATGATCATCTTTGCCATCTTGCTGATTTATGTCGTGCTTGGGATGGTGTTTGAAAGTCTATCTATGTTGCTGTTAACTATTCCGATCTTTTTCCCTCTTGTTCAAGAATTAGGGTTTGATTTGGTGTGGTTTGGTATTGTGGTGGTGGTGGTAACTGAAATCAGTTTGATAACGCCTCCCGTAGGTATGAACGTCTTTGTGTTGAGTGCGGTACTGCGTGATGTTAAGGCCAGTACAATCTTTAAAGGTGTTACTCCGTTCTGGTGTGTTGATATTATTCGTTTGATCTTAATTACATTGATTGCGCCAATATCACTCTTCTTACCCGAATTGCTCTATAGGTAGTCTCGGTAAAATATAAGGGTGCTTTTTGCACCCTTTTTACTCTATGCAAGATACGCGTTCATCGATTAAGCGGTATCTAAAAAAAGAGGTATCAAAATGTTACCTGATGTTAAAACTATCCTTTATGCATCTGACATTGAGGAAGGGTCCCGTCCAGCTTTTAGAGCAGCAGTCAGCATGGCAGGGCATTATAATGCTCAGGTTACCTTCCTTCATGTGATTGAACCCCTAAGCGCTTCAGCTCGAAATATAATGAAGACAATGATGAATGATGCATCATTGAATGAAATGCATGACTCGAGTATCGCAAATCTTAAAAGTAAATTGGTTTCGCGTATTGAGCGTTTTTGCGAAACAGAACTTGATGCGAGCGAAGCGATGCAAGAAGGACAGATTAGCCCACGAGTAGAAGAAGGGGTGCCTGATCGAGTGATCCTCAAAGTGGCAAAAGAGATTGGTGCTGACCTTATTGTTATGGGAACGCGCACTCACTCGTCTGTTGGGCAGTTTTTGTTAGGGTCAACAGCAAATCGTATTATGCATCACACTGAAACACCCGTGCTGATTATTCCGCTTAAATGATTTTATTTCTTGTAAGGAAATAATATTGTTCTGTTTAGCTACTTATTTAGAAAGAATGAATTCGGTATCGTATGATTCATCGAATGAGCTTAAAGGTTGTACATCATTCTTTAAGTCCGCTTCTGTGCTGAAAGAGCGACATAATCAGAATTTACTGTAGTACAAATAATAGGTAAAAAAATATGACGAAGAAGTCTTTTGCGTCCTCTGCGGACCTCGGCGTAAAAACCGAAACATTGGAAATCCTAGGTGATGGTATTTATGCGCTAACAGCTGAAGGCGATCCAAATATTTGTGCTGTTGAAGGCGAAGACTTCATTGTTGCTTTTGAAGCACGCGCAACACCAAAAGCGGCCAATGACTGGTTAGAAAAACTACGTGAGCACACAGATAAGCCTGTAAAATATCTTGTACTGTCTCATTACCATGCTGTTCGTGTACTAGGCGCTTCTGCTTACAATGCTGAATCCATCATTGCGCATGAAAATACTAAGTTCTTAATTGAAGAGCGTGGTATGCAGGATTGGGCAAGCGAATTTGGCCGTATGCCTCGCTTGTTCCGTGAGCCAGAAGGTATTCCTGGTTTGACGCATCCCGATATCGTTTTTAATGATCGTATGGAGATCCCACTCGGTGGAGATCGTGGCAACCTGGTACTTGAGTACTGTGGTCGTGGTCATACAGCAGGCGACATTGTTGCTTGGATTCCAAAACAAAAAGTTCTGTTTGCAGGTGACTTAGTAGAAGCTGCTGCAGCGCTTTATACGGGTGATGCTTTCCACTTTGACTGGTCTACAGAGACACTAGACAAAGTTAAAAAATATGAAGCTGAAGTACTTGTTGGTGGTCGTGGTGCTGTTGTTCGTGGCCGTGCTGATGTTGATGCTGCAATCGAGCAAACGCGTGGTTTCTTAACGGGCATGATCGAGAAAGTTGGTGAAGTCCATAAACGTGGCGGTAGCGTCAAAGAAGCCTTTGAGTCTACACGTGATCATCTAGGTCCTAAGTTTGGTATGTGGCCAATCTTTGAGCACTGTTTGCCATTTGATGTTCAACGCCTATGGGATGAATTTGACGGTATTGACTGGCCTCGCATCTGGACTGATGAGCGTGACCAAGAAGTATGGGATAAACTCCAAGACTAATAATTAGTACTGGCTTTTTAAAGGCACCCTCTTAGGGTGCCTTTTTCGTTTCTATTCATTAAATCAAAGGCTTGTATCTTATCTAGACAGTTGTTAGCTTCACTTTAGGCAAATCAATAATATTTAAGGTGTTTGGATGGATGTTCTTTCTGCAATGAGTGTGTTTGTACGAGTTGTTGATCTAAAAAGCTTTTCATTGGCGGCTACTGAAATTGGAATTTCTAGTTCTTCAGTGAGTAAACAAGTTTCGCAGCTTGAAAAACATGTAGGCGCTAAATTATTGCAAAGAACGACCCGTCGCTTATTCGTTACTGATGTTGGCGCTGCTTATTATGAAAAATGCCAAACGATTCTTGAAGAAGTGGAAGAGGCGGAGAATCTAGTCTCGCAGCTGCAGGGTAAGCCACGTGGCATATTGAGGATTACCTGCAATATGACGTTTGGCCAGATGCAGCTTTCAAAAGCGATTCCTGAATTTATGGATAAGCACCCTGATGTTCAGGTGGATATAACGCTAGATGATAGAGCGCCTGATCTTATTCGTGATGGGTTTGACATGGCGATACGGATCGCAGACCCCCAATTACCAGATTCAAGCATGATAGCGCGCGAGATATCTAAAATACCGATGTATATTTGTGCAACACCCAGCTATCTCGAGACAAATGGTCATCCAGCATGTGCTGAAGCTCTTAAAGAGCATAATTGCATTGTTTTTGTTTACGCTGCAAATGCAAACCAATGGACTTTAGAAAGAAATGGTAAGCGTTGTACCGTCTCTGTGAATGGTGATTTAAAAGCAAACAATAGCTTGGTTGTTAGAGAATCGGTGCTGCAGCATCGAGGTATTGCTAACTTAGCTGACTTTGTGATTTCTCGTTTTGTTAAGTCTGGAGATCTTGTTCAAGTGTTTCCTGATCATCAACCAGAATTGCTTTCAATTTTTGTAGTGTATCCTGATCGAAAGTATACCTCCCCTAAAGTAAGTGCTTTTATCGACTTTTTTCGTGAATGGTTAGAGAGAAATCATAAAGAAGACTTATGGGCTGAGTAGGGTATTAGTGTGGATTAATGAATAATAAGTACGCCTTTAGTGTAATTAACGTTAATTTATTCCGCATGTTCTCTCTTTTGTTTCTTATTTAGAAAGAATCTTATTCACTTAAGCCTGATTATCAATGCGCGGGATTCCGGTATCTTTAGTTACATGAAAGCGCTGTTCGCTATGTAACCTGAGAACATAAAACGAGAGCCCCAGAAATGTTAAATACCTATACTTTTCCCGAGTTTCATTATGCTCGGTCATCTGATCAAGACTCCCAGAAAATAGTTAAGCACCCCGTTGTGGTTGTTGGCGCAGGCCCAATGGGGCTCGCTGCTGCTGTCGATTTGGCACTCAATGATGTCCCAGTCGTTATTCTTGATGATAACAACACCGTCAGTGTTGGGTCGCGTGCTGTTTGTTATGCCAAACGTTTTTTGGACATCTCGGACAGGCTAGGCGTAGGTCAGAGACTCGTTGATAAAGGTGTAACGTGGAATATTGGTAAAGTTTTCCTAGAAGAGGAGCAAGTCTACAGCTTCAATATGCTTCCTGAAGAGCACCATCGCCGCCCAGGATTTATCAACCTTCAGCAGTACTACATGGAAGAGTACTATGTTGATCGTATTAGCCAATTAGAAAAAGCAGATCTTCGTTGGAAAAACAAAGTCATTAATGTTGTTGAAGAAAATGACCATGTTACTTTGACTGTAGGTACGCCAGAAGGTGAATATCAGATTCAGGCGCAGTATGTAATTGCTTGTGATGGTGCTAACTCTAAAGTGCGTGCCATGTGTGGATTAGAGTCGAAAGGTCAGATATTCCACGATCGCTTCCTGATTGCCGACGTAGTCATGGACCCTAAGAACTTTCCACCTGAGCGTTGGTTCTGGTTTAACCCTCCGTTCCATGAAGGCCAATCTACATTGTTACATCGCCAAGCTGATAATGTATGGCGTATTGATTTTGACCTTGGTTGGGATGCTGATCCTGAAGAAGAGAAAAAGCCAGAAAACATTATTCCACGTGTCCGAGCTTTCTTAGGCGAAAACGTTGAATTTGAATTGGAATGGGCATCTGTCTATACCTTTACTTGCCGTCGTATGGATGAGTTCCGAAAAGGCCGTATCTTCTTCGCAGGTGATGCAGCCCACCAGGTCTCACCCTTTGGTGCCCGTGGAGCTAATTCGGGTATTGAAGACATAGACAACTTAGTATGGAAGCTTAAACTCGTAATGGAGAACCGTGCACCCGAGTCTTTGCTTGATAGTTATTCACCAGAGCGGGTGTTTGCTGCAGATGAGAACATCCTTAACTCTACACGCAGTACCGACTTTATATCACCAAAGAATGCGGTTAGTCGTGTGTTCCGTGATGCTGTATTAAAGCTCGCTAAGAATTACAGCTTTGCCCGCCCACTTGTGAATAGTGGTCGTTTATCAGTACCACCAATTTTAACGGAATCACCATTAAATACGGCTGATACCAGCAAGTTTACCTGTAAAGTCGTTCCTGGTGCTCCTTGTACAGATGGGCCGGTAATCCGCGATGGCCAAGAAGATTACTTACTTACATGCTTAGGTAACACGTTTAATGGGTTGTTATTTATTGAACAACGTCAGGAGCTGAGTGAAGAAGTCTTAGGTGAATTAGCAGCGCTGGCTTCTCAAGAAGTACCTGTTAAAACCTTTATTGTGGCTCGCTATGACATGGAAATCACGTTTCCTGAAGGGGTTGAATTACTGGTAGATAAAGTCGGTGCAGTAAGCGAGCGGCTAGATGCGGCTGCGGGGACATTTTATTTGATGCGCCCTGATCAGTTAGTAACTGCACGTATGCGTCAGTTTGACACAAAAACCACTCATGCAGCGTTGAATAAAGCACTGGGCAAGTAATCAGGAGATAATGAATTATGACCACGTTAATTACCGAAGCAAACCTGCCACGTCCAGATGATTTCTATCAAGTCTTAACGGATATGCATAGAGATCTATCGGATGAGCAAAGTGCAGATGTAAATGCTCGCCTTATCCTGTTGCTGAGTAATCATATTGGCGAGCAGGATGTACTTGAAGAAGCAATGACTATAGCTCGAGAGCATATTAGCTAGTCTGAAAATATTCAGTGTTTAATGTTGCTTATAAAGCCCGGCCTCGTGCCGGGTTTTGATGTTTAATGTAGCGTTATATTTACAGATTTAAGAGAGAAGAAAAACATGATTTTATATGATTACTGCAGGTCATCAGCAGCATACCGTGTCCGTATTGTTTTGAGCTTAAAGGGATTGGTCTATGATCAAGTACCTGTAAACCTAGTAACAGGGGAGCATCGAGAGGGGGCTCATATAGCGCGTAATGAACAAGCTTTAGTACCCGTACTTGAAGATAATGGCGTGCAACTAACGCAATCATTGGCCATATGTGAGTACCTAGATGAGGCTTACCCACAAACGACCGCTATGTTAAGCGGTTCTGCTATCGAAAGAGCACAGCAAAGATCTTTTGCGCTAGCGGTGGCGTGTGATATACATCCGGTTAATAATCTGCGCGTGCTTCAATACTTGGTAGGGGAGATGGGTGTTGATGCTGACGATAAAATGCAGTGGTACCATCACTGGATTCACACAACGTTTAAAGCACTTGAATTACGTTTAAGTAATCGAAGTGAGCAAACTGATTTTTGCTGTGGTGAGCAGCCATCGATTGCTGATGTATGCCTTGTCCCTCAAGTCTTTAATGCACACCGTTTTGAAGTCGATATGTCTGCATACCCATTTATCAGTGCTATACATGCGCGCTGCACAAAACTGGAAGCTTTTGCTAAAGCGCACCCAGATTTACAGCCAGGTGCGTAGCTTTACTTACTAAGCTAATTGGACTCGGTCATAGATTTCATTGCTTCTCGAGTCCATTCCATCGCTTCACGATAGCCTTTTTCATAAATTACATCATCAAAATCTGTTGGCAGTAATTCCCAATTACCCGCTTCATAGTTAATAACATTGTTAAGTACTTCACCTATGTCGCCAGCACCATCACATATTGCGTCTTTAATATCATCGCCTAAAGGCACTTGTTCGAGCATTTTCTCACGCTCAATATCTAACAAGGCATGTAAGCCTGACATCATGCCCGCCATGAAATAGCTGGATGCGTTACTTTTCTTCTGCTGCTGGGCAACCTGTTCAGACATCCTGCCTCTGATCAGTAATGCACGTGTTAACTCTTCAGGCTTCTCTGAATTGGATGACATGGCAATTAGCGTTGTCCATTTTTTTACTTGCGGTATGCCGAGTAAAACAATGGCTTCTGAAACTGATTCAACCTTGCGGACTAAAGAGTAAGCAGCAGAGTTAACAATACGTAGTAATTTATAGGTTAATACAGGGTCAGTTATGATTAGCGCTTCAAGCTCTTCCGGTTTTGCATTGGGGTTTTGAAGTGCTTGCATTAACTGTAATAGTGCTATTTGCCCTGCATTAATTTTTTTACCTTTAACCAGTTTAGGTCTTGATAAAAAGTAGCCTTGAAAAAGCTTAAAGCCAAGCGATATACAGGTTTCAAGCATTTCGTGAGTTTCAATTTTTTCAGCAAGCAACGCAACTTTATACGGCTTGATGGTATTAATAAGCTCAACCATTTCATCATATGTATGATCAAGCACATCAATTTTTACAATCTGAGCTAACTCTAAAAGTGGAATGTATTCAGGAGAATAGACAAAGTCATCCAACGCTACACGGTAGCCTTGGTCTTTTAACTTGCGAACGCCATCGATAAAGGCTTCGTCAACATGGGCATCTTCAAGTAGTTCAAGTACGATTTGTTTTTTAGGAAGATCTGGAATATTGCCATCTACAACGATGTCATAAGTCAGATTAATGAAAGCAGGAACGACCTTAATTTCACCGGCATCACATATAGACGTGTATTCATTTAATAAAACTTCACTTGTTGCTTCTGTTCCTCTAAAGACTGCATTCTCAGAGTCACCTTCTGTTCGATACAGTATTTCATACGCTACCACCCGTTGCTGTCGGTCAAATATCGGCTGGCGTGCCATTAAGACCTGGCTGCCCATTTCGGCATCATTCATTGATTAGCTATCCTGCATATGAATTGTAATCCTTAGTTTAGTCTCTCAAATTTAAGTTTGCCAAAAATTAATGCAGTTATTACACAGTTTCATTGATTCGTGACGGTATAATAGGGGCTACTGATAAGGAGAGTGTTATGACGATCAACTGGTTTCCCGGACATATGCATAAGGCCCGTAAGGAAATTGCCAAAGTCATGGATGAAATTGATGCCGTGATAGAGGTCTTAGATGCGCGCCTACCGTTGTCTAGTGAGAACCCATTGGTTAATTCATTGCGCAAGGGCAAGCCTGTACTTAAAATTCTTAATAAGAGCGACTTAGCTGACCCTAGTAAAACTGCGGAATGGCTCAAATATTTTAATGGTTTAGAAAATATTAAGGCAATTAGCCTAGAGCAGAACCAGAAAAAGCTGATTAATAGCATTCCTGATATGTGCAAGCAGATGGTGCCAGTTCGCGTGAACCAAGACCGGCCTGTTCGGGTCATGATCATGGGTATTCCTAATGTTGGAAAATCGACGTTGATTAATGCCTTACTTGGGCGGAAAATTGCCAAGGTAGGTAATGAGCCTGCTGTTACGAAAAACCAGCAACGTTACATATTAAAAAATGGCATGGCGTTATCGGATACACCGGGGTTTCTTTGGCCTAAAATTGAAGATCAAGAATCTGGCTACCGATTGGCTGCAAGTGGCGCGATTCGTGATACCGCGATTGAGTATGAACTGGTCGCCTTGTTTGCTGCCCAGTTCATGTTAAACGAATACCCTGATCGACTTCTTGAACGCTATAAGCTTAAGGAGCTACCTATAGGTAGTGACGAGCTGTTGGATGATATTGGCCGTAAACGTGGTGGCTTGCGCCCAGGCGGAGTAGTTGACCGCCACAAAGCTTCTGAGGTGCTATTACATGATATGCGCGGGGGAAAGCTTGGGCCTATTACCTTTGAAACAGTAGCAGAGTGGATATTTAAACAAGAAGAAGCTATTCGTTTATTAAAAGAAGCTGAAGAAGCACAATTGCAACTTGAAGCGGATGCGGCAAAGAAAGCGCTGGAAAATCAAAATTATCGAAAGTCTGGAGAAAATAAGTATGACGCGTAAGAAAAAGCAGCGTAGCCATGTAGGGCAATTTGTTACCGGGGAATCGGATATCCCGACTAAAGAAGAGCTGTTAGCGGATCCAAACAGTAAAGAAAGCCTTAAAAAGAAAGCATTAGAGTTAAGTAAAAAGAAAAAATCTGTGTATCAAAAAGAACTTGATAAACAGCAGGCAGAGAAAGACAAAGCAGCTAAGCTTCAGCAACCACAAGGTGGCCGTTTAGCTGACAAAATCCGCGCAAATGCCAAAGCAAAAGAAAACGAAGAAGCACAAGAAAACCAAAACGAACAAGCAGACTCATAATATTCTGCCGTTCTTTATAGAGACTCTGCGTTAGTGAAATACGATGTTGTAATTATTGGAGCCGGTGCTTCCGGCTTAATGTGCGCTGCTACTGCTGGCTATCGTGGTAGATCAGTATTAGTGATCGAGCATACAAACAAAATAGGCCGTAAAATTCTGATGTCCGGAGGCGGGCGCAGCAATTTTACCAATTTACATAATACGGCCGACAACTTTGTTTCCGAAAATCCGCACTTTTGTAAATCAGCATTGAGTCGATACTCTGTCCGTGACTTTATCGAGCTAGTTGAGCGCCATGGCGTGGACTATCACGAGAAAACACTAGGGCAGTTATTTTGTGATGACAGCAGTAAAGAAATATTACGTGTATTGCTCACTGAGTGTGAGTGGGCTGGCGTAGAGATCCATAAAGAAGTAACCGTTAACCAAGTACAGAAACAAGCACAAGGTTACCAACTGCATACAACGGAAGGTAAGGTGCAGGCACAATCCGTTGTTATAGCAACAGGCGGCTTATCGATTCCTAATGGTGGCGCCACACCGTTTGCCTACGAAGTGGCAACACAGTATGGCTTAACGGTTTTGCCTACATCAGCAGGGCTGGTTCCTTTTACCTTACAACCTGACTTATTAGCGTCGCTTAAACCATTGTCCGGTGTATCGCATCGTATTACTGCCAGCGTTGGCGATATCTCTTTTACCGAAAATATGTTGTTTACTCATAGAGGTTTAAGTGGCCCAGCGATCTTGCAAATATCCTCCTACTGGAGTTCTAGTGAAGAAGTGGAGATCAACTTCTTTCCTGAATTCGATCTATTAGCATGGCTAAAAGATCAGCGAGAACAACGACCTAAAGCTGATATCTCAACGGTAATGTCACAAAAAATGAGTAAGCGAATGGCGCAAATACTTTGCGAGCTATTTTCCCTAAGTGGAAACATGGCCGACAAGGGTAACGCCGAGCTTGAAAAAATCTCACAAGCATTTTGCCACTGGCGGATAAAACCTTCGGGCACAGAAGGATACCGTACCGCCGAAGTAACCCTGGGTGGAGTATCAACCACCGAAGTATCGCAAAAAACCATGGAAGCGAATAAAGCACCTGGTCTATTTTTTATTGGCGAATGCTTAGATGTAACAGGGCACTTAGGTGGCCACAACTTTCAATGGGCGTGGGCCTGCGGGTTTGCAGCGGGACAGGCTGTTTGA
>NZ_JADGEV010000057.1 GCF_016744175.1 Neptunomonas sp. | reverse complement strand
GCACAACAGAGTGCCTTTGAAGCTCAAATTCAGATCATTCAGATCCAGCAGGCCCGCTTAACCAATCGTATTAATTTGGGCCTTGCTCTGGGTATGAACGTAGAAACGAACGCAAACAACAATGCTAACACTGCCAGTAAAAAGCGGGAATTTAACCATGCAACACAATAAACGCCGACGCTCCTTAATAGTCACCGCCATTGCACTGGTCGCTATCCCGCTAGCAATCGGCTATACCAGCTACGCCATCAGCATCCAGCCGGAACCTGAACAGTCTAAAACAAAAATAACTGTCCCGCGTGTTTCAATACAGTTGCTCAATACAGGTACTCACCATAGCTCCATCACCAGCTTTGCAGAAGTTCGAGCAAGCAATGAAATCAGTTTCAGTAGCCTAGTTGCTGGCCGGGTAATTTGGCGTGCTCCTGGATTCATCAATGGTCAACAGGTGACTAAAAACGAATCCTTATTGCGCTTGGATGACACAGGGTATCGCGAAGCCCTCGCTATCGCTCAGCAAAATCTCGCAGAAGCTGAACTGATTTTACAGCAGGAAAAACAACAAAAAAGCCAGGCTATCATCGACTGGCAGCGCTCAGGATTAACAGAAAAGCCCGGCGCTCTGGTGCTACGTAAACCTCAGTTAAAACTGGCTAAAGCCCGTTTTAATGCAGCGAAAAGCAGCGTAAGCAACGCTCGTCGCAACCTTGCTGAAACCACCGTAAAAGCGCCATTTGACGGTATTATACTCAATCGTAGTGCTTCTTTAGGAAGCTTTATCGAAGTGGGTACTGTATTGGCTATCCTTCGAGGAAGTGCTGAAGCAGAAATAGTCCTGACACTATCTGCTAGCCAGTGGCAACAGCTACCGCAAGACCTGAGTTCAACAACAGTGCAGCTAAATGATCCTGATCAGCCCGGTAGTCGTTGGCAAGGTGAAATTAGCCATCTATCAGAAACAATTGATCCAGCCACCCGACAACGTAGCCTGACGGTGCGCGTCAAAGAACCTTTGGCACAACAACCACCGCTGCTTTCAGGCAGTTTTGTCAGTGCTCACATCAAAGGTCGAGCAGTAGACAAGCTATTTGCTATTCCCAGTACGGCCCTCACCGCTGATGGTTATATCTGGGATGTCGTTGATAACCGGTTACAACGACACAAAAGCCGTCCGCTGTTCAGTGCCAACGGAAAACTGTACATCCCCCAATCCGAGCTACCGCAACAAATGGCACTAGTAGTTAAACCACTCGCAAGCTACCTACCGGGGATGGCAATAGAGCCACTCATCACTGAGCAAAGCAGCCCGTATTTAATAAACAGCAACGGAGCCTCTGAATGAGCCATCATACTCAAAAGAGTTGGGTCGCCTGGTTTGCCGGTAATCCAGTTGCTGCCAACCTACTCATGGCTCTGATTTTGGTGGCAGGTGTAATGTCTGCGATTAGCCTGCGTGTTGAAGCGTTTCCGCCTTTGCCACCCAACAGTGTCAGTATTAGTGTTATTTATGACACCGGATCTGCACGCTCGGTAGAAGAAGGCGTCACTACAAAGATTGAAGAAGCCTTGCAAGGCGTACAAGGTATCAAGAAGGTTTCCAGCACCTCGGGCACCAGTAATACTTCAATTACAGTCGAGAGAATCAGCGGCTATAACCTTGATACGTTATACAGAGATATTAAGAATCGAGTCGATGGGATAGCAACTCTACCAGCCAGTGCCGAGCGTCCTATTATCAGCCGTGAGATCTACCTTGAAGATGCGGTATCTGTGCACCTTTCTGGCAATGTGCCACAAGATATCCTACAACAGAGTGCCCGTGCTTTACGCAAACAGCTACTAAGCAACCCTGCGATCGAAAAGGTAAACACTAATGGACACCATACCCCAGAAATCAGTATTCAGGTGGACGAGCGCCAGTTGCAGGCATTAGGACTAACTATCAATGACATTGCTGAACGAATAGCGGCATCCTCCCTTACTGTCGCTGGCGGCGAACTGTTCAGCAAAGATGGTTACTTGATAGTTAAAGCAGACCAACAGCGCTACCGGCAGAGAGATTTTGAGTCCATTCTCATCAAACAGACGCAAGATGGTCAGCGGCTTACGTTAGCCGATATAGCTACTGTTGAAGATTCCTATGAGCAATCAGGCGTTCTATCTCGATTCAATGGCGAACGAGCCATCTGGCTGGATGTGAAAATGTATTCCAGTTCAGACATAATGGCCATATCCAAGGCCGTGCAGGAAGAAGTTCAGCAATTTCGAAAAACTCAACCCGACAGCATCGATACTACTGTTTGGAACGACCAAAGTATCTATATCGCCAACCGCCTTAATTTGCTGTTAAAGAACAGTATTATGGGTATAGCTTTAGTTATGTTACTTCTCGCGTTATTCCTAAACGTACGTGTTGCCTTTTGGGTAGGCGTAGGATTACCCGTCATTTTTTCTGGCGCATTGCTATTGATGGATGCGCGACTTTTTAATATGACACTGAATGAACTAACCACTTTCGGCTTTATCATCGCTTTAGGCATAGTAGTAGATGATGCGGTTGTGGTCGGTGAAAGCATCTATACAGAACGGCAGCGCCACGGCGCTAGCTTGGGTTCAACTATCCGTGGCGCTCAGCGGGTAGCAATACCCACTATTTTTGGTGTGCTCACAACGGTCGTTGCTTTTATGGCACTGACACTGGTTGAGGGTGAGATGGGTAAAATCTTCAGTTACTTTGCCAATGCAGCAGCCTTCTGTTTAATTTTTTCGTTGATCGAGTCAAAGCTCATATTGCCAGCTCATCTAGCGCACCTTAAGGTAGACAACAAACCAGCAACCAACCCTATTAGCCGTGGATGGAGCTACCTACAAGACAAGACCAGCCAAGGTCTTAGGTTTTTTACCCGTAAAATCTACCGCCCTTTTATCCATCAGGTTCTGAACCTTCGCTATACAACAGTATTATTAGCAATTGCTCTGTTTATAGTAGTAGGTGGATTGGTTCCTTCAGGACAAATTCGCACGGTATTTTTTCCGGATATCCCCAGTGACTTTATCGAAGTACAACTTGAACTAGAGGCCCAAGCCGGTTACGGGCTAGTGCAAAAGCAAGCATTAGAGATCGAGCAGATCGCTATGAAAGTTAACGAAGAGCTTCAGGAAAAGTACCAACTCAGTAGCGAACCCATACCACATTTGATGACATTAACGGGCAATAGCAGCGCCTCAATTATAGCGGGTCTCTCGCCTCGCGCGGAGCGCCCCTTCGGCACACAAGAGATTGCAGATCGTTGGCAACAACAGATTGGTGCTATGGAAGCCGTGCGTAAACTCAAGTTTGTAACCGCGTGGGAAGGCGCTGCTGATATTACTATAGAACTACGATCTGAATCAGCTCAAACCCTCAAGACAATTGCCCCTCAGGTACGTGACGCACTCGCTCAATTTAACGGCGTATCCGGTGTCAATAATAGTATTAAGGCAGGGCAAGCTCAGATCGACTTGCAGCTACTTCCCGCCGGTGAGGCGATGGGACTAACAACAGCCATGCTGGCAAAGCAGATTCAGCAAGCGTATCAAGGTTATGAAATTCAACGTATACAGCGAGGCTCAGACGAAATAAAAGTGAAAATCAGCTACCCTGAACAGCAACGCAAGCGCATTGATGATTTAGAACAAGCCCGAATTCGTACTCCGAATGGGCAGATAGTTCCGTTACTCACAGTCGCTCAGATTAGCACCCGCTATGTATCTGATGAGATCGAACATGTTGATCGCAGCCGTGTAGCTTATATCAGTGCCGATCTAGATAAAGCAATCGTCTCCCCGACAGAAATCCTTAGCACTTTGGATCAACAGTTACTGACTCAGTTACAACAAGACTATCCAGATCTAACCGTCACATTTGCGGGTGAAACCCAAGAAGAAGCAGAAACTACAGGCTCATTAAAAGGGGCATTTTTAGTAGCACTGATCGCTATTTATGCACTTTTGGCCATTCCGCTGAAATCTTACATCCAGCCACTCATGATTATGAGCGCCATTCCCTTCGGCGTTATTGGTGCTCTACTTGGCCATTGGTTACACGGCATTCCATTAAGCCTGTTATCAATGTTTGGTATTCTAGCGTTATCCGGTGTCGTGATTAACGACAGTTTACTATTAATCAGCCGTTACAATGAGAATCGGATTGCAGGAAAACCGGCACGTCTAGCGATGGTTGAAGCAGGATGCGGTCGAATGAGAGCCATCATTTTAACCTCAATCACAACCTATGCAGGTCTAGTACCATTGATTTGGGAAACGGCTGAAAATGCACAATTTCTAATACCAGCAGCAGTCGCTATGGGCTATGGTATTCTGTTTGCTACTTTAATCACTTTATTACTGATCCCTGCACTGGTGTTAATCAGTGATGATCTAAATATTCACCACCGACGGGCCCAACATGAGGCCCGTCAATTGAAGGTAGATACCGTTTCATGAACAGTACCGTTCTACAGGTTTTGCTCGTTGAGGATGACCGGGATCTTGCTGCATCAGTAGCTGACTACCTTGTTCTAGAACAAATCAGTGTCGATCATGCCTACAATGGCCAAGCAGGTTTAACCCTCGCGTTGGAGAATAGTTACGACGTGCTCCTACTGGACTTGATGCTGCCTCGAATAGACGGGCTCACTTTATGTGAAAAGCTTCGCCAACAAGGCATCGACACTCCGGTATTAATGTTGACGGCTCGCGATACTCTTGATGACAAAGTTGCAGGGTTCGGCGCGGGAACTGATGACTACCTAGTCAAACCTTTTGCCCTAGAGGAATTGACAGTAAGGATTCAAGCACTGGCAAAACGGCGTAGTGGCCAAATGAAGAAATTACAACGGGCCGACCTAATCTTGGAACTAGATAGCAAAGTCGCCACTCGAGACGGGCAAACAATCAAACTCACTCCCAGTGAATGGGTTCTGCTCGAAACACTGTTGAGAGCAAGCCCTGCAATAGTGAGCAAACAACAGCTAGAGCGAGCATTATGGCCGGATGACCTGCCAGATACCAATAGCCTCAAGGTTCATATGTACCACCTACGCCAACAAGTGGATAAACCTTTTTCTAACCCCCTAATCCATACGATAAAAGGGCAAGGATTTGTCATTAACGAAGTCTGAGAAAAAATTGAAAAAAAGTGGCCGTACCATGCGAAGGGAACTAAGCCTGTATATTCTCAGTCTTGCGTTAATTTCTTCCTTCGCATTTATCGTGGCTCTGCTTTTTTTCTTTGAAAAAGGCATAACAGACACCGCTCAGACATTTATCCTTATGGAAACTCGTGTCTTTGAAGCCCGTTACCGCGAGGACCCTAATACACCACTACCAACAGGCACCAGCTTACGCTTCTTTTATGACGATTTTGAAAAGGCTCCAGGTTTATACCAGCGCCTCATAGATCAAGATGAGCTTGAAATTGAGGAGTTTATCGAATTTGAATGGAGTCCGCATGGGCTCGAAGAGTGGGAGGATTCGCGCTACCTCGTGGTATACCAGCACACTCTTCCAGATAAACGCACTCTGTTTGTTGTTGCCGACTATCAAGCCAACCTCTTCTCTAAAGAGGAGCAACAAGAGTTTGATGATATTATCTATAATATATTACTCTTTGGAGGCACTTATCTATTAGTGATGCTCATAGCAATATGGCTATATAACAAACGGATCAACCGCTACACTCAAGCTTTGGCCCTCTGGGCTGATTCACTGTTACTTTCCGACCTACAAAAACCAAGACCCAACTTTCATTTTCGTGAACTCAACAGAATAGCAGAGCAGTTACTTTCAGCCTTTGAGCGAATCGCTGGCTTAATAGATAGAGAACACCAGTTTCTCCGACACGCCAGTCATGAATTACGCACTCCCATCGCTATCATTCGCGCCAATATGGAATTACTACAAAAAATAGGTGTTCCAGCAGAACTTGCAAAACCAATAAAGAGAGCCAACCGAGCTAACCAAAGTATGCAGCAACTGACCGAAACCTTACTTTGGCTCAGCCGAGAAAATGAAACAGCCCCCTCACTCAAGCAGATAAGGCCTGACATACTGCTGGATGAACTCAGCGAAGAGCTTGATTACCTACTACAAGATAAAGAAGTAAACGTCACACGTAATTACTTCAGTGGGCTGACCGAGCAAGCTTTACCTCACACACCACTAAGAATTGTTCTCAGCAACCTCTTGCGTAATGCCTATCAGTATACTGATCAGGGTGAAATTGAGTTATCTGTGGATCAATACCGAATCATTATCACTAATCGTAGCCATGTAACACATACAGATCATGACAATAGCTTTGGGTTAGGGCTCATTCTTGTACAAAAAATTTGCGACCGCCTTGACTGGACGCTAAAACTAAAATGGGTAGACCAAGGGGTGAGCGTAACGTTATTAATTCCAGAATAAACCCAATTTACTACTACAATTAAATATTGCACAAAATTTGTCCAATAATATGCTCCTCCCCCTTTGAATCGCTGCACAATCCTTTATAGTACCGTACCGCTCATGCAGCATTTCTAAACGCTTCCCAGATTCAGGAATAATCCATTGATCTCTACCGCAAACATCACCATGCAATTTGGCACCACGCCATTGTTCGAAAATATCTCTGTAAAGTTTGGTAACGGTAATCGTTATGGACTGATTGGCGCAAATGGCTGCGGTAAAACAACCTTCATGAAAATTCTGGATGGCACTCTAGCCCCTACTTCTGGAAATGTTTCCATCTCCCCTAATCAGCGTGTTGGTAAGCTACATCAAGACCAGTTCGCCTTCGAACAGTTCAGTGTCGTTAATACTGTCATCATGGGTCATAAAGAACTATGGGAGATCAAACAGGAGCGAGAGCGCATCTACTCTTTGCCAGAAATGTCTGAAGCAGAAGGGATGAAAGTTGCTGAACTTGAAGTGATCTTTGCTGAGATGGATGGCTACAGCGCAGAAAGCCGCGCAGAAGAAATATTGCTAGGTGCCGGTATTGACCAGTCTCTTTTTTATGGTCCAATGAGCGGTGTTGCACCAGGTTGGAAGTTGCGCGTACTACTAGCACAGGCAATTTTTTCAGACCCCGATATCTTGCTATTGGATGAGCCTACCAACAACTTAGATATCAATACAATTCGCTGGCTAGAAACGCTTTTAAACGAGCGCAAAAGCACCATGGTTATCATCTCGCATGACCGTCACTTCTTGAACTCTGTCTGTACTCACATGGCTGATATTGATTATCGCGAACTACGTGTCTATCCGGGCAATTATGACGACTTCATGATGGCAGCAACCGAAGTTCAGGAACGACTGTTATCAGAAAACGCAAAAAAGAGTGCACAAATAGCAGACTTACAACAATTTGTTAGCCGCTTCTCAGCTAACGCATCTAAAGCTAAGCAAGCAAGCTCACGTGCTAAAAAAATCGATAAAATCAAACTTGATGAAGTCAAGCCTTCCAGCCGTATCAATCCTTTTATCCGTTTCAATCAAGATAAAAAGCTGTTTCGCCAGGCCTTAGTTCTGGAAAACTTAGGGCATGGATTTGAAGGAGAGCCACTATTTACAGGTGGTAATATCATTCTTGATGCCGGTAGCCGCTTGGCCATTATCGGTGAGAATGGAGCAGGTAAAACCACACTCTTACGTTGCTTGCTAGATCAGTTAAGCGCTAACGAAGGCACAGTCAAATGGTCTGAAAACACCTCCTTTGGTTACTGCCCGCAAGACAGCACCGCTGATTTCAACTCTGACATCAACGTCTTTGATTGGATGAGCCAGTGGCGTAAACCCAAGCATGGCGACCAGGTTGTTCGCTCCATACTGGGTCAGCTGCTATTTTCTGCTGATGATTACAACAAGAAAGCAAGAGTGTGCTCCGGTGGCGAGAAAAATCGCCTATTATTCGGCAAGTTGATGATGTCTAATCCTAACGTCCTAATTATGGACGAGCCGACTAACCATCTCGATATGGAAGCGATCGAAGCGTTAAATTTGGCATTAGAAAACTATCCCGGCACCCTGATTTTTGTTAGCCATGACCGCGAATTCGTATCTTCATTGGCAACCCGTGTTATCGAGATAAAAGACAAAAAGCTTGTCGATTTTCAAGGCACTTATGAAGAATACCTAGCCGATCAACTGACCCAAGAAAAAAAGCTCGCCAAACGCGGGTAAACATCACTCGTAAATGACAGAAGCAACACGCTTCTGTCACCTTTTTAGTTATTTCACTCCCTTAAAATACCTCTCCTTGCAAGAAGAAAAACCATGCTATAGTTTGCCAAGAATAAACGGATTTAATTGAGGCATAACTTGATCACACTTAACAGCAACCCACTCGCATCAACCTCGACTAAAACGGATCATACCAAAGCAGAGGAAACACAATCAGTTTCAAACGCCGTCTCTTCAGAGCCGACTACGACAGAGACATCAAGCCCTCAAACTGTATTTAGTTCACGTGCAGAAAAACTAGCGCAAATAAATAAAGAGTTTGATATCACAGGGGCTGACTTTCATATTTCGCAGCAATTTATTAACCGTCTATCAGAAATAGGGCTTATCAGTACCAGTGAAGCAACCGATTTAAATCAAGGCTTGCCACTCTCGAGCAACGGAGCCAAAGAAACCGAGAGTATAACGGCGTTAAAGTCTTCTCTAGAAAGCATAGCTGAGCGTATTAATGGGAAAGAAGGTATCTCTAGTCTATTAACTTTATTAGAGAATTCTCAAAAAATACTCGACAATCTTGACGGCTCACAATCAAAAACCTTCCCAGTAGATCCAGCTACCGCAGCAGCAGAACTCGATCATTATTTAAAAAGTGATGGTTCAAACATCCTGACTGTAAATGAGAAACAATCTTTAGCTGATTTAAAAACAGCATTAACCATTGCTGATAAGTTGAGTCCTGAACAACGCACATCAGCACAAGTCAGTAAATATATGGAAATACTCAATCGTTATGGCTAAACGTAGCAATACCCTCTCAAAAAAAAGCTTTTCTCTTCGAATAATATGAAAAGTACATGGCATTCTGAGAACTCGGGAATTAATCCGTGCTATCAATGTCGAATTTTTATCTTAACCACCTATCGAGAGATTTCATGGACACACGTAGCTTACTGGATCAACTACTCAAATCAGGCACTGATTTTTTACAAAGCAGCGGTGCCAATAGCACATCAACTTCTAGCGATACTGGAAAAACCGCTAGTTCTTCAACGCTAGGCAACTTACTTTCTGGCAGCAGTGGTGGGCTACTCGCAGGTGGTGTCCTTGGCCTTCTACTGGGTAGTAAGAAAGGCAGAAGAATAGGTGGAAAAGTCCTAACTTACGGTAGCCTTGCTGCTTTAGGAACCGTTGCTTACAAAGCATACAATAACTGGCAAGAGCAACAAAACAGCGATTCAACTACGGCGAGCCCAGCAACGACAGCACTAAACGACTTGCCAGAACAAGAAATAGAAAAGCATAGCCGTGCCGTTTTATCAGCAATGATAGGTGCAGCTAAAGCAGATGGACACATTGATGAAAATGAACGTCATCTAATTGACCAAGGTATTACTGGAATGGTCAACGATCCTGAATTACAACGCTGGTTCGAACAGGAAATAAATAAACCTCTTGATCCTGCCGATATAGCTAGCAACGCAAGCTCTCCTGAAATGGCAGCAGAGATGTATTTAGCCAGCTTATTAGTTATTGACGAAGATAGCTTTATGGAAAAAGCTTATCTAGACGAGTTAGCCAAACAATTAAAATTTGAACCTTCTTTAAAAGCAGAACTAGAAGCTCAAGCCCAAACAGCATCGCTATAGGGTTAACTATTTTTGTTAGTAAAAAGCTGCTTAACGCCTCCCCCCCCAATGATCATAAACAGCGCTTAAAGACCCATGTCTTAGGCGCTTTTTTAACGTCAATCACTTATATTTATTAAAAGCACATATATGCTAGAATTTATAATAAAAAATAACCGACTTGCAAGAATGACGCAGTCAGTAAAATTATTTAACTATGCTGGTTCATCATGCACAAAGACTACCTTTTTCTCAGGTGCCTAACCGCGGTTTCGACTTGCTTTATTATGCTGCCCTCAACGTGGGCAGCCGAAGTAGAACAGGTTACTTTGTACACATACCATCAAGCGCCACCCTTTATTACCGGAAATGACGTTGGCCTAACTTATGACCTAGCTAACTACCTTTCTCAGAATAGCAATGGTGCCTATCTATTTAATGTTGAAGTGTTACCACGTAAACGCTTGGATTTTTTGTTGAATAAAACCGACATGATTATTCCTTGGGTAACACCCGTCTGGTTTGGTCCAAAATCCACTGAGAAGTACCAATGGTCCAAGCCCATTATGGAAGATGGGAGTATTTATATCTGGAAGCACGAAGGTGTAACAACCTTCTCGCAACCCGAGCACTTAAAAGGCTTTCATCTGGGAGGAATCCAAGGGTATCGTTATATCAATGTCGATAAGCTCGTGAAATCTGGAGAGATTAAGCGTTCAGATACTGGCTCAGAACAACAACTCTTAGAGATGCTATTACTGAAGCGTTTCGATGTTGGCATCAGCCCTTACAGCGCTAGTGCTTATATTATGAAAAATAACAGCTGGGAAGATAACTTCTCTTATGCGGTACATCATAACTTTAATCGACAATTTTTAATTAAAACGACAAATACAGAGTTATCGAACTACATACGTAAAACGTCGCAAGATATGTTAGCTGACAAAGATTGGGTTCAAACTATACGAACATATGGCTTATCTACCATAAGCCCTCTTAACTCAGGTTATTCCAGTTCTGAAAGTGAGTGAGCTTGTTTAATGTGTATCAGGTATATCGACCAAATAATCTGTCACCCCTATATCGACCCCCTTCTGATAAAGTAAGGTACTTATCTGGCCACGGTGATGTGTTTGGTGATTAAAGAGGTGAGAAACTAACTCAGAAAAATTGCGGCTACTGACGACACCTTTACTGTTTCTATAAGTAAGATCATTTTCAAAATCTGCTTCCAAAACTTCGTTTGATAACCATTCCTGAACCAAGGCGTCGATGTCCTTACGTACGATCCAACATGCATCTAAATTATCGTATCTACTCTCATTTAACGCAGAGGGTTTTGGGTACACGGCCAAACGAGCTAAAGACTGATAACGAGGCGAGTGCTCTGAAAATCGTGATAACCACAACAAGTCACTCACTATCAAATGATTCAACGTCCCAAGAATAGACTTAAAAAATGCACCAAGGTCTTGCTCAAGTTCAGCCGCCGATAAGCGTTCAGAGGCTTGATAGACTTGCTCATTCAGGCGTTGATTATATGAAGCTAGAAGTTGAAAATGATTCAATATATTCAAAAGTCTTCCTTGTTATACACAAGTAAAAAACCTTCCATACATCATTTAAGTGTCTGGAAGGCTCGCATGCTAATATTAACGCATGTACTCTACAACATATAAAGACTGCAACTCAGACATTTGTCGATTCAAAAATCTTATCAGCATTTGCTTCGATAAACCCTTGATAAACTGTACCCTGCTCATCAGCATGGCGCTTAGCAAACTCATAAAAGCAGGTTGGAATTTCATGCTGATCACCGCCCGCAAACTCAAACACATGGCGATCTGCCAATGTTGACCCTTGCTCTAGTAGTGATTCAGGCGTTCCTTTCACCTCACCTCCAACTGTATTCACCTTGAACCCAGCATTTTTTACTCGGCCCAATACATCATGAATCGCATCCGTAGTTGTTAAGTGATTTATGCTTACTGTAAAGTGATTTACGCGCAACCCAATAGCCAATAGCCAAGCACCATATTCGCTTTCTTCCATCAGCGTGTTGTAATCATCCCAGCTAGGAGTAGGCCAGTGACGAGCAGACCAAAATACAGATTGGTCACGATATTCAGCCGTTATTTTTGATGTATATTTACCAATTATTTTTTGTGCGGCATCACTTAATTCATCAACCAATAACTCAGAGCAAAATATCTTTGGCACCTTAGGATTGGGGTGAATAAAGCTATGAGCACGCAACTTCTTCGCCTTAAACTCATAGCTATCTTGGCGTTCATAACCCATCGCTAATATCAGAGGTTCAAGAAAGTCCAATCGTAAAGGTGTATTAGCAAAGGTACGAAAAGCCACATGATCATTAATTACTTCCCCATCAGTGGCCGCAAACAAATCATGAATTTTCTGAGCTTGAGGAGTGATACCAACATAATCAGTCCATAGTTCATTAAAAAAGGCTTCAACTTGCATAACACGCTCCAAAACAAAAAAGATTTTCACACTAGTTTGATCTCGAACCTCAATGAACGCAAACAATAAAACTTACCCCCAAGGGCAAGTTTATTTAGACTGAATAATTAGCCATATTAACGCATATCCCTTATTAGCATGCTTTGTACAGCGTCACGACAGCGGCCCCACCTAAACCTAAATTATGCTGAAGAGCAACTCTCGCATTAGGTACTTGTCGTGCACCTGCTTGACCACGCAAGTGCCAAACTAATTCTGCACATTGCGCTAAGCCTGTCGCACCGATAGGATGTCCTTTTGACATTAAACCACCTGAGGGGTTGACGACAAAACGGCCTCCATACGTATTTTCTGCATCATTGATCAGCTGCTCGGCTTGCCCCTCTGCACACATACCTAACGCTTCGTAAGTGATCACTTCATTAGGTGTAAAGCAGTCATGCAGCTCAACAAGATCGACGTCATCAATACCAATACCAGATTGTTGATACACATCATTCGCGGCTTTATTCGTCATCTGCGCACCGATTAAATCAATCGGGTTACCCCAACTGTTGGCGAGATCGGTCGCCATTGCCTGCCCTGCAATTTCTACAGAAGCTTTAATACCATGGCGACGCGCGAAGGCTTCACTGCACACAATAACAGCAGCAGCTCCACAAGTGGGAGGACATGCCATTAGTCGAGTCAAATAGGGAGCATAAATAGATGGCGCAGACATAACCTCCTCAACGCTGAGCTCATTACTAAAGAGTGAAAATGGGTTCTGCACCGCATGCTGACGTGACTTCACGGCAACTTTGGCGAAAATGTCGGGGTTTGCAGAATATTTATCAATATATGCAGCCCCCGCTGAACCAAACATACGTAAAGCTAATGGGCCCGTGGGTGCGTCAGGTGCAATAGCATCAAGTTGTTGTAGCATGGGGTCAAACGGTGACTCTCTATCAGTCCAATGAGATGATAATGCGCCCCTTTGCATCTCTTCAAAACCAAATGCCAATGCACACTCCACTGCGCCCGACGCAACAGCCTGACGAGCAAGAAATAACGCGGTTGAACCAGAAGAGCAGTTATTATTAACATTTATCACCGGAATACCGGTCATTCCCACAGTATAGAGCGCATTTTGTCCACAGGTACTGTCGCCATAGATGTAACTGGCATAGGCCTGTTGAATATCTGTAAAGTTAATACCCGCGTCTTTTAATGCTGTTTCTACCGCTTCTTTAACCATCACACTATAAGGCTGGTGTTGCCCAGGCTTACTGAACTTAACCATACCGACACCGGCAATTTTTGCATTACTCATTTTGCTTCTCTCTTGCTAATCATGCCACGTGAAATGACTTCTTTCATGATTTCTGATGTGCCGGCATACAACGTTTGTACACGAGCATCGAGGTAAAAACGCGATATGGGGTATTCCTGCGTATATCCGTAACCACCAAACAATTGTAAGCATTGATCCACGACCCAACACTGCATCTCTGTTGAGCTCAGTTTTAAAATAGATGCTTCTTGGCTGTTCATTTGTCCTACCTGATATTGCCGCATACACTGGCTCAAATACGCTTTACAAATCTCTATCCGGGTTTTTATTTCCGCCAATTTGAAACGGGTATTTTGAAAATCAGCAATGCTCTTCCCAAAAGCTTTACGCTGCTGAACATAATCAATTGTTAGCGCCAGCGCCCCCTCGGCAGAGCCTATGGCTTGCGTTGCTACGCCTAATCGCTCTCTTGGTAATTCTTGCATTAAATAAGCAAAGCCTTGGTTCTCGTCACCAAGTAAAGCCATGCCAGGAATGACTAGGTCATCAAAAAACAGCTCAGCTGTATCACTGGCATGCTGCCCTATTTTTTTAATTCCAGGGCCTCGTGAAAAACCTGCTAAGGAGGTATCAACTAGAAATAATGAAATGCCTTTTGAGCCAGCGCGCTGCTCTGTTTTGGCGCAAACAATCACTACATCAGCATGTAACCCATTAGTGATAAATATTTTTGATCCATTAAGAACCCAGTTATCACCTTTACGTACTGCACGGGTTTGGATAGCTGCTAAATCACTGCCTGTGCAGGGCTCTGTCATCGCTATTGCACCAACCGCATGCCCTGTAATCATTTTAGGCAGCCAATGCTGTTTCTGCTCCTCACTGCCATACATCAAGATATAAGGCATAACAATATTGGCATGTATGTTCAAACCACTCGCTAGCCCGCCAAACCCCATGCGCGACATCTCCTCCAGAATCATCTGAGCCACATCAAACGGTGCTTGTGCTGCTCCATAACACTCAGGCATATCAACACCCAACAAACCTGCTGAACCTAAGGTATTCCAAAGAGAGCGTGGTACTTGGCCTGCACTTTCCCACGCGTCATAAAAAGGGGCGACCTTTTGTTCCAACATGCGAATTGTCATATCTCTATAGAGGCTCATTTCTTCACTCAACATCATCGTGGCTCCATTCGAATAGCGGCATCAAGACGGATGACTTCGCCATTGAGATAGTTGTTGTTGATAATATGACAACACAAGGAAGCGAACTCATCAGGCTCACCAAAACGGCTAGGTGACTGCACCATCGTAATTAATGGTTCGCGCACTTCTTGCGGTAAAGATTTCATCATAGGGGTATCAAACAACCCAGGGGCGATTGTCATCACACGAATACCGGTAGCCGCTAAATCCCGTGCCAAGGGCAACGTCATACCAACAATCCCAGCTTTACTAGCGCTATAAGCTGCTTGTCCTGTTTGTCCATCAAAAGCAGCAACAGATGCCGTATTAATAATGACACCACGTTGACCATCAACGTCAGGCGAATTAAGTGCCATTTTTTCAGCGGCGACACGTAATACGTTAAACACACCAACCAAGTTAATTTGTATTGCCTGGCTAAAACGACCCAAGAGCTGTGCTTTACCTTCACGATTAAGCACTTTCCCAGCAGCAACAATACCAGCGCAATTGACACAAATATCAATCTTTCCCCAGCGCATCACGACATCACTAAGGGCACGCTCAATAGTTTCATCGTGCGTCACATCCGCATGATAAAAAGCAACGTGCTGTGGATATTTCTCTTGTAATGACTCACCCAATTCAGTATTCAGGTCCACAATAGCGACTTTCGCTCCCTTCTTAATCAATTGTAATGTTGTCGCTAACCCCAATCCTGATGCTCCCCCGCTCACAACCACTACTTTATTATCAATATCCATACACAAAGACTCCGCCAATAAACTGCATAGATAAGTATCTACTATCTCTACATATTCTTTTTCTTATCAGTATTAACGGTGGACGCACATTCTGGCCATGATGATTCCAGACGTTTTATTTGACCAAAATGTCCATACATAAATTTTAGCTCAGCGACGCTAAGCATTAAGCTAGGACTGGTGAGTCACTAGTAATAGCGCTATGCTCTCTAATCAGGGTTTTCACGTAGACTAAAATGAAGAAGAAACTGGTATCAAACCATTACATACACGCCTCTATCAGTGGGGCAATTAAGGCGGGGTTTTCAGAGCAGGCTCTTCTATCACAAGCCTCTATCCCATTAGAGTTGATGAATAAACCACGTGCCCGAATTACTGAGGTACAGCTTGCGAACTTAATACGTAGCGTTTGGCGTGAAACAGGCGATGAGTTTATGGGACTGACGGCGACCCCTTGTCGCCTTGGTGTCTTTGAGTTGATGGCAGAGTCAGTACTACACTCAAAAACACTCGGTGGCATGTTGCACCAAAGTGCTCGATTTTATAACCGCGTACAGGGCGATATTGAATTTACAATAAATCAGTGTAATGACACTCTCAACTTTACCATCACGTTGCGGCAACCCGAGCATGACCCCAACCACCTATTTCAAGAATTTTTATTACTCATGTGGCAGCGTTTTAGCTGTTGGTTAGTTAACGAGCAAGTGACTTTTTTAAGCACACGTTTTAACTACCCAGAGCCACCTCATAATAATGAATACGCCCCCATGTTTAGTGGACAACTATTATTTAACCAACCAACATCTGGATTCTCATTACACACAAAATTACTCAACCTTCCTATTATTCGAGACTCAAGTGAGCTGGCAATATTCTTACGGCAGTCGCCATTAGAAATATTGAGTAGAGTAGGACAAGACAGTTCTCTACACTCTCAAGTAAGACGTGTATTACTAAAACAGGGACTAGAACAACTGCCTACGCTAGAGCAAATAGCAGAACTTCTACATGTAACAGCACGAACACTGCGTAGAAAGTTGAAAGATGAAGGAGTAAGTTACCAACAAATAAAAGATAGATTACGCTGTGATACAGCAATTCGCTTACTTACGGAGGAGTCACTATCAATTGCTGATATCAGCAATCTAATAGGTTTTACAGAACAAGCTGCATTTTGTAGAGCCTTTAAAAACTGGACCGGTGTAGCTCCCAGCATTTATCTTCAAAATACTTAATTCAAACTCCTCACACAGTTTTTACCATCCATTTTGGCGGCGTAAACGCCTTCATCTGCCAGTTTCATTAAATCATCATGTGTATTCATGTTAGGAGTGTAACTTGCAATACCTACGCTAATACTCCCAACCCACTCACTCGCACCAACAGAAATGCGCAACATTGCAACCGCTTGATGTACAAAATTAGCGACTATAAGCCCGCCCTTAGTATCGGTATGGGGGCAAATAATCAAGAATTCATCACCGCCCAAACGGCAGACAATATCATCAGTACGTACACTATGCTGAAGTATGCGAGCCAACTCCCGCAATACATTATCACCCGCATCATGCCCATGCTGGTCATTCACTTCCTTAAAATGATCAGCATCAATCATCATGCAAGACAATGTAGTCCCATGCTCTAACATTTCTTTCCATAAGAGAGATAATTGCTGCATAGCATGACGCCGATTAGGCAAACCTGTTAAGACATCCGTTAATGCTAATTGCTTAAGGCTCTTATTTGCTTTCGAAAGCTCAGCAGTACGCTCAATCACTTTTTCTTCAAGAGTTTCATTTAACATGACTAACTCTTTATTCCGCACAGTGACTTGGTGAAGCAGATCCTTTAAAGCGGCTAACAAAGGCTCAGTTGAATTGTGGCTTCTCCGCTCTTCTTCTTCATAAGCTTCTTGAGCCGTTGATCCCTGTTTAATCAATTCTACTTGGCGTGCCATATTTTGGTCAGTATCAAGAATGTGACAAGCCAACCAATTCACTAGAAAATCCAGTAAGTTATCTACAGACTGGTCATTATCAGGGGAGACTCTATCATGCAAAGCAGTAAGTTCATTGATAAAGTCATAGTGGCTTTGAATATGCCGATCAAGATGACGGTGATCTATACCAACTCGAATCATCATGCTTTGCTCATCAGTAAAGTGATGTTTTGTATAGCTCACCAACTCATTAAATATATATTCTATTTCATCAAGATTCAGGTCATTTTGACTCAAACAATCACCTAGTTGGTTAATAAGATCAACTAAGCGCTTATGCTGTTCGTCAACTTCAAGTAGTCCAGTTTTGTAGTTATCGCCCCATTTAAATGACTTTGCCATTACTTGTTCCCCTGTTCCCCCTGCTAAAAGTGCTTCGCAACTATCAAGACTGGGGTTAGGTTATAGTTTTCTTACAATGTTTCGAAGATCATACTCAGCTTGCCATATTATTATATGTTAGGCATCAACATTTATTCAGAAATTGTTAATTGGTCACCACATCGATGATCAGAAGATGTGTTAATATTACATCATACGCCCTAAGTAGAAGATAAAATAATTACGATTTCACGTCTATTTATAAAGCCATTGGTTTCATAAAAAATTACCAGTTATTATTTAAATACTTCCTAACAGGGCTTTCTATTAAATAATATGAGATAAAACCTATAAAAACACTTATAATAAAAAGAATAGGGCCTGCCATATAAAACGCTTCGCCATTTTTAGTTCCCCAATAATAAAAAGGCTGTTGCCATAAATATATTGAAAATGACCAAACACCCATATATTTTAGCCAAGGAAAACTAAGAATTTTTTTTGTGAAGGGAGGAAGCAAGTTCAAATGGTTTACTGTAAAAGCTAATAAGAAAGGTGCAACTACCCACTGTGCAGACCAGTGAGGTGAATAATCGCTATAACATACAAAAGACAATGCGAATGTAACTATAGGCAACCAGCTAGGAATGAATTTTTCAATACTCTCTTTTACTAATAAATATCCTGCAGAGAGCAACAAAAAACTCGCGACAACTTCAGTCTTAAACGTATAATTATCTGAGGATAGATAAGGAAATTTCACATAGATAATTTGAAGAACAATAGAAAAAATACCCATTAATAAGAGAGTAAAACAGATCCGTATTTTACATATATATACAAATGAAATCACACTTAATAATATGTAAACATGCTCTTCAATATTTAGTGACCACAGATGCCCCAATGGTAATCCCGAGCTCTGAATATCAGGAAAGACAGGATAATAAGCTCTTATAAACAATATATTATAAAGATAATTATTATGTTCATCCGAAACATCATAAATAAATCCAAAAAAACTAATGACCGATAAAAAAATAAAAAACGCCGGAATAATCCTGCTAATTCTTCTCTTATAAAATGTAATGAGAGGAACTCTTTTTACAAATAAGATGTTGGACATCAACATGCCTGACAAAACAAAGAAAATATCCACACCCATGCGCCCCAAATCTATGTTGTCAATTTGGAAGAAATGGCTAGCCAACACCAGAAAAATAGCGATGCCTCGCCACCCATCAAGATAATCCAGATGATAAGATTTGGAGCTTATTACAGTGATGGTATTTACATTTGATAGCGCAGTTTTATTTGCTTCAAATGCTTCAAATAACGTCTCTCTTAACTTGAACAACTAATAGATACCTTTGGGTACTTAAAAAACTTTCTATCGAACATTAGCAATATTGTATCACCACAAATAACCCCGAAAGAAAGCTCATTTTCTCTAAGCGGTATCTACTCCATCACATCGTTTAATAGTAGCCTAGTGTTGCCAAAAAGCGACCATTACTCAGTTTCAATCAATTTTATCATCGCTATTTTTACTTGCTCCTTACTAGGAAAGTCATGATACTCAACCGCGCCATCAGCACCTTTCTGATACACTTTTTTAAGCTCTTCAGCTCTCATTGGACGCACTCCTTTTGGCCCTACTTTAGCGGCACACAAGAAATCCACTGGGACCACTCCTCCTCCCAAAGCCTCTGGTAGCGTTAACTCACCACTGCCAATCTGTCGAACAATTAATGACCCACCATCCATAAGCGCTTCTAAAAAAGTCATTCGATAACGCTCAAAATCGCTTTCATTGCCTGTAACGGGGCCTTGCTCACCACAGCGATTGACTTCGCCATTGCTCGATACATAAAAGCGCTCTTGCTTAACCCCAAAACTTATAATGATGACCTTATCACCACACAGTGACATCAAGGCTCCATCTAGATATGCGGTACTTTTCTGAAAATTTTCTGTATTCACACCAACTCCGATGCATATTCGCTATGTTAACAAGGAGACAAGTATTAACTGGTCAGTATTGAAAGGTATCGGCTAACGAGCGCCCTTCTTTAAGAAATGAAGGAAACAGCTAACACTTTACTGGCCTTAATCGTTAAATGCTTTGGACACATTAATCATTGTTTACCTAGCAGCACTCACCGAAACTATGAGACAACTCTATAAAAGCCCATGAGAAAACAACAATAAGATTTTAGAGGCCATTGACGATGCTACCCGATATCCAATCTGTAATCCAAACCGCTACCAGTAATACTATTGGTGATGGACTTACTCGCTCAGCCATGCGGTTTTCAAATAAAAAAGCCATCATTTTTGAACAACGCCATTGGACATATCAACAACTCAATTCAGCAGTCAATCGGGTGGCCAACAGCCTAATAACGTCTGGGTTACAAAAAGGCGATAGGGTTGCCGCTTATGGTAAAAACTCAGATGCCTATTTAATACTTTGGCTTGCATGTACACGAGCGGGGCTCATACACGTACCCATTAATTTTGCACTGATTCATGATGAACTGAGTTACCTATTAACCCAATCGGAAGCTAAAGCCATTTTCGTAGATGATGCTTTAGCTGAACATGTTAGAGCGATCCAACAACCTACATCACTATCACTTATTGGTAGTTTACGTTCAGAAACCATAGAAGAAGATAGGCTGGATATTCTGAAAACTTCCACCTCTGCAGGTGACGAGCATCTACCAGACATTGAAATTCATGATACAGATGTAGTTCAAATCTTATATACGTCAGGTACAACCTCTCACCCTAAAGGAGCCATGCACACACACCGCTCTTTCATGAGTGAATACAGTAGCTGTATTCACCACTTAGATCTTCGCAGTACCGACCGTTCATTAGCTGCCCTTCCGCTTTACCATTCAGCACAAATGCACGTGTTCACAATGCCTGCATTGATGATAGGAAGCCTGACTTTTTTAATGGAAACACCACTACCAGCGCTGGTATTTGACATCCTAAGTCGTGAAAAAATAAACTCGTTTTTTGCTCCGCCAACCGTATGGATTGGTCTTTTGCGCCATCCAGAGTTCGATCAGCACGACCTTAGCGCTCTTCAAAATATCTATTATGGGGCATCTATTATGCCTGAGCCGATTGTAGCCGAACTCACTCAGCGTTTAACCGGTAGCCGTTTATTCAACTGTTATGGTCAAAGTGAAATTGCACCATTAGCAACGGTTTTAGGCCCAGAGGAGCATTCAGGAAGACTTTCTTCTGCTGGAAAGCCTGTCATGTCAGTTGCTACCCGTATTGTTGATCCGCTAACAATGATCGACTGTGCACCAGGAGAACGTGGTGAAATAGTGCATCAATCACCTCACCTGATGATAGGCTATTGGAATAAGCCAGATGAAACCCGAGAAGCCTTTGAAGGAGGGTGGTTTCATTCAGGTGATTTGGGCTATGCCGATGAAGAGGGCTTTATCTATATAGTCGATAGAATCAAAGATGTAGTGAATACAGGAGGCGTGCTAGTAGCCAGCCGTGATGTAGAGGAGGCTCTTTATCTGCACGACGCAGTTGCGGAGGTTGCCGTCATTGGTACTCCTCATGATAAGTGGATAGAAGCAATCACAGCGATAGTTGTTCTAAAACCGAACGAAGTAGTAACAAGCCAAGCCTTGATCGAGCACTGTCACCAGCGACTAGCCAGCTTTAAAGTACCCAAAGCGATAATTTTCGCGAGAGAATTACCAAAGAATACTGCGGGTAAACTACTAAAACGAACCCTAAGAGAGCAGCACTGTGAAGCACAACTTGATGAGCTACTAACGTAACGTCAGAACCCTGCGAACCGGGCATCATCTTTCAGTGTATTGAACAGCCATTTTTTGAATGCTAACGTCAGTGCATCTTGCTGACGTTCTTCCCCTACCACCAACCAATATCCCGGCAATAGCACGGGGTTCAATACACTGATAGGCGTTTTCCATATTGGCATAATCAAACGCCCGTCCTCACAAGCTTCTAGCGCAACTTCATCTGAAATCAATGCGACACCTAAGCCTTTCACTGTTGCTTCGACTTGGCTCGCTTGGCTATCAAGGATAAGCGTCTGCTGCTCTAGTAGTAGGTCAAGGCTTAACGTATTCGATAGCTGTTGCCACAAAGAAACTGATAACTCAGTACACAGCAAGCGATGATTCTTGAGATCAGAGGGATTATTTAACTGTTTATGCGTGTTTATGAGCGAAGGGGCACAGACAAGTCTTTTATCATCTTTCAATAATAGTTGTTTAGCGCTGCTAGGCCACTGCCCCCATCCCCACTGTATTGCGCAATCTAAATGCTGAGCTGCGAAATCAGGAAACCCGACAGCTGTCGTTATTTTTATTTCAACATCTGGATGCTGCTGTTCAAACTGTCCTAGCACCGGTAGCAAACGGTGTATAGCAAACCATGGAGAAGCATTAATACGAAACTGGCGCCGCTGCTGGCACGATTTAGCTTCACAAATACCTTGCTCTAATAGTTGGAAGCTACGCTCTACATATTGATATAAACGCTCCCCTGCCGGAGTAAGCTCTACACCAGCGGGGAAGCGTTGAAACAAAGTAATATCAAGTGAATCCTCTAATGAACGCACTTGCAGACTAACAGCTTGCGAAGTAACACAGAGCTCATCCGCCGCATGTTTAAAGCTATTGAGCCTAGCAACCACACGAAAAATATTGAGGCTCTTTAAAGGCAGGCGTCCAATGAGGTCAGTCAACGCTGTTTCCTTTTATAAAGGCACATTATTAGGTACTCACATTAGTGTCAGAACTCGTCGATCGATCACG
>NZ_JADGEV010000056.1 GCF_016744175.1 Neptunomonas sp. | reverse complement strand
CCAATGCTTTTATGCCAATTAGGCACAGTCCGATACTCAGGATCATAATAAGTGAGAGAATCGATATATAGGCCAAGAGGGTACATACCAATAATAGCCAACGCCATTAACCAGTGAAGCCCAATAGCGCCCCAGCCATAGTGTGTTGTCTTATTACGAAACTCTTTAATCAGCGCCATGCGTTCCTCAGTGTAAATGCTTTCTGCCTCAAGATAGGGTCAGACTTAGGAAATAAAGTTTAGTTCTTAACCAATGTTAAATTTATTCGTTATAACAGAACATTTTGATGGACACAGTGTAATGGTGCATAATGAATTCACCTAATGCATTAAAGTGATTGCAAGTATGCGCAAAGTGAATTTAAGATCTGTAGACCTTAACCTCTTAGTGGTACTAGAAGCATTGCTGGAAGAGAAGCAGGTAACAAAAGCGGCAGAAAAACTGCACATGAGCCAGCCTGCCGTCAGTAGGGCTTTGCAGCGATTGAGAGATACTTTCGCGGATCCGCTGCTAGTAAGGAGTGCAGAGGGGTATGATTTATCTGTACGGGCCACCCAGATTGTGGGTGAACTAAAAACGGTTTTACAGAGTGTAAGCCAGATTATCTCCGAGCCAGAATTTAACCCCAAGACCTCGAAGCAAGTTGTTAAAATCGCTGGACCAGACTTAGAAACCGCACTATATGTTCCCGATTTATTGGCAGTGATGAGCCAGCAAGCGCCTGCAATGCAGGTCGAGTTGGACTCTAGACCTGCTGACTACTTTGAAATGCTCTCAAGAGGGGATATTCACTTTGCGATATCAGGTGTGCCTCCACAAACAGCAGAAGACCAATTTCACCGAGCATTATTGGATGTTACCGATATCGCGCTCATCATGGGGCAGCATCACCCCTTAGCCAACAAGGAAATTTCACTAGATGAATATTTGCAGGCGCGCCATGCCTATATATCGATAACCGGTAAAGGGCCAGCCATGATGGATAGGCGACTGCGGGAGATGGGCAAAAAACGTAACACGGTCTTGCGCCTTAGTAGCTTTATGTCTGTTCCGGACTTTTGTGAGAAAACAGATTTAATCTTTATGTTACCGACTAACCTCATTAAGAAAATATCATTAGGGAGGGCTGTAGTGAGCCGTGTGCTTCCTGAAGAGTTAAAAGCAGAGCCCTTCCCTTTTTATCTATATTGGCATGCAAGAGACCACTATGACCCCATGCATCGTTGGATAAAGGAAGCAGTATTGCAGCAGGCAGGCCAGCACTCCATATAGATTTTTAGAAAAACACGAGATTATTTTGCATTACAAAAACAGACTGGTATACTGCGCGCCTGTTCTGTGAAGGAACAGAATGATCGACCTGCTATGGTAGCTCTGCCGGTCCTCTCGCAATGATAAATCGTTAACCTGGTCAGGCCTGGAAGGGAGCAGCCACAGCGATGGATTCATGTGCCGGGATGTGGCTGGTGGAGCTATCACCAATTATTCTAAGTTTTTTCGTTTCCAGCATAAAATCCATATAAGTCTGCATAATTTGCACAAAAAACCTGCATAAGTACTATTTTTGTAGTAATACTACGAAGATGGTGGCAATGCTATGTATCGACGTAACCTTAAACATTCCCGCGTAAAAAACCTTTTTAAGTTTGCCAACCTTAAAATGGATAGCGTCATGACCGTTGAATCCGCCTTGGAGTCCGACACCTGCTTCCACTTTGAATATTCATCCGATGTTATTTCTTTTGAAGCTCAGCTTGAAGGGTTTTACTATGGTTTTTTTGGGCAGAAAATTGCCTTATACACCTGATTTCCTAGCATTTGATAAAGTGCACGGTGCTCGTTATATTGAGCTGAAGCCAAAGCGGCTAATCCTGAGTTTAGAATAAAGTTTTTAAAACGCGAGTGTTTTTATGCATAGGAAGGTGCTTTGGAGCAAAGTTTCTTTGGTGTAACGAAAAAGCGCATCTTCAACAGCTAAGAAACAGCATTGGTTGAATAGTATGATGCAAAATGCAAATGGGTAGTATTTAAGGCCTTTATAACAAAGCAACATGGAAAGTGTAATAGCACCCTTCATAAAGTCACCGTAGATTATGTGTGCACGTGGAGTGAGGCGACAAAGCTAAACTAATATGCATAAACAGTACTCCAGATATTAATAACGAAGGTTAGCTCAGGTATGTCGAATAGATTTTTTGCCGCGTACACTCTTTCTATGGCGGTATTTATCAGCGGATGCAGCGATGGGGAGCCGAAAGTCGATGGGCGTTGGTATACGCAATCTCAAGTTGATAATGGCAAACAATTATTCCTTGCACAATGTGCTAATTGTCATGGAGCTTCAGCAGAGGGAACAGCTGATTGGAAAAAGCCATTGGCTGATGGTAAATACCCGCCACCTCCGCTAGATAGCACGGCCCATGCTTGGCACCATCCTTTGAAGGGGCTCAAGCTGACTATTCAAAATGGTGGGATAGCTTTGGGTGGCTCGATGCCAGCGTTTGGCGATAAGCTCTCAGAAGAAGGTCAAAGTGCAGTGATAAGCTTTTTTCAGAGTAAATGGCCTGAAGAAATATACAGTGCCTGGGTTGAAAGAGGAGGCCTCAAGTAAATGGCAAAATGTGACGTAGAAGTAAGCACCAAGGCGTGTTTTTGAGATCAATAGCGAGTAGTATGCGCCGTATCTGTAAATTTATGTTGTCGGGAACTTTAGTACAGATCTAGATTCCAATTGCTAATGGTTGTATAACTGCCAAGCATAAGTCCCACGTATGGCGTGTATTTATTAGTTTTAACATCCCATCAAAATTTTTAGATCAGACTAGGTAGTAGATGAGAGTAGCGGCAAGGAAGGTTTTATTAGTGTTATGTATGCTGGCAGTTACTACTGCGCAGCTATACAGTCACGCCTTTGCTATGCCAATGGATATGAACTCTACGCTATCTCCTCAAATAAACTCGCTTCATATAATGAACTTCAGTGAAGATGTAAATGCCGCTGAAGAAGATTGTTGCGAAAAACCTACTATAGTTGTAATGGATGAACATTGTTCAACTATGGAAGAGCCTAGCACTCATAACTGTGCAGACATGAATGATTGCGCTCAGTCTCAGTGCGTAAGCCCGGTTGGCTGTGGAGTTTCAAACTATATTTTCCATTTAGACACATCGATTACAACTCAAACATATAATAACCACATACTGATTGACCCGAACTCTGGTTCGTTATACCGCCCTCCCATATTCCGTTGATTCACTAAGTCGTTAGTTCGGCTGTTTGTCAACGGGAGACCCTTATAGCTCTCCCGCTTTTATAGAATGTGTCACAAATCATGCAAATGGTTTTGGCTTGAGTGGGTGTGTTTATGTCACCAGTTATATGTTTTATAGGGTGCCGCTATGCGGGTCTGCCCAACGTTAATCTTGACACGTATTATAAAAGTGCTCTGCATTTTTTGAGTAACAGCTATAAACAAGTTGAAGGTTATCTTTCTTTGGCTGCTTCAATAGTTGTTCTAACAGTTGTTGTACTTCCTTCTCTAGTCGTTGCCTCAGAGGCGAATAAGCCGCTAACTCTTGATCAAGCGGTTAGTTTTGCGATTGAACATGACGCGTGGTTATCTGGTAGCAGTTATACCCAGAAAGCCACTGAGGCATTGGCTGAGTCTGCTTATCAATTGCCCGATCCAAAACTTTCACTGAAGATAGTGAATCTGCCCACCGATACACTGGATTTTAATCAGGAGGCGATGACGCAGTTAGTTGCAGGTGTTTCGCAGATGTATCCACGTGGTGATAGTCGGCGTCTTAAGCGACAGCAGCTGCAACAGCAAAGTGCTCAACAACCTTTATTACGCTCAGAAAGGCAGGCGAAACTGACACTGACCATTACTCAGTTGTGGTTAGATGCTTATCAGGCACGACAGAGCATAAAGCTGATTGAGAAGGATCGAGCTTTATTTGATCAGTTGGTAGATATCTCTTTAGCTGGTTATTCCTCAGCGCTGGGGCGTACTCGACAGCAAGATCTTATTAAGGCGCAGCTCGAACAAACCAGAATAGAAGATCGACTGACTCGGTTGCTACAGAAGCAGGAAGTGGTCGAGCAGAGGTTGCTTGAGTGGTTGTTACCATCGGGTAATGGGTCCCGTACTCCAGGTGCTAATCTGTTGTCGGGTTACTCTGCTGAACAGCCAGTAATCCAGTCACTTTATGCTGAGCGCTGGAAGGATAAGCCTCCGAGCAATAGTGAACTGGTAAGTAGCTTTATTCGCCATCCCTCGGTACAAAAAATCGATCAGAGTATTGCTGTGGCAGTAACGGCAGTGCGGCTAGCAAAGCAAAAATATAAGCCGGAATGGGGTATGAACGCTAGTTATGGCTTTCGTGGAGAAGATGCGAGCGGTAGAGATCGTTCAGACCTGTTTAGCGTAGGCGTAACGGTTAGTATGCCGTTATTCTCAAGTATTAAGCAGGACCGTGAAGTTGACGCGGCCACGGCTAGCCAAGAAAAAATCCGTACAGATCGCAGTTTGATGATTAGTCGGATGATCGCCTCCTTTCATTCTGCCCGCACTCAGTTAGAACGGTTGGATCAGCGGCGCAAACTATTTGATCGCAAGTTAATTCCTCAGATAAAGCAGCAGGCAAAGGCCTCTCTAAATGCATATGAATCGGATAACGGGAGTTTTATTGAAGTACTTCGTCCGCGCATTGATCAATTGAATGCTCAGATTGAATATCTGGAAATTAAGGTAGCGAAACAAAAGCAGATTGCTCAGCTTAATTATTTTCTTACCTCAATAGATTCAACCTCAGCAAATGCTTCTCTTAGCGTTTCAGGAGCAGATTAATGAGTACTACCGTTAAAAATATTGGATTAGTTGTGCTGGGAACAGTTATCGGAGCTGCTGGTTTGGGAGCAGTCATGACCAATACACATTTATCCAACAGCTTAGGTGTCGTGTTCGGCGAGGCTTCAATGCCAGTGCAGGCCTCAAAAGCCAGTAATGAACCGCTTTACTGGGTGGCGCCGATGGACCCGAATTATCAAAGGGATAAGCCCGGTCAATCCCCGATGGGAATGGACCTTATTCCCGTTTACAAAGAGGAGAGCTCCGGTGCGGATGCAGGCCCTGGTACGATAAAAGTATCGCCTGAAGTGGTTAATAATTTGGGGGTAAGAACTGCGACCTCAACGATGACTACTATGCACTTTGAGGTGCGTACGGTCGGGTATGTTGGTTATAACGAAGATGAAATTGTGCATGTGCATCCTCGCGTAGAAGGCTGGGTTGAAAAAATATATATCAAAGCTGAAGGGGAGCCGGTTAAGAAAGGGGATCCTCTTTATGAACTCTACTCCCCCTCATTAGTAAATGCTCAAGAAGAATACTTGTTTGCGTTATCCCGAGGAAATCGTGATCTGATTCGGGGTGCTAAAGCCCGGTTGCATGCCTTGCAGGTGCCGCAGCGAACACTGGATGAACTTAGGACGACTCGTAAAGTGAGACAGGCAGTAACTTTCTTCTCTCCGCAAAGCGGCGTGGTAGATAACTTCAATATTCGTGAGGGGATGTTTGTTAAACCTGGTGCGACTTTAATGTCTATTGGTGCATTGGACGAGGTTTGGGTTGAAGCCGAAGTATTTGAGCGACAGGCCAGTGTAATTAGTGCGGGGTTACCGGTCTCTATCCAATTAGATTTTTTACCTGGCGAGAGCCGGGAAGGGATTGTCGATTATGTCTATCCAGTGCTAGATCCGATCACCCGAACATTGAAGGTAAGGATGCGTTTTGATAACAAAGACCGGCAGTTAAAACCGAACATGTTTACTGAAGTGGTCATTCATAAGTATGAAACTGAAGCCTCACTTACGGTGCCTAAAGAAGCTGTTATTCGTGGTGCTGAGTCCAACCGAGTAGTGCTAGCACTAGGTGATGGGCGGTTTAAATCTATCGCGGTTAAGACTGGCCGCAGTGATGGTAAGTTGATTGAAATTTTGCAGGGGGTTAATGCTGGAGAAGAGGTGGTTACTTCCGCTCAGTTCTTACTGGATTCAGAGTCGAGCAAAACGTCGGACTTCAAACGAATGCATGTTGAGCAACAAATGAGCGCTGACGACATGAGCATGGAGGGTCTGGGTATGGACAGCTTGGACATGGAAAATATGGATATGGATAGTATGAGCCTAGACGATGCAGAAAATGAAATGAATCACAGCGAGAAGGTGGCGCTATGATTGAGTCGATTATTCGATGGTCGGTGGGCAATCGTTTCTTTGTCTTACTGGCTACTGCGATCCTAGTGGGTGGCGGCCTATTCTCCCTTAAGAACACGCCGGTTGATGCGATTCCTGACCTGTCCGATGTTCAGGTGATCATTAAAACTAGTTTTCCAGGGCAGGCGCCTCAAGTTGTAGAAGATCAGGTTACTTATCCGTTAACCACGGCGATGTTGTCGGTGCCAGGCGCTGAAACAGTACGAGGTTACTCGTTCTTTGGTGATTCCTACGTGTACGTCATCTTTAATGAAGATACGGATATGTACTGGGCACGCAGCAGGGTGCTGGAATATCTGAGCCAAGTAGCCCCCTCTCTACCCGCAAATGCTCGCCCCCAACTGGGGCCGGATGCGACTGGTGTTGGATGGGTCTACCTATATTCGTTAGTGGATAAAACCGGTCAACATGATATTAGCCAGCTGCGCAGCTTGCAGGACTGGTTCCTAAAGTATGAGTTACAGACGGTGCCGGGTGTATCTGAAGTGGCACCCATTGGCGGTATGGTTAAGCAGTATCAGGTTCGGGTGAATCCAGAAAAATTGCGAGCATTTAATATACCTTTATCGCATATCCAGACTGCCATTCGACGGGGCAATCAGGAGGTAGGTGCTTCTGTCGTGGAAATGGCCGAAGCGGAATATATGGTTCGTGCTACTGGCTATATTCAAGGTGAGGAGGATCTAAGGAATATTCCCCTCGGCATAAATAAGAATGGTACGCCGGTACTTTTAAAGCATGTTGCTGACATCGGTACGGGACCACAAATGCGTCGCGGCGTTGCTGAACTCAACGGTGAAGGTGAAGTGGTAGGTGGCGTGGTCGTTATGCGCTTCGGAGAGAATGCTCAGAAAACCATCGACGGGGTAAAAGCAAAACTTGAAACCTTAAAGCAAGGGCTACCGGAAGGTGTTGAAGTGGTGACGGTGTACGACCGTTCCGGCTTGATTGACAGTGCAGTCGAGAACCTTTGGTACAAGCTTCTGGAAGAATTCATCGTCGTAGCGCTGGTTTGTATCGTATTTCTGTTTCACGTACGTTCATCTCTTGTTGCAATTATCAGCTTGCCAGTGGGTATTTTGACCGCATTTATGGTGATGAATGCGCAAGGAATTAACGCAAATATCATGTCGTTGGGAGGGATTGCGATAGCGATAGGGGCGATGATCGATGGCGCGATCGTAATGATTGAAAATATGCATAAGCATATGGAGCGCACGCCGTTAACCAAAGAGAATCGTTGGCAGATTGTCACAGAATCTGCGTGTGAAGTGGGGCCTGCACTGTTTTTTAGCTTGCTGATAATTACCGTCAGCTTTGTGCCGGTATTTACCTTAGAGGCGCAAGAAGGTCGAATGTTTGCGCCACTGGCGTTCACCAAAACCTACGCGATGGCAGCCTCTGCGGCCTTAGCTATCACATTAGTTCCAGTACTTATGGGCTACTTCATTCGCGGTAAAGTATTGCCTGAACATAAGAACCCGGTAAACCGGTTACTAACCGCTGTTTATATGCCGACGTTGCGTAAAATTCTGGCCTTTCCAAAAGTGACTTTAGGTTTTGCCTTGTTGGTTTTACTGGTGGGCTTCTGGCCATTAGATAAGCTGGGTAGTGAGTTTATGCCGCCATTGGATGAAGGCGATCTGATGTATATGCCGACTACTTATCCCGGTATCTCAATTGGTCAGGCGCGGCAGTTGCTACAACAAACTGACAAACTCATTAAAACAGTACCCGAAGTTGAAACGGTATTTGGCAAAGTCGGTCGAGCGGACAGTGCTACTGATCCAGCGCCACTGACTATGATAGAGACTTTTATACAGCTTAAACCAAAAGATCAGTGGCGTGCGGGGTTGACCACCGATGATTTGAGAAAGGAGCTGGATGATCTGGTTAAAATTCCTGGTGTGACCAATGCCTGGGTCATGCCGATCAAGACTCGTATTGATATGCTGGCCACGGGTATCAAAACACCCGTCGGAATTAAGATCGCAGGACCTGAATTAACTCAAATTCAGGAGATCGGTCAACAGCTAGAAACTATTCTCAAAGATGTTCCTGGTACTGCGTCGGTGTATTCCGAACGAGTTGCCGGTGGGCGTTATATCAAAGTGGATATTCAACGTCAGAACGCCGCTCGATATGGCTTGAATATAGCCGATATACAGCAGGTTGTAGCGACTGCCATTGGCGGCATGAACGTGTCGCAAACGATTGAAGGGTTGGAGCGTTACCCCATCAATGTACGTTATCCGCAGGACTACCGGGATTCTCCAGAGCAACTAGCATTGTTGCCGGTCGTGACCCCGATGGGGCAACGGATCCCATTGGGTGACGTGGCTAACGTCTATATTGAGGATGGCCCGCCGGGTATCAAAAGCGAAAATGCTCGCCTTAATGGTTGGACCTTTATTGATATAGAGGGCATGGATATTGGCAGTTATGTAGAGAATGCGCAGCAAGTTGTAGCAGATCAATTGCAACTACCGCCAGGTTATTCGGTGAGTTGGGCTGGCCAGTATGAATATATGCAGCGCGCTAAGGAGAAACTAACTTATGTGGTGCCTCTGACTCTAGGAATTATCGTGATTCTTCTATTCCTGAACTTTCGCAACTTTGTGGAGGTGAGCATCATCATGGGCACGTTACCCCTAGCGATGGTCGGAAGTGTCTGGTTGATGTATCTCCAAGGCTACAACTTCTCAGTAGCGGTGGGTGTGGGTTTTATCGCTCTGGCCGGAGTCGCGGTGGAGATTGGTGTGATCATGCTGGTCTATCTGAATCAGGCTTACCAGCAGATGTTAGAGCGTTGTCACAAGCAAAATCTTATCCCTCGGGAGGAGACTCTGCGACATGCAGTGTTACACGGAGCAGGTATGAGAGTTAGGCCGGTAATGATGACCGCTGCGGCAATTATCGTTGGTTTGCTACCTATCTTGTACGGAACCGGTACAGGCTCAGAGGTGATGAGCCGAATTGCCGCACCGATGGTGGGCGGTATGGTCAGCGCAGTAATTCTGACGTTGTTGGTATTACCTGCCGTGTATTTCCTCTGGCGCAAACGCTGTATTTCCCAGGTGGAAATTGAGCAGTAATTTTACGCTAAGGTTGGCTGATATTATCCGTGGATTAATAACAGGCAGTCTTTGATTCGTACAAGTTTTGGTGGGAGCGGCTGTCGCTGTAATTTAAAAACAGTGCGTCATTGTCTGAGATTAATGTCGCCAACGTATTTTACAAATTAATCATAAAGCGATTTAACAAAAAGACTAGTGGAGAAATCAAAATGAAATTCAATAAGGTTCTGATTGCAGGTGGTTTGTGTGCAGTAATGGTTAGCGCTGTTGCTAGCGCAGGAAATACAGAAAGTAGTCATGGCCATGATAATGAATCAATGCCTGAGCAGTCGATGTCACAAGGTGATATGTCTCATGACTCTATGGGCAGTAATATGACTCAGAACAAGATGTTTTTGAAAAAGAAGGATATCGATGGCTACACGGTTAGCTTCCATGTGATGAAAGCCGATGAAGGGATGGGCCATGGTGGGTCACATAATATGATGATTAAGGTAGAGCAACAGGGGGCTATGGTACAAAACCTAAAGATTAACTCTAAAGTTGTCTACCCGGACGGTTCAGACGAAAGTAAACCTCTGATGACGATGGGTGGTTGGCAGATGGCAGGTTATGACCTTAAAGAAAGCGGAAAGCACCAATTAATGGTTTTGTTCAAGACTGCTGATGGTAAAAAGCACTTTGGCGGGTTGTATTATGGGGAGTAAATTTCAACTCTAAACCGCCAAAAAAATTGTTCGTGAGACGTGTTACGTCGTAGGTAAAAGGTTTTGCTTCTAACAATACTTTGCACACAAAATATCATACATTTTTAAAATATTTAGGGGTTAATTATGAACAATAAACAGCTTAGCGCATTGCTTGCGATTCCTGCACTTATGATGGCATTTGCTGTGCAAGCACACAGCGAGAAAGAGCATATGGAAAAAGCAGAGAATCCAGATTGTGCCACTATGAATGCTATGGACCACAGTAAAATGGATATGAGTGACCCTGTTGTTATGGCGATGATGCAACAATGTATGAATACTATGCAGCAAGGGACTGCAGAAGTAGAAAATACACCTCATGGACATGGTGAACATATGACCGGTGCTGGCAAGGCAAGTGATCATATGCAGCAAGCTCCCTCTCAGTAATTAAATTCAAAATAGCTTTTAAGTGCCCCTTCCTAATAGCTTGGTAAGGGGGCTTATAGCGGAGATCACTTTATGAGTATTTCAAGTAATGGGGCTTGTTTCAAACGACTGTTAGTCATGTCAGGAGCAGCAATAGGAACAGTAGCGATTGGGGGCGTAGCATTTCTCTATTCAGGCTTGTATTCAATGGGGGCTGATGATCCTCACTATGACGTCACTACTTGGGCGCTAGAAACATTACGTGAAAATTCGATTGCGCGTGCTTCACAGAGTATCGAAGTGCCATCGGACCTGAATTCAGCTGAGCGTCTGCTTAAAGGTGGCGCTGATTACAACGATATGTGCGCTGGCTGCCACCTCAAACCAGGTAAAAGTGAAAATGATTTTACATTAGGCTTGTATCCTGCACCGCCAAATTTAGCCACTATTCATCGAACGGGTGAAGATGAAGAATCAGAAGATCAGCGTAATTTTTGGATTATAAAGCACGGAATTAAGGCTTCTGGAATGCCTGCGTGGGCGCCAGGGCATGATGATACACGTATCTGGAGCATGGTGGCTTTTCTTAAGCGTTTGCCTGACCTAACGCCAACGCAATACCAGATTCTGACAGCGCGTGGGAAAAATGACGCTGCTCATCATTAATGTAGTAGGTACAAAAGGTTAACGATCATGAATAAGAGTAAGTGGGGATTAGGGCTACTTTTAATGAGCTGTTTTTTGAGCAGCGATATTGTTTTGGCTGATCACTTCAATGGTCATGTAGATGTTACGGTGAAAGCTTTATCCACTAATGCTCAAAAGGGGCAGTTAGCTTTTAATCGTACTTGTGGAGCATGTCATGGTGAAAATGGAGAAGGGACTCTTAAAGGGCCGCCTTTGATTCATGGCATTTATAATGCTGGGCATCATTCTAATAAGTCGTTTTACTCAGCGGTACGAAATGGCGTGCAACAACATCACTGGCCTTATGGAGATATGCCTGCACAGCAAGGGGTAGGTTTTTCTGAAATGTCTGCTATTGTGCAGTTTGTACGTGAAGTCCAGCAACAAAATGGAATTGTTCAGAAAAAACACAGAATGTGATTTGAGCTAAGAATATATTACAGATAAAAGGGTGATTCTCTCTACGTTGTTGTTTTACAATGCTTTATCGTCACTAGCTGTGTTGTTGCCCATTGCAACGAAAAGTGCGATACATGGCGCGCCCATCTCTATAAATCGCAATAAATTGTTGTCACTCTTATATTCGTGTTTCTACAATGCTTTTTCGATGTTTATTAGAAGCTCTCTAGCAATTCTGCTTTTAATGGTTTTGTGTCCTTTTGTGAAGTCTTAGTTGGTATATGTGATGTCTAGATTAAATAGTCAGTCTGGATCTGGCTTTAAAGAGTTTGTTGTCTTAGTAGCATTGCTTACTTCTATGATCGCCTTAGCGATAGATGCAATGCTGCCTGCATTACCGCAAATAGGTGCAGATTTTAATATAACGGACAGCAATGATACTCAGCTTGTCGTAGTAATGATTTTTGTTGGCCTGTCACTTGGGCAATTCATCTATGGCCCCTTATCAGACAATATTGGCCGTAAACCCTCCATTCTAATAGGTATGGGATTGTTTATCGTTGGAGATTTAGTCTCTCTTTTTGCTAATGATTTTAATACATTCCTGCTGGGGCGGTTTTTACAAGGGTTGGGTGTAGCCAGCCCGAAAGTAGTCTCTATCGCATTGATTCGTGATCTTTACGTGGGTAAGGCGATGGCACGTGTTATGTCATTCATGATGACTATTTTTATCTTGGTGCCTGTACTGGCTCCGGGGCTGGGGCAGCTAGTACTGATGGTTAGTGAGTGGCGCTCCATATTTGTAATTTTTCTATTATTGGCTGTAGTTCTAAGCATCTGGTTTAGTGTCCGCATGCCTGAGACTCTTGTCCTAGAAAAGCGTCGTCCGATGACCCTCGATTACCTTATTAATAGTAGTAAAGAAGTACTGACTCATCCCACTGCTATGGGTTATACCTTGTTATCAGGTATTGTATTCGGTGCTTTTATGGGATACCTCAATCTAGCTCAACCTATTTTGCAACAGCAGTACCAACTGGCAGAGCAGTTCCCTATTTATTTTGGTGGATTAGCGGCAGCTATTGGATTATCGACACTGGCTAATGCCCGTTTGTTAAGTCGATTTGGTATGCAGTTGTTATCAGTGATTGCGCTAGGGTCTATTGCTATTCTTTCACTCTTATATTTGCCTATAGTGCACTGGTTCAATGGCCATCCTCCGCTTGTAACACTCATTTGTTATCTGCTGTTGGTTTTCTTTTCGGTAGGTTTGCTATTCGGTAACCTTAGTGCACTTGCGATGGAGCCCTTGGGGCATATAGCAGGCATAGGGGCAGGGGTGGTTAGTTCATTGTCTACTTTGCTAGGAGTGCTGCCTGGGGTCATTATTGGGCAGCTTTATAATGATACTCTCTACCCAATGGTGACTGGCTATCTGATTCTTTTCAGTCTGGGTTTGTTGATTGGTTTGCGGCTTTATCGGAATTCGGTTGGGAAAGTTGAACCGGCGTGAGGAACCCAGGAAATAGTAAATATGATCTCTTTACGGTCTTGCATTAGTTATAAAAATACTCAAATAATGAGCCTCTTAGACCTTTAGGAAGTAAAGGGTTAAGGCAATGATTTTTATGGCTAATGATATATGATTCTAGAATAGGGATTGGACGCATAGAGTAACGGATTGGTTTATTTTTGAAAAACCGCGTCTGTTTATCTCCTTGATTTATATAAAATTAATGCTTATTTTATGATTGCTTGAACCCCAAAGAGGGCGCGAAAGTAGCAGTAAGGCATAGGCTCTTGAATAACCTGTTAGGCAACCCTCAATACGGAGTTAAAATGTCAGAATATTTCGCCAAAATCAATTGGGTACGAGATGGTAGTGAAAGTTACATTGATAACAAATATAGCCGAGGGCATGAATGGATTTTTGATGGCGGTGTAACCGTTCAAGCTTCATCCTCTCCTCACATTGTTCCTTTACCTTATTCTGTTGAAGAAAATGTCGATCCAGAGGAGGCTTTTATTGCATCGTTGTCTAGTTGCCATATGCTATTCTTTTTATCTATCGCAGCGAAAAGGAGATATGTGGTTGATTCATATGTAGATGAGGCTGTAGGTATCATGGAAAAAGACAGTGATGGTAAAATTTCAATGACAAAAGTCACACTTAAGCCACATGTTCAATTTTCGGGGGATAAAAAACCGACAATGGAACAACTTGAAAAAATGCATCATCAATCGCATGAGCAGTGTTTCATCGCTAACTCGGTGAAAACTGAAATCATTACGGAAATTGTAGCCTAACAAGCTGTTAACCAAAGGCAAAAAGGCTGTTTTGCCCATTAGTATGAGTCAACCACTGTTTAGTAGAAGATTACGAATGTCTTAACGCTCTGCTCTTTGCCGATGTTTGCAGCGTTAAGAGGCCAAAATGAGTACTTTGTTTCTATCTGTTAATCGGACAATTTTCTTGCTGCCGTTACTAGAATGTTTCTAATCTTAATTGCTGTAGATTTCTCAAAATTGTATAGGGATGTTTGGTGAATATATGAAATTTTTCCATCTTGTCACTGTATTTACGTTAATGGCTATGTGCTCGGCAAATGCAACTGCATCTGACTTTGCTGCTTTAGGTGTAGTACTTGGCGGAGGGGTGATTATGGTTGTCAATGTTTTTTTTGGTATTTGGGCCTGCACTGTTGCCAAGAAAAAAGGTCACACGAAAGCTTTGCCAATTCTAGGTGTTATAGTTTTTTTAATATTCATCGGTATAAAAATGATTAGTGGCGAGGCTAATCACATGGCGGATAGTGATACTGCAGGAATGATAAATATTATTTTGTGGCCCGGTATTTTATCTTTTATAGCTCCGTTTTTTATAAGAAAGAATGATCACGAGTGAATATCACCTTTTTTCATCATCATCCATGAAATCTTGCCATTCATTTTGATGGTAAGCTTCAGAGTTCTTTAATATACAGAAACTTTTATCGTCATTGGTTACCAAGCTTATACAGGCGTGGGTATCGCCGTCATCTAGTGATAGCCTTACTTCCATGTCTTGATCTTCGAAGCTTTTCAGCTCTTCGATCAGTTGTTTTATTGTTTTTCCTCGGGTCACCCAATCAGGTATAGCGTGCTTCATATTTTTTGTGTCCAATAGTAATTAATGCGCATTGTGCTAACCATTCAGGCTGGCATTGTATCAGTATGTTTTTGACTCTTTCAGCTAGACAATATCAGCACAATCAAACCGCGCACAGTGGGTATTGAAGTAGTAAAACGTAGTTCGTAGAATCGGTTATTTACTTAAAAAAATTGTTTATCATCATACTTACATTCACGAAATTATCTGCTCCTTTGCTTTGGAGCAGTAAGCATGAATACTCTTCAAAAGACTGATAATTACTCAACCCAGAGAGCGAAACTCTTGGAATGCTGGCTTTATGCAATTCTAAACTGATACTATTTCCTTAGAAAGATTCAGGGATTAACTATTAGTCATGAACATATTTCTACGTAGCGGCACTAAGCTGAAAAGCTTATATATGACGTTAAGCTCATGTTGGCATCTTACCCTAGCTAGTTTTGGTGCGGGTTTAGTCTTGGCTTTATCTCTCCTTTTCATCAATCCTGCTTTAGCAGAAAATCTTTATCCTCAATTAAAATCTCCTTCAGCTCAGGCCATTGGCGGGAACTGGAAACTCGTTGTGCTGGATCAGGAAAATAAGGCGATTCATCAAAATCATATTGTCATGTGGCCTCCGGTAAAACATATTTGTGAAAAGAATGCTGAAGACCTTTGTTATTATCATTTAATTGATGATCCTGAAAAAAAATGGGAATCTTCTTATATTACATACGATTACGGTTATTTTGATCGTGGATTAGAAGTCAGCGGCAACACGCTTAAATTTAGTCATGCATACGGAATTACTGGGCATTGGGGTTCCGACTCCCAGATTGAGTTTTCTTCTGGACAAGGGCTGGGTACTTGGGTGTACTCCGGGCGGGGAGGTTTGTCCGGGAAGGAGTCATGGACTCGACTCTTCCCTGAAATTACTCACATAGACTTTGGACGTGCAGCTCCTATTTATGATGTAGACATGAATGCCTCACCCGAAAACCGTGTTGAATTTGGTAAACGTGGGCATGTATCAGTCGATTATGATGAGAAATACTGGGATCCAGAACAGAGTTGGTTTCCAAACCGGCCAAAGTTTTTCATAAGAGTTTTCGGAGAAAATTTGTGGGGTTTTCACGCGGCAGATATTAAGAACGAAATAGGTTTGAATGTTTATGGCTGTCATAAGATAACGGATGAAAACTCCACTAAATTTATGAGTGTTATAGGGTGGGGATGTACCGTTGAGGTTAGGCCGGGTTCAACCAGTGGCAGAAAAATATTCAGATTGGATAATTTAGAAATACCCTTTGATCTAAATATAAAAGGCAAGCCTGATTCGCGCCCTAAAATCCAATTTGTTGATACCAGTGGTGAGTTGATTCACGGGGTTATGGAGGGGCAGGTCTTTTCAGTTCAGGCCGAGTTTAATGAAGGGGGCACTGTGAAGGGCGCTTACACTGCGTCTGCCATTCAAAACGATAAGACGGTGTCGATACCCATGCGTGTAACCGATAATCCACGTGTTTTCACAAGTGGGTTATATCGTGTTATGCAGCCCCATTTGGTTGAGAATGTTTGGTCTGACTGGAGGGCTATGGGTGAAGATATTGAGATACCAGCACATGTAGCTCAAGTATTGTCCGACCATTTCTCAGGGACTTGGCAGGTGCATCAAAGTGATGAGTATGGTCGATCAGCACTGACTGGCGTGGCGACTGTTTCAAAAGACGGCCACAGAGTTGAGTTGAGTTTTGGGGCTGATGATAAACAACGACATTTTGAGATGTACGATGCCAACGTAGGGCTAACGCCTGATGGCAACGCGCCTGCCCATTGGACAGGTTTTTTTGCTGAGTACGCAACAACCCCCGAGCATACACTTGATCCAAGGGTGACAAATCTTTGGTTTCCCAAGTCTGACGCAGATCTGAGCTTCACATTGAAAGAGACCGATGAGGTATTGGGCGTCTATTATTTAAATAAAGCACGCGAACCTAGCTTGATTGAGGTGTCTTTTTCGCAACCACTTAATAAAGAATGGTTGGCAGGTGATTGGCTGTCAAACGAAGGCGTTACACCTGTTGGGAAGGGCGGAGCGACAATTTGGACGCGTAAGGCGCCTCAAATAGATAAGGTTATAGTGTTAAGGAACCAGCGGCCAGGTGCTTTTGGCAGTGAGTATCCAAAGGACTTCTTGAAAGAAGGTGCTCCGCAAAGGTACCGCCGTTTATTGATCATCGGTGAGAATTTACCGCCGGATGGGAACATTAAAGACCACTCGGGTACTTTACCTGAGTCAAGTGACCCTCTTATTGAATACACACGTGTGTATATTGAAGAGGATAATTATGAGTTTGTTTTAAAAAAAGCATTTGATGATCGAAACATGAAACGCCTGCCTGCGGGTAAGGAGTACATGGTAGTGAACGCTTATTTTGATTTTGGCATTGCCGCTGGACAAAAGACGCTGTCCTTAGCTCAAGCAAAAGGCCGTTGGGATCTAAGGTTTACTGATGCGTCTGCGGATTTACGTTTTACGAGAAGTTTTTCTTCCGGTTCAAAAGCATCATTGGACGTATTGCATCGTAATGATGCGGCTTACCTTGCGATTGAGTTCGAGCACGATAAACACCTAAAAAATAAGAAAGAAATTGAGTTAGCGATTTTTGCCGGAAAGGATAAGCCTTCGTTAATGGGTAAGGTTGTTGCTAGGCGTGTGATTGATGAACTCAAACCTGAGTTTCGAACGGACCTGATCTACTTCGATTATGACTATTTAGAAAAGTACGATAGCCAGATGTATCAGGGGGAAGGGTTACATATCCCTGTTGAATTGGGCTTGGTGCTCTATGCTCTGCCAGTGGATTCTGGCATTGCAGTTGATGTGGTTAAGGTAACCATTGATGAATCTGATCTGTATGTTGGCGAGTATTGGAAGAGTGCATTAAGTTTTGTGAAAGCTGCGGGAGGCAAAGGTGATCTGGAGAAGCCGATTGAATTTGCGATGAAACCTGCCGAAGGATACAACAAAAATCTATATATGGCTGGTGTTCTTGATGACCGAAATCGAAGAATTGATTTACGAAATGGAGACCATGCGGCTGCAATATTGATACGTGATGAGTTTGTTAGGCGAATGGCTGGGTTGTTGCCTAAGTACGCTGCACAAGCGAATAGCCCTGCTGAGGTGCAGCGTGTTATTAAAAAAGCGCGGTCAAATATTTCCTCTGCAAAGCACGACCCTTTCTGGAAATACACTACTAAAAACTCTCTGTATTTTCCGGGCGGCATTCCGCTATGGGAGTTGTTAGATACGGATGATGTGATGAAGCGGTTTGGTTGGGGAAATCGTAGTGAAACCGAGGTATGGGTTTTTGATGCCATTGAAAAAGCGATGAAACAACGTGTTAAGGATATGAGGAGTGCCAAGGAGCGAGCAGAAAAGGCACCGGCCTACAAAATTGAAGAGCTGATGATGTTTGCGGGCTATCGTTCACCTGAAATTATCGATTCTATCACGGCTCGCTTAGTGGTGAAAAAAGAGGGCCGCTGGGTTCCCGATAAGCAGGCAATTCGCTTTGTAGAAGGGCTCTACAGTGCTGGTGCTGCTATGCGTGCGCTCGATGCATATTCTGAAATCGACAATATTTACAATATGTTAGCACTGGCTGTCATTACGGGCGGTACGGCGGGGGCTCTGGAGTTGGGAGGGCTTTCAACGGCGGCTGCTTATACTTCGTTTATCATGAACACTGCAGATATGGTGCTCTCTGGAGGCTTCGGTCTTCATCAATACATGAAAGGTGAAATGGATTATGAGACTGCGAGCGGCATCACGCCTATCTATGGTGATGAAGTGATGCGTGAGGCAGTTGCTAATCGGCAAAGTGGTTTTATGACAGCGATTGGAATTCTATTCCCGGGGCAGGCTGCTGTACGTGAAGCATTAGGGATTCCGGGATTGAAACAGATTGCTAGCGGTAAAGGAATAGCAGGGAAGGTCAATGGAGATAAAACGAAACTAATGGGTTTAGAAGAGGCCGATAAAATGGATGTGTTGGCTTATTATAAAAGTTTACGCGATCGACGACTGAAACTGGCAACGGGGTCTAGTGTGCACCCTAAGTTGACACCTGAGGATTATAAAAATTATCGAGAGTTACGCAAAGCCCTAAACCCTAATTTGAAAAAGTTGCCGTGGGAGATGACACAGGCCGAGCGCGGCGCTCAACAGGCACTTCGAGTAGATGAGGCGTTAGACGCAGCTTTAGAAGAGCGTAGGGTTACCGCGCTTAATGAAGCCCTCCTAGAAACGGTAATTGAGCCTGCATCGTCGAGTGCTCGTTCTGTTGAGGTTGCGAAAACAGAGGCGTTACCGCCGATACGAAAGAATACCCCTGCGATTGAAGATTCAAACAAAACAAAAATCATCCCTCATGATCCTAGTAAAACAGTGGGTATTCCCGACGATTCATATAAGACGTTGCCTATTCCAGACGACCCACATAAGACGGTGGGAATATCTAATGAGAGGCCAATGGATCAACCAACGCCTGGTTTTGGAATGAGTCCTGTTGACCACAATGCCCCGCATATTAAAGTTAAGCCTGAGCCAATTGTTGATTTGGGCCTTAATGTTGAGTTAGCAGGGGGAAAAATTGACACTCCTTTTCAAGGGCGTTTAGACATGGATGCGTATCAAGAAGCCCGGGCTCGTTACAGTCGACAAAAAACGATGGAAAGGTTGGGTGATGAAATTGAGGAGTTTGAACTTGAAAATAGGTTACAGAAAGGGAGTAAAGCATACGAAGAAGGCTTGGATAAAATTCGCTTAGATTGGAAAATAAAAGCCGATAGCGGCGAAGTAACATATGCGCGTGAGATGGCCGAACTAGAAAAAGATCATGTGGTTATGGAGGTGGTGGAAAAGCATACAGGTTATCGTATGAGGTCCGATTATACTCAGCTTGATATAGAGCGCATTCGTCCCGGCCGTAAACTATCTAAGGAGCAAGGCGTTGTGGGGGTTTTATTGAAACGCTTCATGCGAAAGGAAGGTCAACTCACAGCAAAGCAGCATCTAAGCGCAATCAAAGAAATCGGTTTAAGTCGTAGTGAAGCTAAAGCTTATATCGTCGATTGGTTGAATCCAAACGGCGCATGGAAAGATACCTCTTCTATGTCGAAGTTTGCAGATAGGTACTTGGACTGGTCTGGGCTCAAGTAGCTACTGACAGTGCTATGAGAATTTCCTAATTGGTGGCGGGGAAGTAGTATGAAAATTTTATATTTTGTTTTTTCTTGTAGTGTTGCTCTTGGATTTTTGACTGCGAATGTCATGGGTGGCGACAATGTTTTGTCAGGGAAATATACGTTAGTAGATATAAGACGAGCAAGCAATGTGGCAGGTGGGACCATTGACGAAAGGGCAACCCAATTACTGGGTTCTTCTGCTCTATTTGAAACCGTTTTATCATTGCCAGGGAAAAGTGTTTGCAGCCATTGGGTAGCCGTTGAGTCGCCGAGTAGTGTTGTGAATATTCATGACCCCATGCTTTCTGATACTCAGATTCCACCCTTAGACGGCGATGTTTCCAGTGGAGATAAACGCATCAATATTTCAATTAATTTAATGTGTAAAGGTAAGGCTTTCTATTCATTAGTTAAAGTAGATGAAAGAGTGCTCATTGCAGCCAGCAGTTCAGGGCTGGGTTATTTTATTTTCGAAAAACCATTGTCTGAAAGCCAAACAAATAAATTACAGTTCCAACTCAAGGATATGAAGTTTTATTCGGGTACACCATCATCTGTGTGGGGGGAAAATAGTCTATTGGGATTATCACTTTATGCTGAATACCGAGGTTCTGAGTACCGGTTCTTGCGTACGGCTCTTACGGAAAATATTCTGGATGGTTTATATGTACTAAGTGGACACTAGAGAAGGTTTGAAAATTGATCAGCTACCTAGTTAGGTTGCTCTCTCTGGGCATTATATTATTTCTTTGCTATGGGTGGTGGGTCTCCAGCCAAGCCAGATATTACCAAGTAGAGTTGGGGTCTAGCCTTGAAGAAAAGTATGGGTTTAATACAGGTTCACCCATGGTTATAGCGGGAGGTGATCCGGTAGAAGTATTGACTATATATCCGAAAGCCGGAGGGTTAATGGAAACCGCAGGCTTTGAAAACGGTGATATTGTCTTATCCACGTCACTAACGGGTTTTTACAAAAGTCTTTCTGAATCTAAAGGGGTATTGAACATTGAGGTCGTGAGCGGAGGAGATGGAGTTCCCATAGGAGAGCGGGATAGACGAGCGATTACATTAAACAGTGTTTTATGGGGGCAGTAACTAGTACTATGTGCGGTATCTACCATTTTATGCTTTAGATCCCTCAAGGCCAAAGAGAGTAGTGCTCGGCTTGCTGATAGATTTGAAATAAAAACAGCATGTAAGAAGCTTGCAAAGTGTTGAAACAGCCATGTTTTGACAAAAATCTACTCTTTTATCTAAAAAAAGGCTTTCTTCTACGGAAAACCTCCACAATTACATTCGAAATCCTGTACTATATAGCGCATTTTTACGCCCTTAACATTCGAGTAAAGACATGGCTGACTTATCACACTACCGTAACATCGGTATTTTTGCCCACGTAGACGCGGGAAAAACGACCACTACAGAACGTATCCTGAAACTGACAGGTAAAATCCATAAAACGGGTGAGGTTCACGATGGTGAATCTACAACCGACTTCATGGAACAGGAAGCTGAGCGCGGAATTACTATCCAGTCTGCTGCGATCACCACTTTCTGGAAAGATCACCGCATGAACATCATCGATACTCCAGGACACGTTGACTTCACTGTTGAAGTATACCGTTCCCTGAAAGTACTGGATGGTGGTGTTGGTGTATTTTGTGGTTCTGGTGGTGTTGAGCCTCAGTCAGAAACTAACTGGCGTTATGCAGATGAGTCGGGCGTTTCTCGTATCATCTTCGTAAACAAGCTAGACCGTATGGGCGCTGACTTTCTTAAAGTTGTAGATCAGGTTGAGAATGTATTGGCTGCTAAGCCACTCATCATGGTTCTTCCTATTGGTCGTGAAGAGGACTTTGTCGGTGTTGTTGACCTGTTATCTCGCCAAGCATTTGTTTGGGATGACACGGGTCTGCCTGAAAATTTCGAGATTAAAGACATCCCTGCCGACATGGTAGAAGATGTTGAAATGTACCGTGAACAGTTAATTGAAACTGCGGTAGAGCTAGATGATGATCTAATGATGGCTTACATGGAAGGTGAAGAGCCTGCTATGGAAGACATCAAGCGTTGCATCCGTGAGGGTACTCGTGATCTTACTTTCTTCCCAACGTACTGTGGTTCTGCATTCAAAAACAAAGGCATCCAGCTTATTCTTGATGCTGTTGTAGATTACCTTCCAAGCCCAACCGATGTTATTCCACAAGATCTGACGGATGAGTTTGGCGAGCCAACAGGTAAAGTTGCAACTGTTTCCACTGATGAGCCTTTCCGCGCACTGGCATTTAAAATCATGGAGGACCGTTTCGGTGCTCTGACCTTTATTCGTGTTTACTCTGGTACGTTGAAGAAAGGCGATACCATCCTGAACTCGTTTACAGGTAAAACTGAGCGTGTTGGTCGTATGTGTGAAATGGAAGCCGATGAGCGTAAAGAGCTAGACTCTGCTCAAGCCGGTGATATTTTTGCAATCGTAGGTATGAAAAACGTACAAACCGGTCACACACTTTGTGATCCTAAGCACGAATGTACGCTTGAAGCCATGGTCTTCCCTGAGCCTGTAATCTCGATTGCAGTTACACCTAAAGATAAAGGTGGCGCTGAGAAGATGGGTATTGCGATCGGTAAGATGGTTGCTGAAGATCCTACCTTCATCGTTGAAACTGATGAAGATTCTGGTGAAACTATCCTTAAGGGAATGGGTGAGCTTCATTTGGATATCAAAGTAGATATTCTGAAGCGTACTTACGGTGTTGAGCTCATCGTGGGTCAGCCACAGGTTGCATACCGTGAGACTATTACTCAGCCTCTAGAAGATTCTTATACCCATAAGAAGCAGTCTGGTGGTTCAGGTCAGTTCGGTAAGATCGACTACCGTATTAAGCCGGGCGAGCAGAACACTGGCTTTACGTTTGTATCTTCAGTGGTAGGTGGTAACGTACCTAAGGAATTCTTCCCAGCTATCGAGAAGGGTTTCAAGAGCATGATGGGTACAGGTCCGCTAGCGGGCTTCCCTGTACTGGATGTTGAAATTGAACTTTACGATGGTGGTTATCACGCGGTTGATTCCTCTGCGGTTGCGTTCGAAATCGCTGCTAAAGGTGCTTTCCGTCAGTCCATGCCTAAAGCGGGTCCGCAATTGCTGGAGCCTGTGATGAAGGTTGACGTGTTCACTCCTGAAGATCACGTTGGTGATGTTATCGGTGACCTTAACCGTCGTCGTGGAATGATCTCGGGTCAGGAAGCTGCAGGTTCAGGTGTTCGTATCAAGGCTGATGTTCCTCTGTCTGAGATGTTCGGTTATATCGGGTCTCTGCGTACTATGACCTCTGGTCGTGGTCAGTTCTCTATGGAGTTTTCACACTACGCTGCATGCCCTAACTCAGTTGCTGAGAAGGTTATTGCTGAAGAGATAGAGCGTAAAGCTAACAAGTAATGTTTTCTTAAGTCTTGTTTCGAAACCCCGGTGATGCAAATCATCGGGGTTTTCTTTTGTCTGGGGTCTTTCTAGGCAGCATAATGCGCTGTCAATACGGGTGGGCGAGGTAATGACGGTCACAGTAATATTATCGATGTGTTAGTGGCTTTATTGCTAAGGGTGGTAAAACTAATTGGCGCCTTAAAAAAAGCCAAGCTGATACTGTTTGGTGTCTTGCGTAGAGCGTTTGTTTTGCAACATAGTAGTTTTCAAGAAATTTCCTAGGAATTGATAATGACGAAAAAATTCAGCGTATTGATTGCTGTTCCCGCGTTAATGTTAGCGTTTTATGCACAGGCTCATGATGAGAAAGAGCATATGAAAACAGCTGAAAGTCCAGATTGTGCGGCTATGAGCGGCATGGATCATAGTAAAATGGATATGAGTGATCCTGTTGTGATGGCAATGATGCAGCAGTGCATGGATAGTACGGATCATGAGTTGGAAGAGTCCAGT
>NZ_JADGEV010000009.1:92799-121499 GCF_016744175.1 Neptunomonas sp. | reverse complement strand
GATAAAAAAGGCGCTGATAGCGCCTTTTAAAATAGTTCAAAACTTATATAAAGCTGAGTCTTCACTTTGATATCGATTCAACCTGCCCCAATATATCCAGTGTAGACAACACACCATTTAACTCATTGTCAGAAGTAACAAATACACGGTGAATTTTATCTTTACACATCAAAGCAGCCACAGCTGATAGTGGTGTTGATACATCAACTGAAACAATATGCGGGGTCATGATTTCACTCACCTGATGCAACGTGTGAGTATCACCACTGATCAACCCCAACTGTTCTGGCGATGCGCCATCTAAATTGCTGTAATAGTACTGAGTTGATGGATTTTCTGTAATGGAGTGTGCTCGACTATCAAATTTCAAAATATCGCTATTGCTAACCACACCAACTAAGCTGCCATTATCACCCATTACAGGTGCACCATTGATATTTTGCTGGTCAAAAAACTCTATTAACTGTTTTAACGACCAATATTGAGGAACCGTCAATACGCTTGGAGACATTACTTCGCCGGCTGTTAACCTTGTTAGATCACTCACTGCCAATCCTCTCAGTAGTATTTATCTAGTCTTGCGTTTATCTCACTGGGTAATTATCTAAATAGATCCGATTTCTGAGAATGGAATAAAATCTAAAATATCACCACGTGAAACCCGATGCTGTTCAGGCACTATCAACAAGCCATCAGCCATCACTGCCGAACTAAGTACACCAGAACTTTGACTATGTGCCGGTACAGCCAAAAGCTGCCCATTTTCAGCGCTAACAACGACTCTTAGAAACTCTTTACGAGAAACACCCTTGCTACGATCGAATCCAGCACAAACCTGATAGCGGCGAGGCTCAATCTTTTGTGCCCCTTGCATCTTCAAAAGGTAAGGACGCGCCAACATTAAAAATGTTACTAATACAGCGGAAGGATTTCCTGGTAAACCAATAAAAGGAGTCCCTTTTACTTCGCCAAAAGCTAATGGTTTACCGGGCTTAATGGCCAGTCGCCATAGATCTAAAGAACCCAGCGATTCAACCGCCGCTTTAACGTGATCTTCCTCACCAACAGACACTCCGCCGCTACTAATAATGACATCGGCATTAATAGATGCCTGCGCTAGTGCTTGCTGTGTTGCTTCAGGGGTATCTTTGACAATACCCGGTGTCCATACATCACAGCCAAGGCGTGTTAACAAACCACTTAACGTAAAGTAGTTTGAGTTATATATTTTTCCTTGTGGACAAGGCATCCCCGGCATCACCAACTCATCACCCGTGTTTAATACAGCGACTTTTAAGCGACGATAGACAGATACATCAGCTATACCGACAGAGGCTAATACGCCCAAGTGCTGCGGAGCTAAGATAGTCCCCTGGGCAATAACCTGATCACCTATATTGATATCTTGACCTGCTTTACGAATATGGTCGCCTTTAACGGCCTCCCCAATAAAGCGGACACCCTCACCCTCGATTAAGGCTTCTTCCTGCATAATTACAGTATCAGCACCTTTGGGTATTTCGGAGCCGGTAAATAATCGAACGGCAGTACCACGTTGGATAGCTGATGCCTGGTGACCAGCCGCGACACGCTGCGATATGCTAAAAACCTTCCCTTCTTCTAAGTCTTTAGCACATACCGCATAACCATCCATAGCGCTATTATCTGCCGGAGGAACTGACAAGGTAGAATGAATATCTCTCGCCAACACTCTACCTAGAGCTTCTTGCAACTCAACGACTTCCGTTTCCTGAACACTACGCGCGGCTTCCACTAACTGAGCTAAGCCACTTTCAAAGGGTTGTAACTTGCCGCTATCACACGAGCAGCTCATGAGCGGCTCCCACAGGCCGTCTGTATTTTCGGTAAAACCATTTCTACAAAATTACAAGGACCATGGCGAGCATCTAGCTGCTCTTCAATGATCCGTGTCCACGCAGTCTTACATGCTTTTGGTGAGCCAGGCATACAGAAAATAACTTTTCGATTGGCTATCCCTGCAACGGCGCGAGACTGAATAGTGGACGTACCAATCTCTTCGTAAGACAAGGTACGAAATAGCTCCCCATACCCTTCTACATGCTTATCAAACAAAGGCGTTAGCGCTTCTGGCGTGCTATCACGTGTCGTAAAGCCAGTGCCACCTGTCACTAAGATAATTTGTGTAGCGTCGCATGCAATCCAGTGTGAGACGGCTGCTCGTAACTGGTAAATATCATCAGGAACTATTTTACGTTCCGTACAATGGTGCCCGGCTGCAACTAACAATGCTTCTAACGTATCACCAGACGTATCTGTTTCAAATGTCCGCGTATCTGACACTGTTAATACAGCAATATTTAGCGGCGCAAAGGCCACTCCTTCTTTTGCGTGTCCCATAATTTACTCCACTAGTTACACACTTAAGCGGCCTCTGTTTCAGTATGTCTTACACACGTATATCTACATAAAGTGCTAAGACACGACTAATCAGCGGCTCTAAGTCGTTCAAGATTATTAATAGTTACATCTCTACCACTAACGATAATGACTTCTTCTTTGATCAACTCTCTTAAAATACGAGACAAGGTTTCAGGCTGCATTGCTAACCTTGCCGCAATCAATTGTTTTGCAACGGGTAAGTGAATCCTCATTCCAGATTCAGCATCCTTGCCAGCAAGATCAAGTAAGTAACGACATGCTCGATGCCGAGCATTCTTTAGCGTCAAGGTTTCGATTTCATTCAGGCGGGTATGTAAACGGCGTGATAGTGTGCCAAGAATTTTGAAGCAACTCTGCGGAGATGACTCTAAAATCTGAAGGTACAAGCTACAATTAAAGCCTACAACAGTGGTTTTTTCCAAAGCCTCGGCGTTCACCGGATAACAATTAAGTTCTTCCATAAACATGATCGCTTCTGCCATAGAATGTCCTTCCTCTATCACCTCTATGACTTTCTCCTGTCCATCTTTCGAGAACCTGAAAAGCTTAACGCTTCCAGATACTACGATATAAAAGCGATCAGCTTTCTCTCCTTGAGTGAATAGTTTTTCATGTGCAGATAAATCTATAGGCCGTGCACGCTCGAAAAGTTGCGCTAAATCTTCATCTTTTAATGAAGAAAAAAGCGGATGCACTCTTACTCGATCTAACACTTTAACCCGGATAACTGGATTCATAATTAACCCCCTGTCATGTTCATAAAACGAACAACCTGAGGTTGGTCATCCTGATAAAAAGTATGCTCTTTAGGTTTTTGTTGCATCGCTTCAACAATTGTCTGTTTTAAGCGCTCAGTATCACCTGGGTGGTGTCTTACTATCGCTCTTAAATCAACGGCATTGTCACGGCCCAAGCACAATAACAATTGCCCCTCAACTGTGAGGCGTATACGGTTACAACTGTCACAAAAATTATGGCTATGTGGTGAAATAAAGCCGATACGGGTATCACTTCCTTGCATGCGATAATAGCGTGATGGTCCACCTGTTTTCTCATCAGTTGCATTCAATGCATAGCGTGTTTGAATACGCTCAAGAACTTCATCACTGGAACAAAATGCTTCTTGACGGTTATGTGAACTAACCACGCCCAACGGCATCTCTTCAATAAAGCTAATATCAATATTCAAGTCTCTAGCAAAATCCACTAGATCAATAACTTCGTCGTCATTTCGGCCTTTTAAAACAACAGCATTGAGTTTGATTCGCTCAAAACCAGTTGCCGCAGCGGCGCGGATTCCCGTGAGAACTTGGTCAAGCTTAGCGCGCCGAGTTAATGCTTCAAAACGAAGAGGGTTTAACGAGTCTAAACTGATGTTCAAACGTTTAATGCCAGCTTTTAGCAAAGGCTCTGCATAACGCTCTAGCTGGGATCCATTGGTTGTCATCGTTAATTCATCTAAGCCTGGTAAAGCCCCTAACTTTTCTGCTAACGAAATAATATCGTGGCGTACTAGTGGCTCACCTCCTGTTAAGCGGATCTTTTTAACACCTAATTCACTGAACGCCTGACCAATCGTCGCTAACTCCTCCAAAGAGAGAACCTGGGCTCGCGGAAGGAATTTAATATCTTCAGACATACAATAAACGCAGCGAAAGTCACAACGGTCGGTCACTGACATGCGCAGGTATTCGATACGACGCCCAAAGCCGTCTATCAACTGCGTTTCAGATGAACTGTCAAAACTGTTGTTATTAGTGCTGCCTGTCATAATAATTCTCACCTTTTTCCACTGACTTATATTATGGAGGCCGGACTTCTACTGAAATATACCTAACAGGTGGTAACTCAACGGATTAAAAGAGATAGATGTAACAGTATTAAAGCGTCCAAACGTCAATTTTTCGGATAAAGAATGGAATCGCCTGCAGGTAGCAGGCGAGGTATAGGGGGTGTATTGTTTAACTATTTAGGTGTTCATACAGTAGATGTCAGGAATGTCATCTAAACCGCTAATGTCTACGTTCAGCTCTTTGATAATGCCATCATCAATACTGTATATCCAACCATGTACTGTCAATTCGTGGTCATTTTTCCATGCTCTTTGCACCACCTTACTATGGCAAATATTGGTCACTTGTTTTTGTATGCTCAATTCACATAGACGGTCAACCCGCTTATCTTCATCTGGCTCGGCATTTAATATATCTCGATATTCAAAACCGATATCTTTCAAGTGACGTAACCAGTTATCTATCAGACCAAGATCCTGATTCCCTAGAGCAGCTTTAACACCACCACAACCATAATGTCCGCACACAATAATATGCTTCACTTGCAACACTTCAACAGCATAGTGAAGCACCGACATACAATTTAGATCGGTGTGCAAAACTAAGTTGGCTATATTACGATGCACGAAAAGTTCACCAGGCAACATGCCAACTATTTCATTTGCCGGTACACGACTATCAGAACAACCTATCCACAAGTACTCAGGTTTTTGTTGCTCGGACAACTCTTTAAAAAAACCTGGGCACTGCGATTCCATAAAGCGTGCCCATTGCTTATTGTTATCTAACAACTCTTGTAACATAAGCTATACCTGTTATTGCATCAGCAATGAATCAGCACCTTGAATATCGACACCCTCAATTGAGGCTTGGCCTGCAAGTAGAGATAGATATTGATTAATGCTGCGACGATAAACCTGATCTTTAAGGTAAGTCGCAATGCGGTCTGCCACCATGTTATACGGAAGTGGATCGCCTTCTACACGCTTATCAAGACGTACTATATGGAACCCATATCGACTTTCTACAGGGTGTAAAGCCAGCCCTTCTTCCATTTTGAAAACTTGGCGCTCAAACTCCTGAACGGTTTGCCCTTTTTCCAGCTGGCCTAGTTCACCATTAACTTCTTTAGATGGGCAGTCTGAATATTGCTTCGCTAAATCAGCAAAGCTACCAGGATCTTTTACGAGTGTAGCGATAATAGATTCCGCTTGTTGCGCTGCAAATTCACGCGCTTCCTGATCCTGAGGGTCTGCACCTAACAAAATATGGCTGGCAGCAATCAGCATAGGCGTTTTAAATTTATCTTGGTTTGCAAGAAAATAGCGTTCACACGCTTCTTCATCAGGCGTCGGCTGTTTAACTTCTTCAGCTAATAAAGTGCGAATAAGTGCTTCTTCTTGGTTTTCACCCGTAAGCACTTCTGCCGTTAACTCTAGCTCGCTTGCCCGCTGTAGCATTAACTCTTTTACCACTAAAGCTGAGGCCGCCTTTTGATGAGCCGCTTCTATTGTCTCTGCAGAATGGTATTGCATCTCTTGCAAGATTTCTGCTTCGTCAATCGCTTGGCCATTTACGCTTACCGGTACGAAGTCATCAACAATATCCGACACCGTAATTGAATCGATAAGTTCCATAAGAGTCTCCTTAAAAAAGGGGCGGCGCACCGCCCCTTATAAGCTTTACGTAATAATTAACGTTGACGAACGATTTGGTAGCTACGTGCTAAGTACTTCACAGGAGCACTCCATACGTGTACCAGTCGTGTAAACGGGAACAGTAGGAAGATCGTCATACCCAAGAATATATGCAACTTATAAATGAAGCTAACATTCAATAGGTAATCTGCTGCACCGCCATTGAAGGTCACAATACCTTGTGCCCAACCGGCTAGTAGTAGCATTACACTTCCATCCAAATGGCCAAGTGATGCAAATATTGTGAACAATCCCAGCGTTACCTGAACCATCAAGATCACTAAGATCAAGATATCGGCAGTTGTGCTAGTTGCTCTAATGCGTGGATTGAAGAGGCGACGCTGAAGTAACAACGCGGCTCCAACCAAACATGCAACACCCGCCACACCACCAATCAAGATAGCAATCAGCTGCTTAGTTCCTGCAGACATGAAAGGATCATAAAACGCATGCGGCGTTAACAAACCAACTAAGTGTCCAAAGAAAATAGCAAGCACACCCACATGGAATAGGTTACTGGCGCGGCGCATTCCTACACTGCTCAGCATCTGGCTTGAACCTGTTTTCCAGGTATATTGCTCACGATCATAACGTACCCAGCTCCCTACCAGAAATACAGCGCCGGCAAGGTACGGATAAATGCCAAAGAGCAAGTCATTTAGATAAGACATTATTGTTCTCCTCGGCCCCTCAAGAGCCTGATGGTCCAGTAGGGGTGAACTGTTTAACAGTATCGCTGATATGCAACGGCTGCACCTGATCAAGCTCGCGGCGACGCTGAGTAACAGCATCATTACCACAGTCTTGAGTTGCTGGTTCTGTAAAGCGAACCATCTCCTCTTCCCACACTTTATCAAGTGCTTCAGGCGTATCATCAGCAGCTTCAGTAGCGACTTTTGCAGCCAACTCTTCTCGCTCGACTTCCGCACCTGAAATCTCAATAAGTGCAGTACAAAGCACAGCGTAAGTGCTGTGACGTTGCCCTAGACGAGTCTCTAGCAATGCTAGAATATGGCTCACATCAGCTAACCACTGTTGCACTTCTTCAGCAGGTCGCTTGGACAGATACTCAAGAAACAACGGAATATAATCCGGTAGCTCTTTCGCATCTATCTGAAAACCATTGTCTTCATACACCGCCATCAGATCTACCATTGCCTGACCACGGTCACGGGATTCACCATGCACGTGTTCAAACAACAACAGAGAGAGCGAACGACCGCGATCAAACAAACCAACATAATTATCCTGAGCATCCAGCAGGTCCGTGGTGCACAACTGATTAATAAACTCGATCAGTGGCTCACGCTGCCCTTCGGGCAGCGCTCCATCGGTTTTGATCTCTTCGATCAGCTCCTGTTGTATGTCGAACAATTCGCTACTTGGATAGTCCAGCAGCAAAGAGATCACTTTAAGACTACGCATCTTATCGCTCCCCATCGTTCAACAGTGCAGGATCAACCTGCTGCACACCGCTGATTTTTTTAACCATGGTGACTGTCTGCTTTTTAGCGCCGAACATGTTTGTTTCTTCTTCACCGCCGCCACAACCGTTACCAAATGTGAAACCACAACCGCCTCTTTCAGGGAAAGCATCGTTAGCAAGCTCACGATGGCTAGTTGGGATTACAAAACGGTCTTCATAGTTAGCAATTGCTAAGTACCTATACATTTCCTGTACTTGTGTCTCAGTCAGACCAACATCTTCTAATACTTCAAGATTAATCTTACCTTCCACCTGCTCATCACGCTTATAAGCACGCATCGCTAGCAAACGTTTAAGTGCTAGTCGTACAGGTTTTTCATCACCAGCAGTCAACAGGTTAGCTAGGTATTTAACTGGGATACGTAGTGAATCCACATCAGGGATTGCACCATTCATACCAATAGAACCAGCATCTGCAGCAGACTGAATTGGGCTTAGTGGTGGTACATACCAAACCATTGGTAATGTGCGGTATTCAGGGTGAAGTGGCAAAGCCAGCTTCCAATCAACCGCCATTTTGTAAACTGGAGACTTCTGAGCCGCTGTAATCACGTTATCAGTGACACCATCCAGTTTTGCCTGAGCAATAACTTTTGGATCAAACGGATCAAGGAAAATCTCAAGCTGCTTCTCGTACAAGTCCTGCTCACTACCACTGGAAGCCACTTCTTCAATACGATCTGCATCATACAGAAGCACGCCAAGGTAACGGATACGGCCTACACACGTTTCTGAGCAGACAGTTGGCATACCCGACTCGATACGTGGGTAACAGAAGATGCACTTCTCAGACTTACCACTTTTCCAGTTATAGTAGATCTTTTTATAAGGGCAACCACTGACACACATACGCCAGCCACGACACTTATCTTGATCGATCAGTACAATACCATCCTCATCACGCTTGTAGATCGCACCACTTGGGCAAGATGCTACGCACGCAGGGTTCAGACAGTGCTCGCATAAACGCGGCAAGTACATCATGAAGGTATTCTCGAACTGGCCGTAGATTTCCTTCTGAATATTATCGAAGTTTTTATCTTTCGAGCGTTTAGAGAACTCAGTACCTAGGATTTCTTCCCAGTTTGGGCCCCACTCGATTTTCTTCATTCGCTGACCAGTGATCAATGAACGAGGGCGTGCTACTGGCTGATGCTTACCTTCAGGTGCGTTATGCAAATGCTGGTAATCAAAATCAAACGGTTCGTAGTAATCATCGATTTCTGGCAAGTCTGGATTAGCGAAGATATTCGCCAACACACGCCATTTTCCACCGATACGCGGTTCGATGCTGCCATCTACTTTGCGAACCCAGCCACCTTTCCATTTTTCTTGGTTTTCCCACTCTTTTGGGTAACCGATACCTGGCTTGGTTTCAACATTGTTAAACCAGGCATACTCAGTTCCTTCACGTGAGGTCCAAACGTTTTTACAAGTAATCGAACAGGTGTGACAACCGATACATTTATCAAGGTTTAGCACCATACCTACTTGGGAGCGGATTTTCATTTGGCTGCCTCCTGAGTGTAATCGTTGTCTTCGCCATCTAACCAATCGATATTTTTCATCTTACGAACAATGACAAATTCATCACGGTTAGAACCCACAGTACCGTAGTAGTTAAAGCCATAAGACTGTTGTGCGTAGCCGCCGATCATATGCGTCGGTTTAGGACATACACGTGTAACAGAGTTATGAATACCACCACGAGTTCCGGTTGTTTCAGCACCGGGAACGTTCACGATACGTTCCTGAGCGTGGTACATCATGGTCATACCATCAGGTACACGCTGTGATACCACTACACGACAAGCAATAGCGCCGTTAGCATTAAATACTTCTACCCAGTCGTTGTCTTCGATACCTGTAGTGGTTGCATCACCTTCACTCATCCAAATAATTGGACCACCACGTGATAATGTCAGCATCAACAAGTTATCGGTATACGTTGAATGGATACCCCATTTTTGGTGAGGAGTGATCCAGTTCAGTGCGATCTCTGGATTACCGTTTGGTTTTTTGTTCATCAACGGCTCAACAGATCTTGTGTTGATTGGCGGACGATAAGAAACAAATCCCTCACCGAAATCGCGCATCCACTCATGGTCTTGGTAGAACTGCTGACGACCTGTAACAGTACGCCATGGGATCAACTCATGAACATTGGTGTAACAAGCATTGTAAGACACATGCTCATCTTCTAGACCCGACCATGTCGGTGAAGAGATGATCTTACGTGGCTGTGCTTGCACATCACGGAAGCGAATTTTCTCTTCCTGTTTAGGTTTAGCTAAATGAGTATGGTCAAGACCGGTCATTTCACCCAACGCTTCCCAAGCTTTTACTGCTACTTGTCCGTTGGTTTCTGGTGCTAGACTCAAGATCATCTCGCAGGCATCGATCGCTGTATCCAGCTTCGCTCTGCCTTTATGAATACCTTCTTCAGTGTGCGTCCAGTTAAGTTCTTTGAGGAATTTAACTTCGTCTTTAGTATCCCAACCAATCCCTTTACCACCATTACCGGCAGATTCAAGCAAAGGACCGATCGAGCTAAAGCGTCTGTAAGTATTTGGGTAATCACGCTCAACTACCACGAGATTCGGCATGGAGATACCCGGAACAGGGTCACATTCGCCTTTTTTCCAATCCACAACACCTAACGGCTGAGCAAGCTCACCCGGCGAGTCATGCTGCATTGGAATGGTCACTAGATCTTGTTCAACACCAAGGTGACCTACACATACTTCTGAGAACTTCTCAGCGATGCCTTTATAGATATCCCAGTCAGAGCGCGCTTCCCAAGCAGGGTCAGTTGCAGCAGACAACGGATGTATGAACGGATGCATATCTGATGTATTCAAATCATCCTTTTCATACCATGTTGCTGTTGGCAAAACGATGTCTGAGTACAGGCATGTAGTAGACATACGGAAGTCCAGAGTCACTAGCAAGTCAACCTTGCCTTCAGCTCCTTCGTCGTGCCATACCACATCTTCCGGCTTTTTAGTGCCCGCTTCGCCCAAATCTTTGTTCATTACGCCATGATTAGTACCTAGCAAGTATTTCAGCAGGTATTCATGTCCCTTACCGGACGAGCCTAGTAAGTTAGAGCGCCAGATAAACATGTTACGAGGGAAGTTTTTAGGGTTATCAGGATCTTCACAGGCAAAGTTTATTGCGCCTGATTTAAGCTGATCAACCGTATATTCCTGAGGCGTTTTACCTGCAGCTTCAGCCGCTTTGGTAATGTGTAACGGGTTAAGATCTAACTGAGGTGCTGATGGCAACCAACCCATGCGCTCGGCACGGATGTTGTAGTCAATTAAGCTACCCGTCCATTTAGACTTATCAGCCAACGGCGATAAAATCTCGGTTACATCTAATTTCTCATAACGCCACTGACTTGAGTGGTTATAGAAGAAAGAAGTACCGTTCATATGACGTGGCGGACGCTGCCAATCCAGACCAAAGGCCAGTGGAGTCCAGCCTGTCTGAGGACGTAGTTTTTCCTGACCCACATAGTGAGCCCAACCACCACCAGATTGACCGACACAACCACACATAATTAGCATGTTCATCAGGCCACGGTAGTTCATGTCCATGTGATACCAGTGATTCATACCGGCACCCACGATGATCATGGATTTACCTTTTGTTTTACTGGCGTTATCAGCAAACTCACGTGCAATCTGGATAGCAACATTACGGTCTACACCGGTAATTTGCTCCTGCCATGCAGGTGTATAAGGCGCGTTATCATCGAAGCTGGTCGCTACAAAATCACCACCAAGACCACGATCAATACCGTAGTTGGCCATCATCAAGTCATAAACTGTTACTAATAGTGACTCTGAACCGTCAGCTAACTTAACGCGCTTAGCTGGAAGGTTATGATGAATAATGTCAGAGAAGGTATTGTGCGTGAAGTGTTCGTTTTCTACACCACCGAAATACGGAAAACCTACAGAAGCCACTTCGTCATGGCTATCTAGCAAGCTCATTTTCAATGAAGTAGAACGGCCTTCAAGCCCTTCTTTTTGCTCGATATTCCACTTACCTTTTTCGCCCCAACGGAAACCAATAGAACCATTCGGCACTACATAGCTATCAGTTGCTTCATCGTATGCAACTGTTTTCCATTCTGGATTGTTATCCTGACCCATGTTGCCATCAAAGTCAGAAGCACGGATAAAGCGGCCAGCAGCATACGAACCATCGTCGCGTTGCTCTAGCTGCACCAAAAATGGCATATCCGTATAGTCACGGCAGTAATCAGTAAAGTACTCAGTTGGATTATCAACATGGAATTCTTTCAGAATGACATGTCCAAAGGCCATCGCCAATGCAGCATCAGTACCCTGCTTAGGATTCAACCACTGATCACACAGCTTTGAAACTTCAGCGTAGTCTGGAGTAATCGATACTGTTTTAGCACCTTTATAACGCACTTCAGTAAAGAAATGAGCATCAGGTGTACGTGTTTGAGGAACGTTAGATCCCCAAGCAATAATGTAGTTAGAGTTATACCAATCAGCTGATTCTGGAACGTCAGTCTGCTCACCCCAGGTCATAGGAGACGCTGGTGGTAAATCACAGTACCAATCATAAAAACTCAGACAAACACCACCAATCAACGACAAGTAACGCGCACCAGCGGCATAAGAAACCATCGACATCGCTGGAATTGGCGAGAAGCCAATAACGCGGTCTGGGCCGTATTCTTTAATTGTGTAGGTGTTTGACGCAGCAATAATTTCGTTTACTTCATCCCAAGTGGAACGTACAAAACCACCTTGGCCACGCATTGACTTATACGATGTTGCCTTTGCAGAATCTTCAACAATAGAAGCCCATGCCGCTACAGGGTCTTTGGTCGCACGCGCTTCACGCCACAACTTAATTAAGCGCTTACGAACGGTTGGGTACTTAAGACGGTTAGCGCTGTAGATATACCAAGAGTAACTAGCGCCACGAGGGCAACCACGAGGCTCATGGTTTGGCAGATCAGGACGTGTACGAGGATAATCTGTTTGTTGGGTTTCCCAAGTAATCAGACCATTCTTAACGTAGATTTTCCAGCTACAAGAACCAGTGCAGTTAACACCGTGAGTAGACCGAACAATTTTGTCATGCTGCCAGCGCTGACGGTAACCATCTTCCCATTCACGACTTTCTTTAACAGTTTCCCCATGCCCGTTGGCAAAGGTACCCTGCTTTTTCTTTAAAAATCTCAATCTATCGAGCAAATGACTCATTTTATTCTCTCCTGAAACCGCTAGGTCAGGACGGGGCTATAACCCCGAGCCGTTTTATTGACACGCCGACAAGTAAATTGCCTTGAGCGCATACCGATTTATCCGGTCATAAGGTTGTTCAACGATCCCTGCTGTACAAACCCTATTGCTTACTGTTCTCTCCACAATAACCGCTTTAATGCCCAAAACTTGTTGATACAGATCAACTTTCAAAACATGAAAACAAGTGAATACAGGCAAAAATACCACTTTGGTGATACACCAATAAATCACACTAAATACTTGTTTTAAAAGAATAAAATCTAAAAAACCCAGGAATTCTTTTAGTAAAATCATTACAGAGGAGTATTTGTAGGTATTAAGAAAAAGAAACGTTACAGGCATAAAAAAAGAGCCCTTTGAGGGCTCTTTTAAGTAGAAAATCATAATTCTAAATTTTTACACTTATGGATTCTTGAATTCAGCCTTAGGACCTAGGTAATACCACCAGTTCAATGCTAAGCACAGCAAATAAAAGACAGCAAAGCCATAGAGAGCCATTTCAGGTGTAGCAAGCTTGATCTGCTCACCAAATACTTTTGGTATAACAAACGCACCATAAGCAGCTACAGCAGAAGTCCAACCTAATGCAGGACCCGCTTGCTCTTTAGGGAACACCATAGCAATAGTACGGAAAGTTGAGCCGTTACCAATACCTGTTGCAGCAAACAGCACCAAGAACAAACCAATGAAAGGTACAAAATACTCTTCAGGCGTAGCTGATTGATAAGCCGCTTTAAGGTAATAAGCAACACCTAGAGCACTAGCAATCATGACGATAGACACATAATGAGTTACGCGCGCGCCACCCAATTTATCTGCCATCCAGCCACCAATAGGACGGATGAAAGCACCAATAAATGGTCCCATCCAAGCAAACATTAGAGCAGAAGGCCCATTCGCGTTGACTACGTCATGAGTCATCACGCCATCAACCATCAAATGCTGGTAACCAAATACAACTTTGATTGCCAATGCAAAACCAGCAGAGTAACCAATGAAACTACCAAAAGTCATGGTGTAGATAACACTCATTACCCAAGTATGTTTGTTTTCAAAGATTTTAAACTGACGCTGCAAATTAGGCTTAATGTCACCAGGTATCATCTTCATCAACATAATGGTGAAGAAGAGAATACCGACAATCACTGGCCACTTAGCCCAACCCGGAGCACCTAGACCTGTTGGGTCTGGAAGGATAATGAACAAACCAGCAGCAGCCGTCATAAACCCAATGAGCAACAAGCCCACGATTTTAGACATCGCACCGGCAGGCGACCCAATATCAGGAGAAACATCGTCTGTGCGAAGGTTGTTCATTCCAAACCAACCAACAATAGCCAGAGGAATTAAAAACAACAACCATACAAAACCGGCATTATGAATGTAAGTTTCAGAACCAGCAGGAATCTTACCAATCAACGTACCCGAAGTGTTTTCTAGGATCATCGGTGCACCACCGAAAATACCCATAGTCATCACTAGCGGTACTAGGATCTGCATAGTAGTTACACCAGCATTACCCAAACCAGCATTTAGACCTAACGCTAAACCCTGCTGTTTCTTAGGAAAGAAGAAGCTAATGTTAGACATTGAAGATGCGAAGTTACCGCCACCAATCCCTGACAAGAAAGCCAGCAATTGGAATACCCATAAAGGCGTGTCTTTATCTTGCAACGCAAAACCAGCACCAATTGCCGGGATCATAAGCAATGCGGTAGTAAAGACAATCGTATTTCGTCCACCCGCTATACGAATGAAGAAACTGCTCGGTATTCGCAAGGTTGCCCCTGTTAGCCCCGCAATCGCTGCCAATGTAAAGAGTTCAGCTTTCTCAAATGGAAAGCCCAAATTAAGCATCTGTACCGCAATGATGCCCCAGTACAACCAGACGGCAAAACCGCACAATAAGCTAGGAATAGAGATCCACAAGTTACGTGTAGCAACTCGCTTACCTTCTGATTCCCAGAATTGCTCGTTTTCTACGTCCCATTTTTTTATATCAGACATACTTTTTCTCCAAAGTGAATGCACCGCCGCCTCATGGCAATCTTTGCATTCGACCTACAAAATCTGAGCAACCAAATACCTACTTACTACTGCAAATATCAACTGCTCGTAACATCAGAATCTTCTTTCAGAAAGTTATTGCGAATTGCCTCCTGCAATCGAGAACGCCGCTCTTCGACAGAAATCCCGTAGTACATAACACACATACAGACAGCCAAAACCCCGTAGAGCAACATAAAGCAGGAGCTGCGAACCCCCATTGTATCGGCCACTAGACCGAACAGGATTGGTAAGACAAACCCACCAATCGCACCCAGCATGCCCACCATACCTCCCACTACACCCATTCTCTCTGGGTAGTAATCGTAAACAAGGCGAAACACACTGGCCTTCCCAAAACCCATTGCCACACCCATCACCATGACCAAAACAGTAAACAGCCAGACCGGCATATCGATCACGAACGTCGTAGTCTCACGAATTCCATGAACCGTCATAGTGGTGGGGGGATAGGAAAGGAAAAACAGGCATACCAGACAAACCCAGAAGACGCTCCAATTAACATGTCGCGCGCCTAATTGATCTGCACTCCAGCCTCCCAAAATACGTGTTAGCGCACCTGGAAGAGTGAACATCAAGGTTAAAAACGAAGCAGTCTGAATATCCAAATCATAGTGACTGACATAGTAATCAGGCAGCCATAGAGCAAGCGCTATATACCCCCCGAATACAAAGAAATAGTACAAACCAAAGCGCCACACGCGCGCATCGGCAAGTGGTTTAATCTGCTCAGCTAAACTGTATATTCGGCGCGGTTTACCCACACCCTTCTGATCTTCATCAGTCAGCATCCAAAACAAAAACGCTAACAACAACAACACCACACCATAAACGGTTGGTGCCATGCGCCACCCGTAAGCAATAATGATTAATGGCGCAGTTAAATTTGTTACCGCCGCTCCCAAATTACCTGCACCAAAAATCCCCATGGCCAAGCCCTGAGAACGCTCACTAGAACGAGAAGAGACAAAATGAATACCGATACTAAACATGCTACCAGAGACACCAACCCCTAAGCCCAACAGCAAGTAGTGATTGAATGTGGAAGCATAAGAAAATAAGAATAACGGAACACTGACAAAAAGAAGCAGGGCCACAATAAGAATCCGGCTTCCCAAGCGCTCAGCCAAAATCCCCATTGGCAAGCGAAGCAATGCACCCGTAAGGATAGGCGTAGCCACCAGCACACCAAATTGCGTTTCAGACAGCCCCAGTTCATGCTTTATTTGAAGGCCAATAACAGACACCAATGTCCAGACCGCGAAGCACGCAGAAAAGGCCAACGTGGCCATTGCGATCGCTGAAATCTGTTGCTGGTTACTGTTAGCTATCATCTAACACCCGTTCAAAGTGATATGAATGAGTGTAAAGGTAAGCCCGTAGCTATTTTTTTTTGTTGATCGAAATCAAGACCTAACCTCATGATTAAAGTCAGCTTTTAGCAAAATACCTCTTTATAGGTACCTCTTTTATTCTTTGTAAGCACATGATTTTACTGATATTTTAAATCCAGTTTGGTAAAAACATACAGAAAGCCATTTCACACAATTTATTTGTGAGTATTTGGCAATACCAGAGGCTCTATTAGGCTAATGCACTTTTTTAAACAGTCACTCATCGCACGCTTAGGTGCCGCTATGCTTGCTATCAGCATTATGGCTGTTGTAAGTATGATTGGGTCAGTTATCGTAGCAGAAAGCACACAAGGTGATGCGGCTGGTATCAACCTAGCCGGCTCTCTACGCATGTTATCTTACAGAATTATTGCCGAAACCGGCCAGCACACTCAAATCCCAAACACAACGAACCACAATAAAGTTAAGGGCTCTATATCCGAGTTTGAAAAACGCATCAACAGTCCCATCTTAAAAATAGTGATTCCTCAAGATGGCGATCATGACCTTTACCGTCTTCACGATAATTTAGTAAAAGACTGGAATGAACATATCATTCCTTCCCTCAATAATGCGTTAGTCAATACTGAGTTCTCACCTGATTATATTGAACAAATTGAACAATTCGTCCATAGAATTGACCAAATGGTGCAGTTATTAGAGCGCAGTACTGAATCCAAAATAAAACTGCTCAGTTTAGTTCAGGCCATTAGCCTCTTCATGACGGTATTAATCATTTTTATCGCCATGCTAGACATAAAAAACAACATTGTTATACCCTTGCAAGAGCTTGTACACATGGCGCGCCGTGCAAGCCGTGGTGATTTAGCGGCTAGGGTGGAATATGAAAGCCAAGATGAACTGGGTGTATTGGGAGACTCTTTCAACCACATGGCTGAAGAACTCTCGAAAATATATACGGATTTAGAACAACGGGTCGAACGTAAAACATCGCTATTGCAGCAATCTAATGAATCACTGCAACTCCTGTATGACACTACTCGCTGCTTTAACCGAAAAGAAGATATCTGCCGTCGCCTCATGCCTGTTATGCAACAGCTTGAAACGGTTAGCCCGTTCGGCCCCATAGAAGTAACCTTATGCGAGCCCAACAATAAAAAAAGTTTTCGAGAACTCACCACACAAGCTACGTCAAGACCCGAAAACTGTCGAGTACTCAGCTGTAACAGCTGTATCGTACAAGAACTTGATCACCGTCCGCACAAAATATTGTCTTTACCTATTCAGACCAGAGAAACGTATTTTGGGGAGTTTAATGCACAATTTCTTCTTCATGCTCCCCCCAAGCAGTCTGATATAAAGTTGGTAGAAGCCATTGTAGAAAACTTAGCAACTTCTATGTCCTTAGAATTAAAGGCCGAGCAAGAACAACAACTCTCATTAATAGAAGAGCGTGCCGTTATCGCTCGTGAGCTACATGACTCACTCGCTCAATCACTCTCCTATTTAAAAATACAAGTAACTCGCCTACAAATCCTTCGCAAGAAGGAGTCCAGTACAGAGAGCATTGATGATGTTATTGATGAACTAAAAGAAGGTCTCAACAACGCGTACCGTCAATTACGGGAGCTACTAACCACTTTTCGTCTCAAACTGGATGAACCTGGGTTGCCACATGCACTTGAAACCACCATCAATGAATTTTCGGAACGCTTAGGTCTAAAAATAAAATATCATTATGGCATTCACCATCTAACACTGACGCCTAACGAAGAGATTCACGTGCTTCAATTATTAAGAGAAGCACTTGCCAATGTTGTTAAACACTCGCAAGCTACTGAGGTTAATGTTTCCATTAGCGCTGAAAAAGATGACATTAGCGTATCAATTGAAGATAACGGTATTGGGCTTCCACAAAACCAGGAACTGACGAATCACTATGGTCTGGTCATAATGCAAGACAGAGCAGCCACTATTAAAGGGCAGCTAAGCATTGAAAACCAACCAAGCGGTGGTACCCGGGTTCTGTTAACATTCAAATCCAAACATCATTGAGCATATAATAATAAGGACTCAATTTTTATGAGTGACACAACTTCCGCTTCTATTCTACTCATTGATGATCACCCTTTACTACGTAAAGGTGTGAAACAGCTCATTGAGCTTGACGATGAGTTAAGAGTCATTGCGGAGGCGAGCAATGCCATTGATGGTATAAAAGCCGCCAAGGAAACAGAGCCAGATCTCATCTTACTTGATCTAAACATGCCTAATATCAACGGGCTAGAAACACTCAAAATGCTACGGGATGAAGAAGTTGTATCACGCGTCATCGTATTTACCGTATCAGATAACGAAGAAGATGTTGTTGCTGCATTAAAAGCAGGAGCGGATGGCTACCTATTGAAAGACATGGAGCCTGAAGAACTTCTTGAAAGCTTACGTCAGGCGGCATTAGGTAAAGTAGTGATCAGTGATAAACTCACTACACTATTGGCACAAGCATTACAGTCTGGCAGAAGCAGCAATAAGTCAGATATAAGCAGCCTTACACCTCGGGAAAAACAAATCATCAAACTCATTGCGGGCGGACTTCCTAACAAGTTAATAGCTCGCAAACTCAACATTACCGAAGGCACAGTAAAAGTACATGTGAAACATCTTCTTAAGAAATTACGCTTACGCTCGCGAGTTGAAGTAGCTGTCTGGGCGGTACAAGAAGGATTGGGCTAAGAAACCTTATGTCACGGCGTAAACGAAATAGTCACTTTGAGTGTAAGCAGTTCGTAATTGAACAGGGTAAGTGCGCCATGAAAGTCACTACGGACGCCTCGCTTTTAGGCGCCTATGCCGATGTGAAAAATGCTCAACGGATACTGGATATTGGTGCGGGCACAGGGTTACTTAGCCTATTTGCGGCTCAACGAACATTGGCCAAAATTGACGCCGTTGAGCTCGATGCTCAAGCCGCCGCTCAAGCCAAAGAAAATTTCAATCAAAGTCCTTGGCCTGACCGCTTATCATTAATAGAAATAGATATCCGTGACTATGTGAACCAAAAGCCCGAACGCTATGACTGCATTCTAACTAACCCGCCTTTTTTTACTGATTCAACGCCAAACTCGTGTGAAAGAAGCTCCCTTGCACGTCACAATGGCCAGTTGCCGTTATTTGATTTAATCAATTCTATCGATCATCTATTATCTCAAGATGGCCACGCTTGGATATTACTACCCTTAGCGGAGTCAGAGGCACTAATAAAGCTTGCCGAGCCGCTTAAGCTTTTTCCGCAGCAGAGAATGCTAGTACGAAATAGCAACCAGCATGACCCACATCGAGAAATAACCACTCTGGGGAGGCACCCGGCAAAAGTTCAGCAGAGTCTTTTCACCCTCTATAAAGAACATCCCTTTCACACACATGCCGCTGCCACGTTATTCTCACCTTATTACACACGCATGAAAGTCGAAGATTAGAAAACCACCTTCCATCAAGTTATGCCTCCCAATGCGCCATAAGCTCCAATGTAAAGCTCTGTAAAGCTCTGTAAAGTTACCTGTAAAGCCATCGAATCTGTAATATATTCCATCCATGCAACCCTTCACCTTACTTTTTATGCTCTGGAAACTCTGATGAAAGCTCTGCTTCAAAAGCCATTTATGTTTTTTATCGTATTATTCATTGGAGCTGCGGTGGCTGCTTTTATGATAAAAAGCAAACCAGCCATTGAGCATTCCGACACAGGCATGCAACCCAAACCGGTTGATGTCATCACAGTAAGAACCATCGAGATCAGTCCTCATGTGACAGCTTATGGCACTGTCGAGCCTGCTGTAGCACTCAAAACGAAAGCTCAAGTCAGTGGAAAGATAAGCTACCTACATCCTGATTTACAATCCGGGAAAAGTATTTTACAGGGAACATTAGTGGCCAAAATTGATCCCGAAGACTCTCAGATATCACTTAGCCAGAGCGAAGCAGATTTACGCTCGAATCTATCATCTTTAGCACAGCTCAACGAAGAAGAGAAAACTACACGTCGCTCTTTACAATATGCTCGAGAAAACTTACGTGTGGGAGAAAAAGAATTAGCAAGAATCAGAGATATTTGGAATAAACAGTTAGTATCTCGGTCCACTCTGGATGCTGAAGAGCAAAAAGTATTGCAGCTTCGTCAAAGCGCTGCTGACCTGCAAGGACAGCTCAATACATACACTAGCCGTCGAGATTCCACTAAAGCGCAAATTGAACGCGCAACCCAACAAGTTAAAGGGCAAACAACGACATTAGGACGAACCGAAATTTATATGCCTTTCGACGCACAAGTAGGCGAAGTTTTAGTTGAACAAGGTGAGTATGTCACCGTTGGCACTTACCTATTTGAATCATTGGCCATTAATCGTATCGAAGTCAATGCACAGCTACCCGTACAGAAAATGCGGACATTGATTAGTTCAAGAATTTCACAAGATAGAACGAATACATTTACCCCTGATTTAAGTCGGATTATGGAGCAATTAAACTTTTCGGCTAACATAAGCCTCGTTGGTGCAGGTCCAGAAGCTAAATGGGAAGCTAAGCTTCTACGCTTTAGTGAATTAGTTGATCCGGTACGCCGCACTTTAGGCGTAGTTGTCGCTGTGGATAACCCTTATCAGAAAGTAATTCCGGGAAAACGCCCCCCGCTCATTAAAGGAATGTATACCGCTGTAGACCTCTATGCCCCCGCTTTCTCTGCCATAGTCATTCCGCGTAGCGCGCTTCACGAAGGCCGTGTCTACCTTTCAAATACTGAACAGAAATTAGAAATACGCCCGGTTAGCGTCCTGTTTAACCAAGATAATTTAGTCATTATTGAGTCAGGTTTAAATGTAGGCGAACAAATTATCATCAATGACCTAATTCCAGTCATTGAAGGTATGCCTTTGCAACCTACCCTCAATCTAAAACGTGAAGCAGCACTACAAAAAACAGGCCGAAAGCCCACAACATCTTCCTCAATTACAGATACCACCAGCAATAGTGGAGCTGCTCAATGATCCGCTACTTTGCTGGACATCCTACTGCTGCGAACATTTTAATGGTAGTCATTATCCTGCTAGGACTGGTTGCTTTACCTCAGTTAAATAAAGAAACATTTCCAGAAATAAAACTCAATAAAGTCAGTGTCACGGTTGCCTACCCTGGAGCTAGCCCTGCCGATGTTGAGGAAGGGTTATGCAACCGCTTAGAAGATGCCACTGATGGCCTTAGCTTTTTAAAGGAACAAATCTGCGAAGCGCGAGACAGTTTGGCAACACTCACATTAGAAATGCAAGAAGCGGGAGATATAAAGCAGTTTGTTGATGATGTGAATGCTGCCATTGATGGCATTAATGATTTTCCTGATAACGCAGAAGACCCTGTCGTTCAAGAGCTTGGCCGTACCGAAGCGGTATTAAGTATTGCTGTTACCGCCGATAACACTATGCCCGAACTCAAAGCGCTAGCGGAATACTATCGCAATCGTCTGCTATCACTACCAGAAATACCTATTGTTACTGTCACGGGTTTTTCAGAACACGAGCTCAGTGTACGAGTAAAGCCAGATGCAATGCGCCAATATCAACTCAGCATTCAAAATGTAGCCGACTTAATCTCAGCACAAGCCGTAGACTTACCCGCTGGGGTTCTTGAAGGAAGTCAAAACTCATACCAAATTCGAGTTGAAAATACTCGTCGCAGTGTTGCTGAACTGGAAGACTTAGTTATTCTTGATAACGACAAAGGCGGTCAAATAACATTAGGCGATATTGCATCAATCCAAGATAATTTTGCTAAGGAGGAAGAGCGTACCGAATTAAACGGAAAACCTGCAGCGCTCATTCAGATCAGTAAAAACAAAACGGACGATACGTTAACAATTTATAACGCAGCAAAAGCCTTCATCGATCAAGAAAATGCCCTCCTTCCTGAGGGTACTTCATTAATCATCACTCAAGACTCAGCCTCTATCGTCCAAGACCGACTCAATCTATTACTGAAAAATGGCTGGCAAGGTTTGCTGTTAGCCACTCTCGCATTATTTATGTTCTTTAGCTGGCGCTATACTTTTTGGGTCGCATTAGGATTACCTATTTCCTTTTTGGGTGGACTAGTGATCATGTCTACGCTTGAGGTCAGTATCAATATGATTTCCATGGTAGCCCTCTTGATGGCCATTGGGATCCTCATGGATGATGCAATTGTTCTATCCGAAAGCATCGACCATGAATACCGTAAAGGAAAATCTCCTTTTCAGGCCAGTATTGACGGTGTAAAAAAAGTAGCACGAGGCGTTTTTTCATCCTTTGTCACATCAGCCATGCTATTTGGCAGCCTTTTATTTTTAAAGGGAGATATTGGGCAAATTCTCGGTGTGCTTCCGGTTGTTCTACTTGCCGTGTTATCCATCAGTCTCATAGAAGCTTTTCTTATTTTGCCCCATCACTTACAGCATTCTTTAGTGAACCATAGTGAGCAAAAGCCTACACATTGGCGCGCACGTTTTGATGCAAAGTTTGATCAATTAAGAGCAGTAGTAGGCAAACTTGCAGATACTTCAATCCGTTATCGCTACATCACCGTTGGTTTTGCCATTGTCATGCTAGTCATATCTATTAGCTTACTAATATCAGGCACCGTAAAGTTTAAGGGTTTTCCGGACATAGAAGGCAACCAGTTAGAAGTCCGGGTATTAATGCCACAAGGCACCCCTTTTAGCCGTACCCAAGAAGTTATTTCCATACTGACACAAAGCCTAGACAACACTTTGCAACAGCTCCCAGCAGAAACTGAAGGCCAGTTAATTAAAAATACTTCTATTTTATACAGCCGAAATGATGATGCTCATGAGACAGGCTCTCACCTAGCAACAATCAGCTTAGATTTATTGGATGCAGAAAAGCGTCATACTTCACTCGTTGAACTCAAGCGGCAGTGGAGAGAGCTAACGCCTCAGATACGAGATGCCATCTCTATTCAATTTAAAGAACCTAGCTTCGGCCCGTCTGGCCAAGCCATCTCTATTCGGCTACAAGGAAGTAATCTAGATACGCTCTACGATGCATCATGGGAATTGCAAAACTGGTTAAACGGATACTCTGGTACCAGCAACATCATGTCTGATATACGCCCTGGAAAAACAGAATTCAAAGTACAATTACAAGCAGGAGCCATTAGCTCTGGAATTGATGTCCAAGGACTATCCTCACAACTTAGGGCCGCCTACCAAGGCGTTAAAGTAAGCGATATATACCGAGGCAATGAAGCTTACGAAATTAACGTAATGCTGGACAGCAACCCCGAAAATGCACTGACTGAGTTTGAAAATCTGATCCTCTTCTCGAAGAGCAACGTAGACATTCCACTTAAATCGATTGCAGATATCCAAGAAAGCCGCCAGTACTCACGCATTGTACGCATCAACCACCAGCGCACAGTGACGGTTAGCGGTGATGTTGATACTCAAGTAGCCAACACCAGTGAGATTATTAATCATACTCGCGACACATTCTTGCCACAGCTCAAAGCACGTTATCCAGGCCTCCTTTTCAGCCTAGAAGGAGAAGTCAAAAACGATTCAGAAACCAGTGGATCTGTACTCACAGGCTTCATACTGGGTATCGCCGGTGTATATCTGTTATTAAGCTTACAGTTTGCTAATTTTAAAGAACCAATCATTGTGTTGCTTAATATCCCATTGGCATTAATTGGGGTTATTTGGGGTCACTATTTAATGGGCTTAGACCTAAGCCTACCGAGCATGATTGGGTTTGTTTCCTTAGCTGGCGTAGTTGTTAACGACTCTATTCTACTAGTTGAGTCTGTAAAAGCCCGCAGCATGGAAGGAATGACACTTCATGATGCGGCCGGTCAAGCGGTTAGAGACCGCTTCAGAGCTATTTTTCTAACCTCTGTAACCACGGTGGCAGGTATGATTCCGTTATTGTCTGAAACCAGTTTACAAGCACAGATTTTAGTCCCTCTCGTTGCAAGTGTCGTGTTTGGCATGATGTCCGCAACACTGCTGTTACTACTCGTGTTACCAGCGTCTTATGCAATACTAGAAGACCTAGGATTTACTGAAAAAGAAACCCTAAGCGATGACAAAACGAGTTCAGCTATTCAAGCGTAGACACTCTACTTGAATAGCCACGCAATATGAGGAATGATCTACTATCTGAATTATGAACAGATGATTAATGCATAAACACATAGCTAGGCTATACTTTTATTCAATACTGACTTTTTGGTCAGAAATCATTGGATACTAGAGGCTTCAATGCGATTACTATGCCCTGTACTGCTAGTAATCTTTGGCTTTTTTTTTAACGCAACAGCATCTGAAAGCAGTGACACTAGCCGGTTAACTAAGATCACTGCTCAACAGACAGTGCGTGTTTGTATTTGGCCAGAGTATTACAGCATTACTTACAGGAACCCGAAAACACAACAGCTTTCGGGTCTTGATTTTGATATGGCCAACGAGTTAGGAAAAGACTTGGGGGTATCTGTCGAGTTCGTAGATAGCTCTTTTTCCACTATAACCGAAGATCTTGCATTTGATCATTGCGATATTGCTATGTTCGCTATTGGTATTACTCCATACCGAAAAGAAAAGCTACGCTTCAGCCAACCACACCTTATCAGCGATATCTATGCGGTAGCATCCAAAAGCAACCCTCGCATAAAAAAATGGAATGATATTGACCAACCAAACTCAATTATAGCCGTCAGTAAAGGGACACTACATGAAGCCTTCATGAAGAAAACTCTACAGTCTGCAAAACTAATGGTCCTGAATAAACCCTTTGCCCGTGAATTAGAAGTCCGCTCAGGGCGCGCTGATGCTTTTATGACTGATTACCCTTATAGCCTACGTTTTTTAACGACCGGAGACTGGGCTAAGTTAATTCCTCCTCCTTCGAATTACCATAAAACACCTTACGCGTATGCAATGAAACATGGAGATGATGTGTGGTACGAACGCATAGAACGCTTTATGCAAGATATTAAAAAAGATGGCCGGTTAATGGCGTCAGCTAAAAACCATAAACTTTCAGCCATCCTAATACCATGAACTCACAGTCTAAGCAGCTACGTAATATATACATCACCGCAGTTCTATTTTTTGTGACTGTTATTATCGTCATCACTTGGTACTCCCTTTGGCGGCTTCGTGAAGAAACAGCCGCTGGTCTGCTAGAAGTCTCAGCAATGCACACGCGTAGCTTTGAGGGGTTTTTAACACAGAATTTTCGCTTAGCTGAACTGACAACAACCAATATTGCTAATATGGACAGCAGGAAAAAGAATTACTTTAATATTGAAAGATCGCTGCTTGCAACACTTAAGAACAACCCAGCTCAACGCTCAATTTCTCTTCTGGATGAAAACGGAAAAATCATTGTCAGCTCTAACCGAGCAAACGTTGGCATTACCATCAACATGGATACTTTTTTACCAAAACCTACAGGTGAGCAAGATATTCTACGTATCGGAATGCCTTGGATAGGCCGTGATTTTATCAGCGGCAGCCCAACAACCCACCAAAACCCTGTCAGGGCAGAGAAGTTAAATTTTGTCCCGGTAATCCATACGCTATCCTTTGGTACGCGAAGTGTTACCTTGCTAATAGCCTTAAATACAGATTTCTTTATTAACCATATCTCGCAGATTCTCAATAATGAAAATGGCATTGTTGATATTATTCGCTATGATGGCACTTTGTTAATGACCACCGATATATCTGCAAAAATAGGCGCCCTATCCCAAGAAGATCAATACAATTTATCACCAGAGGCTATTGAAACAGGCCAGTTTTTAGCGCAGCTATCTGAAGCAAGCAAGCCCTCCTTTAGCTCCTTTAGAGCCTCTCAACTTTATTCTTTTTTAGTCGTCACTCGTATTGATCGTAACCGCGCCATGCAAAGCTGGAAAGCGGAAGCAAAAACACTGCTTGGTGTCATCGTTGCCATTGTTCTCACATTAGCAGGACTCATCATTGTATTTTATCGGCGCCAGCTGCAAATTGAGGATGAACGCGAAAAATCAGAACAACTCCAGCGTATAAATGCGACTGTTTTTGGCAGCAGTGCTGATTCCATCATTATTACCGATATCAACGCTCAAATTATTTCTGTCAACCCCGCTTTTTGTAAAATGACTGGCTACAGTCCAGAAGATATTATTGGCAAAAACCCCCGCATGTTATCTTCCGGGTTACAAGACAGTAGCTTTTATCAGCGCATGTGGAAATGCATACATGAGAAAGGGGTATGGCGCGGCGAGCTAACAAACCGCTGTAAAGATGGCCGGCTTTATGATGTTCAATCAACCATCACAGCGTTTCATGACGGCCAAGGCCATTTACAACATTTCATTGGCGTCAGTACTGATATAACTGAACGCAAAAAATCTGAAACCAAGCAACGCCAAGCAGCAAGCGTTTTTACCAATAGCCAAGAAGGCATCATGATCACGAATGAGGATAACCTCATCATTGATGTAAACCCATCATTCACTCGTATTACAGGTTACAGCTACAACGACGTTATTGGTAAAAACCCAAGTATTCTGGCTTCGGGCAGGCAATCGCCCGAATTTTACTCTGAAATGAAAAGCACGCTGATTGAAACTGGCTCTTGGCAAGGTGAAATTTGGAATAGAAAAAAATCAGGAGACATCTACGCTGAACGCTTATCAATAGATACTGTACATAAAGAAAATGGTGACATTGGCCAATATGTTGCTGTTTTCTCAGATATTAGCCGCATCAAAATTCATGAAGCAGAATTGCACCGGATTGCCCATTACGACCCATTAACCAGCATCCCTAATCGACGTCTATTAGGCGACCGACTCGTCCAGACTATCGCCAAATCAAAACGTAACAATCGGTCGCTCGCTGTATGCTACTTAGACTTAGATGGTTTCAAACCTGTTAATGACCAGTATGGCCATGCTTCAGGTGATTTGTTACTCATAGAAGTAACCCAGAGGCTTCTAAAAATATTACGCGATGAAGACACACTAGCGCGGCTAGGCGGTGATGAGTTTGTTATCCTTTTTGCAGAAATTGAAAAAGCTGAAGAAGTAGATATTGCCCTGCGTAGAGTGCTGAAAGTGATCAACGAGCCTATCGCTGTTGAAAATAACTCAGTCAGTATTTCAGCCAGTATAGGAGTGACCATATTTCCTGAAGACTCAGCAGACGCTGACACGCTACTTCGACATGCTGACCAAGCCATGTACAGAGCTAAAGATGCCGGCAAGAACCGCTACCACCTCTTTGATCCTGAATTAGACCTTGAAGTACAAGCTCGAAGATCTCAGCTTAAGAGTATCGAAAAAGCACTAAAGAATCATGAGTTCGTTCTTTATTATCAGCCCAAGGTCAACTTAGTTAGCGGTGAAGTAATAGGAGCCGAAGCCCTAATTCGTTGGCGACACCCTGTCCAAGGTATTCTTCCCCCTGCAGCGTTTTTGGATCTCATTGATGGTCACGACCTTGAGATTGAGATTGGTGAATGGGTTATAGAATCTGTCGTTAAACAAATTTTGATCTGGAATAAAGCAGGATTATTTTTCCCAGTTAGCGCCAACCTGAGTGCTAATCACCTTTTAAAAGAGGGGTTCTCAAGCCGCTTAAAAGGCATGCTTGCGCGCTACCCAGAAGTAAAACATGAGGATTTAGAATTAGAGATCCTAGAAACAAGCACTCTGAATGATTTGGACCAAGCAAATAGCGTATTAGCGACATGTCGCAATATGGGTGTACGTTTTGCTTTAGATGATTTTGGAACAGGTTATTCTTCGCTAACTTATTTTCAACGCCTACCAGTAGATATTCTGAAGATCGATCAAAGCTTTGTAAGAGACATGCTAGATGATCCAAATGATTTAGATATTGTTGAGAGCATTATACGACTTGCTCAAACTTTTAACCGACCTGTCATTGCTGAAGGTGTTGAAACATTGGAGCATGGAGCAATGCTCATTCAACTTGGCTGCCAACAAGCCCAAGGATACGGCATTGCGCGTCCAATGCCCGCTGAAAAAATTCCTGACTGGGTTACACAATGGCAAACAACACGTCCATGGGCAAGCATAAACCAACCACTAAAAAATGATAACAACCTCAGTCTCAAAGTTGCTATGCAAAGCCATATAAACTGGCTTGACTCTTTAGAGAGTTTTATGAAAGATCCTGCCTGCCCCCATCCAAGAAAAATCCATAACCATGGCCAATTTAGACGTTGGTTTTACAGTAGCGGATTTGCTCGTTACGGATCCTTAGAAGAATTCCAAGACATTGCACCACTCTATGATGCAACTCGCTCACTCTGTTCTGAACTGATAAAGCTAGTCAATGATGGGCACAACGAATTAGCCTGCAAGCGTTTAACTGAATTCCACCAGCAGCGTAATATGCTGATCACTAAAATTGAGATCCTCATTGCAAAATTAGAACAAGATTAGAAACCATTAATCGAGCAAGCAAAAAAACAGATTACTCTTTACTTAATCGCTCAGTTACCCCCAATGAATCACTCACTACCACC
>NZ_JADGEV010000009.1:86821-92699 GCF_016744175.1 Neptunomonas sp. | reverse complement strand
ATTAGAACAAGATTAGAAACCATTAATCGAGCAAGCAAAAAAACAGATTACTCTTTACTTAATCGCTCAGTTACCCCCAATGAATCACTCACTACCACCTCTTCCTATCAAACATGAAAACAGATTTAATAATCTATATTTTTCAACAGGTTAATTACAATTAGCGCATACCACTTAATAGGTACAAGGCTAAAGAAGCATTTATAGCAGCACCCCAAGCCTTGATTCACATCAACACGCCCCATTCAAAACTGTCCTACTTTTGCCCTATATGGATACCATGCATCTGCTGATAATTAGCTCGGATGGCTGAATTTACCCAGATGATGAACACAACGATCTAAATGATACCTTCAAAGACGTAGCGACGGCCTTACCCGCTGCAGGAGTAGTTCAATGAGCACTGACAGAATTCAATTACTAAACTTTAGTGATCCAAAGATTAAAACTTTGCATATCACTTGGTTTGCATTTTTCCTGACCTTCATGGTCTGGTTTAGCCATGCCCCCCTGATGGCTATTATCAAAGAAGCATTTGATCTAACTACCCCTGAAGTCAAGGCACTGTTAATTCTTAACGTTGCCCTAACCATCCCCTCTCGTATTGTTATTGGCACATTAGTAGACAAGTACGGTCCACGTATTGTTTACAGTATGCTACTGATGATTGGGGGTGTTATCTGCGTAGGGTTCGCATCAGCACAAACGTATGAGCAACTCGCAATACTACGTTTTCTTAGTGGTTTCATCGGTGCTGGTTTTGTTATCGGTATTCGCATGGTCTCGGAGTGGTTTCCTGCGAAACAAGTTGGGATTGCTGAAGGTATTTATGGTGGCTGGGGGAACTTTGGTTCTGCCGCTGCAGCGATGACCCTTCCTTCTTTAGCACTCATGTTTGGTGGAGAAGATGGGTGGCGCTATGCGCTGGGCATGACAGGGGTTTTTGCTTTTGTCTACGGTATTATCTACCGCAAGATTGCACGCGACACACCAAAAGGCTCTACTTACTTCAAACCTAAAAAGCACGGTGGTCTTGAAGTTACTAGCAAAGGCGATTTCTATTTTTACTTACTGATGAATGTTCCTATGTACTTAGCACTTGCGGTGCTGACATGGAAATTATCGCCATCTAACCTTGGACTTCTAAATGAAATTGGCACATACGGCATTTATGCTGTGCTTGTTATACTGTTCATTGTCCAAGTGCGTGCCATCTACCATGTAAATGAAGAAAACCTTAAACATGGTGTTCCTGAAATACAGCGTTATAAATTCAAACAAGTTGCGGTACTGGATGTGGCTTACTTCGTTACTTTTGGGTCTGAATTGGCTGTCGTTTCAATGCTGCCATTATTCTTCCTCGATACATTTGAGGGATTAAGCGCAATTCAAGCAGGACTACTTGCTTCAGGCTTTGCCTTTATGAACCTGGTTGCTCGCCCAACAGGCGGACACTTCAGTGATAAATATGGTCGCCGCAAAGCACTCTCCATCCTCATTGCAGGTTTAGCTGTAGGATATTTGGTACTCAGCCAAATTGATGGTAATTGGTTCATCCCTATTGCCGTTATCGCTACTATGTGCTGCTCTTTCTTCGTACAAGCAGGCGAAGGGGCTGTATTTGCAGCAGTACCTCTGATTCAGCGTCGTATGACAGGACAGATTGCAGGCATGGCGGGTGCATACGGTAACGTCGGCGCTGTTTGTTACTTAACAGTGCTATCGTTTGTAGACTACTCAACATTCTTTATGGTGATCGGTGGGTCTGCTGTTGTTGCCTTCCTGTTTGTCCAGTTTATGGATGAGCCATCAGGCCAGATGGCTGAAATACTACCCGATGGTACAGTCCAGTTAATTGATGTTGAATAAGCAACTCAATACAGAGAGCCTACGGGCTCTCTTTTAATTGCGTAATACAGGTTTCCAGTTTATTTAGGTTCTTCGACAAGGATCAATTATGCACCTTAACAGTGAAATTAGATTATCGACTGCCCAGCAAAGCATTACGGGACGAAAAGCCCGCAATGAAGACTGCCTGGGCTTTTTTATGCCTGTCGGTAACCTTCTAACCACTAAAGGTGCCTGCGGCATGATTGCGGACGGTGTCAGTACTGCAGAAGCAGGCGCGGAGGCTGCTGAGTACTGCGTACGTGAATTTATAAACGACTATTTCGATACGCCCGATATCTGGACGGTAAAAAAGTCTGCACAAAAAGTATTAACCTCTATTAATCGATCACTTTATTCGCGTAGTCACGAATACCTAAGCAGTACACGCGGCTATGTTTGTACTTTCTCAGTCATCGTCATCAAATCACACACCGCACATATCTTCCATATAGGTGACAGCCGAATCTACCGTATTCGCGACGACCACATGGAATGCTTGACGACAGACCATGTTACTCCATTAAGTCAAAGCACTAGCTGCCTAGCCCGTGCTATGGGCATGGATACTCACTTAGATATTGATTACCGTACTATTTCTATAGAGCCTAATGATATTTTCTTTCTTAGTACTGACGGTGTGCATGACACGTTGTCACCGCAGGAAATACAATCACTCATTTATGAAAGTGAATCATTAGATTCTGCATGCGAGCAGCTCGTAAATATCTCTTATGATAAAGGTAGTACCGATAACATAAGTTGCCAATTGATACGTGTAGACCAGATCATTCGTGAAAGTATCGATGACCTCACAGACAAGCTAACAGAGTTACCTTTCCCTCCAGAACTAGAACCTGGCATGCGGATTGATGACTATGAAGTAGTCTCCGAGCTCTATGCCAGTAGCCGCAGCCAGCTCTATATTGTTAAAGATCCTCTTGATGGAAAACAGAGGATAATGAAAACACCGTCACAAAATTTTAATGACGACCCGGCTTATATTGAACGTTTTATTATGGAAGAGTGGGTAGGCAGCCGCATCGACAGTCCACATGTCGTAAAAGTATGTAATGCGAACCGACCAAAGACTTTTCTCTACTATTTGATGGAAAAAGTAGAGGGGATTTCATTAGAACAATGGATTGAAGAAAACCCTTTCCCCAAACCCTCAGAAGCCATCAAACTCATTAAGCAAATGGCTAAAGGGTTACAGGCATTTCATCAACGAGAAACTCTGCACCAAGATCTAAAGCCCAGCAATATAATGATTTCAGAAGATAATCATATTACGCTAGTCGATTTTGGTTCTGTCTATGTCTCTGGCATTAACGAAATATTCATACCGATAGAAAGAGATCGAGTGCTTGGCACCGTCAACTACTCTGACCCATTACTGAGGTTAGGACAGAACACCGGCATAAAGGGAGATCTTTTTTCTCTCGCTTGTATCACTTACGAGATATTCACTCATCAACTGCCTTATGGAGAAGGACTTGAGCGATGTGAAACGCCCCAGCAACTTGAGAAATTAAAGTATATCCCTTCTGAGCGTTACAACCCTGTATTACCGTTATGGTTTGATCGCGCTTTGATGAAAGGCGTGTCTATCAAGTCAGAAGATAGATATGAAACGATTCAACAGTTCTTACAGGATGCCACTCACCCTAACCCTGAATTTTTACTACCAAAAGAAGTTGAGAAAAAAACACAAAGTGTTATTTTTTGGCAGATGATGTCTTTAGTTTGGTTTATTACTTCTATGTTTTTAGTAGCGGCCCTGTGGCTGCAAGGCTGATGAGTTGCGTGACTAAATATGCTTAAGTATAAAAAAGATTTAGTAACGCTTAAGCGAAGGCCCACTACAGCTCTCTTTTTTTGTAGAAAAAACTACGTCCCATTTGATCCAAAGCGTAAAAGCCCAAAGTACAAATATCATTGAAATAGATATCATAACAAGAAGCAACCACGGCATATGCCCACTCCTTTTCTCATAATAATCAGTATAATTGAGCCCTTCAATATCAGCCGTCAGTGGAGCGAGCCCTAATTGCTTGTATGTTTCAGCAATCTGAACAAATCTATTGGGACTAAAATAGCCTAACTCTATGTCCTGCGGCTGAATAAGATCTATTGTATATTTAGCTTCATAGAGCAAGTGCTCCCGGGACTTATCTGTATCTAGATTTTTACGTATCCAATCAACCATCTCTTTTTGATGCTCAACAGCATACTGCCACCCTTTCAAAGTGGCACGCCGAAAAGCCAGCACTTTCTCTTTATTTAGCTTTAAAAAACGCTCGTCCACAAAAAGCATATCACCGTAAAAATCTACTCCATATGTAGCGGGTGACATCACATTTACACGTAAGCCTTTTTCTTTATAAAAATAGGGCTGATCGGTGATATAAGCAGACATTGCATCTGCATTTCCACTAAGCAACGCATCATCACGAAAATTCTGAGGCACATGTGTATGATCATATTCAGTTAAACCCAGCTCTGTAAACATGGCTAAAAGAGCCGCGTCATCGATGTTACGCTGGTACATGATTCGTTTATTTCTCAGCTCTAACGGATTAAGTATCCCTGAAGACTCCAATGCCAACAATACCATTGGAGAATGCTGAAAAATTGCGGCGACAACTACGACAGAACGCCCTTTCAAGCGAGATAACACCACACTAGAGTCCGTTATTCCAAACTGAGCATCCCCACTCAGCACGATATCTGTTGCGCTACGATGCTCATCAACATCGCGGATTTCGACATCCAACCCCTCCGCAGTGAAATACCCTTCCTTTTGTGCCGCATAATAACCGGCAAACTGAAACTGGTGCTTCCATTTCAACTGCAAAACAATAGTATCTTGAGCGCAGACATTTGATGCACTATAAAAAAGTAATAACAATAATGCAGGGCGACATTTCAAGCACCGAAAAGCGCGTTTAAAAAACATCCAATGTATAAACACAATAGGAGTACCTATCAATATTTAAAAAACAAAGTATAGATGAATTAATAAAAAACGAGCACAGAAGAACCGGGAAAGTACGAAAGGTATGAATCTGAGATAACTGGCCTTCTCTTAAAAAGCGATCAGACCAGCTGTTTGAAAATTAGCGGGCTTGTAAAAGAACAGGATTCTGTTGTCGGTCGAGGATCGTATAACCTGATAAATCTTGCCCCATCATCAAGTCATTTGCCATCTGATTAAGATACTGTTCAGCGGCTTCAGTAGGAGGCGCTTCACCATCAACGCCACCTAAACCTGCAATCAAAACAAAACTCCAATCACTCTCAATAGCATCCGCTTCTGCAATAAGGGCTTCAAAGCTAGCAATCTCTTCAGGCAACTTATCAACACACATTAATGGTGTAACCGTCCCTGTTTCATGAGAAGCATTATCTTTCTTCTTCTTTGCGCCTTCAGCGCGAGCAAAAAGCATGAGAAGTCGCTGAGGCTGATCCTGCTGCTTAGAAGCTTCAAGCAACTTAGTGAATTCTCCTGACGCTGTACCTTTAAACATTATCATTACCCCTATAAAAATATATCTCTATTCTGCCACAGTGACAGCACTGTGTTTATTCCTCTGAGGGAGTATATAGCACTCCTCTATATTCATAAGAGTACAGTAAGAAACTATCAAGGAGATATTCAATCTAATTATTATCAACGTCCCTTAAAGCCATTAATGCTCAGCTTTGATACGTGGGAATGAATTATGATAGATGAACAAAAAAGCCATATAAAAAGCAATAATTCAAGTTACAACCAGTCCGCTGAAAATGCGTTATACAGCGTACAAACACAACTGGCCATCAACAATTTCCCTATTAGTGGGCAATCAATGCCGACGGTATTTATTAAAGCACTCTTACAGATAAAAGCCACAGCAGCAGTGGTCAATGCTTCACTAGGAGAGCTTCCGATAGAAATAGGACAGGCGATTAATCAGGCTGTCGACGTATTATTGGATAAGAGTCACTT
>NZ_JADGEV010000009.1:17995-86721 GCF_016744175.1 Neptunomonas sp. | reverse complement strand
TCAGGACACAGCAGTAGCTTTGTCAGGGCAATTGAAAGCCACGGCCGTATCTTTAATGAAGATATCAAATGACCTTCGCTGGATGAACTCAGGCCCCTTAGCCGGCCTTGCTGAAATTGAATTAGAAACCTTACAACCCGGCTCATCAATCATGCAGGGGAAAGTAAATCCTGTTATACCAGAAGCTACAGCTATGGTTGCTGCACAAGTAATAGGCAACGATATGACTATTACGGTTGCAGGCCAGTCCGGAAACTTTGAATTGAATGTAATGCTTCCTCTAATTGCCCACAATTTACTCAACAGTATTCAGCTACTTTCCAAAAGCTGCACCCTTCTTGCCGATAAAGCGATTACTACCTTTAAGGTAAACGAAAAGAACCTGAGCGCAGCACTCGCACTTAATCCTGCCTTAGTCACTGCCCTGAATCCAATTATTGGGTATCAACAAGCAGAAGAGATTGTTAAACGAGCATGCAAAGAGCAGCGCCCAATAACTAAGGTTGCTAGCGAAATGACAGGAATGACCGAAGAAGAGTTATCTACAATACTGGACCCTGAGAGGCTTGTGTAGATGATATTAGTTTAGCCGTAATCTTATTCCTCCCCATTCTTTTAGCGTCATACAAAGCTACATCTGCTGTTTTAATAAGCTCACGTAATGTTTGCCCCTCTTCAGGAAAACATGAAAGTCCTCCAGAAAAGGTGATAGAAATATCTACTCCTGATTGAGCAGGTATTAACGCGTCTTGGACCGCCAAGCGTAACTCCTCAGATTTTTGGTATGCAAAATTTATTGTCGTGTTTGGCATAATTAACAAAAATTCTTCACCACCGTAACGACACAAAATATCCTCAGCACGGATATTATTAGAAATAATATCTGAGAAATAAACTAAGACAGCATCCCCTACATCGTGCCCGTACTGATCATTCACTTCTTTAAAGTGATCAATATCAAACATCATAAATGACATCTTTTCCTGTGATGCTAATGCATTTTTCATCTCTCGGGTTGCAGCCTGAACAAACCCCTTTCTATTCAATAAGCCTGTCAGCACATCTCTATTAGACTCATCAGATAACCGCTCTCGTAAAGCAATATTAGAAAGAGCAATGCCTAAGAGATCACACGCCGGCTGCAATAAATCTAGCAACTCATCCCTATTGGCAAAATAAAGCTCAGCTAGAGCATCATCAAAACAGCTCTCACGATAGAGAGTTAATATACCGTGTAACTTATCTGAACTTTTAATGGGTACGCAAAGTTGATCAACAGATCTCGCCGCACACGGGTGAGAGCATATTCCCGCATAACTGTCATAGGTTTTTCCAGTTCGTAATGCCCAGCAGTCCTTTGATGAGAATGGCATATTGACAGTAGCGTCCCCTCCCCAACAGTGCTGAAGAGAACAGTTATTTGATTTTTCAAAAAACACAGCACCTGACACATTAGGCAATAGTTTAGATAGATAATTACTAAACACCGAGAAGCACTCAGCCGAGCTATCACTTAACATAAGAAACTCGGTCATTTCTCGTAAAAGAGTCAACTGTTTAGATTTTGTAATTGTAGCGGCTTGCACAGTGGAGAGGCGTTTTTCTCTTTCGCGGGTTAAGCCAATTTGTTCTTTTAGTTGCTTTTCGCTTTCCTCTTTTTCAGACCAGCGACGCCACGTAAACCAAGCAAATACCATGGCGAGAAAAGCTAAGCCAAATGGAATTTCATCAAGTTCAAAGGATTCATACTCCTCTGCTATTTCCATCCATTGTTCATTAATATCAAAAAATGCTGCGACCGAATATGCGATCACAAAAACAATCAGGGCGGTAAACATATCTTGTTTACTTTGGGGTATTTTTTCTAAAAAAACTCGCAGCATACGCTTCACTCACATAGGCACCATTCCCTCCCACTACCTCCAATAATAATTCATCCATGATGGCGCTTATTAATATATAAATAAGTGTAGTGCGATACATCAAGAAGTCCAATAACAAGCGGCGAACGAAAAAGCTACTGTACCTTTAACTTTTGAAGCCTAGAGCAAAAAATAATCATTAGGCAGTTGATAAAACGACGTGAATAGAAACGCGAAGGGTAAAACGCAAAAAGCCAAACCAATAATTTATTGGTTTGGCTTCTTTAATCGTGTTGGTAGCGGGGGCCGGATTTGAACCAACGACCTTCGGGTTATGAGCCCGACGAGCTACCATACTGCTCCACCCCGCAACACTATAACTGAATAAGTAAATAAAGATTGGTAGCGGGGGCCGGATTTGAACCAACGACCTTCGGGTTATGAGCCCGACGAGCTACCATACTGCTCCACCCCGCAACGACTTTAAAATCTTTACTTATTTCACTTCGAAATAATCAAAAGTAACCCTTTGATATACTTCTACAAAATTGGTAGCGGGGGCCGGATTTGAACCAACGACCTTCGGGTTATGAGCCCGACGAGCTACCATACTGCTCCACCCCGCATCAAATTGTGGAGCGAATACTATAGTGATTATTTCGCTTGTGCAACATTATTTTTCAGTTCTTTCTCGACTCTGTGTTTCTAAAAGCTTATTGCGACGAATATCTCTTTTTTGGCACTCGATAATCAGCCCTGTAATCCTTGCTACATCCTTCTCGTCTATATCAATATATTCAGCACTGTACTCGGGATTACTGCGGCGGTTGATTTTCAAGTAGCATGTAATTTCATACTCTTTATCCGTCTCGAAGGTTAACCGCATAGGATAAGCTTCTTTGCTTGCCTCACCTTGATAACGAAAGGCGACACCCTTCGCTGAAATATCAATTATTTCCACAGCCACACCTGCAACACTCAAGCTCACAGGGTCATCTGGATGCGGCCTAACCCTATAAGTTCGACGTTGAGAGTCATCAGTATCAATTTCAATAACAGGCTTCATAAGCCACTCACCTTCTCTAACACAAATTCAATACGTCTATTTTCTGCTCGCTGCTCTACCGTATCATTGGGTCCAATAGGCAATGCATCACCATAACCTGTTGCTGTTACTCGCTCAGGCTCAATACCCCCACGTAGTAAATAGCGTAATACGGTAGTTGCTCTTATAGCAGACAGCTCCCAATTTGACGGAAACTTAACTGTTTCTATTGGAATATTATCTGAATGTCCCTGAATTCCAACTTTGAACTCTGGATTTTTTTCTAATGTTTCTAACAATTCATCTAAAATAGGCATCACTTGTCGTTTAAAAGCAGCATCTCCAGATCCAAATAATAATGCTCCTTTTACCCGAATACGTATTTTTCCGTCACGAGGCTCACTTATATCCACAGAATCACTTACACCCATCGAGGAAAAAACATCTTTTAAGCTATTCGACAAAAACTTCAGGTCTGCATTTTCATCAACCATTGGCATTTCAGGTAAACGTATATCTTCTTGCTCTTCTAATACAACGTCAGGCGGAACAACCTGATCCGCATTGTTCACATCTTCAGAATCTAATATCTCTATGGCAGGAGCTCTTAGCTCTTCCGGCAGCGGAACTATACTCCCCCCTGTATTACCTATAGCTAACTGAAAAGAGCGAATAGTAGAAGCAAACTGCTCCTTTTTAACTGTCGATATTGAGAACAGTAATACAAAGAAAACTAATAATAGTGTCATCAAATCTGCATAAGTCACCATCCAACTTGGCTCTGCCTCGTCAATAATGGCTCGTCGCGCACTCATTTTTTAGCTCCGGCACTTTCAGATTCTTTTTTGTTAAACATGGGACTTCGTGCCCTCTCAGGAAGGTAAGAGGATAACTGTTCATAAACATGAGCATAATGATCATTCGTGAGGATACTAATACTGCCTTCACGTATGATCTCTAGATTAGTAACTTCTAATAAAGTACGTGCTTTCAATTTTCCTGCAATCGGCAAAAAAACCATGGTTGCCAATAGAGAGCCATAAAACGTTGTTAGTAATGCCACAGCCATCGCTGGGCCTATCGTTTCAGGGTTATCTAGTTCACTTAGCATTTGAATCAAACCAATTAAGGTTCCCAGCATGCCAAATGCAGGCGCATATGCGGCCATTTTTTTAAATACATCTTGCACAGAAAAGTGGCGAGCCATTAAGGAGTCAATTTCATTTTGTAACGTATTTCTAATCACCGACTCAGAAGCCGCTTCAGAGAGTAAGTTACATGCTCGACGTAATACAGGAGAGTCTGTCTTTACATCACCGAGTTTCAACAACCCATGACGGTGACTGATTTTACTCAGCTTGATCATTGTATCGATCATTTCTGAAGGGTTGGTCTTATCTTTTGTGAATACCATGTAAGCCCCCTTAAAGGCATTCATGACATCACGAAATTGAACCGTCAACAGCGTTGCTGCCATCGTTCCTCCAACAACGATCATCATACCGGGGACGTTAACAAAGATGTCCGCATTACCGCCAATCAAAATGGCCGATATAATTAACACCAGCCCAGACAAGATTCCTATAAGGGATGCAAAATCCATCTTGTAAGACACTCCGAGTATTTATTAATAATCAATTACTTGAGTATAGCAGCTGTTCCGTACACCATAGGCGTATGAACAACGATTATCCCCAACACTTGCCAAAGTATTTTATTGGCCTGGCACAATGGCATCACCCTGACTGGTATCAAGGACACGTTGCTATTAATCAAGCACTTCCTCTCTACTCAAAACATTTCTCAACAGTAGAAGGTAACAGCAGTTTTTACGGCCTTCCTAACGAGTCATCGATACAACGCTGGAAACAACAAACAAATCCTTTTTTTCGGTATTGCTTCAAGTTTCCTCAAACTATTACCCATCATGCAAAACTTCAACATTGTGATCGGCTGGTCAACGAATTTCTTAATCGTATAGCACCACTCGAAGACAAATTAGGCGTGTTGTGGTTACAGCTAAATGCTTCTTTTTCGCCCAGCGACATAAATCGACTAGAGACTTTTATACAAAATCTACCCGCCGGTTTCAATTACGGTATAGAAGTAAGACACACAGGTTTTTTTCTTAAAGACGATACAGAAAAGCGCTTTAACCAAATACTCATGAGAAATTCCATTAACCGTGTAACATTCGACACACGCGCCTTATTTGCGCATGCATGTAATGACCCAGTGACACAGGAAGCATTGCGTTCAAAACCACGTATGCCGGTACATGCAATAGCCACAGGTCAACAACCTTTTGTACGCATCATCACTCCACTCAATATTAAAAATGGCTACGCATACATAGAACCTTGGATTAAAAAAACTTTACAATGGATAGATGAAGGACGCACGCCCTACCTTTTCTTCCATACACCTGATAATAAAGAAGCACCTAAAGTGGCACACTTTTTTAGTGAAGAAATTAATAAACATCGACCAAACATTCCTGCACTTAACGTTTGGGAAAAAACCTACTCACACCCGGAGCTTTTCTGATGCAACTACTTTATATCATGGACCCCATGTGCAGCTGGTGCTGGGCATTTTCCCCAACAATAGACGCCATAAAACAGCAGTTTCCTAACTTACCGATCACATACGTCATGGGTGGTCTGGCAGCTGATTCAGAATCAACCATGCCAGCAGAACAACAAGAGGCGATCCAATCCATTTGGTCTCAAATTGAAGCTAAAACAGGCACTCGATTTAACCATGATTTCTGGACAAAATGCACACCTCGCAGAAGCACTTGGCAAGCATGTAGAGCAATTCTTGCAGCAGAAAACATACAATCCGGGGCCGCTCCAGGCATGGCTCGTGCAATCCAGCATGCATACTACCTAGAAGCAAAAAACCCTTCCGACAACGCTACCTTAATAGCGTTAGCAGAATCACTAGGCATAGACCCTTCTGAGTTTTCAAAACAATTAAACTCTACAAGCATACAGCAAGAATTCGAAGAAAATTTGAGGGTATCACAGCAGCTTGATGTGTCAGGATTTCCAGCATTACGCTTACTTGAAGGACAACAAGCAACACGAGTAAGTGACGGCTATAGCAGCCCTGATGACGTAATAAAGCGCTTGAATAATACACTTAAAGCGGGGAATAGAGGCTAACAAGAAATATGAAGCTATAAAAAAGAAAGCGGAAGCCGAAGCCTCCGCTATTGAAGTGATTAGCCGCGCATTACGGAAACATCTTCCGCTTGCAAACCTTTATCACTCTCACGAGCATTAAAGCGAACACGCTGACCTTCGCTCAAAGAGCGGTGCCCACGTCCTCTAATGTTACGAAAATGAACAAAAACATCATCGCCATTCTCTCGTGTAATGAATCCAAAACCTTTAGAAACATTAAACCATTTTACTGTACCTAACTCACGGTCATCATTTTCGTAGTCTTCTTCCTCTTCCATATCTTCATCAGAAACCTGGTCTAAAGCAGGAACTGAAGAAGTATTTCCACCCATAGCAGAAACAACACTACTAATAAGAACCACAATAAAGGTTACTGCGATGGCTGGGGCTGTTAACCCTACATCAACACCAGTTACAGCGTTAAGCAGCACAGGAATCAACACTGCTGCAATAATACTTACAATCACACTACGAACTATTTGGTTACCACTCATCTATCTATCTCTTGTCTTATCATGATAATTACTATTATTTGAGCCACCCATACTTAATTTAAAGCAGCAACCGCAAAGGTATACAGAAGAAAACTCAAAATTTCAATAGCTTACCTTCATGCAACTGAATTTACTTTCTATATGCCACTCCGTTATGCTTAATACATTAAACTTTATGTCACAGGCGCCACAATGAATTACGATGAACGTATAACCGAACTCGAAAGCCGAGTAGCCTTCCAAGAAGACGCTCTGGACAAGCTGAATGACGTTATTGCTCAACAAGATAGAACCATCTCTGAGCTTCAAAAATTGATCACGGCTTTCAACCAACAACTTAAAACTGTCGGCCAAGAAAACCAAGGCGTAGCGTTTGATGACGCCCCACCACCACACTATTAATTTAAGATAAGGTCTGAATACATGCGAGGGCTAAACCGCATTAGTCGTTTCTTACTAAGGCTTATTATCCACCCAACGGTGGAGGGCAAACAACATTTAAAGCCAACAGAAAACACCCTCTTTGTCATCGAAACAGCCCGATATACCCATAGATTGCTATTAATTGAGCAATTGCGCCGCCAAGGAAATACACTTCCTGAGCAAAAAATCTTGTGCGCAGCACACAGCCACCAAGAAGATCTACGCAATCGTATCGAATCACAAGTAGACAAATTAAACTTTCTTGCACCCGAAAAAGATATCAAAATTGTTCCAATCTCTGTTTATCACGGCCGAATGCCACAACGAGAAACCTCTTACTTGAATCTGCTTTATGCTGAAAGTTGGAGTAAAGCAGGTATGTTAGGCCACTTTATGCAACTGCTGGTCAATGGCCGTCAAACACTAATACAAGTCGACCCCGCACTTTCATTAAAGCAACTTAAAACAGAGTCTCCACACCAACCAGCCGGCGTTATTGCCCATAAAGCTGTCCGCGTCTTCCATCACCATTTCTACCGCCGCCGACTCGCTATTATTGGTCCTAACTTATCCCATAGAAGCACGTTGTTCACACTCATTTTACGAGAACCTGCTGTCAAAGACGCGATAAAGCAATCCGCGTTAGAACAAAATCGTACAGTAGAGCAAATACATAATGATGCTAAGGTTTTGCTAAAGGGAATTGCAGCAAATTTCAGCCCTACAACCGCCCGTATCTTGGCCTCATTGCTGAACATATTTTGGAAAAAAATCTATAAAAACATCCACATAAAGGGCATTGAACGTGTACAACTATGTGCACCTGAAAACCAACTTGTTTACCTGCCTTGCCATCGCAGCCATATGGATTATGTCATGCTGTCTTCGCACTTATACCAACACGGTTTAATGATTCCTCATATTGCTGCAGGCGATAACCTCAACGCCCCTGTTTTAGGCAGCATTCTCAAACGCGGCGGCGCTATTTTCATGCGCCGTAGTTTTCGTGATGACCCTTTATACGCTCAATTATTCCAAAGCTATTTAGCTATTATGTCCAATAAAGGCCACTCTCTTGAATACTTTATTGAAGGAGGTAGAAGTAGAACAGGGCGCTTGCTCCCTGCCAAAACGGGACTGCTTTCCATGACATTGGAAAATCATTTAAATACTCCAGATAAGCCCGTAGCTTTAGTACCTGTATGGATAAGCTATGACAAGCTTGTCGAAAGCAAAAGCTACCAACAAGAATTGTTAGGCCGAAAAAAACGCAAAGAATCCTTCTTAGGTTTGCTAACGTCTCTGAAAGAATTCCGTCATCAGTTCGGAGACGCGGCTCTTAGTTTTGGAGAACCCATTTTGCTACAACAGGCTATCAATGACATGCCTGAAAACCTTGAACACCTCCCTGGGTCAACAAAACAATTCATGACCCAGCACATCAGCCAAGAAGTACTTCAACGTATTAATCAGTCAGCTTATGCCAATCAAACTGCAATATTAGCTACATTACTGTTAGCTAACCCCAAAAGGCAGCAAAGTATTGCCGAGTTGTCGGAGCAAGTAGATGAGTTAGTTGTTTTATTAGAGATGCTACCCAACCCACCTGTAGCCATCGCAAAAGGGTCTGCTAAGAAGTGGATAAAACAGGCATATAAACGTCGACAACTGAGCCGCTGTGAAGATCATATATTTTTGAGCGCCAGCCAAGCTCAGGAAATGACATTTTACCGCAATCAGCTTCATCATATGACGCTACTACCTGGGATATTTTTGCTGCTAGCTAAGCGATACCCCAAACCAATACCACAAACCTTGCCACGGCTTGTGAGTACGCTCTACCCCTACTTGAAAGCGGAACTATTCCTACCGTGGGATGCCTCAGAGTTGAAAACAGCATTAAAACAGCTCCGCTTACGTATGGAAAAGCGCGGTTTAATTACGCAGGATGCAAACATAATTAGAGTAATTGAAACACCGCTTTCTATTGCACTAATGCAAACAGCAGAACCCATATTGGTACGCTATTATATTGTGTTTCGTTTACTGTCTGTTGGAGCGGCTATGCCAATCACTGATTTAGTAAGCGAAAGTCAGCGCATTGCCACTCACTTACATCAAAAATTTGCTTTTAATTCACCTGAGTATGCAGACGAACAGGTATTAAACGTTTTTATAAAAACACTCGTACAGCAGAACGTATTTGCTGAAAAAGAGGGGCAAGTTAGTTGCCAGATAGAGAGTAAAGCCTTGCTAAAACGGGCGACTCAAATTTTAAACCCGCATTATGTTGGCGTGATAGAGCAGAACCTACACCCGCGCTAAGTAAGCGCGGACAGCCGTTAGATTTAACACACGCAAAACACATGAGCTTTTAACTATCAATAAGCTGGTTATCAAGCAACTCTACGCTAGCTTGGCTAACGCATAAATGTCGTAGCGGCTGGACTTCCCTTCTAACTGGTAGCTCGGTGCACGTCCCTCAATAAGTGGGGCTTTACGAGCTCGCTTAACGACAACACGCGCCGTAGCAACATCCAATGCAGCTTCCAAAAGAGATGAAGAGTCATGATCATCGCCTACTACATCTCGAAATATACGCATCTCTTTTTTCACGAGTGCTGATTTTTCAGCATGCGGAAACATAGGGTCCACATACACAACTTGGGGCGCTTCAATGGAGCTCATCAACTCAATCGAGTTACCATGTAACAACTTCATTTTTGAACAAACATCATAGACTTCATCATCCGACATCGCGCGTGACAGCCCGTCTTCTAACAAAGCATGAATAATTGGAGAACGCTCGATCATAGACACGTGACAACCCAACGTTGCCAGTACAAAGCTATCACGCCCTAAGCCCGCCGTCGCATCCAGTACGGTAGGACGAACACCACCTTTAACCCCTACGGCTTTGGCTATCATCTGACCTGCACCGCCGCCAAACTTCCTACGATGCGCTACGGTACCACTGAGAAAGTCTACCCAAACAGGTCCAGGAGCCTTCTTGCCCGTCGTTTGTAGTTTTACACCATCATAAGTGACATAAAGCAGCAAAGGATGAGCGCATCGAGAAGTATCAGAGATAACCAGCGCAGGTGCTAAACCAAGCTTCTTCGCAAGCATTGCCGCCTGACCAAACAAAGGCTTATCACTGGCAGCAACCTGGATACCCCCTACTAAATCAAACATTTACAGGCACATAAAAATAGACACCTAACAAGAAAACGCCCAAACACAATCGATAGATAACAAAAGGCAGCATGCCCGTACGATCCAGCAGCTTTAAGAAGAAATGAATACACGCCAGAGCACTCAGTGCTGACACAAGTACTCCCCCTATTACCATCTCCCACTGTGTAGCTGTTGCCGTTTGAAATAACTCTAAACTTTTATAACTACCCGCGGCCAGTATCACAGGAATCGACATCAAAAATGAGAAGCGTGCCGCGGCTTGGCGTGTAAAACCTAACATTAATGCTGCTGTAATAGTGATACCCGAACGTGAAGTACCCGGAATTAACGCCACGGCTTGCGCTAAACCAATGGTAATCGCATCACGCAGAGTAATTTCTTCTAGAGGTTTAACCTCTTTTCGGCTGATATCAGCCCACCACAACAATGCACCAAAAATTAGTGTAGTAGCTGCAATAACTAATATAGAGCGACCATATTGGTCGACTATATCATTGAGCATAAAACCAAAAACCAACGCTGGTACCGTCGCAAAAATAACAAACCAAGCAACACGCCCATCAACCGACCTAGCGCCTTTAAAGGAAGCAAAAAAAGCAACCAACATATTAACAATATCTTGGCGAAAGTAGATAACAACCGCCGCGAGTGTCCCCATATGCACACCAACATCAAACGCTAGCCCCTGATCCTCCCAACCCAGTAATTGAGAAGGAAGGATGAGGTGAGCAGAGCTTGATACCGGTAAAAATTCTGTTAGTCCTTGTATTAACGCAAGTACAACTGTTTGAACCCAATCCATTTATTGCTGATCCTTCTTTTTCCATGCGACGTTATCGCGTAAATATACGGGTAAAGCCAATTCAGGCGATACTGATTTTCCTTCCTGGTAATCCTTAATAGCCAAACGCACAATGCTAGAGGCTGTTGGGTAAGTGGTATTTTCATCAACCTCCTCCTGAAGCCCGCCTTCCACCGTAGTGATAAACTGCTTTACTTGATCAGACATCTTTTGCAGATAACGCCAGCCCGACCCCACTCCAGCCCACTCACTGGCATCTGGCAAACAAATATTCGCAGGCGCATCAACGCGCTCACTTTCCAGTAAAATAGGAAGCCCGTTTTCAAACTTATAAGCGGCCCAATAAACTTCATCCATGCGCGCATCCAAAGCAGCAATAACGTGTTGATCACCTGTTTTAAGATGGTGTGCCAATGCAATAGCAGCCAATGTAGAAATAGGTAACAGGTTCAACTCAGCTGAAAATGCCAAACCTTGAGCAACACCGGTAGCAATACGAATACCGGCAAAAGAGCCAGGCCCTCGCCCAAAGGCAATGGCATCTAGATCTGTTACTTTAAGGCCCGCATCATCCAACATCGCTTGGATCATCGGCAACAGTTGCTTAGTATGTTGTCTGGGGATAATTCTGAAATCCTCACGAATATCACCCGCCACATATAAAGCCACTGAACAGGCGTCAGTAGAGGTATCCAAGGCAAGAATTTTAGGCATTAACCCACTCCAATTTACAAAAGGGCCTATTCTAATCGTGCGACGACGGATTTTCATCACTTTGCAGCAAAGCATCACCCCAACGAGGCATAAAAGATTGCTCAATCCCTATTTGGGAGAGGATTCGAGCCACCACAAAGTCGATCATATCGTTAATTGTTTCAGGTTTATGGTAAAAACCAGGGCTCGCAGGCAGAATTACCGCGCCCATACGTGTCAGTTTCAGCATGTTTTCTAGATGAATTTCAGAGTACGGTGCCTCACGAGGCACCAACAGCAGTTGTCGACGTTCTTTTAAAGCAACATCAGCCGCTCGCTCTATCAAATTATTACTCGCACCTGTCGCTATAGCAGACAAGGTACCCGTGCTACAAGGGCACACCACCATAGTCGCTGGCGCACCCGAGCCGGAAGCAACCGGTGCCATCCACTGCTCACGTGAGAATACTTTAATTTGACCCGTTTTAGCGTTAAACAACTGAGTAAAATACACTTGCTGCGCAGCCGTTGCACCAGGAATAGTCAATTCGGTTTCTGTTGCTGCTACTACTTGTGCAGCACGGGAGATCATCAGTAGCACTTGTACATCAGCAGCCACCAAGCATTCCATTAGGCGCACCGCATACTGCACGCCTGATGCACCGGTAACCGCTAGAGTAACTCTTTGCGTAAACTCAGCCATGATTATTGCCCTCAGAGAAGCGCTCTTCCAGCGCAGTAATCAAACGCTGATGAATGCCTTCAAAGCCACCATTACTCATCACCACTACATGTGTTCCTTTGGTAACTGAAGCTTTTACAGTGCTGATAATATTATCAATACTGGTTGCTACACGCATTTTATCTTCGCGCCCACTTACAATATCATCCAGCGACCAACCCAAACCTGTAGGCTGATACCAAATGACTTCATCTGCCATTTCAGATGAATCAGCTAATGCAGCGCGATGCGCCCCTAATCTCATAGTGTTTGAGCGTGGCTCTATAATTGCAACAATGGTTTCACTACCCACTTGTGCTCGCAGCCCTTGTAGCGTTGTTGCTATGGCTGTGGGGTGGTGAGCAAAATCGTCATAAACAGTCACGCCTGCTACTTCAGCTAATTTTTCCATACGGCGCTTAACACCGCCAAAAACAGACAATGCTTCAACAGCATGATGAGGCTGCACGCCTACGTGGCGCGCTGCAATTAACGCCATCAAGCCATTTTCAACATTATGCAGCCCCGTCATACCCCAACAGATTTGGCCAAGGTTTTTACCTTCGTGCAAAATATTAAAAGTGCTGCCATCTTCGCTAACCAGTTGTGCAGACCATTCACCACCCTCACCAACCGATGCGTTGACTACCGGTGTCCAGCAGCCCATATCGATTACTTCTTTGATGGCTTCATTTTGTTGAGGAATAATTACCTGGCCATTAGCAGGAACAGTACGTACTACATGATGAAACTGTCGCTGGATAGCGGCTAAATCGGGGAAGATATCGGCGTGATCAAATTCAAGGTTATTTAGCACCAACGTACGAGGCCGATAATGTACAAATTTTGAACGCTTATCAAAAAAAGCGGTATCGTATTCATCTGCCTCAATAACAAAGAAAGGCGAACCACCCAAACGTGCTGACACCTCAAAATTATTCGGCACACCACCAATTAAATAACCCGGCTCCATACCCGCATATTCCAAAATCCACGCCAGCATCGAAGAAGTCGTTGTTTTGCCATGCGTACCCGCAATAGCTAGCACCCAACGCTCTTGGAGCACATGCTCACATAACCATTGAGGCCCGGAAATATAACGCAAACCTTTATCTAAAACATATTCTACGGCTGGGTTACCCCGTGACATCGCATTACCGATAATTACCAAATCTGGTTCAGGGCTGAGATGCTCCGATGAATACCCTTCCATTAACTCAATACCCTGAGCTTCTAACTGAGTGCTCATAGGTGGGTATACATTGGCATCTGAACCCGTCACTCGATAACCCAACTCGCGCGCCAATATAGCCAACGAACCCATAAAGGTTCCGCAGATACCCAGAACATGAATATGCAAAGTGTCACTCCTAAGAAACAATCAATAAATCAATTCAGATAATAATACCGGCAATTATGAAAAAAGGGCGCGATTTATAACCCTTTTTTGAACTTCATCACATGATTTTCCCATCTTAATCACGTAAAATTACTACAAAATTTGTTTCGCCCTTTTTTTAACATACTCAAAGGTATTATCCCCCATGCAACTGCTGAGCCAGTTTCTGAGACGCAACGACACTGACGAACAATTAATGGACCTGATTGCTACACTCATGGTCGCCTGTAAAGAGATCGCGTTACAACTGCGTGAAGGTGCATTAGCGGGAGTGCTCGGAACGACCGATATCACTAACGTTCAGGGAGAAACACAGAAGAAATTAGACGTGATTTCTAATGAGATCATGAAAACCGTCTTGCTTAACCACTCACTGGTGGCAGGCGTAGCTTCTGAAGAAGAAAGCGAATCTGTACCGGGTAACCCAGACGGCCGTTATTTAGTCGTTTTTGACCCTCTAGATGGTTCTTCAAATATTGATATCAATGTCTCTGTTGGTACTATATTTTCCATTCTTGAAGCGCCAAAAGACCAAGACTACAGCACTGAACATCCCTACCTACAAAGCGGTCGCAAACAGATCGCTGCGGGTTATGTTTTGTATGGACCTTCAGCCGTTTTAGTATTAACGACCGGAAAAGGTGTCAACATGTTTACCATGTCTCACACCGGTGATTTCTTACTAACACGTGAAAACGTTATGATTCCTGAAGAAACTCGTGAGTTTGCCATCAATATGTCAAACCACCGCTTCTGGGAACCGGCTATGCGTAACTACGTGGATGACTTGCTACTCGGTGCTGACGGTCCGCGTGAGAAAAACTACAACATGCGCTGGGTTGCTGCGATGGTAGCTGAAGTTCACCGCGTTCTTACTCGCGGCGGTATCTTCACTTATCCTTGGGATGCTCGCTCACCGAAGAAGCCGGGCAAATTGCGTCTAATGTACGAAGGCAACCCAATGAGCATGCTGATTGAGCAGGCTGGCGGATTAGCGACTAACTGCTACTCCGACATCATGGATGTAGAACCGGATGACATCCATGAACGTGTTTCTGTTTCATTAGGCTCGCGCAAAGAAGTTGAAGCGCTAATGGAATACCACGCACAAGTTGAAAGCACAAAAGAGGCATAATCATCTGATAGTCGTATACAAACTAACGCGTACGACTCTTATAATGACTGAATACAAAATTTTTATTTTTCAGAACAGGAAGGGAACGCATGAGCTTTGCAAAAGTGCCTGCTGGTAAAGATCTACCGAACGACATCTACGTGATCATCGAGATCCCGGCGGAAAGCTCCCCGGTAAAATACGAGATCGAGAAAGAAGAAGATGCGATCTTCGTTGACCGTTTCATGGCAGCACCTATGTTTTACCCTGCCAACTACGGCTATATCAACAACACACTGGCTGATGACGGCGATGCTGTTGACGTACTAGTGCTGACACCTTACCCAGTTATTCCAGGTTCTGTTATCCGTTGCCGTCCAATTGGTATCCTAAACATGACTGACGAAGCGGGCCAGGATGCTAAGCTGCTAGCAGTACCGCACGACAAGCTAACTAAAATGTACAAAGATGTTAACGACATCAGCGACCTGCCTGAAATGACACTTGCTCGTATCAAGCACTTCTTCGAGAACTACAAAGGCCTTGAAGAAGGTAAATGGGTTAAGCTTGATGGATGGGAAGGTGCTGACGCAGCACGTGCAGCTATCATTGATGGCGTTAAAATGTACGAAGCTGCTAAATAGTCATTACTTTTTAAACAGCGACACTAAAAAAGCCTCCTTATTAATAATGGAGGCTTTTTTTGTTTTCAGTACACATAAAAAAGAAATACGAGAAGCATATGTCTAAAAAAGTTTATTGTACTGCCCAATTTTTGCCAAAGTCGGGTAAAGAAGCAGAAGTTTTTGCAGCACTGCAAGCACTGGAACCTAATGCACAACGTGAAGACGGATGCCTTCAATATACGGTCACCCGCCGTATCGCCAACCCATTTGCAGAAGGCGAAAGCTACCCTATCGTGTTTCATGAAATATGGAGTGATATTGCAGCTTTTGAAGCACATTGCCAGCGTAAAGAGATTGTTGCATTTTTCGACACAAATTGTATTGCTGAAAATGGCACTGTTGATCAATGGAACGTCTGTGTTTACAGCGATGAACCTAACGACTTTGATGCACCAGTGCTATAACTACTATCTAATACAACGGACCACTCCGAGCTAATTATCTGTGAGTGCTCCGTTAGTCGTCTGATTTAAATTCTTTAGTCACTCTACGCACATACCACCAAACGCCCAAAACGACAGCCGGTAGCGAATATACCAAGCCATTGGTAGCCATCTCTTCTGTTTTACCTGAAGTAAGGTAATGAACCGTACGATCGATTAAATCAAACAAGTAATAAGTCACGACGATAATAGAAAACGTTTCCAATTTTGCTTGGAGTGTTAATTGACGGCGTGTCCGCTTATTCATCGAACTAAGCAAATCATGTACTTTTTGCTCAGTCGACAGATCAATTTTAGAGCGTAATAAATTACTGGCACGCGCAATACGCTGAGAGATACGATCTAGCCGCACAGATGCCGCTTTACACGTACGCATGGCAGGATCTACACGACGTTCAATAAACTGCTCAATAGTTTGTAGTCCCTCGATTCGTGTTTCTTCCAATTCAGAAATGCGCATTTTCACTACCGCATAGTACGCCTCTGAGGCAGAAAAACGGTGCGCGGTTTCTGCTGAAATTTCTTCTACTTTTGCAGCCATCACCATCAAAGCTGATAATGCTTCAGGCTCCTCCCCTGCCCCTAGATTACTTAAGTGGTTAGTAATCACTGATAACTCATTTCCTAAATTTGTTACCTGCTTCATAGCAGAACGGGCTGGAGACAAACCTAGCAAAGCAACAGCACGGTAAGTATCAATTTCACACAAGCGCTGAATCAATCGGCCGCACTGAAAACCATGTAAATGATGATCGTGCAACAAGATACAATTTAACCCGAACTCCCCTTGAGCCTTAAAATCAGTCCACAAGGTGGCTGACTTACGCATGACCTGCGAACCAATAGCCTGATTGTCACCAAAGACCCCATCTAAAACAGGATTCTCGCATAGAATAGCAACTTCAGCTTGTCCCTTAAAATCAGTCCACAACGTGGCAGCTTTTCGCATAATGTGTGAACCAATCGCTAAATTATCGGAAACAGAAGCTGAATCTTCTGATAATTCAGTTTCTTCTTGCGGTGCTTTAACCAGTATTTGTACGCCAGTAATAAGCTCTCCTACAACATGCTCATCCCAATCTTGTGGTATCCCCGGTATAGACTGCAGCCAATCTTGCTCCTCACCTCGATAGTAAAAAGTTAAGGTATAAAACTCGTTATGCGCTTCCCAGCGCAGTGATAACTGACCAACATCTTGGAAACCAAAAGTAGCATTCTCTGCAAGTGGCTTTGCACCACAGACCTCATACAAAGCAGAAACAGAATGAAGAACCTCCTCTACACTATGCTCAGCATTCATTACAGCAAAGTGCATCACTTTAAGAGGAGAACTCAACTGCTGAAAGGGGCGCGCATGCACTTCATCAGCAATCTCTTGACGCTGCGGATGGGACTTCACCAATAACCTCCTAGAAGAAAAATGCAGGTACTGATATAACTACTATCTATGAACCGTTACTCAATACCGCTATGATCACGACTAAAGTCTACACTATTTGGTCATTATGTATTTAAATCATAGACAACCACTATGCCTACTATTGCTACTATTGCTACTATTGCTACTGGTAGCGTTCATCAGTCCGTTTGCCAGCGCACGCAACTTATCTCCTGATCAAACCGTACTGATAGGTGGAGATTATAACTACCCTCCCTATGAGTTTCTCGATGATGGAGGCCAACCCAGTGGGTACAATGTCGAGCTAACACTCGCTATTGCAGAAGTGATGGGAATGAAAGTAGAGTTCATTTTTTCAGACTGGGCACAAGTTCGAAAATCTCTTAAAGAAGGCAACATCGATGCTTTACAAGGCATGGTCAACTCACCTGAACGACGCGAAACCTTTGACTTTAGTCCGCCACACGCCATTATTCATCAATCTATATTTGCACGACAAGGCACCCCGCGTGCCACTTCATTACAACAATTAAAAGACAAAGAAGTCGTCGTCCAAAAAAATGGCATTATGCATGACTACTTACTCCAAAATGATGTTGGCGCAAAACTCTTCACTGTCGAAACCCATGCCGATGCCTTACGCCAACTCGCTGCGGGCAAACATGACTATGCACTTGTTGCTAACTTACCAGGCTTATACCTTGGTAAAGAATTGGGACTGTCTAACATCATCCCTGTTGGCAAACCCTTTCAGGCACAACACTATGGATATGCCGTTCTTAAAGGTAACGAAGACTTACTCGCACAGTTTAGCGAAGGATTAGCTATTCTTAAAAATACTGGCCGCCAACAACTCATTTATAATAAATGGCTCGGACCACTGCAGGAAAAAAGTCTTCCCTGGAAACAGTTGGGTAAACTTGCTGCATTTTTTTCTGCCCTGTTATTACTGATTCTTGGCGGCAGTATCACCTGGAATCGCATGCTGAAACGCCAAGTCGATAAAAGAACAGCCGAGTTAGATATGCAGCAGCAACAGCTAATCCAAGCAGATAAAATGACTTCTCTGGGGATTTTGGTCTCAGGTGTAGCCCATGAAATAAACAACCCGACGGGGCTATTGCTGCTAAACATGCCCGTTATACAAGAAGCATGGCAAGACTGTGAAGAGATACTCGAGCAGCATTATGAGCAGCACGGCGATTTTTTGCTTGGAGGTCTAGCCTATTCTCAAATGCGCAACGAAATCCCTGTGCTAATGAGTGATATGCATGATGGTGCACGGCGTATAAAACGTATCGTTAATGACCTAAAGGACTTTTCCCGTCAAGAAAGCGAAGACATCTATGAAGCATTTGACCTGAACAAAGTGGTAACCACGGCCGTTAGGCTAGCCGAGAACTCAATTCACAACAGCACAGACAATTTTAGTTGCGATTACAGTGCCAAGCTTCCTACTATTTACGGCAACGCCCAAAGAATCGAGCAAGTTGTCATTAATCTGCTTCTGAATGCCTGCCAAGCATTACATGACCGTAGTAAAGCGATTGCAGTAAGCACCTACCTGATAAGTGAAACACAACAAATCTGTTTACAAATCAGCGATGAAGGCTACGGTATCGAAGCACGTAACTTATCTCGTCTACTTGATCCTTTTTTCACCACGAGGCGTGAACATGGCGGTACCGGGTTAGGTTTATCGGTTTCAAGCGGAATAGTACAAACACACGGCGGTACTCTACACTTTGATTCAATTCCTTCCCAAGGTACAACCGTCACTATGACATTGCCAATCAACGGAAAGAAAACATGATCAACCAAACGTTCTACCCTGAATTCGGCATACTACTGGTTGACGATGAAGCATCATTCCTACGTAGTTTAAGCATTACACTGGAACGCAATGGCGGCATTACTCATATTCATCGCTGCAGTGATAGCCGTAATGTTATGGACATTCTTCAACAAGAATCGATTGGTCTGATACTACTTGATCTTACTATGCCTCATATTTCGGGGCAGCAGCTTCTTCAAAGAATCACGGAGCAACATCCTGATATCTCGGTCATTATCATCAGCGGTTTAAACCACGTTGAATCTGCCGTTAAATGCTTACAACAAGGGGCATTTGATTACTTCGTAAAAACCAGTGAAGAAGGCCGCTTAATAGAAGGCATAAAGCGCGCCATCCGTATGCAAGAGATGCGCAGAGAGAACCAGGCACTAGGGCAGCGCATCCTCAACAATAACCTTGAAAACCCGCATGTCTTTGACCCAATTATTAGCTGTAGTAAGCAGATGCGGGCTGTCTTTCAATACCTTGAATCAGTAGCGCCAAGTAATCAGCCGTTACTGATCTGTGGGGAAAGCGGAACAGGTAAAGAATTACTGGCTAAAGCCGCGCATCAGCTCAGTAACCGAGCTGGGCCACTGGTGTCTGTTAATGTTGCAGGGCTGGATGACAATGTTTTTGCCGATACTTTATTTGGCCACCAGCGTGGCGCCTTTACCGGTGCCGAACGCAGCCGTGCAGGGTTAATAGAAGAAGCCGCCGGAGGCACACTGTTTCTCGATGAGATTGGAGATCTCAGCATGGCCTCGCAAGTAAAGTTGCTGCGTCTATTGCAAGAAGGCGAATATTATCCCTTAGGCAGTGACCGCCCTAAAAGAATCCGTGCGCGTGTGATTGTAGCAACTCATCAAGAATTACAGCAGCGCCAAGCAGAAGGGAGCTTTCGTCGCGACCTGTATTACCGCTTATGTACGCATCAAATTCATATTCCACCACTACGCCAACGCAAAGAAGATCTACCCTTACTGCTTGAGCACTTTTTAGCTCAGGCGGCACAAGAGATGGATAAACCCGTACCTAGCTACCCTCCGGAGTTACCCGTTTTATTAAGTAACTATAATTTTCCTGGGAATATTCGCGAACTACGCGCACTTATTTTTGATGCTCTCAGCCAACACCGCTCACACCTATTATCTATGGAGGTATTTCGCCAAGTAATAGGAAAAAACATTGAAATGACAGAACACCCAACGGACCAATTAAATAACAGCCCATCCCATTTCAATGCTGAGGAGCCTTTACCAACACTAGCGCAGATGGATAGCCTGCTCGTTGAAGAAGCATTACGCCGTGCTAATAACAATCAATCGTTGGCAGCGCGACTATTGGGTATCTCACAGCCAGCTCTTAGCAAACGACTTAAAAAAGCCCGACCAGGAGAATAAGGTGTTACTTGAAGGCTTAGAAACCCTGTATGTATTAGCGCAAGAAGGCACAATGGGTAAGGCTGGTAGCCGTCTGTATATTAGCCAATCAGCAGTGAGTAAGCGTATTGCTAACCTAGAGGCACGGCTGGGAAAAAAGCTGATAGAACCGCGTGGCCGACATATACAACTCACAGCAGAAGCTCGTGAACTGCTGGCTACCGCTGGGCCAGAGCTTGTCACATTAAAAGGCTTATTATTTGATCAACAGACGTTTACTGATGAGCGAACATTACAGATAGCCTGCTCTGAAACCGTACTGGCAGCTTATCTTGGCCCCTTGTTACGTGATTACCTAAAGCAAGATACCAGTCTTAATTTTCGTACACATCACACACCGGTTATTTTGGAACAAGTACGCGCGGGTGACGCAGCCTTAGGTATCTGTGCAGGCCGTTTGCCTGCCGCTAACGATTTGCAGATTGATAAATTATTAGAAGAGCCTTTTGTTCTGGTCTACCCTCAAGCAGTCAATTTTGAGCAACAGCTAAAAGTATTAACAATCGATCTACAGAACCCAGCAAATCGTTACTTACAAGCTCAATTATTACAGAGCAACCTGCAACCTATGATGCAAATGGACTCATACTTTGCCGTTGCGCAGTTAGGTATAGATGGTATTGCCCCCGCATTAATCCCACGCGGACTGATCAACATCATGCGGATTCCACCCAACCTCATTCACTCGCCACCTGTAGCACTCAGCCGACCCGTTCACCTTTGTTACCGACCCAGCAGTCTAAAACGTGAACGCATTGCACGTTTACAATCACAATTGAAACAGCACTTTTTTCAGTACACATAACTTAAAATCTGACCGAGCAACTGGCTATCGCCTTTCTGGTACTGATCAAAGAGCAGTTTTGCAGACATCACCAAGGTTACAACAACAATTAAAGGGCGCACTAAACTCACACCTTTACTCACTACCATTCTCGCCCCCAGCTGACCACCTACCAGCTGACCGGCCGCCATTATAAACCCCGCTATCCAGATAATATTGCCGCCCATAGCAAAGAAAATAAGCGAAGCTATATTTGATGTAAAGTTCAATACTTTAGTATGCGCTGTAGCACGAGCCATACTGAAACCCAGTAAAGACACAAAGGCCACCGCAAAAAAAGTACCCGTACCTGGGCCGAAAAAACCATCATAAAAACCAATCGCGAAGGTAAACACAAACGCAAATAGTGCATTACCGATTTTTCTATCTCGGTCTTCATCACCCATTCGCTTAGAAAACATAAAGTACAAAGCAATAAGCACGAGTAACACAGGCATAACGGCTGACAACAAACTGGCATCCAGCTGCTGTACCAGTAACGTGCCCACTACAGCTCCCCAAAAAGTACAGACGATCATTAGTTTCATCTGTGATAGATCAACCAGTTTTTTACGCACGAAGTAAACAGACGCCGCCAAAGTACCAAAGCTTCCTTGTAGTTTATTTGTCGCCAATGCTTCTACTGGGCTCATACCAGTCGCCAATAACACGGGCAGTGTAATAAGGCCTCCACCTCCAGCAATAGCGTCAATCATACCGGCACCAAAGCCCGTTAAGATCAATACAATGATGAGCGTTATATCTAGTTCCATCGTCGTTCCCTTATCCAAGAGCCCGCACTCTACCAGCCAAACACCTACCACTAACAGAGAAACCCACGCAAACAATCTATAACTATTAGGAATAGATAAGCCTTGTACACACTTATATATCGACTTTCTAAAAGTACTCACTCATAACCATCCCCTATAACAAAAGTTATAACCATAACGCCTGTTATATCCACTCGTATCTCGCACTAACACTGCTCTACAGCTCAATACTAGCGACGATTTACCTTTCATCCTATAACCAAAGTTATAACGATTTGTATCAAATAAACTCAATAAAAAAAACCATAAAACTCTTTAGAAACAATAATTTAAATAAACACAAAACAACTGGCATCAGACTTGCTCTATTAATAAGCACGGTAATCAACAACTAATAATAAAAAGAGCTATTCATACTCATGACGCACTCAGCCTCAGCAGCGGCCGCTATTACAACCGCCACACGCACAGAGAAAGATCTACTCGGTGAAGCCGATATTCCAGCAACAGCATATTACGGAATCCAAACCTGGCGAGCACAACAAAATTTTGACTTAAGCGGAGTCACACTGAACCACTTTCCTCAACTGGTTCGCGCGTTGGGAATGGTCAAGCAAGCAGCAGGCCGTGCCAATCTTCAACTGGGTTACCTGGAACCTAGCCGGGCAAAACCTATCGATGCGGCTTGCCAACAGGTCATTGATGGTAAATATCACGACCAATTCATTGTCGACATGATTCAAGGCGGTGCTGGCACCTCAACCAATATGAACGCTAATGAGGTTATCGCTAACGTCGCTCTGGAATTGATGGAACACGATAAAGGCAGCTATCAACAGCTGCACCCCAACAATGACGTCAATATGTCTCAGTCTACCAATGACGCCTACCCCACCGCTGTACGAGTCGCCATTTTGCTTAGCCACGCCGACCTAGTAACTGCCTTACGCTCGTTACAACAAGCACTGGTTGTTAAAGCTACTGAGTTTTCTGATGTCATTAAGATGGGCCGTACGCAGCTGCAAGATGCCGTTCCTATGACCCTAGGTCAGGAGTTTCAGAGTTGGGCTTCCACACTGGGTGAAGATGTTGAACGTATTGCCGGTCTTGCTGAGCTACTGCATGAAATCAACCTTGGCGGTACAGCAATAGGAACCGGTATCAATGCAGATGAGCGCTACGGAAAATGCGCGGTATCTCAACTTGCACGCATCAGCGGCTTTCCCTTAATCCAAGCCACCGACTTGATTGAAGCCAGCTCAGACATGGGCGCATTTGTATTGTTCTCCAGCATGCTAAAGCGGCTAGCTATCAAGCTCTCCAAAATTTCCAACGACTTGCGCCTGCTGAGCATGGGCCCACGAGCTGGACTAAACGAGATCAACTTACCCCCACAGCAACCCGGCAGCTCAATTATGCCCGGGAAAATCAACCCGGTTATCCCTGAGGCAGTCAACCAAGTGGCCTACCAAGTTATGGGGAATGACCTAGCGGTATCTTTTGCAGCAGAAGCTGGCCAGTTACAACTTAACGCGATGGAACCGCTGATTGCCTACAACGTATTGGAATCAATCCGTCTACTAAGCAAAGCCATGCCAATGCTACAGCACCGCTGCATTAGTGGCATTACCGCCAATGTTGAGGTCTGTCGAGCACAAGTAGATAACAGCATTGGTGTGGTGACGGCTCTTAACCCGCATATCGGATATGAAAATGCCACGCGGCTAGCCAAGGAAGCCCTTGCCACCGGTCGCAGTGTCATTGACTTAGTTCGTGAAGAGCAACTTCTCTCTGACGAGCAATTACACGACATCCTTAAACCAGAAAATATGATTCGTCCGGGGCGCTAGTAAAGCGCTCTAAAAAACTGAATGAAAGCTAAAAAACAATGATAAAAAACTAATAGAGGCTTATTTATGTCCACTACAACAGCACAACAAAGCGGAGGCTGGAGCAATCTAGCTCTGTGGAAAAAAATTCTTATCGGCATGGTCGCCGGTATCATTGTCGGCGCCATCATGGGGCCTAATGCAGAGATGCTAAAACCCATCGGTACATTGTTTATCAATGCTATCAAGATGTTGATTGTTCCATTGGTATTCTGCTCTTTGGTCGTGGGCGTTACCGCGATGCAAGACAGCGCAAAAATGGGCCGCATGGGTATTAAGTCGATTATTATTTACCTATTAACGACAGCGGTAGCTATCACCATTGGCTTGGGCTTAGGTACAATTTTAGCCCCTGGTGATGGCCTTAATATGGTCGCTGATGCTAACGCTGCCGCAGTTGCTAAAGATGCTAAAGATGCTCCCAGCCTAGTCTCTACCATTATTAACCTAATCCCTAAAAACCCAATTGAAGCACTTGCTGGCGGTAAGATTCTACAGATCATCGTCTTTGCTTTAGGTTTAGGTATTGCACTGAACATGATCGGTGAAAAAGGAGAACCTGCCATCAAGCTTTTTAACAGCCTTGCTGAAGCAATGTTCAAACTAACTGAACTTGTAATGAAGTTTGCACCGTACGGCATCTTTGCGCTGATGGCTTGGGTAGCAGGAAAATACGGTATGGACGTTCTACTACCGCTATTTAAAGTGATTGGTGCCGTTTACATCGGCTGCATAATACACGTATTGGTGGTTTACAGCGGTGCAATTGCTTTTATCGCGCGCCTAAGCCCTGTTCAATATCTTAAAGGGATTGTTAACGCACAAATGATGGCGTTCTCCTCTACCAGCAGCTCAGGCACACTGCCTGTTAGTATTCGCTGCGCCCGTGAAAATTTAGGTGTTTCCAAAGGAACCGCCAGCTTTGTTCTGCCATTAGGCGCAACGATTAACATGGACGGTACCGCTCTTTACCAAGGTGTAGCCGCTTTGTTTGTTGCTCAAGCTTTTGGTATTGACCTTAGCACTGGCGACTACCTCACCATCATTGCTACTGCAACACTGGCTTCTGTCGGCACTGCAGGTGTACCTGGTGCGGGTTTAATCATGCTGTCACTTGTATTAACGACTGTTGGCCTACCAATGGAAGGCTTAGCTATTATCGCGGGTATTGACCGTATTCTTGATATGGCGCGCACCTCTGTCAACGTATCAGGCGACTTAATGGTTTCTGTATTAATTGCCAAGTCCGAGAACGAGTTAGATGAGTCTATCTATAACGCAGTAGAGCCTGTCACTGAACAGGAAGGCGTTAACGCTTAGTAACTCAACACAATAAACAGTTCGCATTTATGCGGGCTGTTTATCTTTCGTCATCATCTGTGCGCACTTTTCTCTTAACATCTCCCTGAAAGCTATTACCGCAGGAGTCACTTGCTTTCTACTTGGGCAAAGTAAATAGAGTTCAACAGGGGGTGATTGAAATCCTGAAAGTAACTGTATTAGTTTTCCATTGCGTAAATCAGATGAGATATCTATCTGAGATCTATAAGCAATACCCTTTCCAGCAATAGCCCAGCGTCTAACAATGTCAGTGTCATTACTGACTCTGTTACTGCCTACCTTCACTCTGTAACTACCCGAGTGATTCGTATACCCCCAGTTGTTGAAGAGTCGACCACCAAGTCTGTAGAGCAAACAATTATGTTGTCTTAAATCCTCTGGGTTTGAGAGTTCACCACACTGCGATAAGTAGGAAGGGATGCTATTAACTGCTTTAGGCAATGACGATGAGCACAGCTTTACACTTGACCTACCGTCCGCTATTCGTCTTTATGAAGAGCGTGATGAACTGCGCTGTACAAAGTGGAGAAATGCGTTTTTACACTACTCTCCCTGAATGCTACCTAGTTGTCATACGCTTACTGCAAGTTTTTTGAACTCTACTATAATAAATAATCTTAGCAACTGTATAATTTGTCAGGAAAAAAATGGACGCCGTAAATAATTCTGAATTAAGTGTGCTGTTGGTAGAATCGTCTCCAATGCAGAGAAAGGTTATTTTAAAAAAACTGGATCAAGAAGGCGTTACTAACGTTGAATTTGCTTCGAATAAAAAGCAAGCGCTGGCCACAATCACTAAATATCCTCCTGATTTAATCATATCCAATTTGTATTACGAAGATGGTACAGCAATAGAATTACTACAAATGCTACGAAAGAAGGAGGAGGAGCTTTCCGCCATACCATTTATTTTGATTTCTAGTGAGAAGCGCAGAGAACAGCTGGAAATATTTAAGCAATCGGGGATTTTAGCTATTCTGCATAAACCTTTTGAGCAACAAGTATTGCAAAGAGCTTTACGTTCAGCGATGACGTTTCTCAACCGAGAAGATCTTTATTTAGAGAACTACGATGTCAATAATTTAAGAGTAGCCTTAGTGGATGATAGCAAGTTAGCTCGTAAAGCTATTGCCCGCGCGCTAAATAATTTGGGATTAAATAATATAACTGAATTTGAAGATGGCTGTCACGCTATTGATTATTTGAAAACACAAGAAATAGATTTTCTTGTGACTGATTATAATATGCCCCAGGTCAATGGTATTCAACTAACCGAATATTTGCGCAAGTCTCCCGAAAATTCTCATGTGCCGGTGTTAATGGTGACTTCAGAAGCCAAAGATAGCCATTTGAACAAAGTGCGCGATGCGGGAGTCGATGCTATCCTTGATAAGCCTTTTGATACGACTAAGATTAAATCGATTATAGTAAAAATGTTTCAAAATTAAGTTTTCTTTATTTCAATCGTTGTTTTTCATTCAGCTGCCTAGTACTTCTGCTACCCGTAAACGCAAACGAGGAACTAGCGTCTCTTCAAACCATGGATTCTTACTCAGCCAAATATTATTTCTTGGGCTTGGATGAGGAAGAGGAACCACGGCGGGCCAGTATGACTGCCATGCTTGAACAGTCGCTGTTAACGAGGAAGGTTTCTTATCAAGGTGATATTTTTGAGCATATTGCCCTACCAAAAGAGTCACCTCTAACTGTGGTAGATGCGCTAGCAGTTTTTCTCGCCAAGCAGGTGCGCATTCGGGGCGCGGGGCAAGATCGCCAGACTTACCCGTACCCGGAAAGCAAAAGCCCATTGGCAAAATGGCTACCTTCTCTGGATCATAAAAAACATCTTTCGTGACCCCCAACCACTCTCGTAGCCGATCTCCACTCGCATCATCAAAAGGCACACCCGACTCATGCACTTTTCTTCCCGGAGCTTGACCCACAATCAACACCTTCGCTTGAGGGCTGATCTGTAAGACGGGTCGAACGCCATGCTCTAAGTGCTCTGCACAAAGCGTACATGAGCGTACTTGCGCCAATAAATATTCAAATGATGTCATTTGTCGGCCCCTTTAAAAACAGCTCTACGTCATGCACCTAACCTAGGTTACTCTTCGGGAATAAGCAGGCCACGCTGCACAGCAGGACGCTCCAAGAATGCGGTTAAAGCTCGATTCACATGCAAAAAATCATTAATCCCGACAAGATCCTCCGTATCATAGAAGCTAACCAAATTACGAATCCAAGGAAAGGTTGCTATATCAACTATCGAGTACTCATCACCTAGCATCCAAGTACTATCTGCTAGCCTTTGGTTCAGTACGCCCAGCAAACGCCGCGACTCATTTATATAACGATCACGCGGGCGCTTATCTTCGAAATCTTTGCCTGCAAACTTATTAAAAAAACCTACCTGCCCAAACATCGGGCCAACCCCGCCTACCTGAAACATTAACCACTGCATCGCTTGTGCCCGCTCATGAGGGTTATCGGGCATTAATTGTCCAGACTTATCTGCAAGATAAATCAGGATAGCAACCGACTCAAACAACGCCAGAGGTTTATCAGACGGTCCATTAGGATCAATAATCGCAGGGATTTTGTTATTTGGATTTAACGATAAAAATTCAGATGAGTTTTGGTCATTACTAGAAAAATTCACACGGTGAGCTTCATAAGGCTCACCAATCTCTTCAAGCATAATAGATACTTTCACACCATTGGGGGTCGGTAGTGAATAAAGCTGTAAACGTTCAGGATAAAGTGCCGGCCATTTAGCCGTAATTGCAAAGTTACTTAGATCTGATTCATGTAAATCGGACATTACCTAATCCTTAATAGGAAAACATTATAAAACTGACAAGGCCATTTCGGAACCTACCAATAATCCAAGCCCTTCGGGTGCCGGTGATGGACAGCATCGCGCACTCACAGCTTCAGCCAAATCGCTAACCGCCGGCGTAAAGTACACTTTAACCTCACAATGTAACCGTCCTTCTGCTTCATGGCGGATGTAGATAGCCATATCATCAGGGAAGCCCGCTTTTTTATAGGCGGCTAAAAAGAGCGCTTTTATATGATCAAGCTCCTCATCGACTAACATGGCATCACCTAGATTTTTAACTCGCCAAGTATGCATTTAATGGCTCATATCTTGAGCTTTCACTCGAATATGCCCACCTTTAGCCTTCCCCAGATCAACCTGCAAGCGTTTCTCAGTCCAACCATGTACTTTATCGTGCGCCTCAATATACACAGTAGTGACTTCTTCGGGGATTTCTACGCTGTTAATACCACGCGTAAAAGGTTGTTCATCTACATGGGGGTGAAATAACACTCGATCACCCAAAACATTGCCGTCTTCATCCACTACGCGCCAATTATCAGCATAATGGTCCCATCCGGAATCATCATGCTTGAGTGTTACATTCACCGCCCAATGATCACCGCCCGCGCTACGAAAGTCAGCCATGACAATATTTACATCATCTGCTACTGCGAAATTCATAACGCTCAAGAGCCCGCAACCAATAAAGGCTGCCACCCACTTTCTATTATATCGACTCAACATAGCTTGCCTCATACTCTCTTTGTCTAGCTCGTTGTATTGATTAAGCACACTCATTACGCACCTAACTCACTGGATTCTTGCGAAGTTATTTCTACAATAAAGCTAGGATCAAAGTTAAGGTTTTCATTCACTCCAGCTTGCGCATAACCACGCGGATTGCAAACAACTCTCGTCCCCTTTATAGAATAATCAAAACTGTCATGGGTGTGTCCATGAATCCACAAAGCGGTACGAGCACCATCAAACAGCCATTCGGCCTCAGAAACAAAACATGTATTCAGGTGTGAATCAGCAAAACGCGGATGAATGCTCTTAGCCGAAGGTGAGTGATGAGTTATTACTACTGTTGGCCCTAAAAACACCTCGGCTAACTTATTATCTAACCAGCAAGCATGGTGGTTAAACTGTGATGCAGAGTCCTGCGGTGTAAACAGTTCACCGGTGTCGTCAACCGTAATGCGGCTAAAATCCCTAATCATGAGCATTGCTGAATCAACAGCAATATCACGTTGTTTACCTGATTCACCGAATAATAAAAAATCAGTCCATAGCGTTGTCCCAAGAAAACGCACACCCTCTATTTCTAAAGCGTCATCGCATAAAACATGTACATTGCTATTAAGGGACAACTGCTTAAGCTCATAAATAGACGCTGCAATACTGCTGCCATAAAACTCATGGTTACCCGGCACATAAATTACAGGTTTGGTAATTTGTTTAGCCCATTTTATGGCCTCTTTAGGGCGAGCAATATCTCCAGCAAGCACCACTAAATCAGCCTCCGTCACAGGGACGTCAAACGGACTGGCGCTTAAATGTAGGTCCGAAAGAATATGCAGTTTCATAGATATGACTCTCTAGACATAATTAAACTACCCATCAAAGCCTGCTAGAGCTTAGTGTCCGAAAATAGACCAACCCGTGTGTTGAACAAGTATTTCCAATGCCTTTGTTCCCAGCTTACTATTGCCAATATCATCAAGGCCTGGAGACCAAACAGCAATGGACGCCTTCCCCGGTGCTATCGCTAATATCCCACCGCCCACACCACTTTTTCCTGGCAACCCTACTCGGTACGCAAACTCTCCCGAACCATCATAATGACCACACATTAACATTAAGGAGTTGATACGACGTGCTCGTTGTGGCGTTACAACCCTGACACCCGTACTAAGGTTCATACCATCAGAGACTAAAAATTTTCCTGCATTAGCTAGCTGTGTACAGCTCATCGCAATAGCACATTGATGAAAGTAGGTGCCCAGCACGTTCTCGACAGGGTGCTTTATACGTCCAAACGATGCCATAAAGTGCGCTAACGAGGCGTTCCGATCACGATGAAGCAACTCAGATTGCGCCACCTTTTCATCAAAGAAAATACGCTCGTCATTGGCAACAAATCTTACAAACTGAAGAATCTCGGCCAGTGTTTCTTTTGGCTGATGACCCATCATAATAGCATCGACAATAGCGATAGCACCTGCATTGATAAATGGGTTACGTGGCTTACCCGCTTCATGCTCAAGCTGCACAATGGAGTTAAACGGATCACCTGAGGGCTCACGCCCCACATGTGACCAAACAGCATCACCAATCTTGCCTAACGCCATGGTCAGGGTGAAAACCTTTGAGATACTCTGAATAGAAAACGACTTGTCTGCACACCCCGCACTAAACTGACGTCCATCAGGCAGTACAACCGCAATGCCAAATTGGTTGGGGTCAATACTAGCAAGTTGCGGGATATAATCAGCAACTTGGCCTCGATCATCCCTAAGGGCCATTTTTGCTGCGATCTCGTCCAGAATATCCTGCATGCCCTTCACACCCAAAAATTATAAATATGTTGACCGACAACCCGATAAAATCACGTGTAATAGTCTTGCTACTTCTCTATTAACGCTAATACTGTTGATCGGTTAAAGCCTTTTAACACTTCACCATTAATGAGGATGATAGGAACACCACCTCCACCCAACCGCTGGTACTGAGCATTTCCTTCCTCTGAGCTTTCAATATCATACTCAAAGTAAGAGATCCCTTTTTCATCAAATAGTTCGCGAGCTTTCTTACAAAAGGGGCACCATTGCGTTGAATAAAGTACGGCTGTCTCCTCATGCGCAGCAGAAAAATTAGGAGGAGGGCTAAATACATTTCGAATATCACGCCATTCGCTTACAACAATAATGGCTAACACAACAATAAAAAATTTCTTCATACGTCAGGCTTCATTTTTAAAACTCTGTATTTCACTTTCCGTTAGAAAACGCCAGGAACCAATATCGACATCCAAGCTCACATCACCAATTTTTTCTCGATGAAGCCCCTCAACTCGATTCCCTATGGCAGCAAACATACGCTTAACTTGATGAAACTTACCTTCGGTAATAGTTAATAGCACCTCTCTAGGATTCACAATTTCTAATACCGCAGGCAAGGTTAACGACGCTTCACCTTGCAACTGAACTCCGTGTAGAAATTTTATTGTGACATCCTCAGCGACAGTATCACGCAGGTTCACACGGTATACTTTTGCACACTGTTTTTTTGGCGTTGTAATATTGTAAGACCAACGCCCATCATCTGTTACAAAAACGAGCCCTGTAGTATCAGCGTCCAAACGCCCTACAAAATGTAGGTCACGTGATTTATCAATATCCACATGATTAAGTAACGAAGGGTAAACGTCATCCACATTAGAACAAACGGTATCTAATGGTTTATGAATCATAATATAACGTGATGCTCGAGCGGTTAGGAGCTTACCACTTAACGTTATTCTGTTATTTTCATGAACTTGAGTTGCCTCATCTTTAATAACTTCACCATTCACCAACACCTTACCAGAATGAAGTACAGCCGTAGCTTCGGTTCTTGCTAACTCGGTGCTTTTACAAATAAATTTATCGAGGCGCATATATCTCTTTAATTAAATTGATACGTTCTGTTGTGAACATTACCCAGAAAAAATAATCAGTCTTTCTTGCTCTTCATCTTAACTGTAACCCAGACAACATAAGATGTCAGGAAAGCAGCCCACAGCGTGAGTCGAAGAAGTATTGAAGCGAATGAAATAATCCTTTATACATAAGCGCAATCCACTCATTACAACAGAGTCACAAAAAACAACATGTCAGAATCTAATACACCTCAACAAGAAGTATTTTTGGCTTTCCAAGTTATCCCACGATTAAAAGAAGGAAACAACTTTGAAGTTGTCGATAAGGCAATAGCTGTTGTAAAAGCTGCCGATGTGCCTTACCAAGTAGGTGCGATGGAAACAACAATGAAAGGAGAGCTAAACCAACTTCTTGATATTGTTAAAGCAGCTCAGCAAGCCTGTTATGAAGCAGGAGCATTAGAAGTAATTACTAACATCAAGATTCACAGTAAAACCTCTGCAGCAACAGATACCTTTTGTACTTATGATCGAGGGGTAACAGCAGCAAATCACATGTTTGTAGATAAGTAATAATAAGGATGGCGCATAATATGCTTTTTATTATGCCGCCTCCCACCCATATTCCGGAAAAAAAGAACATTCATTCATTGCGTAATGAAGTCTTCTTTAAGCTCACCAAATACAATACCCCTATTCATACACCCAGTCTTAATGCGTGACATGAATGTCACTAGAAAAATAGCTTTTCATCCAGTCATAAAGCTTATCGGCAGACACATCAACCAAAGGAACATGCTCAAATTGCTCCTTAGGATCTTGTTCTTTAAACGTAAATTGATAACTAATAATATCTGCTTGTTGATCATGTAATATGAGAATAATACGCTTCCCGCTTCTCAAACAGTCAATAGTCATGACATCAGCAGCAATTCCACTCTTACGCATTTGTTGGCTTACACCAACAATCGGGTCTATGTTTTTGAAATCATGCTTGATACGAGTGTGAGCCTCGGTCGCATTATCACACAGTTGTTTAAGGTGCTTATCAGTCAAAGGGACGTCCTATACGAGTATTGATATTTTTTTGCTTACGGTTCTAAAAATCTAATCCAGAGATCATGTTCCTAGCAACAATAATAGTGGATAAAGTAATCACCACCATAATGGTACTAATAATTCCGGTTCGGTTTGATTTCAGCCAACCAAGAACCCCGATCGACAATACAAACAAAAGAAAAGCTGACGTTGCAGCAGAAGTACTAAAATTTCTGATTCGTCCAATTTTATTAAGAGCCTCTTCTGTAAAGCTTTCAATGCCTACTAACCGTAAGCTAATCGAAACATCAATGTACAACGCAATTAAGAACAACAAAGTAGTCACAATGAAAAGCAGGTAGTTAACAGTGGCCACTAAACGTTGATCCTTACCACGAATAATTTGTACGGCAATAGACAAAGAAAACCCCGCCATCAAACTACTGATATACGCAACTTGGCCAGACCTGAGTTCAAGAATTTCATTCATCATAATGAGGCATCTTTAAAAAGTTGGATTATAAGGTATAACCTTTTATTTCAAGTGAGGCCAGTTTGGCTAAAAAAAGAGTCCTCAGTAGAGAACTCTGTCTATGTACAAGATAACCAAGCCAACTCTATTGATGTATATTTACACTTTAAATGTTGAAACTAAACTTTGTAGTGATTCTGCCTGTCGCGACATATCTTCACCGGCCTGAACTGTTTCTTTTGCTCCAACTGATGTCTGCTGAGCAACGATACTAATTTGGTGTACATTCTGGCTAATATCTTTTGTAACCGCTGCTTGCTCTTCTGATGCAACAGCAATTTGGCTCACCATATCTTGAAGTCTTTGTACTGAGCTTGCTATATGAGTAAGGGACTCACCGGAAACATTAGCTTGTTTCATAGTATCTTGCGCTTTTTCTTGGCTTTGCTGCATAACAGATACTGCTTCATTTGAGCTTATTTGCAACGCATCAATAATACTATTTATACTCGATATAGACTCTTGTGTCTTAGACGCTAGAGAACGTACTTCATCAGCAACAACCGCAAAACCTCTTCCTTGATCACCAGCACGGGCGGCTTCTATAGCAGCGTTCAATGCAAGTAAGTTAGTTTGCTCTGCGATACCTCCAATTACCTCAGAGATAGAGCTGATGGATTGGCTTTTTTCTTGTACAGAAGAAATAACTTTCGATGCTTGATTAATGCCTTCAGAAAGAAGCGCTATTGTTGAAATAGTTTTTTGAACGTTTTCTTGCCCTTTAAGAGTAATGTCTCCAGATTCTTCCGTTAAGAGTGCACAATTAGCTGCATTCTCAGCTACTTCACTTACCGTTGCAGTCATTTCTTCAACGGCAGTGGCTACTAATTCGGTTTGCTCATACTGGGCTTGAACATTGCTGTTTGTTTGCTCTGCAATTGATGCCGTTTCTGTGGAGGTACTTGCTAAAGATTGAGAAAGGGTATGAATATCATTTACTAACCCTTTTAATTTTGCATTCATGTTAATCATAGATAGATACAAACCGTGAGCTTGATGACTAGCGTCAAAGCTTGTGGTGAGATCACCACTAGCAATGCAGTCAGCTAACAGAGCCATATCTTGGGGTTCGCCACCTAAAGGCTTAGTCACAGAGCGGCTAATGGTATAAGCCAATGCACAGCCAAGTAGAGCGGTTAACAGCAAACTAAATAAGAGTACAGAATAAAGTGCATCAACCGCGCTGCTTAACTTTACTTGGTCAGCCGTAAGTAACTGCTTCTGCGACTGGCTCATATCTACTAGTATTTGTTTAATTTCCTTGGCTTTAGGAGCGGCTTTCGTTCCTAACCAGGCATTTGCCTTATTCCACTCCGAACTGCCGCGAGATGCAAACATCTCATCAACGTACGGGCGAAACTCGCCACGATGTTTTTTATACTCATCCCAATGCTTTTTTTGGTTAAATGCAAACAGAGCTTGGCTCTCTTGCAGCTTTTTAAATTGAGCCTCGTTCTTAGTCCAAAGCGATAAAAAAGCTGATTTGAATTTTTCATCACCAGAGAGTAAATAAGCACGAATATTTGCAAGGCCCAGAGCAAAAGATGCACGGCTATCAGCGAGTGTTTTGAGCAACCGCTTACGTTCGTAGTTTGCAGAATTTTCCATCTCATTTTCAATGAGTGCAGTTAAAGCACCGACTGTTTTAGTTGCTCTAGGCGCTGCATTTGTGAGTAAAGTATCAAATGATGGGATATTATCGCGGGTATGAGCAATATTCTCTATTTCTTGCTGAGAAACCCTAAACTCCCCTACCAGCTGCTTCATCCTATCAAGCTTGGTAATGTTTTCGGGCACGGTCCATTGTTGGGAAAACGTATTTAACTCTGCCAGAGCTGTATCTAGCTTACGCCACCCTAAAGCACGCTCATTTTTAAATATTTCAGCTTTAGCAGGGTTTTCACCTAAAATAAGGTACCCTCTCAAACCGGACAATGTCTGGCTAATAGCACCTGACAAACGCTCACCAGCCTCGACAGTTGGGTAGCGAACATCAAGTAATAATTTTTGCTTATGTAGAGTTTTTTCTAATTGGTTATAAACTAATAAAGAGCTTAAAACGGATATGGCTATTAGCAGCCCAAAGCCAAAAAAAAGCTTGGTTTTTATCGTCATTTTAGAAAATACAGACATCCGTGTTACTCCATGAAGCTTTAAAAAGTTTTAAGCTAACATTTGTATACTATATTTATATTCAGTTCAGTTTGGGACATATTCCCTCTAAGTCAAATATCAAATATCAAACACCAACAGCTCTCTTGCAACTACTTTATTTATTAACATACTAATCATTTAGTTGAAATTTAAGCTCTGAAACTGCTGTATTAACCATTGACCGGCCTTGCCCAGGGTACGGTTTTCTGCCCACACCAGATCAATACCTTGAAGAATATCCACTTGTTGATAGACCAGATCCAACACGACTAACTCTCCTAACTTCAGTTTTTCATCTACTACCGCTTCATGCAGAAAAGCCCAGCCTATATTGGCAATTAACAGCTCTAAAATAACAAACGGGCTCTCTGACAACCAAACTTGTGGACTGACCGTATAACGCTCATGTGTTTGATTATTGGGATCTAAACTACGCCCAACAATTTGCCTATGCTGCATAAGGTCAGCACGCGTCACCTGCTTCTTTTGTGCTAACGGGAAACCCGGAGACGAGACAGGAATCACGCGTGAGTGCCCTACACCGCAAAAACTGAAACCCTGAGGGTAATACTCTTGCTCTATCATTAAACCAATATCAGCTCGATTACTGCGTACCAACTCAGCCACATCTCCACTGCCAGGATCAAGCAGCTCCAATGTAATGTATGGAAAAACCTTTGAAAAATGCTCTAATACTGTTATCAAAGCAGGTGATGCGACACTTTGCTCAATAGCAATACACAGTGACGTTTCATTGCTACTGCTCAAAGAAGCCGCATGAGCGTTAAACTCATGATGACTATGCAAAACGGTTTGTGCCGATTTAAGTAATACTTGGCCAGCGTCTGTTAATCCCGGGCTGCGGCTACTTCTATCGAAAAGCTCGACGTTCGCATCAATTTCAAGATTGTTAATAGCAGTACTCACTGCAGACTGAACTTTGCCTAACTGACGTGCCGCAGCAGAAAATGACCCAGTTTCTGCTGCGATCACAAAACACGTCAACTGCTCAATGCTCGCCATTCTGTTCACACTCCTTTAGATACACGCTAAAAACCACCCAGTAGCAGACAACAACCCATCTGAATAATAGATAGATACTAACTACAATGTATCAATATTATCTTTAGTATAGCAATGAGTTAAAACATAAACAGAGTAAAAGTTAGGGAGCACTATTTCATTGAGTATTTCAGAAGCACAGTCAGAAAATATCATTACTCGTAGTGGCTTAGACAGGCTACGTTATACCCTGTTGTTTGAAATTATTTTAATCATAAGCTCAACAGCCGTTATTGCCTTCATTTTAAAACGCGACCTAATGGAGATAACTTTCTTAGCGCTAATTCTTAGCACTATCGCCATGGCTATCAATTATTTCTATAACTATGCCTATGACTATTTTGATGTATCTCAAGGACGGATACCAACAGAGCGCTCGGTAAAACACCGAGTTTTTCATGCGGTAGGGTTTGAGCTTTTCCTGCTCTTTTTTACTCTGCCTATCATCATGTGGTGGTTAGAGCTCAGCTTTATCAATGCTCTGCTTTTAGATATTGGCATGATGGCAGCCGTCGTAGTTTATACTTTTTTGTTTGGGCTCGGTTACGACCGTGCATTCCCAATCAGACAGCCAGAACAACTCATAATAAGTGGACCTTGAAAAATAGGCTATTAAAACAACACTTCTCTGTAGCCCTTATATAGCGGGCTATAGCCGAGATGTGCATACGTAATGCATAGACTTATCCACAGCTTGCGTGCATAACTATTTTCGTATTCCTCTCTTGCTATTTTTAACTGCGTGACAATATGCCACATTCCTAGCTATGTAAAACCTCATTAGTATGCCCACCAAAAAGTGATCCACTTAATTTGTGAGGGTAGAAATTTTGAACACTCAGCAATTCATCGCCATGATGATGCTCATTCCTCCTGTCAGTTTATCCGCAGGAGAACGACTGCCCACACCAGATACAGAATATTTATCAATAGGTACCATTTCAGTCATTGGCGGTGTCGCAGACCAACAAGCCACCATCGGTGGTACATCACTGAAGCAGTCCCCTTTAAACGCTCATGTAGTTACACACGAAGAAGTAGAACGGATAAAGTTTGTTGATCCAGACGAGTTTTTGGACCGTATCCCCGGTGAAACACAAGTACGCAACTTACGCATACCTAACGGAGGTAAAGGTTACACTATCCCCATGCTCGATGGCCTGCCACTAGAGAGCCCTTATGAGGGCGCGACTCAAAGATTAGATCGTGTAAACACATCAGATATTGAGCGTATTGAAGTCATCAAAGGCCCCTCGTCTGCCCTATACGGTAACAATGCCTTTGGCGGTGTAATTAACGTAATAAGCAAAGAACCACCGGTCGAACCCGAAGTAAAAATATGGGCAGAAAGCGGTAGTTTTTCAAGAAACCGCTTAGGCATCAGCACGGGAGGGCGAGTAGATAAACTCGGATATTTTGTAGATGCAAACGTCAGAAGAACAGATGGGCAGCGCGAGGGGGCAAAAAATGATCGTGACCAAGCCAGTCTAAAACTGCTTTATGATGTAGATGATTCACTCCGCTTGACCTTAAGGGCTGAGCATTTAACGGAAGATACCATTGTTCGTGGAGATTTAACCCGTGAAGAGCTTGAAGATAACCCAGGCCAAGCAGGAGGGTTAAATTCTGATACAGATTACACTCAAGATTACGTGTCCCTTAAAGCTGAACAAGACTTTGAAGATGGCTCCTTAGATGCCTCTATCGTATGGCGAGAAAAATCTACCATAGGACTATCTCGTTACAGTGGTCCCAAAGATGAAGATGATTCTGCCATTAGCTCTAAAGTTATATACCGTCATAACTTTGCACAAAATAATGCCATTATCGGCTTTGAAAGCTACAAAGGTGAGCAGTTCACCAAAGCTTATGGCCGTACCGATACATTATTGACAGGGCCCTATACGACTTTCGAAAATGACTTAACACTGTATGCATGGTTCGCCCAATATCAAGCTTACCTCACCGATAACTTAATACTTACTACTGGCTTACGTTATGAAGATGTGGCTCTTCAATCCAGTCTATATGAGGATGATGCTAATTTTTCTGACCTTTCGCCTAAATTTGGCCTGACTTACGATTTGCCTGCAGGAAAAATGTTGTGGTTAAACATTTCCAAAGGTTTTTATGCTCCTGATTTAAAAAGCCTGTTTAACATTGAGTCTGGTAACCCTGATCTGCAACCAGAAGATGCCACAAATATGGAAATCGGTTTGCGCGGTAGCAGCGGCGACTTTACCTATGATTTTGCGGTATACCACACTGAAATAAAAAACTATTTAGTGACGCAAACCTTCGGTGAAGAAGATAGCGAATACTTACGAACAACCAATGCAGGGAAAGTTACCGTTAAAGGCATAGAGTCTGTCATTGAGTACGCTCCTTATAGAACCAATTGGAGAGTGGGATTTACACATACATATGCACTCAATACATACGATAGTTTCCTAAGCTCAAAAGGTGATTTTTCTGGGAATGACATGAACCGCTCACCCAAACATCACGTTAATGCGCGGCTTGCATGGCAACCGATTGGGCAGTTAGTAGTTGAATTAGAAGGAGATTTTTATAGTTCTTATTTTAGCGATGATGCCAACACCCCTGCGGGAAGATTCAAGCGAGACGAGCGCTTTAATATCAGAATGACTTACGACAAAGAAAACTGGTCTTTTTGGGCAAACGCGCTAAATCTCACTGATACTCGAGAAGACAGAGCGACTTATAGTCGCGGTAAATTAAAATTTCGTACTGCAGATGGGCGAGCCTTGTACGCCGGCGCTTCCTATAAATTTTAAGCGGACAATATCTCGTATTAGTCTAGTCATCTGAGAGTACTCATTATGTTTAAACAAAAAGATTTAAATCGATGGTTCTGGCGTTGGCATATTATTGCTGGGCTCATCACCCTCCCGATAGTCCTACTGCTCTGCATTACAGGGATACTCTACCTGTTCAAGGATGACTACAATAGTTGGGCATATCAACAGGTTGGCACCGCTGTGCCAACCGCTAACCAACGCCAAAACGGTTATATCAGCTTTGATAAGCTACTCGCCGCGGCGAGCCAGCATGCGGGCCGTCCTATTATGCAAATAAGCCTGCCCTCTTCAGAAAAAGAAGCGGCTAGCTTTCGAATCGAAACGAAAGGACACGTAAGAGAATTAGTCTACATTAACCCTTACACTGCGGCGGTCTCAGGGGAGTTCAATCAACATGACAGTCTAATGTATAGCGTTCGAAAGTTGCATGGCGAACTCCTATTACATACACCAGGCACCTTGGTAGTGGAGCTGGTAGCCAGCTGGTTCATCATTTTGCTAATAACCGGCATCTACATATGGTGGCCAATAAAGAAATGGTCAATAGCAGGCATGTTTACCATCCGTACAAAAAAGGGACAACGTATATTCTGGCGAGACATTCACTCTGTTGGCGGGTTCTGGTTGTCTATCTTTATGTTAATCATCATCGCAGGTGCAATGCCATGGACAAATATATTTGGTGGTAGCCTAAAACTGGTTCAAGCAGTCACGGATACGGGCTACCCTGAAACATGGCACAAGGCACCAACGCTACTATCCACCGAGAAAGACAACACACTTTCATTAGAAGAAATCATTACTATTGCACAAAGCCAAAGTCTTGTTGGTAAATTAACCTTATCACTGCCCAATGAAGCAACGGGAACCTATAGACTTGCCAACCACAGCTTTTGGTTACGCGACCAGCAGGTTATGTATCTTGATAGGTTTTCAGGTGAAGTGTTAAAGCACCATACTTGGGATGATGTAGGCATTCTTATGGATTTACGCCAGATAACCATGCGGCTTCATCAAGGAGAATACGGCCGGGCCAGTTGGTATGGTGTCCTCATCGTTAGCTTATTGTTTACACTCAGCACCATGGCAGGGCTAATCAGCTACCTCAAGAGAAAGCCAAACAAGAGCTGGGGATTTCCCACTGTCCCTGCACAATTTAAGGTTGGTAAGGCTCTATTGGGCATGATTTTGACACTAGCAATACTGTTCCCTGTTTTTGGTATCAGCATGCTAGTCATTATAGTTGTTAGCCAACTAACACCATTACTTAAACCAAGACAAAAGGTAAATGGGGCCCGTTTGCAGCAATAAAAAACAAGCAGCAACGCTTAATAACAATATACGAGTGAAATAGAGTGCTACTCCTGCATATGGGAAGTTCTCAGTATCAATTATCCGATAGATACTCTATTACGGCCTTCATATTTTGCTCGGTATAGCGCTTCATCAGCTCGTTTTAACGCCTGCTCATAATCAGTATCACAAGCACCTATCGTAGTAACACCTAAGCTAGCAGTCAGTGTGATTTTCTTACCGGCATAGAAAAAATCTATATTCTCAATATCATGACGCACCCTTTCGGCTAAAAGCTTTGCTTCCTCTTGGTCTGTATCTGGAAACACCAAAAGAAACTCCTCACCACCATAGCGCCCAATCGTGTCATTGTCTCTGATAGTGACTTCCATAATGCGTGCTAACTCTTGGAGCGCCGAATCACCGACAGGGTGTCCATAACTATCATTAATAGATTTAAAGTGATCAACGTCAACCATAATCAGGCTAACAGGATTACCCTCATCTATTGTACTAAGCCCTTGATTGCGAGAAACCTCTCGCTTAACTGACTCAACTATAGCCCCCCTATTTTTTAATCCCGTTAATGCATCTTCTGTCGCCATTTTATGTAGCTCATGCTGAGCCAAATTCAACTCCTTTACAGCCACCCTTATTATTATCAGGCTCAAACTAAAAACGATGACTAAAACGATTGTGAGCGTGGTTAAGGATTTAACTATACCTTCTTGGCTTTTATAATTACTCGAGCTTACATCCTGATAAACTTCAAAGCTGCCAACAATATTACCTAGACTGTTAACAATCGGGATATAGGTTTCTACCACATCCACATCAAATTTTTTCTCACCTAAGAGGTCTGTAACCTCTTCTGTTGTCTTTCGATTCGAGCTGACGCCCCCCGCTAGAGCTATCTGTAAGCTAGGGTTATCGGGGTCACTTTTACCAATAATAGAGTGGTCTGTGCTGTATATAATCGTAGCGTCCTCAGTAAATACTTTAATTTTTATGATATCAAAGGGAGCCAAGGCTTTTTGCATTGTGACATCAAGTTTCTTAAAGCCATCTGGGGGAATTCTGAGGTGCTCTATATTCTGGTCATCAACAGAAATTAACTGGTGCTTTTCAAATGAAACGATAGCTTCCCCCACACTGATGGCATCATATTCGGCATCTTCAATAACATGTTGGCTATAAAGGAGAGAAACAGCGTAACCAACAACCACAATAATTAGCACTGATGAGATGAGAGCAGTCTTTAACAAAAGCTTCAAAAGTTTATTCGAAGCTTTCTGGCCGGTGGAGTGTTCGAACATACCTTAACGACTTCCTTACATGACTCATAAAACGGGTAGATATCAAAGCCACCTTCACAACACTATAGGACATTTACAAAAACAAATAATACTTAAATTGTATTTTTGTAGCTATTTAGCGTCATATATTCTAAAAACTAAAAATAAACCTTAACCAAATCGACACTCTATCTAGTATTCTTTTGTGCCCTTACTCCTCTTTTTTTTCAGCTAAATATCTATTTAATAGGCAAAATATGGCTTCAAGGCTATTGAGTACCACTCTCTTTCAGCCAACTTATGAAATATTAGTAACTTGATATAGTTAATAGATGTAAAGGCGGCAATGGCGGATGATCGAAAGAGAACTACAATGAAACTAATATGACTACAGTCTCATAATCCCTGTAAAGGAAACTTTAGTCATGTTTTGTTATAGCGAGGCAGCTTTGTAAATGATCATAACATCTCAAGCAAAAACAGAGAGTCTTAGCGAAGCCTTTGATAAGCTGTCGTTACGGGAGTCTTTAAATAGCAATCTAGAGTCGATTCTAGAAATCGTAAAAAACCGATATTCAGATATCGGCCGCATCTCGGTAGCTATGTATGATGAGCATAATGATAGCCTGAAGTCTTACCTTAGCAGCGCTGGAATCAATGAGCCTCTTTCTCACTTGGAAATCTCTCTGGATAACTTCCAAGAGATACATTGCCTAAAAAAAACTTCGTCTTCTCGGATTATCAGGGACTTTGAATCTGAGCCAGAAAACGCTATAGCGAACAAACTGATAAAAGAAGGTTACTTAAGCAGCTATATAGTCCCAATTTTTGATAACAAGAAATTTCTGGGTATTATTTCCTTCTCCTCCTTTAATAAAAGCCGGTTTGCTCACTACCGCACTCGAGCCCAAATAGATCTTGCAGCTAAATTGGTAGCTTTCCTCACTATTAACGAGCTGTATGCTATCCAAGGTTTACAAGGCACGGCGAAAACACTTAAGGATGTTGCAGCTCTAAGAGATAATGAAACCGGAGAGCATTTAGAGCGCATGAGTCGTTACAGCAGGCACATTGCCAGACATTTGGCACAGTCGCACGGCTTGGATGATGAGTTTATAGAAGACCTGTACCTCTGCGCGCCCTTACATGATATTGGTAAAATTGCCATTCCAGACAAGATTCTCTTAAAACCAGGCGCGTTAACAGATGACGAATTCTCTGAGATGCAAAAGCACACTATCTACGGAAAAGAAATAATCGATAAAGCGCTGATAAATCTTCAAATTGCAGGCAAGCCTTTTAGCAAACTTCTTTCCAATATTGTGTTTTTTCATCACGAAAATTGGGATGGAACTGGATACCCGAGTAAGCTAGTAGGAAAAGATATTCCGCTAGAGGCGAGGATTATCAGGGTAGCTGATGTATATGATGCCCTGACCAGTGAACGACCTTATAAAAAGGCATGGAGCCAATCTGAAGCATTGGATTACCTTCAGGTTGAAAGCGGCAAATTATTTGATTCACACTGCGTTGATGCCGCTGCAGCGTGTGCCGGCGTATTCAAAAAAATCAAAGCAGAATTTTCTGATAAACCCTATGAGTAGCAGGTGCTGGGAACTCTTCCCTATGCAGTAAAAATGTTTTCATGATACCTAGAAAAAGGTTAACAATGGCGAATGACGGAAAGAGAACTACAATGTAGTTTATGAACTTACGATCTAATAGACATCATGTGAAAGACGCTTTAGCCATAGTGACTTAGCACTTAAAGCCTAGAAGCTTTGACATAGGGAATGGACCAACCCCACTATTAGTTACTCTTCAGCTAGGATGACCTAGTCAATGATTATTACAACTCATGCGAAAACAGAGAGCCTTAACGAAGCTTTTGAAAAACTATCTTTACGAGAGTCTTTGAATAGCAATTTAGAGTCAATTTTAGAGATTGTAAAAAGCCGATACTCGGATATAGGTCGTATTTCCGTGGCTATGTATGACCAGCATTCAGATATCTTGAAGTCTTACTTAAGCAGCTCAGGAATCAATGAGCCTCTTTCTCATTTAGAAATACCTCTGAATAGCTTTAAAGAAATTCACTCCCTAAAAACGTCCCCCTCTTTGCGGATCATCAGAGATTTTGAAGACGAACCAGAAAACACTGTCGCCCAAAAACTAATTAACGAAGGATTTTTGAGCAGCTACATTGTCCCTTTTTCGAACAGAAGCAGTTTTTGGGCATTATCTCTTTCTCTTCCTCCAAGAAAAACAGGTTTATTCATTACCGGACCCAAGCTCAAATAGATGTTGCTGCCAAGCTCGTCACTTTACTAATTTTCAGCGAACTTTATGCTATCCAAGGTTTACAAGGAACAGCAAAAACCCTCAAAGATGTTGCTGCCCTGCAAGACAATGAAACGGGAGAGCACCTTGAGCGCATGAGCCGCTACAGTAGACACATAGCCAGATACCTTGCCATATCGCACTATTTGGATGATGAGTTTATAGAAGATCTGTTCCTGTGCGCACCGCTGCATGATATCGGTAAAATAGCTATTCCCGATAAAATTCTCTTAAAGCCCGGACGCTTAACAAATGCTGAGTTTTCTGAGATGAAGAAACACACCACCTACGGAAAAAACATCATAGAGAAAGCTCTAGCAAATCTTCAGATTGAAGGAAAATCTTTTAGTCAGATTCTTTATAATATTGTTTTTTACCATCATGAAAACTGGGATGGATCAGGCTATCCAGGCCAGCTAGCGGGAAAGAATATTCCATTAGAAGCCAGAATTATCAGAGTAGCAGATGTATATGATGCCCTGACCAGTGAACGACCTTATAAAAAAGCATGGAGCCGATCTGAAGCACTAGAATACCTCCAAGCTGAAAGCGGCGCGCTATTTGACCCTCAGTGTGTTGAAGCTGCGGTTGCCTGTGCTGACCTGTTCAAAACAATCAAAACAGAGTTTTCTGATAAATGAAGAGCAATATATTAGCTTAAGACTTTTTATCAGAGCTCAACAGGGCATTAAGAATAAATGCAGCAAAAGCATACCAGCCTCTGCTACATGCATGATTAAACCTTTGTGTTTATCGTTCTAGATACCCGACATCGGGATGTAGTTATCCAAGGACTTAATACGCTCAAACCATGTCAAAATAGCCGTATAAGAAGAGAGGTCTATTCCACCTTCATGTGCTAATGCAACGTACGGAAAAACAGCAATATCAGCAATGGTTGGGCGCCCTAGGGCTAACCAATTATGTTGAGAAAGATGACTCTCTAATAAAGGCAAAATACCCTCATTCACTGCCAACGCTTGAGGCTTATTAAGTGGAGCAGAGAATTTGTCGACTAAACGCGCAGCACCCGGCCCATTTTGGACTTCATTGGCGGCCGTAGACAACCACTGCATTACCTCGCCCTGTTGAGCAGCACCTTCTGGCCACCAGGCATGACCACCGTACTGTCGAGCTAAGTAAACAAGAATGGCCTGTGAGTCACGCAACACAACGTCACCATCAACCAATACAGGAACTTGCCCCCACGGATTAAGATCAATGACCGGAGAACGCTTATGCGCTCCATCTAAAAAGTCGACCGCTTCAAGCTCAAGGTCTATTTGCAATAACGAGGCAAACAAACGAATTTTATAACAGTTACCAGAAGGTTCTAAATCGTAAAGTTTCATGCCTAATTGTCCTTTTTATAATATGAAAGTTATTAGTTTGAAATAGCTTGAGTCAATTGATTAAATTCGAGCACATTACCGTCTGGATCACGAAAGAAGAGTGCTACCCGACGAGAGCCAATGGGATGAACATCTTCCGTAATAGTAATACCCTCTTCCAAGAGCCAATCCCGCAGCCGATATAGGTCATCCACTACAAATGCTAGGTGCGTCACGCCAGGGTATTTAATGGGCATATCAAGCAATGCATTACGAGATTGAGGTTGCTTGGCTGCATTAAAGATTAGGTTAATCCTTATTCCATCACCCGCTACCATCTCATTGGCCTCATATGCGGCAAAGTAAGCAGTCTCTACAAACCCGAGCCGTGCATAAAACGCCGTAGCTTGTTGCCGGTCACTGACGCGAATACCTATATGATCAAATGCGCGAATCATCTCAGGCATTGGCGACACAGGTTGGATGCTTTTCATCATTTACTCCTGATAGAAAGAGACAACAGTATCTTTTATTCATCAGTTGCAATAAATACTCATATACTGATAAGTTCTTTGCATAAAATGCACAAATGAGCCGACCATGGATAAACTCAAAGCGATGGCGACCTTTGTAGAGATCGTCGATAGAGGAAGCCTTTCTGCGGCTGCTGAAGCAATTAATCGCTCTCCAGCCTCTGTTGTCAGGGCACTCGCAGATTTAGAAAACCACTTAAGTGTGCGTTTACTTAACCGCAGCACTCGACGTATCTCCCTCACTGATGAAGGACGAGATTATCTACTGCGCTGTCGGCGTATTCTGGCTGATATCAACGACGCAGAATTTTTACTGGATGCCCGCCGCGGGGCACCCGAGGGTAAGTTATCCATCACAGCCCCCATGATGTTTGGTCGTTTGCATATTGTCCCTTTACTGAACCGTTACCTGATCGAGCACCCGGGCCTGCGCGTTGAGCTCACCTTGATTGACCGTATTGTTGATATTATTGATGAGGGTTTTGATCTTGCCATACGTATAGGGCATCTTGCAGATTCATCTCTTATCTCTATGCCTTTAGGGCTCAACCGCCATATCATTTGCGCCAGCCCCTCCTTAGTAAAAACAATGGGAAAACCAAGCACGCCTGAGGAATTACGCCATTGGCCTCTCGTTGTTTTTAATCCGCAAAGTAGCCAATGGACGTTTAATAACAACCAGACACTCAACACCTATGACATGAATACCGTTATGTCTTCCAACCAAGTCGATAGCACCCTCGCCTCCGCTATCAGTGGCTTAGGAGCGACACGCTTACTCCACTACCAAGTAGATGAAGCATTAAGCAAAGGCCAACTAGTCCGCCTGCTCCCTGAATATGAAAAAACATCCATTCCTATACAGTTTGTTTACCCTCATAACCGCTTACTTTCGATCAGAGTGAGAGCTTTTTTAGACTGGGCAGCGCCCCAATTAAGAGATGTTTTAGGTAGATAAAGTTATTCGAGCCTTTTAATAACGCGGATGTGCACAGTAAGATGACCTTATGGCGATATAAAAATAACGGCCAGAGGTATTTATTTCCCTCTATTAGTGTAAACCTCTCGATTTATACCGGCTAACCCCTTAGATTGTCTGCTTCTTTATATTCTTGGTGTAGCAATAAAGCGAATGATTTCTCAACATAAGCATATGCTACTGGCGATGATCCTACTGGGGATGTGCTTAATTCCCATAGGCGACTCTGCCGGAAAACTGCTCACAGAAATGGATGTCTCTCCGGTATTTGTTGCTTGGAGCCGGCTGTTAGTGGGATTTTTATTTATTCTTCCCTTTAGTGGCTTAGTGCGCACCGAGATAAAGCATCTCTTTGACTGGCGTATGTTGCTACGTGCCGCATTATTTACCAGCGCAATATTTTGTATGATATCAGCACTTAAAACTGAGCCTATCGCCAACGTCTTTGGTATCTTTTTTATCGGGCCCATTGTTGCCTATTTTTTAGCCGCCGCCGTGCTTAAAGAGCAGATAACATTACTGCGCTCGCTACTACTCTTTATTGGCTTTGGTGGTGTTGTGCTTGTTGTAAAACCAGGTATTGGTATAACCACAGGTATGCTATTCGCTCTCGTTGCGGGTGTTTGTTATGGCTGCATGTTGGTGGCTAACCGCTGGCTGGCTGGCTTCTTTAGGCCACGCTTGATTTTACTATCAACATTATTGGCAGGAAGCATCGCATTAACACCCGCCGGTATTGAATCTATCCCGCAAACAATCGACAGTCGTATTATTTGGCTAGTGTTGGTCTCTTCTATTGCCTCGGCCTTGGGTAACCTAATTATTATTGAAGCTAACCGCCGTTTAGATGCCAATATTGTAGCGCCGTTCGTATATTCCCAGCTGGTCGCCGCCGCTATTTTAGGCGTCTTCCTCTTTAATGAATGGCCAGATGCTTACAGCCTCATAGGCTTGGCAATCATTTTCACATCTGGCATCTTGTCGTTTGTGCTTTCAAATAGAAAAACAAAAATAACACTGAAATAAACAAACTATAAAGGGGTTGTTATGGAAACGCGGAAATTGGATTTTTACTTCGACTACCTGTCTCCGTATGCCTATTTTAGCTGGCGTTGGGTACAACCGCTATGTGAAAAATATGGCCTCACGTTAAATGCGCACCCCGTTGTATTTGGAAAGCTACTAGATCACTGGGGGCAACTTGGGCCTGCAGAAGTACCGCCTAAAAAAACTGCGCTCTATAAATACTGCTACCGCTACGCACAGCTCAATGGCTTTGATTTTGATCCGCCCCGCAACCACCCATACAACCCATTACCGGCATTACGCTTATCACTGCCCAGCGTTGCAGGAGATGCCCAGCACCAGGTTATTAGCGCTATCTTTGAAGCAGGATGGTCTCGCGGAATAGACCTAGCCTCTGAAGCCGACCTTGCCAAGGTACTGGATGCACTCGGTTTAAACAGCATAGGAATGCTCAGTGAAATTAAAACAGACGATGTAAAAACCCAACTCCAGCAAGAAACCACACAAGCGATTGCACGAGGTGTTTTTGGAGTACCCACCTTCATTGTGGACAACGAGCTTTTCTGGGGTAATGATCAGCAAGAACATTTAGAAATCTACCTACAAGGCAACGACCCTCTCAACCCAGCAAAGGTTGAAGAGATGTTGGCTAGGCATCGCGGTATAGATCGCAAAACTTTTGTATTACGCCAACAAGAAAAGTAATAATAATTGAAATAATCTGATCGCTTCCGCCACTATGCCCTTCATTTTTTTGCATAGACACTAGAGAAGTGTTAATGCTGTGCACTCTTTTTAATAGTAAATGGGGAAGGAAGAAATGCGGTCAACGAGGTGAAAACCAAACTGACCGCTGGATTTTACAACATGTAGTAATCGATCAGTGAGTCTGAACCAACAACCTGAGTGGTATCAAAATCTAACTCCTGCGCAGCATTCGTAGAATCGACTAACGCTAGTTTATCAAACAGCTTAAGGTGTTTATCGATTGAACTTGAATCCATCCCGTTGAAAGAAAAATTATCAATAGTGACACCGTAAGCATTAACGGCAGCAACAAGATGGCTGTACGTATAACTTTCACCATTGAGAGAAAAGCTTTCGATACGATTTTCAGGGTTTTTCCAGTCAGGCAACAACAGTGCCAAGCTGCTATCAAAGAGTATTAAATCGTTTCCTCCATTGATTAGTTCTGCGTCCAGTTCGGAAAAAGAAGTGGACATATTGATATGATCGTTACTTCCGGACGAATCTAATATCAAGTATTGGCCACTACTTCCTAATGTATAAGTATCATTTCCACTACCACCTAGCAGTACCGTACTTGTAGAGTTATTAGCAACCAGTTGGTCATTTCCTTCCATGCCGATAGCCACCGCTAAAGAAGGCAACGATCCTGCTCCCGATAAAATTTGATCAGCTTCTGACGTTCCTAAAGTAAAGTTCAAATTAAAAATGCCGCCAGAGGGTAATACCGTTGTTGTAGAACTACCTCCTGCATCCAATGCAGAACCATTAAGCCCTTGAGCATCGAAAAAACCTACAACCTCTTCCTTCGTCACTCCACCATAGATTTCCGCCAGCATTGCAGCAGTCACTCCAAACTGAAGGGAAGTTTCATATATAACGTTAGGCGCAGCTATATTGGATAAAATAAAATCTTTAGCTTGCTCAAGGGTGACACCGTACTGCGCTAGGTGCTCAGCTGTAGACATTTCATTAATCTCCTAAATTTCATATGGCCGTTAAGGTGAGTATCAATGGATCAATTTAAGCAACCTATAGATGATACCGAAGCACTTATATTATATATGAGTAAACCTAGTGACATTATAAGATTAAGATTTTGAATACAATCAAACAATTCACCTAGTTTAACTAGGTATAAATCTATATGTCTTTATTCAACACCGTAAAGAAAAGTCGTGATAGAGGCCCTTCTATGCCTTTATCCCTTAAGAGTACTGATGCTCACGACAAATCAGCTGAACATCATTTGGCGTGAGCAGTTCTTGAGTCAGGCCGCACAAGTACTCACCAGACGCTTGCTTAGTATTATGGATACAGCTAGAGCATTGGCCGAAAGGTTTAAAATCATTAGCGCTCTGTAGTTGATACAGCAAGGTGTGTAACGATGAGTTGATCATGGCAACCTCATCAGTATTCATATGATCACTGGCTGTTTTTAGAATAGGGGAAGGCAACATATGTTGTGTTATTGACCTCCCCGCTTCGGTTATTTTTAGATGCGTAACACGCTTATCTTTTTCATCTGTGAGCTTTTCGATCAATGCTTTTTTCTCAAGCACTTTAAGTGTTTGCGATACCGTACCTTTGGTTTGTCCCAAGAAATCAGTTACTGCCATCGGCGTATCTGAATAGCGATTACAGTTCGCGATGTATTGTAATGCTTCAAACTGTACAGGCTGCAAACCATGCTCTAGGAGCATTCCTCTGCTTTCACTTCGCAGTAAACTCGCCAGCCTTTCCAGTAATTGTTGATTAATCAATTTATTCATAAGCAAATAGTATCGAATCAACACCTTGTTGACAAGTGAATAAAATCACCTCATTATAATATAGTTTCGACTCAATACTAAAAAAGGTTATTAACCATGAAGATTCAAAATTTTCTCACCGCCTCCACACTAACAACAGCCACAATGGCTACAGCGACGCTAACTGCAGCAATGCTCGCCAGCTCAGCAAGCCTTGCCGAATCCCACAATCACGGCATACATTCAAAGCCAAACACATCTCAAAATATTGAATCCACCTTTGACATTATTCACACCAAAATTACTACGCAAAACAATATCGCCACATTTCATATGGCAGTCGCCTCACAAGCAGGTACCAGTAAACCCAGTGCGAGCGGCAAGTTAGCGGGGAGTTCGGTTTACTCATACGTATGGCCCACCAGCCTTGATAGCGCGACAGTAGGATTTGAAAGTAACGCAGGTATTTTGGCACTGGCGGTAACAGCACACCCCGATTTTGACGATACGCCACTCTACGATGAAAACTCAGACAATAACCCAGGTAATGATGGCGATATTTGGCACAGCCACTGGGTGGTACTACAACCCAATGAGCAGTGCGGTAAAGGAGCACTCGGCGTTGTTGATATCCCCGAAGGCACTACACCAAAATTACCTAAAACTTGGCCCGGACTTCCTATCTTGCTAGACAGCCCCGGTTGGGATCCTGTATTTATTGGTGATACTGTAGAAGTTAACGTCGCTTTTGATGACATTACAGTTTTTGAGAAAACCTCATTTGATGGCGTCACAGCAGGCTTACGTGTTAACCAAAGTGTACACGCTCCTCTGTTATGTGTGGTTAATGTCATGGATGTTGCTTCTGGCGATTTAAGCCTTCCAGGCAAAGCAAACCAATAAACAGCAAACGTAGCGACAAGGATGTTTCTTTCTTCGATGCATAAAGAAAAGGAGTGACAACATGAAGAGCATCATCACCTACGGACAAGCTCCCGAGTTAGAAGCAGTCACGTGGCTTAATACGGAAAAACCTCTCTCCTTATCCGATTTAAGAGGAAAGGTTGTCGTCATCCACGCTTTTCAAATGTTATGTCCGGCTTGTGTAGTGCATGGCATTCCGCAAGCAAGTGCCATACATGAGTTATATTCACATGACGATGTACAACTCATTGGCCTACATACTGTTTTTGAGCACCACAAAGTGATGACCGTAGAAGCACTCGAAGTTTTTGCATCTGAGTATCGACTCACATTCCCAATAGCGGTGGATGCCCCATCAAGCACAGGGCCTATCCCTCATACGATGACCGCCTACCATATGCAAGGCACTCCTACGCTTATAGTAATCGATCAACAGGGGCAAATAAGGCTCAATCACTTTGGCCGTTTAAGCGATATGCAGGTAGGAGATTTTATCGGACAGATTGTTGCTGAAGTATAAGTTCCGTAACTATCAAACTACACTGGCCCTATGATTGTGGACCCATCAAAGAAACGCACTTCAGTATAACTAAAGTGCGCTGATCTAATGGCAATGAAAGATGCCAGTATAATTAAGGAGGCTATTAAACCTAACTTAAAAATGCGTGGGGGTAGTTTGGCTCACGATTCTGAAAAGATATAATAGAAGGATTCTGAATCACACCGGCATCAATATTTATCGATTTTCGAATAGTTTCATTTGCTTGCCAAGCATCACGTCCAGCTAGAACTGTATCTAGGTAGACAATGAGAGCCGCTGAAATGGAACGCGTTGCACTTTCCCAGAGATAGCTGGGAGTATGATCCACCGCATAATAATCGATGCTTTCATACTTAAACATCGGACTCTTAAATGTGGTCGGTTTGGCAAAAAAGAACCCCATCCCCTCGTCACAACTAACATCAATAATCAGGCTATTGGGTCTAAGGCATGAGCTTTCTGCTTCAGTCACAAAGTCTGTCGGATGGCTCGTTTCTTGGTAAGTCCCGTTTACGATAATATCTGCTTCACTAATCAGTTCAGCCAGCGGTCGCGTAGAACCATCATGTTCCACCACTACCATACGAGCTTCACCCTCAATGCCTTCGCGAATTTTAACGTAGTGGCAATCAAGTACTTCTTCTCGTACTTCATGATCTGGGCGTTGAATACAGATGGTAATATCTCTAAACCCATGTGCTTTAAGTGCATAAATTGCACCGCGACTCACGGAGCCAAAGCTGAAAATGATCGTTTTGCGCTGATCCCCGTAATGCCCGTCAATGCCTTTAAGCTGTAAGGCATGTAACACAGCGCAATAACCTGCCATTTCATTATTCTTATAGAATGTGTGGCGACCAACATTACCATTTGGAGACCAAACAAACATGTCTTCAAAGGCAATGAGTGTCAACTTACGATCCAGTGCCGCTTGGGTAATATCTTGCTGCTGTACACAATGCACATAACCCCATAGGGTTCCGCCTTCTTTCAGTTCTAGTAGGTCAGCGAGTACTGGTTTGGAGATAATAACCCTGCCGATAACCGCCAGTATTTCATGCCGTGTAGCAATACCACCCGTTTGAGCGGCAATCTCAGCATCTGTAATACCAAATGCTGCTCCATAACCTTCTTCAAATATCAATTGGCGGCGAACCGGTTCAGGAACTCGGCTCAAATGCGCTGGGTGAATGGGAAAGCGTCGCTCGTCTTCTTTTTTCGATGTCCCAATAACGCCGACCATTAAACTATTCATATCGCTCCTTTTTTAAGCGATTAATAAACTCATTTCTCACATGAGTTTTTAACTAAACTTTAATATTTCTATTAAAACACTCGCTCATTACATATATTTATTATGTGCTTTAAATATTTTTATGTCACAGCGTAAAATACTGAAATCCACAGCCTAAAAAACAAATAAGCGAAGAAGGTTTTAATATATCGTCTGTGTATGGCACCGATGAAAAAACACGTAATTCATTGCCAAAAGGTTGAGAGATTAAATGATAAAAATGAGGACTTTACTTGTCTTCTCAAAAAGATAAGACGCGTCAAATTAAATACAACCATACCACATATAGGGCTTAATAAGTAAAATAGATAACCCCATACCGAATACTCAATTTACTGATAATACAAACACTAAACACAACAAAGAAAACACATTCAAAAAAAACCTGAATAATAACCATAACAAACAAACAGTTACATTAAAAAAACAAGTTAAAATAATTCGAACAAGCATGAGTGAACAATATAAAACCATATAATCAGGCACATGAAAAAGCCACTTAAAAGCCTATATGGCTGTTATAAAATAAATATGCATACGGAAATTCCAATCAGTGAATTATTGACTTAAATCCAAGTATTTTTCCATAGTGAAGTTAATCAGCTTTACACCTTTTCGTTGAACATTATTCTCTGCAACTTTTGTAAACCCGCGGCGCTCAAAAAATGGTTTAGCTACTATCGATGCCTCAACATATAAACGCCTAAAGCCCCTCGACTTAGCTGCAGTGAGCAGGTGCTCATATAATGCACCAGCCACACCGAGCTCCTGAAAGTGTGGATGCGTATATAGGCAATCGATATGTCCGTCTGTATCTAACTCAATAAAGCCTGCTACTCGATTATTAATCATAGCTAACCACGGCTTTTTAGCAGCTAACCTCGTTGACCACAGGAGATAATCAGGAGGAGTCGAAGCCCACACATTTAGCTGCTCAGGTGTGTATATAGACGTATCTATGCTATGAACTGACTGATGAAATAAATCAGCTATTTCATTAGATCTATCTACCATGAAGGGTTGGACTTTTATCATTATCATACTCACCTGTTAGCCGATTAACCAACGGTAACCCCATAAAAAGGTCATACCACCCAAAATAGGCCAGAGCAGGCTTTTAAAATAGTTAGCCAAAACAATAGCAACACACCCTGCAAGAATTTGTGCCAGCTCAACTTGTAGACCATCATTCTGTTTACTGAAAACAATCGGAGGAATGCATAAAGCGGCCAAAATAGCTGGAGGCAATAGCAAAAGTACTGGCTGGCACTTTGCTAACAACGGCCCTAGCTTTCCGTGTAACTGAATAAAGGAAAGGCGTATCAAGTATGTAGATAAACCACACACAAAAAACAGACCCCATAAGGTAAGATCATTCATGTGGGCGCCCCATAACTGAGTTGAAAGATCGGCCAGCTAAACGAGGCAATACAAGTCCGGCAATAACACCCGTCACAATCGCTAAAATAAAACCGAGGTTATACGGCAGTCCTTGCATAAAAATAGCGGCTAGCCCTGAAACTATCGCAACAATTAATAACAGTCGATTGGTAATCGTCGACATTAGCATTGCAAGAAACGCCAATGGAATCGTAAATCCTAGCATCCATTCAGGCGGGATACTGGCCCCTACAGCAATACCTAAAATAACAGACAGTACCCAGCTCACTAACAACGCCACTGCCGTGCCTAAGTAATAACTAATACGCTCAGCATCCGAGCGCTGTTGCTGATCGGGTGCAATACACAAACCGTATGCTTGGTCGGATAAAATATATGCAAAGGGCAATCGATACCGCTTTTTCAGGGGATAAAAAAGCGGTGCAAACGTAGCGCTATAAATAGCAAAACGTAAATTAATGACGATGGTGGTCAACACAATTACCACAAACGCTGCATTTTCTTGGATAAGCTGCATCGCGGCTAACTGTGCCGACCCCGCAAAAAATAACACCGTCATTCCCATAATGAGTTCAGGGCTCATATCTAGAGCCACACCGTTAGCTCCCACAATTAAACCAAACGGTAACACGCCTGAAACCAGTGGCATCAGATCCCTTACCCCTTGCCAAAACTGCGATCGATAATCCCTCGTCTGCATAGCCAACTATTACCTTTTAAAGAATTAAACAATATTGAGGAAGATTACGCCCACTCACAGGCACGCTCAATATCTTAACGGTGCCCTGTATTGCTTTTATAGGCAAAACACTTTTGCGTAAAAGAGCTAATACCATACCAAGTGAGCCTTAACCTTAGCGATAAATTTTATAACTGCTTACAACAGCAGCTATCACTAGAAGGCTCATTGCATTAATTAAAAATGCTTTACATATAAAATTATATATCGCACTATTGAATAGCGCGATATATAATAATCGTATCAAACAATGTTTGGAGAATAACAATGAAACCAGAAAAAATTCTTTATACCGCATACGCAAAAGCAACCGGTGGCCGTGAAGGTCATATCAAATCAAATGATGGTGCGTTGGATTTAGCACTAACTACACCAAAAGAATTAGGCGGTGCAGGTACATTTGGCGTGAATCCTGAGCAGATGTTTGCCGCAGGATATGCAGCCTGTTTTATTGGTGCACTACGCGTTGTATGCACACGCGAGAAAGTAACCTTCCCTGAAGGTACAATCGTATCCGGTGAAGTCGGTATTGGGCCTATCGGTGATGCTTTTACTGTTACCACCACATTGAACATTTCTCTACCAGGCATTGAGAGTGCTCATGCAAAAGAGTTGATCGACAAAGCACATCATGTATGTCCATACTCTAACGCCACACGTGGTAACCTTGATGTGATACTAAACCTCATATCGTAAAATTATGCATGATAAGGAGATCTACCATGATTAAACGTTCACCTAAACTGTCTCTACCCAAAGTATTACTTACTGCTGCTTTTGCTAGCTTACTGAGCCTAAGCGCACAAGCAGATTGGCATGTAGATAATTCGCAATCTTCATTAAGTTTCATTTCTATTAAAAAAGTAAATGCGGCAGAAATATTCCAGATAACAAAACTGCAGGGTAGCTTAAGCGACACCGGTGCATTAAAGGTTAAGCTTGATTTAGATAGCATCAAGACCCAAGTCGATATCCGTGATATACGATTACGTGAGCACTTATTTGATACGACTAATTTTAAAGTGGCAACGATAGAGGCACAGCTATCAACTGAAATACTCGGTGCCGTTAAACAAGGAGGCATTCTTAACGCCAGCGTTGATGGGGTATTGGATTTTCATGGTTTTAAGAAGCCTATTACGGCCAATATCACTATGATGTCTGATGGCAAAACGATTCTAGCCTCTACGCAACAGCCTATTATTATAAAAGCAGCTGATTTTGGCCTAGATACAGGAATAGAGAAACTGCGAGAACTTGCAGGTTTATCAAATATTGGGCATTCGATCCCAGTTAGTTTCAATCTAGTTTTAAAGTAAAAAAAGTCTCTTATAGGTCATACATAAAACACTATTGTAACGGGGTTAAAATCAACCCCGTTATCAACGGCTGAGCTACTTAAGTAAAACCATTTATTGTCTAACTCAGCCTCAGAAGTAAAAACCTACTTGCCTTGCTCTACACGAGCGCTACACTAATCACAAACTGCTCTCATAGGTAATAATAAAATGACAAACACATCCACACTCTCCCCTATCGATGAGCGGTTGTGCTTTGCCTTATACTCCACCTCTCAAGCTATTATTAAAAAGTACAAAAAAAGCTTAGCAAAGTTGAATATGACGTACCCACAGTACTTAGCGTACCTCGTCTTAAGCGGGCAAGATTCAATGATAGTCAAAGATCTAGGCCAAGCACTCTATCTTGATTCAGCAACACTCACCCCCTTATTAAAACGGATGGAACAATCTGGACTCGTCACCCGCCAAAGAGCCAGCGATGATGAGCGCAAAGTAATGATTAGCCTCACTCCAAAAGCAAAAGCCCTACATGATGATATCGCCACTATCCAAAAAGAAGTTGCCTGCTCAACGGGGCTAGCACCAGAATGCTTTAACGCTTTATTAACACAGTTGCATGACCTCAACCAACAATTAAGAACACCTCAAGCGGATACAACGCCCTGCAGTTAAACTAATTTTCTAGGCACTCCACGCAAGGCTCAGTATCAGGCCTAATTGCACCAGCAAGACACCCGCTGTAAAGTACACCCAAAAAAGTAGGAGGTTGTTTTACCTCTTAATAACAACCCAACTTAATTAGGTAGTCCCAAAATGATTGATAAAGAAGCTGCTGCAAACTTATTCAAAATGGCCGATGAATTTATTGATGTAGCTAATCGCTTAGTGACATCAGACAATAAAGATTTAGAAGATGTTGGCGCAGCATTACGCTATGCAGCGGCACGCTTTAGTGCTCATGAAACAGCGTATAAATCAAAAGATTTAGCAGCAGAACGCAACGATGCATTGGCATGGTTTTCAAACCAATACTCTGAAATGTTAGAAGAGAATTTAGATCAGCACATTGAGCACTTTGAAGCACAAAAAAATAAAACTGAAAGCCACTGATCGACGTTACTCAGCTCCTTGACAAGATCTGATAGAAAATCAGGTCTTTACCTAATTTTACTTTGTGTTAGCGAGCTTAATATCATCGCTATTACTGCTAAATACTTCGTAAGTAAAAACAAGAATATTCTCGACTTACGTCAACGTAAAGCTAGACTAAAAATGACTATTTTCTCGATAGTTATCTAAAATTCAGCTATTTTATTATCTATACTCATATAAATCTTAAGGCCTTTCAGTTGGTATGTTTAGTTCACTGAAGTCTAGACTTTACATTTTAGTTCTCATTGTTGCTTTACCTGGTGTAATAACAATTTTTTTTCAAGCCACACAGGAGAGAGCCTTAGCAATTGAGGAGCATACCGCCCAAGCTGTTGAAACGGCCCGGCGGCTTGCACAGACACAACAAGTGATTATTAATGATACTGAAAAGTATCTAAAATACCTCTCTTCAGTTAAAGAGATCCAAAACCCTAGTAGCGCATCCTGCCAGAATTTTCTTGGTAGTATTCTTAAACTAAATACTGCCTATATCAACATAGGCGTACCAAAATCAGATGGCGAATTACTGTGTAGTGCCTTACCTTTAAATAAAAAGGTAAACGTATTCGATAGAGCCTATTTTCAACACTCATTAAAGAATAAAGAATTTGCGATTGGTACCTATCAGTACGATCGGGTAGCACAAAGAACCAGTGTTAATTTCTCATATCCGGTCATCGACTCCAATGGCACAGTAACCGCAATGACTGTCGTTGTCGTTTCACTAGATTGGTGGAGCAATCAACTTTCAGATTACAACCTTCCTCTAGATTCAATTGCATTTATATCCGATGAAGACACTTCAATCGTAGCAAATTTCCCTATTCAAATTTCTTTACATGGCCTTAAACCACGTCAGTACAACGTCAACATAGAAGCATCACGGGAATACCAACTCAAGACTGAAGTCATTCAAGGTACCGATGGTCTTTTGCGTATATTCACACATAAAACTTTATATAAAAAAGCCAATGGAAAAACAGTAACCGTTAGTGTTGGAATCCCTGTAGACAAGGCTTTAGAGCAAGCAAATTATCAATTCATAACAAACCTTGTGTATTTTTTGGCCTTCCTAGGATTCGTAACTATCTTGGCAATAAAAGGGTTACGTTCAAGTATTTTACAACCTCTACAACAAATTACAGGCGCCACAGAAAAACTTGAGCAAGGTGAGCTAACTGGAAGTTTGCAAACCCATGGAGCCATGGAGTTAACCATACTCGGTGAGCGCTTTAAAAAAATGGCTGAAGCACGTTTACAGGCAGAAAAAGACGCTAAGAAACGTAATAATGAATTAAACGCTATCTTCAGTGCATTACCAGATCTCTATTTCAAACTTAATAAAAATTACATCATTCTTGATTACCGCACATCGTCTCCAAATGATCTTTACGTTACCCCTGAGCTATTTCTTAGTCACAACATGCTAGAAGTTTTACCGCCGGAAATAGGCGATATTTTTCATGAAAAACTTCTTGAATGTGCTGATAATAAGAAAGTAATTACATGGGAATATCCCTTAGAAATTAAGGGGAAACTCGAATTCTTTGAAGCACGAGCAAATACGATAAGTAATTCTAGCGACATTATTCTTGTTATCCGAAATATTTCTCGAAAGAAAGAATATGAAGAGTCATTGTTATTGTCGGCATCCGTTTTTAAAAACAGCAGTGAATGTATGATGGTTACCGATCAGTACGCCTCTATTATTGATGTTAACCCAGCTTTTACCAAAGTTACTGGCTATACAAAAGAAGAGATCCTAGGCCGTAAAACAAGCACCTTATCATCGGGTCATCAAGATAAAGCTTTTTACAATACGATGTGGGCAGCCTTAACAGAGTTTGGGTGTTGGGAAGGAGAAATTTACAACCGCAGAAAAAATGGTGAAGTCTTTCCCGAATGGCTCAATATTAATAGCATTTACGATGAACATAATCAGGTTGTTCAATATGTCGCACTCTATCGTGATATCTCTGAACAGAAAAAAGCTACGGAGCTAATTTGGCAACAAGCGCACTACGATCACCTTACCGGACTGCCCAATCGAAAAACGTTGATTGACCACCTAACTCACGAAATTACCAAAGCCCAACGTCATGATCTTCTATTAGCCACTCTGTTTCTAGATCTCGACCAATTCAAACACGTCAATGATACGCTAGGGCATGATAAGGGTGACCAGCTACTTAAACTGGTTGCAACACGGCTCTCAGCCAATGTTCGATCAGAAGACCTGATTGGCCGACAAGGCGGAGATGAGTTTATCATTATAATGGGGAGTCTCCCGAGCACATCCCCTGTCATTAGAGTCGCTGAAGAAATCAGACATAGTTTCATCGAACCCTTCGAGATTGAAGGAAAAGCAATACATATCTCAGTGAGTATTGGTATTTCCTTTTACCCTCACAATGGATGTAATAGCGCCGAATTATTAAAGACATCCGACCAAGCCATGTACGCTGCCAAGGAATCTGGCCGAAACTGTTTCCACTGTTTTACTAAGTCAATGCAAGATGATGTGGTGCAACGCATGCAGTTAATCAATGATTTGCACCTTGCTCTTGAGTCTGAACAGTTTCAACTTTATTTTCAGCCAATTGTTTGCTTAACGACAGGAAAAGCATACAAAGCTGAAGCCCTCATTCGTTGGAACCATCCAGTACATGGGTTAGTCCCGCCGTGTGACTTCATACCTCTTGCCGAAGAGACGCGGCTCATAACAGGTATAGGTGAGTGGGTGTTCAACGAAGGCTGTCGATCATTAAAGCAATTACAGCAAGCGTTTGGACCTGACTTTGAACTAAGTATCAACGTATCCCCCGTTCAGTTTTTAGAATCAGAAACGGGGCTCCTTCCATGGCTTGAAAAATTAACGGAGTATGGCATCAACGCATCATCTCTCGTTATAGAAATTACCGAAGGGCTGTTAATGACAAGCAGTGAGGAAAGCTTATCAACACTGATTAATTTTAGGGATGCAGGTATTCAGGTCGCACTTGATGACTTTGGAACCGGTTATTCCTCGCTGGCATATATCCAGCAATATGATATTGATTACCTTAAAATAGACAGAGAGTTTGTTAGACAACTGCCAGAATCTATTGATTCTAGCGTTTTATGTGAATCTATCGTTGTTATGGCACATAGACTTGGAATCAAAGTGATCGCAGAAGGTATAGAGACAAAGGGGCAGGAAAAGGTGCTTGCGCAAATGAAATGTGATTATGCTCAAGGATATTTGTATTCTAAACCAATACCACTCAGTGAATTTATAAGTAGGTCGTTTTAGAGGGAAGAAAGCTAATAACTACTTACTTTTCTCTTATTGGTTGCGTATTTACACTAGAGTCACTCGTTTTCTTTCCAGATTTTCGAATCAATTTTTTCTTCACATTATCCAGCTTAATAACATAGCCATTACCACCAATCCCACTAAAGACTTCATCGGTGAAAACAATAATATTGTCAGTATAAAACGCAACAGCCTCTTTTTGAGTCACTATTCCAAGATCAATTTGATATATATCACCAGAGAAAAAATCATCACCTTGCCAGTTTTCAAATAGCCATAAACGCTCTGAATCTAACAACACCAACTTGCTCCTATCAGGACTTAGTGCCGCAGAGGTCACCCAACATAACTCTTTAATAATAGTGCAGGTAGAGAACTCATTTATGTATTGTGCTTTAAAGTTTCCGGCATAATCACCAATACGATAAAGGCGTGTTTTACCATCAAATGGGCTAGAACGATTTTTAGTGAAAAGATAAAGGCTACGTTTGAAGTAAATAAATGCTTCTACATCGTAATGCGCATTTTTACGGACGTTTTCATCTAAACCAGCCTTAAATTCAGGATTAGTAAACTTGATTATCTCTGCACGTGTAGTATCAGATTTTATATCGGTAGGGTTTTCAATTTTATAAATCGTCAACCATTGGCGGTCATTATCATTGTTGCCAAAATCACCAATAAAGAAATGTCCAAAATCGTCTTGGGTCATATCCTCCCAATCCCAGTTTTTTGCATTTTCTATTTTAATGCTGCGTTCAACCTTCCCTACACCATCGAGCTGATACAATCGGGGAAAGTCGCCACCATCATTTATGGCCCACAACTGCTGCTTTTTATCGAACTCTATACCCGATATTTCTTCCAACTGTTCATCAAAGCTGACAAATTTAGTGCTATTTAACAAAAAGGTTCTGTAAATCAGTAAGCTAACAAAAGCTACAAAACAGATGATAAGAAGACTATAGATTGATTTTTTAGTAAGCATTAAGAAAGGTACATCATTAGATTTTTCAATATTGTAACGCAAAAATTGAAGAGGGTAGCCTACGAAAACAAGATAGAATTAGAAGCTGAAAAAGTGGCTTCTATAAGATGGCCAGGAAATGATGTGCCTGTTACACAAGAATAGAAGCCAAGGATGTAAAGAATGAATACATGCATGAAAATATCCGAACCTTGATGCGTTAAGACTAACAGTATTGCTTAGTGTTTCCATTAATGCGCATAAACGGCTTGTCTGCACGGGTGTTTATGATGATCAAAGTGACTATTTAGTGTTCTCATCCACATATCTGATTTCGCTTTACAAGCCCTGTCTAAATACTCTCTATTCACTTTACACTTTTTTACGCACTTGAGATTTATCGTCTCCATTCCCAAAATCCAAGTACGTTATAAAAGAATGCTATCAATCACAGATATGTAGGCAGTTAAAATCCTGTTAATTAAGCCTTTCCGCAACAGCTATCTTTGAACTACCCGCTTTATAAGACTGAGCCATGACATTCTGTTTTATTGTGGTTGATGATGTCCGAGGGTTATAAAGCACTTGGCTGATCTGCTTCCCTGCTGATTTCAGATAAGACTCCACCGCTAGATTGTGAGGCTTGTTCCCCCAATCTTCGCCAATCACGAAAATATCAGCATTCACTTCTTTGCAACCAGATACATATTCCAGCTCATCATAAGAACGCACAATATCTACACAACGCAGAGCTTGCAGCATCTCCATGCGTTGCTCAAGAGGAATAACAGGCACATTAGGCTTATAGGAATTTACAACTCGATCTGAGGCAACGCCAACGGCCAAAACACCACCTAATGATTTACAGTACTCTAGTAAAGCAAGGTGGCCTACATGTAACAAATCAAACGTACCTACGGTATATACAATCATGTGCTGTTTAATCTCTCAAAAATAATTATCAGTGCCAATTTCTATCAACAGGTTTATTACTGCTAATAACGGCTACAAAAGTTTCCAAACATAAATACTTGTTATTCCGAGCGTATAAAACGCAAGCAAAAAAACATTCCTTGGATTGCCAGAGAATTTTGGCGTTTTAATCTGAGATACATTGAGGACTGCCAACCCTAGGGCACTGATATAGAGGAGTACTGAGAAAAATCCAATGGGAAAAATACTCTCTAAAAGAAAGATAAAAACCAATATAATGTTGTTGTTATCCAGTGCCAGCCCTGTGTATTTAGACTCGTCAGACAAACCAAAGGTGCTGAAGTAGCTCAAGCGTATCGCGCTAGCAGCAAGTACGATAAAAGCGACAGGCAGGAATATTGGATCAAACTTCCCAAAACTGAGCAACAGAATTGCCGGTGTAACGCCATAGCTCACTATGTCTATTAACAGATCAAGTTGACCACCAAAAATGCGATCACTTCCTGTACGCCCTTTCATTCTTCGTGCAACCAGACCATCGGCCCAATCAAAGGCAACGGCCCAGATCATGCCAATCATTGCGGCATAGTAAACACCCGTAATGCTGAAGTAGATCGCTAATACCGTGCAGGCTAATCCAGCAAGTGAGCACAAATTAGGTAGATCTTTTACATAGGAAATAATAGTGGGTTGTAACTCTTGGACTTCTTCGTTGCCTGTGGTCATGGTGCTCCTAAAAGGAATAAGTACAAATAAAGGGCGCACCTGTATTCACGCATAAAAAATTTCACGCGCGGCGTCTCTCTGTTCAAACGAACAGAATTACACAAAAAATCTAGCTGTTCTCATTAAGATAGAGAAATGCAAATAACAGGTGCTATGAATCTAATCTATTCGCTTGCGAGCAAATAGAATCGCGATAAGGAGGATAGAGGCGTGTTGGCCAGTAGGCTCGATACAGGGAAAGACTAACCGTTTGACTATACGCCCTATTTGGTCTGGCGCACAGCGGTTTGATTTTTTAAGCATAAGGCGAGTGATTGGTTGTGGTTCAAAATGGGAACATCTAGCGCTCCCTATGCATGCCAACACTCAATTATGTATTTTTCAGCGAGAGTGACATCTCATGCCAGTGAAGCCCACCATGATCAGAGTCTGACTCACCGAGATGAACAAAACCGTGCTTAGCGTACATGTCAATTAGCTCAGTTTGGCAAATTAAATATATTTCTGTTTTGGCTAGTTCTCGCATAATACGAATGAAACTGCTCATTAATTTATCAGCCATACCGTTGCCTTGGTATTTTGGATGAACAACAACAGACATAATAACAATATGCTCGCCACTTGGATCATGACCGATTAGTTCTTTAAACTCCTCGTCTGATAGCACTACGTTATGAGTTGCTCCAGCATTGATAAAACCAATGATTTCTTCTTGGTTTTCTAGAACAATAAAGCCTTGGGGATATGTTGTAATTCGCTTTAGTATTTTTTCTTTTGTAGCAGCCTCATCACCAGCATAAGACACAGACTCTATTTCAAAGCATCTATCAAGATCTTCTTCTCTTACAGAGCGAATAGTTAACTCAGACATACAGTGATAATACTCCTAACCTATACTTAAAATGCGAACAGTTGCAGGGTAGCGCATGTTTAGCTTGCACCACACTAAACATGCACTCACCTTTGCACATTCCGAAAGAGCATAAACCACTTACTTTAAAAATCAATGAGTTAACACATAAGTATATAAAGAATAATACAGACACAAAGGCGCAGTGCTCTGAATTAAGCAACTGCGTTTTGATTATTTGCTTTAACGCTTAGAAATTAAATTTTCCGTTTTCATTTTTCCAATCTGCTTTCGCTGGAATGGTTTCTATTGTGTCCCAATGCTCAACAATTTTGCCACCTTCAAGACGGAACAAGTCATAGAAGGCAACATGCTCATTTAAAAACTGCCCTTCACTAATACTCAGCACGAAATTACCTTGTCCAAGTATTTTATGGTTTTGCGTATAGACCATAGGCACTCCCTGCTCTGCCAAAGCCCCAAGAGCGGCACCTAAAGCACCTAAACCATCACCAATCGCTGCATTATGTTGCAAGTAATTTTGCTCTTCTGTGCCAATATAGTCAGTAATCTTATCCATCTCACCTTTGATTAAGATAGTTTCAACAAAACCGGCAATGATCTGTTTATTTACTAAGGTTTTATCCAGATCCCGAATTTCAGTCGGGCCATCTAATTGCGTACGACCACTTGGGTTAGGTTCTGTCTTTTCAGCGAGGTTATCCCAATGCTCAACGATTAACCCCTCTTCGAAACGAAAGATATCAAACCCAACTTTAGGCCCAAAGAAATTATAATTGGTGTGCAGTACAACGTATTCACCATCTTGAAAAGCGCGCTTAACATCAGCCTTTGCACTGCCTTTAGGTAGCGCTTGAAGCACAGCACCAAAACCAGCCAAACCATCGCCCACCGCAAGATTATGTTGAATGTACTTCTCAGGATTTATGTAAGCAACAGGCGCTTGATCGCCCGTTTCAATACTTCTGATCAGGCTAACCGCTTTATCTGTGATAGACAGGCTCATCTCTTTATCCTCGGTTATTGCAAAGCATCCAGTGGATGCCAAAATTGCAGTAGTCATTGCTGCGCTAGTAATCAGTTTCGTGAATTTTTTATTCATTTTCGTCTCCAAATAAGATGACGATAGATTACTAGTGAGCAACAGAATTAGCGCGGTGAGAGAGAGCCTAAAAATGGTGAATATCGAACCTTATTCGTTTTTGGGTGATTTTTTAGTACGACACGTTAAGAGGAAGTACGAGCATATAGCTTTCTAAAATCGGAAGGCGTGTAGTGTGCGTGTTTCTTAAAATACTTCACAAAATTACTGGCATCATTAAAGCCTAGGTCCCATGCCAGCTGCTGAGTGGTACAGTTGTCTATCACCAAACGTCGCTTAGCCTCCAGCAGTGTATAGGCGTCGATTAATTGTTTAGCGGTTTGTCCGGTCCCTTTCTTACAAACTTGATTCAGCGTTTTATACGTAGTGTGTAGTTTATCTGCATACAGGCTAGCATCCCGCATCGTCGTAAAATTACTATGCAGCAGACTTAGAAAACGATTAAGTCTATCCATTTGTCCCGTTGAAAGCGTATTATTATCGGCCTCAGGCTGCTCTCTTCTTAACATCAGCAACAAACAAGAAAATAAATGCATTAAGATAAGCACATCTCTACTTGGGTTTGCCAACTCTTTAGATAACTCCTCCATCAACAGTACACAGCTAGCCAAGCCTGCTTTATAAGGTTTAATCACAGGCTGATAGTTAACACCCAAGTGATTAGGTGAAAAGCCAGGCATGCGCATATTGTTAAGCACCAGCTCTACAAAAGATCCTGTAAAAAGTAGCACCTCACCTTTTGTCTCAGCATCCAAATCATAGGCATGTACTTGGTCAGGGTGAACCAGAATAAAACTACCTGGTTCAAAACTGTATTCAATAAAGTCGATAAGATGCTTACCTGCCCCTTGCTCGACAAAGATAAGATTATAAAAATTTAAGCGATGAGGTGTGATTGGAGTAGGCTCGATAACTTGAGCTCTGTTATATAGATCTTCAAGACGAATCGATTCAATACCAATATTACCGGCTTTTTGATAATTGAAGGCTATTTCAGGAAAATCCATGATGGTTAATACCATTACCTAAGGGATTAGAACAAATTTACTACATGCTTTTTCTCAAGGAACTCTTTTTGAGCTGCCGCGAGAGAGGATAACGGAAAAGTTTTCTCTGAAATCGCATCAGATGAGACAAAGCGCCCTCCTACTAGCTTTCAGTTTTTATGAAGAAAATACTGGTTCCCATACCTATAAACAAACCACCGCTTAAACGATGAAACCACTTCACGTTTTTTTCATTGGATAAGAAGCCTTTTGCTCGCTGTGCTAAATAGCCATAAGTTGACAATGATAAGAAAGAAAACACCATAAATATAAGTGTCATCAGCATGAACTGCGGAATAACCGGGTGAGCCGTATCTAAAAACTGAGGGAACAGTGCAGCAAAGAAAAGTATAGGTTTTGGGTTCGTTGCCGCAACAAATAGCCCCTCTTTAAAATAAGATAACAAAGTCCGGTTTGTACCCGTTGTATTTTGGGTTTTGCTCGATAACGTTTTATTATTTGGCCCAATTTTTTTTGAAGAAAGTTGGCGTATACCTAAGTAAATCAGATATGAAGCACCTATGATTTTGACAGCTGCAAACAAAGTCGAAGATGCCAAGAGCACAGCACTTAGGCCGCTAATAGATAACGTTGATAAGAACATTAAACCAATAATGTTACCCAAAGCAGAAACCATCACTACTTTATTTCCATTCATCGCACCATTATAGATAGCCAACAAAATAGCTGGACCTGGGCTGATAACATAAAAAAATGAAACCAAAATGTAGATGAGTAAAGTATCAGTATTCATAAATCCCTCTAAGCAACATCATAGTTGTATATCATAGGTACGTTTTAGTACCCGCAAAAAGCCGCACCGACTAATCTACAGGTTACTATCATTTTGAGAAGTAACCAGACGCCACAACTTTTTGGGTTTCAACATCTCCAGGAACAACTGTTGTCCAGCCTTCTGTAATGCTACACCTGAGCTTAGTGAGATCTTGATTTTCAGGAGAGTGATAAAAGAGTTGTGCCGCTTCAAAACTTTCAAATTCCAATATGACCATATGAGTTAACATCTCACCTTCAAGAGCTTTCGTCGGGCTACCGACTATTACTTTAGCGCCATACTTCTCATTGATAGGTAACGACAATTGAGTGAGTTCATCAATTCTACTGCGATCAGTGATCTTGTAATGATGTATAACATATCCAGCCATATTCACCTCTACTGTAAGTTGTGCCGTTCATAAAGCTGGCATCACGGCGGACTAAACACTGATAGACAAGCCGCTGCCCCTGCTGATTACGAGTAGTTTACTACATCAAAATTCATGTACAGAACGTCAAATGGAAGGTGTGGGGCTTTCAAAAGCAACACACCCAATACCAATGCTTCCACTTGTGTATATAAAATACTCTTCACCCCTATCAAAATCAGATAAGACCCAGTCTTTGTTACAAAAAGAAGGGTGCTTGGGGTTGTTATCAATATTTAGACCAAACTCTGTTGCTACATCTTGGTTTGATATTTTTATGATTG
>NZ_JADGEV010000009.1:5846-17895 GCF_016744175.1 Neptunomonas sp. | reverse complement strand
TGATTGTTCCTTTTATTACAGATCAATCCCAATGTCTCCATCACTACCGCGAACAAGTCTACTCACTGATCTCAAGCTAAAAGCCACAGCTTGATAAGGCAAATCGATTACTATTTCTAAAAAGTCATACCAGCTGCTCTCTTGGCTCTGATTCTTAGGCCAAATGAAATGTACGATCCAGAATCCAATTATGCACGCTACCAGCACACTCCAACTGAACCCATTGGCAATTAAATCGTAAACCAAATAAGAGCTAAAAAAGAAAATAACTATAGCAAGCAAAGCCCTAAGATCATCCATATTACAATTCCTTATAACACTGCGCTATGCAGAAAATTTAAACGTTACAAGCGGTCTTCCAGCAGCCCAGATTAAGCCAAACGATAATCTTTAACGAGCCAAACGGCGAGAGTAAAACATTTAACGAGATGGTTTATGGATAGTATTCATCTACCATCTTGCCATTAATACAATAGCCGTCAGAATTTTCAGGTGCTGAATCAAAGGCAGTACCCGCATGCAAATCATCTCTATTAATCCACTCAATAGAAGCATTGTTAGTATTCGTGTATGAAAAATCAGAATTAGCCGTCATGCACATCAATATCCCTGATTTCGGTTCGCATTTAATTGAGTAATAACAAAGATTAGGCCGTCCAGATATCTTCACATACCCCCTATTAGCATGCTTCCCATTTAGGTCAAGAAACCTTGCATTAACCCAGCCGGTTTCCATTTCTTTCAGGTTTGTTAAAATGCCAATTTTACACCACGTAGACTTATTTGTTGTTTGGCAAAGATCTACGCCAATGATAGATGAAGCATATAGCTCGCCCGTTTTCTCAGACTTATGATCAGGCTTACTCCTCATATTAAGTACATCGTCTTTCGCAATATTTACAACTTTTGCAAAAAGGGGAGCATCATTAACAGGAAAGCTGCTTGCCAATAGCGTAGATGCCCAACCATAAAAAATTAAACCAATAATAGTTTTATTCATTTTTATATTTTCATTTATTACGCTGTAAAGGTGTAAAACCACCAAGGGGCAACGGCTTTCACTTATTCTGACCTCATATAACACATGGCTTTAAGCTAAATATAAATAACCCAAACCAGATGTTTGAAAAAGCGATAACTAAAGCAATGGATGTCCTAGCGAACTTTGGAATAGTGCTAGATGTAAACATATATGCTATCACCAACAACTCAACCACGATCCATATCATCGACATATATAAAAAGCCTTTGTAGCAACCAAGGCCTTCTATAGAAGCGAATACGTACCAAAAAGAACCAACCATTACTAAACACATCAACCCTAGAAAAATTGTTGATGCCACATTCCTCCACCGAGGGTAATCAGTAGCCAAAGCCTTTTCTCTAATTTTTTGGATTTCATGATTCATATCAAAACTCTAGAATATTAGTGAACTCATAAAAGCGCTACATCAGTAACACCCATGCCGTGATGTGTGTTTAATGTGTGGCTATGACTATGGTTTTTCTTTTACTCTTAATATAATCAAAAATAGAAATTAAAAAATAAAGAAGTGAACAAATAACACTCAAATACAAACCGGTAAACACAGTAGAGAAGTAGGGCTCAGCAAAATAATTTTGCACATCTATAAAACCTACATATGTAATGGTTAACTTAGCAAACATACCCGCGTACATATCTGGAAAAACTACAAACTGAACAGGAATTCTGAGTACTGCACAAAGAAACAGTTTACGGCTTGCGTTTTTATACCCTGCTTTTTGTAAATACATATCGAAAAATAGATAGATAAAAAACCATGTCAAAACACCCGATGTCATTCCAGCAAGATATATGAATTTTTCAGACTGGTACCCTAATATAAAACCCAACACCGAGTTTAAGGCAACAACTAAACCCCATTTAATATAGATGTTCATAATGACTTTAACCATCCGAGATAAACAGGGTTTGACTCTTTCATATCCATGTACAACCAAACCATACGATCAACAAACCATGCTTTAAATACCATTATCCAGAGATTACCAAGTACAAGAACCCAGATATACAATGAATAAAGTCCATACACGAAAAACGGTAGACCCAATGCAGAGAGCAATTGAAGAACCCGACAAGCGTCAAGGTGATGCTTTGCTATCACTTCATTCTCTCGATTTAGATATATCCGTTCACCGAATGTGCCCATCGAGGCCCAATTATTTGTACTTTTAGGAGCACTGAATAAGCGAGGGTTTACCCAAACCCACAGAAAAGAAAGCGCAATCAATGCCAAAGAGTAAACACCAAGCCATTCTCTTGACCAAAAAGCGAAAGATATTAATGGTAAGGCAGTAAACCTCGTATAGACGCTCCATGGATTTGCGTGTCTTCTCCAAGCTTCATCATTCATCAACATGACTTTTTCGGCCCATCTAATGATATCCACAAAGCCTCCCTAGAGCACCATGCCCCCGCATGCTACCACTTAAATTGATCCATCTTAATCTCTAAACCCACCTGCTTTACTATTCTCACGACGGAGTTTTTCACATCAACATGCCATTCATCTAATGAAGATATGGTTTTAACTTCTTTCAACCCATTGCCATTTTTTTGAGCAAGATAGAAGGTGTCTTTCTCTCCCTCTACATCTCGTGTGAGTATAAGCAATGTACTCTTCGGCTCACGAGGCGCTATCTTGTCGTTATTCTTGATTGAAGCAGAGAAATCACTGTAAAACTTAACCTCACCATTCTCTACTGAGGTCTCAAAGGATAGCGCCACTATTTGAAAATTACTCTTCTTAGAAAACAATAACTTTCCCGTATTTTTGATAGGATCATATATATAAAGATTAGTTATTGAGCGATTGCCACTGTTTAAAAAACCTGACTTCTCTGGGCTTTCAATACCTTTGAAATATAGCCCCGTAATTGGATCATATGTATCAATACGGGGGGTGTAATACCCACCAGCAAACACTGAAAATGATAACAACAACCCAGCAACCAGTAATCCAAACTTCATTATTATTCCTTTTTGTATATCGCCGATATTCTTTTCATCAAATACGATTCAGCCACAACAAGTGCAGTGAGCTTCATAATCCCATCTTTCGGTGCATTCTTAACGCCGCGCTTACGATGCTTTATGCCTAAACAAGTTTAAAGTAGGTATATCTGATTGCCTTATTATGCTTTTTTACCACCATCTGGCTCCATAATATTGTCAAAATCAACTAAGTTCCATTTTTGCCCTTTGCTACGATAGATTCGCTTTTTTAGTTCAGGGTAGTCCGCAATGTCACTCTCTAATCGTTGACCTACAACAATACATTTTAAAGTTTTTGTCCCAGTATTTTTGATATTATGCGCTTCTCCACCAGCACGATATCCAATAAAGTCACCCGCTTTTATAGAAGATACTTCACTACCAATTATCGCTTCCCCGCTACCTTCAAGGACATATACACACTCTTCTTCAGAATAGTGGACGTGTGTTTCGGTTGTTACATGGCCAGGTTCAACTTCAATTATGTGAAAACCGATACCTTCTAGGCCAGTTAAATCGCCAAGGGACTTATTAATGCGCTTTGCGTTAGGGTTCAGAAAATGAGTTTTATCAACGCCTTCATATTCTTCAATTTCTTCTTTAGTAACTATGTAAGTATCCATATAACTCCTTGAATAATTCACTCTGATTTAGCAAAAGAATAACGTCTTTCTCAGCGCAAGTGAGCCACTCTTTCGACACAGCAACTTGTTATGCTTTTAATGCAAGAAAATCACCGTCTATAATTAAAAGATGAACTCCATTTTTGGTGATTGAACGGTGAGAACTTAAGTCATCTGAAACAATATAAGACATACCTTCTGTTAGAACTGATTTAGTACCATCTTTTAACTCATTAATAACTTCACCCTTCAAGCAGTAAACGATATGCCCTTTTTCACACCAGTGGTCAGCAAGATAATTTTCTGAATACTCAACATACCTCACTCGTAAACCATCAAATTGCATTGTTTGCCAATAGGCTATCCCTGTGGTCCCTATGTGTTCAGTCCGAGGGATACTTTTCCAATCAATAGTTTGAAAGGGAATATTTTTATTTGTCATTAATATACTCACATTTTATTAAAGCATGACGATCGCATTAACAGGTAGTTTTAAGTGATTCTTCTTATACAATAATGGCTAAAATAATCATAAACGAAGCGACAAAGTAACATACCGTTTATTAAAGATTTCAAGCTAATGAACTTCTACTAATCGATTTTTGTAAAACTCAAATTGCACACGAAAAACATCAATTCTACTGCCGTCCTCTACGATGAATGTGTTCGGTTGGCTGGCTTGTTTGCGATACTTTCTGCTTCGGCTTTAAGGCTTATCGCGAATTGCTCGAAGGGTTCTGTTAGGTCTGGCATCGAACGAACGATGAGCGGTGACATTAAACCGCTAAACACTTCTTGCATTCGGAATTCTACTTGCCCGTTGTTTTCATCTGTCAATGTAAACGTCCTAACTCCCTTAAAAAGACCCAGTGGCATCCCCCCACGCCATACCATTCTCTTGCTTGGTACAAACTCTTGAACCTTTACCGCAAAGGCACGCTCAGGACTGATTTTTGCGTAAACCTTAATCTTCTCGCCTAAGGCAATGTGACCTTCAACTTTTTCTACACTCTTGTTCCAGTCGTGATAAGCAGAGCTATCCGTGAGTATTGCCCAGATTGTATCGGCATTCGCATTAATCTTTGTGGTAGTACTGTAGATCTTCACAAGCACTCCTTTATTTTGTGATAGTTAAGCCATGGCACTTAACACTTAGTAAACGGGGTCTGTATATCTACTCATGCTAGACATCCATCTGCCTGATTACTTATCTTTTAACTCAGCATCTGAAGCAATACAAGCATTTGCACCGCTCAAGTAACTGCAAAACCTACATTCATTTTATGAGTTAAAAAAATACACTGTGTATGTAAATAAAAATCACTGAGCAGGCACTGCCGTATCAGGCGGGAGGAAGTAAGAGTCTAAGTTCGAGTTCAGTTTAGCGACTTGTAGGCTCCAGCTGTTCGAGTGGAGATTCACATAGTTGAGAAACACGCTACCCTCATCAGCATACTCACGTATTGCCGCTACGTTGAAGTTATAGCCTGTACCACGTGAGTCAAAAGTTAACCCTGTATCTACAAAGTCACCAATACCATTCCAAGCGACACCATCAAAACCAGGCACACGCCACAGTATGAGCCGACCTTGCTTCCCAGCGGGAGCATTACTATCGTGTATGATCATACCAATTACACTATCGCTTAATTTAGTCACCGGGAAGTTTGCTTCAGGTGCTATATCCCATAGAGAAGCCACGCCATCTCTTGAGAGGATCGGGGCATTCGCATTCAAATCACCTTTACTAATCGTGAGGTTGCGTGCCTCCTCCTTCATATCCGCCGTATGGGCTATATGTAACTGGAACTCAGACTCGTAGAAAGCTGTTAAATACTCTCCTACTAGTATGAGCTTCTGATGCACATGGTAAGGCCATTTGCTGAACATTGTTAAATTACCGGATCTATCCGTAATCGTAAAAACATTACCGACTAACGTTGACGTTAGCTTATAGACCATCCCGTTATTTGCTTCAACGGCGTAGAACTCATGTCCATTGATCCATGCCCAGCTTCTAGAGCCAAAGTGATTTTTGGCGTTGGCGTGCATCCCAAGAGCGCCATCAATAGCAGAGCTCTCACTATAGTCATGTAAATTGATCACGGGGATCTGCGGCGCCTTAACCGCCTTATTCTCTACCAAGACCCGGTAGCCTAGGTTGGCAGGGGCAAAACGGCTGCTCGGCTCAGGTGCATAGCCATTGTTTTTTGGAAGATACATGTGGGCCGTCGTCTTATAAGTGGATATAAGAATATCCTGCCCTATGTCGTTCTGGATAACCTGCCCATCTAGGTGATATGAATGGCTGGGTGGGTTATACGGCCCTAAAACTGTATTCGTACGGATATCACTCCCTGCATCCGCATAGGATCTAAAAGCGTTGCTGCCCGCCTTGAAACCTGCCACTGGATAATGGGAGTTATCACCCCATGTTTGGAAAGGACGAGGGCGCCAAGCATTCACGTCTTGAGCGGCAAGCGAAGCTAATGATTGATTATAATCAATGGCAAAGTAGCCGTTGTCTGCCTTGGGTGCATTGTGTGAATCGGATCCGTACAACGCAATGAATTTTTGGGTATTCGGGCTATAAACGGATCCAGTGTGACCATCAACACCGCCCGTACCTGGTGATTTAATATCGACCGTACGAGTATACGGGATCACCTCTGTTACTTGGTTGATCGGCAACTCTGCTAAAAGCAGTGGCATAAAGGGCATTGTTAAACCTCACTCAACTTAGAAAGCAAAACCGGCCAATGGTGTTAGCTGTGATTCTTACTGAGTGAACCTTAAAAAGGTACAAATGAAAATAGGATACATTCTCTGAGCTCTACCCTGTAAACGAGCAGGATACATCCACCGCATTGGCCAAACCAGTTACGAAGGCTCAACAAGTGATATCATCTCCACTGTAGCAGTGGGTAATTATAAAAACCTCTGCACCCTTTAAATGAGCAAACGATGAAAGATTGTAATCAATGTGGTAAGTGCTGCGTCAAGTATGGCGATGGTGATATAGCAACGAATAAAGAAGAAATTAAACAATGGGAGTTATTTAATCCAGAGATCTTCGCGTTCGTTAAAAAAAACGAAATATGGTTTGATCCTAAGTCCGGTGAGCAGCTTAAAAGATGCCCCTTTCTCGAAACAGTTCCAAAACACAACCCTCTCACACCCGATAAATACACCTGCAGCATTTACTTAAATCGACCCGAAGACTGCCGTCACTACCCTAGCCTAATCGACGAAATGATTCGGGATGAATGTGAGATGATTGAAGTCATCGATTTAAAGAATCCTAAAAAAGCCCAAAAGAAACTAGATTTATTAATGCTAGATAGCCGTTCTTCCAGCTTCTCATAGAATAAACAGCCGCAACCAATACAACCGATGATTGAATTTCTAACGCGTTTCAAAGTGATAGCCTTGCTCTAGTGATGAAAAGTGCTTTACCTCAACTATGCTTGAGGAATTAATATCTGCTCCAGACTACAAAATAAAATAATTTGGAGCAGTAACATCATGTATTTAGAACACATAAACCTAGTAGTAGATGATGTAGCAAAGATGCTAACGTTTTATCAAGCAGCATTTCCTCATTGGCATATTCGTGATGAAGGGACCAGTGATTGGTATGGAAAGCACCGCAGATGGCTGCATTTTGGTGACGAATATCATTATATTGCGTTGAGCGACAATGGAGAGGGTAGCAACCGAAACCTGGAAGGGCATCAAGTTGGATTAGCTCATTTTGCTTATGTGACTACTAATCTACATGCGCTAATTACACGTTTAACTGACGCCGGTTTTGAGATTTCAAAAAACGGCGCAGAAAATAGTTATCGCAAGAATGTCTACTTTGAAGACCCTGCTGGATTTGAAGTTGAGTTCGTCGAATACTCAAGTGACGAACCTAAATTGCGTAATAGTTAAAGCAGTTCGACAAAGTTTTCGCTCTATCTATTAAATAAGGTAACAAGGCTTGGGGAAAAGCTGAGAAATACAAGGCCAGACCCCTAGCGCACTTCTTTACTCCCCAATATCTTCATTCCATAATTTAGGATTTTTTTGGATAAACGACTCCATAATTTGACGACATTCAGGGTCATTATGAACAACTAACTCAACACCTCTCGATTGAAGGTATTCTTCAGGCCCGCAAAAAGTTTGATTTTCACCAACAACCACCTTTGGAACGCCATAAAGAAGTATTGCCCCACTGCACATATCACAAGGAGATAGCGTTGAGTATAAAGTTGCTCGACGATAGTCTGACGCAGTCAGTCGTCCCGAATTTTCTAAACAGTCCATTTCAGCATGTAATACTGCGCTTCCTTTTTGTATTCGTTGGTTATGTCCTCGCCCAACAATACGGCCATCAATCACAAGCACAGAGCCTATGGGGATCCCCCCGTTATCCAGACCTTTTTTTGCTTCATCAATGGCTGCTTGTAAAAACTTATCCATAATGTCCCTTAACGACTATGCTATTAACTATAATATGTTTTTCTTAATGCATTATAGGCTGCTTTAAGCGCACAGGGGTCTTATGAGAAATCAACTGACCTGAATGACAAAGTAATGTGCAGGGTACTGCTTATGCCTACAAAAGATTAGATACAGGTTTATTATTATGCAGATAGTCGAAAATGCCCATTCTAAAGTTGTTTTGATTGCTGATGACACACAAACCATACGTGCTATCGTCCGTACCAGCCTCAAAGCAATCGGCTTTAAAGAATTTTATGAAGTCACAAACGGTGTCGAAGCGAAGCAGTTACTAGAGGTAAAATCGATCGATTTGATCATCTGTGATTGGGAGATGCCTGAAATGAACGGTCTTGAGGTACTCAAAGCGATGCGCGGCATGGAAAAGCATAAAGACACGCCCTTTGTCATGCTAACCGGTAATGCTAATGCGGACCTCGTCAACCAAAGCATTCTCTTAGGCATATCAGGCTTTGTAGTGAAACCTTTCCAACCGCAAGCATTGTGTGAAAAGATTGCCAGTGTTTTCCCTTCTGAGACACCTAAAGAAGAGAGTTAATAAAACTCATCGCTAGATCACCTTTTTGTCTTATTCATTGTAATAAGTACGCTCTTTTTCGCTCATTCTTTTCTGAGCAACAGATTGAAAACCGCTCAATAATTTCGAAGCTCAAAAATGCAAGGCCATCGAGTTACGTTATCTAGTAAACTACCGAGCTTTTGGCCTAAGAACTAAGCAGGAGCTCATCATTTTATACACACTTTCCCAACTTAAATCTGGCGAGCTATCCGGCATTCGACACCTAGCACTATCAGAGAATCTAACTTCATTTCCTTTGGAAATTTTATCACTAGCTGATAGCTTAGAAATTCTTGATTTATCCAACAACCAATTAACATCGTTGCCAAAAGAACTCATACAGCTGCAAAATCTCAAAATATTTTTCGCCTCAAACAACCACTTTGAAACGGTACCTGAAGTACTTGGCCAATGCCTCAATTTAGAAATGGTTGGCTTTAAATCAAATAAAATTAATCATGTCCCTGAGAACTCACTGCCAGAAAAATTACGTTGGCTCATTTTAACTGATAACCACATTAGCGCACTGCCCGACTCTTTGGGTGAACGCCCCCGACTACAAAAATTAGCATTAGCGGGTAATTGTTTAACGTGCCTACCTCAAACCTTAGCTCAATCAACGAACCTTGAACTAGTGCGTATATCAGCCAACCAACTAGCTGAATGCCCTGATCAATTACTCAGCTTACCTAAGCTTGCTTGGTTTGCGTTTTCTGGCAATCCCTTTAGCCAGTCCGATGTGAACATTCAATCCGTTCCAGATATGCCATCAACAAGTTACACATTACAACAGGTGCTAGGACAAGGTGCGTCTGGCGTTATTTCCAAGGCGCATTGGAATCAACATCAAACACTATTTCCTGATGATATTGCCGTTAAAGTATTTAAGGGCGAAATCACTAGCGATGGTTATCCAAAAGACGAATTACAGGCGTGTCTAAAAGTAGGCAACCACCCAAACTTAGTAACATCGTTGGCTCAAGTAAATGAAAGTGGATATTTAGCATTAATCATGAGTTTGATACCCCCTCACTATAATAATCTAGGCCTGCCTCCGTGCTTTCAAAGTTGTACACGCGACACCTTTCCACTGGGCTTTACTCTGTCAATTGAACACATTGATAAAATCATTACTCAGATGGAAGATGTGTTTGTTCATTTGCATGCAAACCGAGTATGCCATGGTGACTTATACGCGCATAACGCCCTGTTTGATGATGAAGCCAATCTCATTGTTGGCGACTTTGGTGCCGCAACGATGTACCACATGCTTAATGAAAAGCAGCAAGCGAAAATAAAACAGATTGAACATAGAGCACTTCATTACTTTATTGACGACTTATTAAGTATTTGCAAAGAGGAAGATAAAGCCAGCAAAAAGTTTAGACGCCTCGAACAAAAAATCACGTCTTCTTAAATAAGAAAGGGCTAAATAAAAAATGAGGTAGATGAAACCGCTCTGGCATCACCCTCTTTTTATGCGTACTACTTTCATCACTTCAAAGTTCATACCAGCGACCGTTTCCTGCTCGGGGTAATACGTAATATTCACTCTGGCACCTTTTAAACTTTGGTAATTACCTTTGCGCTTGAACTTAAAAGGCACATCACAACCTTCTAGCATTAAGCTATGCAGAATCCAATCACCCTGCTCTCGTTGAACATGTGAGATGACCTTCATTAGCTCGGAATGAGTAAGATTTCTGTTTTTTTCTACTAGCTTTTTAGGGTCTGATTGCATGTTAGATATTATATAATTTTTCCATTATGAATTTAACTAATAGACATCAGAAATTGGATAATACGTTGCTCTAGATAGAAGCGTGGTTTGAGTGGAGAGCCTCCATCAATAAAGCCCACATGGCCGCCATGTTGATGTAGTTCATACGTCACACCTGTGGAGCACTGGTGAGCTGAAGGGATCACATCTGCATTCATAAACGGATCATCTGCCGCATGAATCACTAACGTTGGCTGCTTAATTTTCGCCAAATAACCAAACCCACTTGCTTTAGCGTAGTAATCATCAACACCCTTAAAGCCATGCAGTGGTGCCGTAACCTGATGATCAAATTGATAGAATGTTTTCAGCGTGCTGACTTGTTTCAGTGTGATTGATACTTGATTAACAATCGTTCGATCAGTAAATTTATCAGTGAGTTTTTGCCGGAGTTGCTTAACCAGATGCCATTGGTAAAGAGTCGAAAACCCCTTTTCTAGCCGCTTAGCACAGGCTGATAATTGCAGCGGAGCCGAGACAACAACAGCGCGGTCTATGGCGCTATTACCCTGCAACTCTCCAAGATATTTAATCAAGACATTACCCCCTAAGCTATAACCAACAGCGCATAGCGTTGCTTGGGGGAAAGACTCTTGGAGATACTGCAAGGTATGACTAATATCTTGAGTATCCCCACTATGATAACTGCGCGCCAAACGGTTAGCTTCGCCAGAACAACCACGATGATGATGCACAACAGCGCATAAACCTAATCGATCACAATCTCGCAGCAAGCGGCGTACATAATGGGAATCAGAGCTGCCTTCCAACCCATGCAAAATAACAACAATGCTGCTGGCGCTATAGGGATCACCTGTCCAATCAAGGTCGATAAAATCACCATCGTTTAATTCCAGACGTTGGCGCGATAATGCTGGGGACTCAACCTTTGTAAACACGGGTAAAATCGTTTGCACATGTGGGTTTTTTGCCCACCAAGGGGGTAGAAAAAGTCGGCTCATATCTTATTTCGCGGACGGCTTAGTTTGGAAATGGCTCAAAGATAGCGCTGCTTTGACGATTAACAGCCATGGAAACAAGCCATGAAGGAACAGATCAAAAAAATCTATGCTACGAGATAGCTCTCCATTGATCAGCATTTGTATTTTTTCAACAAGATGTGGCTGAGGTGAAAAAGGAGCGAGACCCAATGTTAACGATCCAATAATCAGTACAATCCATGGCAGTTTTCTCATGAAGCTTGTCATCACTGCTTTTCCTTTTTGTGTAAATAGCGGGTTCCATTTTTCAAAACGTTTACACCTGCACAATTAAGCTTTACAAGAGAATAGAACAAGCCCACGTCTCACACTATTCCCACATGACGTTAGATTTTGCCTTCGCTGCAGCAGCAAAAAGATCAATCAGCGGCAGCGCTCGCGTCGCCATACTCACCTCGGCCTCCTCCGACTCGTTATCCATAACGGGTGGTGGCGTTGTATTTGCTTCAATAGCAGTGGTTAACTTGCTCAGCGCAACGGGCACATCTGCCGCCAGAATCGCACCGGGCACGGAGCCGCTGTGGCCCATCATTTTAA
>NZ_JADGEV010000009.1:0-5746 GCF_016744175.1 Neptunomonas sp. | reverse complement strand
TATTTGCTTCAATAGCAGTGGTTAACTTGCTCAGCGCAACGGGCACATCTGCCGCCAGAATCGCACCGGGCACGGAGCCGCTGTGGCCCATCATTTTAAACATGGCAAGCGCAACATCGCCAAACATCGTAATACTGCCATAGGCATCGGTTGTAAAAGTCACCAGCATGAAGTACTCCTCGAATGAATTAACTAGCCTCGGGATAAATAGGGGCAGAGTATATGGTTCTTAGGCCTACTCTTTATACCTTCTTTTAGCCATCAACTACAAAGTGCGTCCCGTTTCTCGACCCTCGCCAAAAGCGGGTAAACTACGCTGTAACTGACACCAATTAGCTTTGTAATTAGTATATATTTGAGCGTCGACTTGGACTGGAATATCGTCATCAAAGGTAGCAATTGCCAACTCAATACCTTCAAGTGCCGCACCTTTCACACGAAACCCCAAGCTAGTACCACAGCCATTACAAAAAGTGCGAACAGTGCCGTTTGAAGCAGTGTAATGTTTAAGAATCGCTGTCCCCGACAACCAATGTAGACCGCTAACACTCACCAGCGTGGCAAAAGCAGCGCCATGGAATTTGCGACACATAGTGCAATGACAATTTGCAGCTTGATCACTAAAACTATCAACACTATATTTAACGCCACCACACAGGCAAGAACCTCTATATTTTTCGCTCATCTCTAGATTTTCTCCATTCGGTATAACGCTTAGGGTGTGAAGTAAAACGGAGCGCAGTCCGCACAACACCAGCGGTTAACACTTCTGTTTCAGCGGTAAAGAATCCTGCAATGCATTCAATGAGTGCAGAAATAACCGCAACAAGACACTGTAGAAGGTTTAGCAGACCTAACAAGCACCTTATTCAATCAGCAACCCGCTTGCGCGTTAGCGCTATCCCTAAAATTATTAATAACAACGCCGCTAAGCTGTGCCATTCAATGGCTTCGCCCAAGATAATCGCGCCAGTAAAATACGCCACGACAGGAATCACGTAATTAATGTACGAAAGAAACGTAGGACCTGCCGTCGCGATAACTGCAAACAAAATAATGGTGGCAAACGCAGTCGGGCCGATACCTAACCACAATACGGATAACGTGGCCTTTAAAGAGTAGCTTTGTTGCCACGGTAAATCTTGCCACAGCCACAATGGCACTATCGCGATACTAGAAACAATCATCACGCCAGCCGCCGTTACAACAGGATTATAGGAGGGCAATCGCCTCGCCAAGATGGCATTTACCGCATAACTAAAAGTGGCGAGCAAAATCAGTAGACCACTCAGTAAGTTGCTGTGAGCTCCTACTAACGACGGCCAAAGCACAATCGCGACGCCAGTAATACCCAACACAAAACCGAGTATTTTAAAGCGATTGAGGCTTTCCCCTGACACAAAATAATGTGCCAAAATCATTGTCGCCAGCGGCATAAATGCCATCAACAACCCCGCAATGCCCGAGCTAACATCCTTCTGGCCTGTGGAGATCAGAAGAAATGGCAACAGGTTACCCATAATACCCAGCAGTAAAAACATCGCCCAAGCCAACGGATCGACAGGCAAACGCAACCCCTTGGCATACATAAAAATAGTTAGGATAATCGCTGCAATCAACACTCTAAGAGCCACTATACCCACAGGGCTAAAGCTATGCAGTGAGACAGCGGTAAACATAAATGACGTACCCCACAGCAGTGTGAGTAGCAGCAGAGAAAGCCAGTCTTTAACAGTAGGTATGTAGTTGTGAGTCATATGTTTGAGTCGATTAGCAATTATTACTGGAGAGTTAAACAACAACCTACCACTTTTTTGATGCTTTTATAGTTTAAATGCCTTCTTACGCCATACTAAGCTGAGTGCGTAGCACGCCCAAAGTTTGAGCACCTTGTTAGGCGCTGATTGGTAACCCACTAGACCAACCATTAGCCATACCTACAACTGCATTTTGGTAATTTGTATTTTTACTCGCAATATTCCTGTGTTTACAGAACTCTTCATTATTATTAAAAATTGATGAAGCTAGCTGACGACCACCGAATGTTATTCCTGCTGTTTTAGATTTTCGTAGCTCAGTAAAGAAGTTAAAAGCCTTACTTATATCATTAGGGCTTTCTTTTAAACAATTTGTTAAATGCCATGCATCCTCTAAAGCCTGACATGCACCCTGACCAGATGTTGGTAAAGGCGAATGGGCAGAATCCCCTAATAAAATAAGGTTATTTTTATGCCATAAGTTAATTGGGTCGTGATCATGCACATAAATTTTATTAATACGAGATTGATGAGTTCCATTTATGACTTTAGTAATAATGTCTGGCCAGTCTCTAAATATTGAATTGAGCTCACTCTTGTATTTAGCAGGGTTGAGTTCAGCGATATTTTTAGAAGTAGCACCACCCGCCCAGTACGCTTTTGTTTGCGATACTGGCACAATACCGAAGCGCTCACCGACTCCCCAATAATCAGATACTGAAAGTTCAGAGAAATTCATAGATTCATCTTCAATAACACCAACCCAATTAATAAAACCTTGATAGATTGGCGAATTACTACCGTTCACGTATTTTCTAGCTAATGATTTCATGCGGCCATCAGCACCAATGATAATATCCGGTTGGATTACTTTACTATTACTAAATTGAACTTCAGTATTTGTATTTTCATTTGAGATTTTAATAACCTCGTGGTCGTAATGAATATTGATATTTAACTCAACGGTACGTTGAATCAAAATTTTCATAAGATCTTTACGAATAATAGAATAACTAGGGTACTTCATTAATCGATTCAACTCATTAACATCAAGTGAACCTATAGGTTCACCAGTATTAGTGAAGCGATTCATAAACTTAATTGAACCTGAAACGTTTGATATTTTGTCTAAAACACCAAGTTGTTCTAGTATGAAAGATGCATTAGGCCAACAGACAATACCTGCTCCTATTTCTGAAGGAGTACTCTGTCGTTCATAAATAGATACATCAAAACCTTCTTGCTTTAATGCAATAGCAGTACTTAATCCTCCAATACCACCGCCTAAAATACTAATGTTCAAAACGACTCCTTGTCACGACTAAACGCCTAACGCTGCCAGCAACGACGGAGTGTGCTGGAGGATTTTTTGGACTTTTCAAAAAAGGTGACAGCACGCGGAGGCCTGATTGACTGGCTTTGTTATGCAATTAATCACCAAACCTGACGATCGCCGCGACTCTTTCAACAGGCGAGTACACTATTATTTGGTCCTGATAAAGTCTGTCGTGGGGTGGCTTCCGCCAGCCGAGATAGTAGAACGATCCCGGCTCGTTTAATGCCCTTGTGAGGAGCTTATAAGTGGCTGAACTCCAATCAGATTCGCATTCGCAGATAATATTGCGACACTGCCCGACTTTTCCTTTCTCTTTAAAACGTAAAGGGGTTTGATGCCAGAGTGAAGAGTCAACCCATTGACTCGGAGGGTCAGTTGATGCGGAATCACCGAGCGAGACGATAGCGTAGGTACAACCGAAAGTACCTAACTCGCCTTCGAGCCATTTTCGAGACTCTAGCACTCCTTTATAAGGCATAAAGCTAAAATTTTTTTCCGCAAAGTGTCGATCTTGGTAATCCAAAACTGCATTAGCGACAAGGTTAAGCAACCAAATCAAGGCTACTGCAAACAGAAAGAAATAGATAAACTTTCTAAGAGCTTTTCTTGCTGTCACCTGTTTTTCCACTTCACTCGAATTCATCAGCCCTCTTCATGCATAGACATAATGACTCCCACGAGGTGCTGACCTCCATTTTCGTGGGTTAGCTGTAAGCCAGAGCCATACTGTATTTGTTAACAATACACATTGGAGGTCAGCATGATTAACAGTAGCATAATTTTTATCGGCTTAGACACTCACAAAGAGTTTGTTGAGGTCGCCTATGTTGAAGATGATCGCAACGCTAGGTACATCAATATCAATCTAAATACCCCAAAGCTACGCTTCATTTTGTTTATGACGCAGGTCCTTGCGGTTACTGGGTCTATCGATTATTCACGAATCTCGGCCACCCTTGTTATGTAGTAGCGCCCTCTCTTATTCCTAAAAAGCAGGGAGAGCGGATTAAAACCGATAAGCGTGATGCATGCAAAGGGTCTGATGCACGCAAAGGGTCAGGCCTTGCATTTTAATACCGAGTATATAAAAGCCAGTATTAGAGCGAAGGTTGAGCATCCCTTTCGCATCATTAAATGTCAGTTCGGCTTTATCAAGGCGCGTTACCGTGGCCTGATGAAAAATGACTTCAAGCTATCCGTCATGTTCGCACTCGCGAATATTGTTCGAGTGGGGAAATTATTAAGATCGTAGGGGGAGCAATCCGTCTACCCGAGAGGGTAGGCGGACAAAAGGGATCAAAAAACAATCAGTACTTGGCTGTAATATACGATTACAGCCTTTATTAGTGAAAAGGCGAGCAGGAAATTAACTTAATCGCATGCTCCCTAATTCTTATAACTATGATAGAAATAAGATATAACACCTAGCATAGAAATTGCGTATAAAATCTTAGGTGCCCACTTAATGATTAAAGTTTCTTTTTTTGCTTGTTCTTCGACAAAATCATTTAATGAAACAGTTTCGATACATGAATCTAATAGTTCTTTTATTTTTTCTGCTTTATCAAAATCCTCTTCTGAGGCAATTGGTATATTACCATTTTCACATACCGCAAGTATTGCGTATTCTCTATGATCTTTTAGATGTGTTTTTGAAATAGATATACCAATTACCCTTCCTAGTTTTGGTTTAGAGTAAACTTTACCAAATAGTGTTTTTTGCCCAACATAATATGTTTTCTCTTCAATTTCCGTCCCCACATTCAAACATATAAAAGGAATAAATCCTATAAAAAACAAGGATGAAAGCATTACAGAAATACTCATAAAATCCCACACTTGTAAAGACTCACTCAAATAGAAGCCAAATAAAAACAAGGCAATAGTAATAAACAAAATTAAAAAAATAGCATAGACGGTGCCTAACACCCCTCTTCTGTCACTTATAGATATAGAATTATCTATCGTGTGCTCTATCTTCGTGTTCCCTATAATTTTTATTATGTTATTCATAAATTTCATCCTTTTATATTCATGAACCAGCAGTTATATACTTGATTTATTTTCAGACAAACCAACAGAACAGTATTTTAAAAACAACATTTAGAACCATTAAATATTAAACATTGCTTACTGATTTTCGAAGAATAATACGTATATGCTTATATTATTTCAAGGCCTTTTATTTAGGTTAACCCTAGATGCCCAGCATAAGTGAAACACGCTTACCCGCTAAGTATTCGTACGCACAATGCAAGATCTGACCCCTAAGTTTTTTATTCTCGGCCATGCCTTATATATGAAAGCCATACATGGCGGTAAAACCAAGAATGACCGGATCGATTCTTACAAAATTGCCAAATTAATACGGGGCGGTAACTTTCCTTTAGCTTATGTCTATCCACGAGCGATGAGAGCCACACGCGATTTGCTGCGACGACGTACACGTATTGTCCGCCACGGTGCAGATCTTAAAGCACATATCGTGAATACGACAAGCCAATACAACCTACCTCCGAATAAGGTTAATCTCAAAAATGTCTGTGCGCGTGAACAACTCAAATCAACGTTTGAGAATCCTGAAGCACAACGCAACATCGATTTAGACCTCAATATATTGGAGTGCTATCACCGCGAACTCAGCAAGCTTGAA
>NZ_JADGEV010000055.1 GCF_016744175.1 Neptunomonas sp. | reverse complement strand
TGCAAGCTCCAGGTGTTGGAAATCAAGGGCAAATAGGTGTGATATATGAGGCCTATGATTGGTTAAAACATGATTGGGATAATGATGGGTCGTATGATGATCCCTCTGCTGTCGCTACGTTTGGTGTATTTCGGGGCAACGACCGAGTTATCTATCGGCAACTGTTTTAGTTAATGGTTATCTGTGCTTTTTTATTTGATAAAACGCTATCGTCAAAGGCCAGTGAGAAAGAAGGTTTACAGGAGCAGTGAAATGATCACCATAGTGGTTATTTTCACTGTGCGGTTTCAGTGCATTCAAAAAAGTGAGCGAATGGCTGTGTCTAATAATTTGGGTTACAGGCTTTTTCAATCAGTAACCAATCCATGAAGTATTGTTTTGCATTTAGGCGCTCATTTGGCTGTGGCTCAATGACATAATAGCCACTTTCAGAACTCAGGCTAAATTCTCTTAATCCTAGTAGTAGCTTTTTATCAATTAGATCATCTGTCAGCGTTGACCACCCTAACCCTACACCTTGCCCAGCAATTGCTGCTTGTATAAGTAAGGTATAGTTATTAAACGTTAGGACTGGTTTTCCTGGGATAATCTGGCTTCTGCGCCCACGAAAGTAACTATCCCAGTCAAGCCATCCTTGGCCAGCATCAGCTCCTAGCTTTAGTAAAGGCATAGAGGCCAGCTTTTTATGACTCGCAATTGAACCGTTCTCCTGAATTAGTGCGGGGCTGCAGATGGGAAAAACCTCTTCACTAAAGAGCTTAAATGCATACGGATGGTCGGGTTGTGGTCCATCAAATTTAATCGCAACATCAATATTTTGTCCTGAAAAACTATTTTGCCCTTGCGATGTGATGATCCGAACATCTATTTCTGGATGTGATTCTCTGAAACGAGGAAGTCGGGGTAATAGCCAATATGCGGCAAAAGCGAAGTCAGTAGCGACATTAATTATTTGGTGTAAACGAGTTTTTTGTATCTTTTCCAAGCAGGTGGCAATCTGTTGAAAGCCTCCTTGGACGGCGTTATAAAGATGAATGCCCTCTTCCGTTAATTCAACGCCGCGATAAATGCGGCGAAATAGCGCTAGCTCAAGATAACTCTCCAGTCCTTTCATCTGTTGGCTTACAGCTGATTGTGTGGATTTTAATTCTTGAGCTGCCCCGGTAAAACTTCTATGGCGTGCCGCTGCTTCGAAGATGAGCAAGCTTTGGGCTGAAGGTAATCGTTCTGAAAGCAACATAAGTTCAGCTAATATTTATCATTAGTTTTTAGTCTGTTTACAGTATCTTTTTTTCTGTTAAAAATCTAACGCATTAAAACAATAACTGATCGTTAGTTTAGCGCTATCGATCTGCTGTAAATACGAGGTTTAATAACTATGAGCCAAGACCAACCCAATATATTATTTATCATGGCCGATCAAATGGCTGCGCCTGCTTTGCAAATGTATGGTGGGAATACGGCTAAAACACCGCACCTTGATGCATTAGCTGAAAAGGGGGTTGTTTTTGATTCGGCATATTGCAACAGCCCATTGTGTGCGCCAAGCCGTTATGTACTGATGAGTGGTCAGCTACCAAGTAAAATTGGTGCTTATGATAATGCTGCTGAGTTTCCGGCAGATATACCTACCTTTGCACACTACCTACGCTCTTCCGGTTACCGGACAGCACTTTCTGGAAAGATGCACTTTTGTGGCCCTGATCAGTTGCATGGTTTTGAAGATCGTCTGACGACTGATATTTATCCGGCTGATTATGGTTGGTTCCCTGACTGGGAGAATTTTGAAAACCGTCCAACCTGGTATCACAACATGTCATCGGTGACACAGGCTGGGCCGACCATGCGTACCAACCAGTTAGATTTTGATGATGAGGTGGTATTTCATGCCCAGCGCTATCTGTTTGATCACGCCCGAGGTTCTGATGAGCGTCCATTCTGTCTTACGGTGTCTATGACACATCCTCATGACCCTTATGCTATTCCTCAAGAATATTGGGATCGTTATACCAATGAGGAAATTGAACTCCCTTCCTTTGAACTCCTTCCCGAAGAGCAGGATCCGCATTCTAAGCGCTTATTACATGTCTACCAGATGGATCGTAATAACATTACTGACCAAGAAATACGCAACGCCCGTCGCGCTTATTACGGTGCGATCAGCTATGTCGATGATCAGATTGGAAAGTTAATGAAAGCGCTTGAAGATACCGGCTTGATAGATAACACCATCGTGGTGTTCTCAGGTGATCACGGCGATATGCTCGGGGAGAGAGGCTTGTGGTACAAGATGAGTTACTTCGAACCATCGGCCCGTGTGCCCATGGTTGTTTGTGCCCCAAAACACTTTGATGCTAAACATGTATCAGCTTCCGTCTCTACTATGGATCTGTTGCCAACATTTGCTGAATTAGCAAATAAGGGAAAAACACCTGAATACGCTATGCCGATAGATGGGCGAAGTCTGATGCCACATCTAACTGGGGGCGTAGGTCATGATGAGGTGATCGGTGAATATATGGGAGAAGGTGTTATCGCGCCGATGTTTATGATCCGTCGAGGAGATTACAAGTATATTTGCAGTCAACCTGACCCTGATCAGTTATTCGATCTTACAGCTGATCCTCAAGAGCGTATTAATCTAGCAGAAAACCCTGCACATATAGAGCTGCTTAGTGATTTTCGTAAAGAAGCGGCCGAGCGTTGGGATTCCGATGCCATTACCCGCGATGTGATCATCAGCCAGAAACGTCGTCGTCTGATTGCTGCTGCTCATAAGCAAGGTAAATCCCCACAGTGGGACCATCAGCCGGTTTTTGATGCCAGCACTATGTACATGCGCAACAACGTTGATTTAGATGATCTTGAGAAACGTGCACGATTCCCCCAAGTCACTGATTAAAATTAGCCCTTATAAATAAATATGCATAGCGCCTAGTTCAATTTAAATAAGCGGCGTTATGCAGAAGTGCCCAATAAAAATAAGAGGAAAATTCTATGTTGATACAACATCGCGTTAGCAAGCTTGTCAATGCCATCGGCTTTGCCACTGTCCTATTGGCAGGCAATACTCTCGCAGCGCCTGCACAATGTGAAAAGGTACGCTTCACTGATCCTGGCTGGTCTGATATCAGCTCCACCAATGCTTTGGCTAGCACTGTGCTAGAAGGTCTAGGTTATAGCACTGAGGTGAGCACGCTAGCGGTGCCTATCGGTTTTGAAGGAATGAAGGGTAATGAAATTGATGTGTTTTTGGGTAACTGGATGCCTGCACAACAAAAGTTCATCGACAAATACGCAACGTCGGGTGTCATAGAGGTTGTAGGTGAAAATCTGATTGGCGCTAAGTTTACCTTAGCTGTGCCGCGCTATGCGTATGATGCTGGTGTAAAAGACTTTTCTGATCTAGCTGAGTTTGGCGAGAAATTTCGCAAACGTATTTACGGCATTGAAGCGGGTGCACCTGCTAACCAATTGTTGCAGGAGATGATCGACAGTGAAGATTTCGGTTTGGCCAAGTGGCGGCTTGTTGAGTCGGGTGAGCAGGGCGTTATGAGTCAGGTGAAGCGTGAGATCAAGCGCCAGAAATTTATTGTGTTTCTGGGATGGGAGCCTCATCCGATGAACTCAAATTTTGATATGGCCTACCTGACCGGAGGTGATAAATACTTTGGTGCCAATTTTGGCGGCGCTACTATTCAGACGGTGACCCGTAAAGGTTACCGGGAAGAGTGCCGCAATGTAGGAAAGCTACTCACTAACCTGAAATTCACGCTGGAAATGGAAAATCAGATGATGGGGTTCATTATGGATGATGAACAGTCACCCGCTGAGGCTGCACAAAAATATCTCAAGAAAAATCCTAAGGTGTTGGGTAACTGGTTAGTTGACGTAACTACTATTGATGGTAGTGATGGTCTGTCTGCAGTGCGCAAACACCTTGGTCTGTAAGTTATAAATACTCTGTCGTATCGTCGACAGTAGTTCGAATAATATAGGCCTGTGCCCAGCGCAGGTCTATATTCTGCAAGGTATTACCTATATGAATTGGCTTACTGAACATAAACTTCCACTTGGTAGTTGGATGGAAACCTTCGTCGACTTGTTGACTCTCAATGCTGCGGGTCTGTTTGATGCGATCTCCGTCTCTTTAGAGTGGATGATTGTCTCTATGGTAGATATTTTTCAATGGTTTCCCCCTTTTGTCCCGATACTGGCTACTGCAGCTATCGCGTGGTTTCTACACCGTAGTATTTCACTGGTCATCTTTGTTGTAGCAGCCCTGTTACTGATTCTTAATCTGGGGTACTGGCAGGAGATGTTGGAGACCTTCGTGCTAGTTATCGCGGCTACGGTGCTATCGGTGGTGTGCGGGATTCCTATCGGTATTTTGGCGGCCCATAAGCCTTGGGTGTATACAGTTTTGCGTCCGGTACTCGATCTGATGCAAACCATACCTACCTTTGTTTATCTAATACCGACGCTGGTGTTGTTTGGTCTGGGAGTTGTCCCTGGTTTGATTTCCACCATTATTTTCGCGATTGCTGCACCTATACGTCTTACTTATCTCGGCATTAGCCGGGTTCCTGAAGATCTGATTGAGGCTGGTAAGGCATTTGGCGCTACTCCGATACAATTGCTCTACAAAGTTGAGTTGCCTGCGGCGATGCCCAACATTATGGCCGGTATTACTCAGTGTATTATGCTGTCACTGTCAATGGTCGTCATTGCTGCATTGGTCGGTGCTGATGGGTTGGGTAAACCGGTTATACGTGCCCTCAACACCGTTAATATATCTCAAGGTTTTGAAGCCGGTCTGGCGATTGTTTTGGTGGCTATTATTCTTGACCGAATCTGTAAAGCCCCACGCTCTAAGGAGGAAGGTTAACTATGACAGCTATCAGTATTAAAAACCTCGATGTAGTGTTTGGTAATAACGTTCAACAGAGCCTAAAACTGTTAGATCAGGGGAAAACCCGACAGCAAATTATTGAAGAAAGCGGCGATGTGATCGGCGTACAGAACGCTAGCATCGAAGTGAAGTCAGGTGAAATTTGTGTACTAATGGGCTTATCGGGCTCTGGTAAGTCCAGCTTACTGCGAGCTGTTAACGGATTAAATCCAGTCAGCCGTGGCCAGTTATTAGTCCAAGACGGTGATCAGAGGGTGGATATCGTTAATTGTGATGCAGCCACCCTAAGGCATATGCGTACCCATCGTATCTCAATGGTATTTCAGAAGTTTGCCTTGATGCCTTGGCAAACTTGGCGGCTCAGAAGCTGTCGTCTGAATCATATTGGGTAATACTGATGTGTTACCCAATAGTTGAAGTCTTGCATCGATAATTTATCACTCTACGAATAAACCAATGTCCGCTAGGCACATGAAGGGTGGTGATAATATTAAAAGCAAGCAGTTACTAAGCCTAATACCTGATCAGAAAAATTGGTTACACCGTTTTCTGCTCTTCCTGTTATGGGTGCCGGGAGTTAACTTCAGTAGTTTCCTAGCGGATTCTTTACAGGTTTAACCGGTGCTGAAATGCTGATACACGAGTCTCAATGACTCAAACGCACTGGGAGAAGTCTTCGCTTGTCCAACCTTAAAAAATACTGTGAAAGTGCGAAAAATCATGTTCCATTTTGATATAAATTAAAGATATAGAACACCGCTTTGCAGAGAGTGAAAGGTGACACCTATACATTTATGCTGAATGTTTTTTCCCCTCACTACGTATCCTATCTTTGTCGTAATTTGACACCCCTAAGGCGCATCTAAGCATAGTAGTTTAAGCGATTCCCGCTACCATTGCTGGCATGGGAGTTGTATGACATGACTTGAGTGTACTTAACTATGTCAGCTTCAGTGTGGTACGAAGTTGCGGTTCCCACCTACGCTGTTTGTTTTGCTTTGATGTAGAAAGCAATTTAAATCAGAAAAAATAATTAGAAATTGATCGAATACTCGCCTTACTGGCTGGGTGTGGAGGCATTAATGTTTAGCAAAAATGACCAGGTTCAGGGATACGATGATGTATTGTGGGCTGCTGTATGTAAAGAAGAAGTGCGTCAAGAAGAGCATATCGAACTGATAGCATCTGAGAACTATACAAGCCCTCGTGTAATGCAGATGCAAGGTTCTGTACTTACTAACAAATATGCAGAAGGTTACCCTGAAAAGCGTTACTACGGCGGCTGTGAATACGTTGACGTGGTAGAGCAACTGGCTCTAGATCGTGCTAAAGAATTGTTCGGCGCAACGTATGCTAATGTTCAACCGCATTCTGGCTCCCAAGCTAATGCCGCTGTTTTCATGGCACTTTGTGCGCCGGGTGACACTATCCTAGGTATGAGTCTGGCACACGGTGGTCATCTAACTCATGGTTCTCACGTAAATTTCTCCGGTAAGATCTACAACGCAGTTCAATATGGTTTGAATGAAGCGACAGGTGAGATTGATTACGAAGAAGTAGAGCGTTTGGCAGTAGAGCATAAGCCAAAGATGATTGTTGCTGGTTTTTCTGCCTATTCGCGCATTGTGGACTGGGCGCGTTTTCGTGAGATCGCTGATAAAGTAGGTGCTTACCTGTTTGTTGATATGGCACATGTAGCCGGTTTAGTTGCCGCTGACTTATATCCAAATCCGGTGCCTTTCGCTGATGTAGTAACAACGACCACACATAAAACACTTCGCGGCCCTCGTGGTGGTTTGATCATCTCTCGTGATAACGAGTTAGAGAAAAAACTAAATTCAGCTGTATTCCCGGGTGGCCAAGGTGGCCCGTTGATGCACGTTATTGCGGCCAAAGCAGTGGCGTTCAAAGAAGCATTGGAACCTGAGTTTAAAGAGTATCAGGCGCAGGTTATTAAAAATGCTAATGCGATGGCAGAAGTGTTGATCGAGCGCGGTTTTGAAATTGTATCTGGCGGCACTGAAAACCACTTGTTCCTACTAAGCCTTATCAAACAAGGCTTGACTGGTAAAGCGGCGGATGCAGCGCTGGGGCGTGCCAATATCACTGTTAATAAAAACGCAGTACCGGGAGACCCACAGTCTCCGTTCGTAACATCGGGTCTGCGTATTGGTTCTCCTGTCGTAACGACTCGCGGTTTTAAAGAAGTACAGTGCCGCACGCTAGCAGGTTGGATTGCTGACCTATTAGACGTTTTAAATGAACCTGAAGCACTTGATGCCAAAATTATTGAAGTGAAAGAGCAGGTTAAAGCGTTGTGCGCTGACTACCCTGTTTATCAATAACTCGGTTTGTAAATAAGCCAGCTTATATTGCTATTTTTACTGAATATACAGGCAGTCGGTTGTTGAATATGTACTGGCTGTCGATTAACGACAGGAGCTGATGATATGCAGCGTTATTCAGGTTTTGGACTGCTCAAGCACAGTCTCACGCACCATGAAAATTGGCAGCGTACTTGGCGTAACCCTACGCCGAAGAAAGAATATGATGTTGTCATTATTGGTGGCGGTGGTCACGGTTTAGCAACGGCTTACTATCTAGCCAAAGAACACGGAATTACGAATGTTGCCGTGATCGAAAAAGGTTATTTAGGGGGTGGTAATACGGCTCGTAACACCACCATTGTACGTTCTAATTACTTGTGGGATGAGTCGGCTCATTTATATGAGCACGCCATGAAATTGTGGGAAGGTCTATCTCAAGACCTTAACTACAACGTGATGTTCTCTCAACGTGGTGTGCTAAACCTAGGGCATACGTTACAAGACATGCGAGATATCGAGCGACGGGTTAATGCTAACCGTCTTAACGGTATTGACGGTGAAGTACTGGATCCGCAGCAGATTAAAGAGATCGTGCCGCATATGGATTGCTCTGATAATACTCGCTACCCAATTTTGGGTGCTTCTTGGCAACCACGTGGCGGTGTTGCACGTCATGATGCGGTTGCTTGGGGCTTTGCCCGTGGCGCAGACTCTTTCGGTGTTGATTTGATTCAGGAAACTGAAGTTACTGATCTTATTATCGAAGATGGCACGATTACCGGTGTCAAAACAAACCGTTACGGAGATATTAAAGCGGGTCGTGTTGGTTGTGTTGTTGCGGGTAACTCCAGTGTTCTAGCGAAGATGGCAGGTTTTGAATTACCGCTAGAATCGCATCCTCTACAGGCACTGGTTTCTGAGCCAATCAAACCGATTCTAGACACGGTAGTGATGTCCAATCACGTACATGGTTATGTGAGCCAATCAGACAAAGGTGATCTAGTCATCGGTGCGGGTATTGATGGTTATACAGGGTATGGCCAACGTGGTTCTTATCCAACTATCGAACATACCGTACAGGCCATTGTGGAGTTGTTCCCAATCTTTAGCCGAGTGCGTATGAACCGTCAATGGGGAGGCATTGTTGATACTTGTCCAGACGCTTGCCCGATTATCAGTAAAACACCGGTTAAGAATTTGTTCTTCAACTGTGGTTGGGGTACGGGTGGTTTTAAAGCTACCCCAGGAGCTGGTAACGTTTTTGCTGCATCGTTGGCGACAGGTGAAATGCACCCGTTGGCTGAACCATTCTCTATGTTCCGATTCCATGACGGCGCGCTGATCGATGAGCACGGCGCTGCGGGCGTAGCACACTAACAGGGGCTGAATAACATGTTTCATATCTATTGCCCGCATTGTGCGGAATATCGTGAAGAAGAAGAGTTTCACGCAGCAGGTCAGGCGCATATCGCTAGACCACTGGACCCAGAAGCTTGCTCTGATAAAGAGTGGGGCGAGTATATGTTTTTCCGTAAAAACCCACGTGGTATTCATCATGAGTTGTGGGTTCATGCAGCCGGTTGTCGCAAATTTTTCAATATGACACGCGATACCCAGAGCTACGAAATTAAAGAAGTCTACAAGATTGGCGAAAAGCCATCTGTAGTCGCTGAGTAATAGGAGCGGAATTATGACACAGCAAAACCGCCTCCAGAGTGGGGGTCGCATAGACCGCTCTAAGTCACTAACCTTTACTTACAACGGTAAGCAATACAAAGGTTTTCAGGGCGACACTCTGGCATCTGCTATGTTGGCCAACGGCGTAAATGTCGTTAGCCGTAGTTTTAAATACAGCCGTCCACGCGGTATTGTGGCCGCCGGTGCTGAAGAGCCAAATGCCATCTTGCAGCTGGGAGCTACAGAAGCAACTCAAGTACCTAACGTACGTGCGACACAGCAAGAGTTGTTCAACGGGCTCGTAAGCCAATCGACTAACGGTTGGCCGAACGTTGATACCGATGTGATGTCTGTCTTAGGCAAGGTCGGTGGCAAAATGATGCCTCCGGGCTTCTATTACAAGACTTTCATGTTTCCAGAGTCTTTGTGGAATACCTATGAGTCTTTGATTCGTAAAGCAGCGGGCATGGGGCGTTCGCCTTTAGAAAATGATCCAGACTTTTATGATCACATTAATCAGCACTGCGACGTATTAATTGTCGGGGCTGGTCCTGCCGGTTTAGCGGCAGCACTGACTGCTGCACGCAGTGGCGCTCGTGTCATTTTAGCGGACGAGCAAAGCGAGTTTGGTGGAAGCCTGCTAAGTACTACAGAGAAGCTAGATGGCAAGCCTGCTTCTGAGTGGGTGAGTGCAGTGACTGAAGAGTTACGTAGCTATGACGACGTCATGCTATTGCCTCGTTCTACAGTGAATGGCTATCACGATCATAACTTTGTTACGATCCATGAGCGTTGCACTGATCACCTTAGTGATATTGCGCCTGTTAATCAGGCTCGTCAGCGATTACACAAAGTACGTGCTAAATGGGTTGTACTGGCGACGGGAGCTCATGAGCGTCCATTGGTTTATTCAAACAATGATGTGCCGGGTTGCATGGTAAGCGGTGCTGTTTCTACGTATATCAATCGTTACGGCGTCGTTCCTGGAAATGAGCTGGTGGTCACAACGACTAATGACTATGGCTATCAGTCAGCGCTAGATTGGCATGATGCAGGGCGTAAGGTCGTTGCGGTAGTCGATACACGTGCTAACCCTGCTGGTGAGCGTGTTGACGCAGCTCGTCAACGCGGTATCAATGTTATAACAGGCTCTGCCGTTATTGATGTGCAAGGCTCAAAACGTGTTTCAGGTGTATCTGTAGCACCTATCAGTGCGGATGGTAATAAAGTCAGCGGCTCTGTCACTAAGCTAAGCACCGATACTGTTGCTACGTCGGGTGGTTGGAGCCCCGTTATTCACTTGTCTAGCCATACTGGCAGTCGTCCTATTTGGAATGATGAGATTGTTGGCTTCGTACCAGGACCAACGGTTCAGAAGCAGCTAACGGCGGGTGGTATTAACGGTAGCTACAATACAAACTCAGTATTGTCTGAAGGTCTGGAGGCAGGTCTGAAAGCGGTTGCTGAAGTGGGTCTGAACGCGGCTGAAGTGATTTTACCTATAGCAGAGGACGTGAAAGAGGGTGCCGCAATGACTCTTTTCCATATTCCACACGTAAAGCCTACTTCCCAGGCGCCGAAGCAGTTTGTCGATTATCAGACAGATGTAACGGCAGCAGGGATTGAGCTGGCATGTCGTGAAGGCTTCGAGTCTATCGAGCATGTTAAGCGTTATACCGCCATGGGCTTTGGTACTGACCAAGGTAAATTGGGCAATATCAATGGTATGGCGGTAGCAGCAAAAGCGCTGAATAAGACTATCCCTCAAACCGGCACGACTATTTTTCGTCCGAACTATACGCCGATTACGTTTGGAGCAATCGCAGGTCGCAATTGCGGTGCGCTATTTGATCCTAAACGTTACTCCGCGATGCAGATGTGGCACGTAGAGCGCGGCGCTAAGTTTGAGGATGTTGGCCAATGGAAACGTCCATGGTACTTCCCTCAAGCGGGTGAAAATATGCAGCAGTCCCTCGATCGTGAGTGTCTGGCTGTACGTGACAGTGTGGGTATTTTAGATGCATCTACGCTGGGTAAAATTGATATTCAAGGGAAAGATGCACGTGAATTCCTTGGTCGAATCTACAGCAATGCTTGGGCTAAATTAGCGGTAGGTAAGTGTCGTTACGGCCTTATGTGCGGTGAAGACGGCATGGTTTTCGATGATGGTGTTTCTGCTTGTTTAGGCGATAACCACTTTTTGATGACCACAACGACTGGCGGCGCGGCACGAGTTCTAGAATGGCTTGAGTTGTATCACCAGACCGAATGGCCTGAGTTGGAAGTATATTTCAATACAGTGACCGACCACTGGTCGACACTGACTATTTCTGGTCCTAACAGTCGTAAGCTGTTAGCAGAATTGACCGATTATGATTTGAGTAACGATAACTTCTCATTCATGGACTGGAAGCAGATAAAAGTGGCAGGTGTTCCTGCGCGTGTCTTCCGTATCTCGTTCACGGGTGAGTTAACGTTTGAGATTAACGTACAAGCTAACTACGGTACACATGTATGGGAGAAATTGTTCGAAGCGGGTGCTAAGTACAATTTGACGCCGTACGGAACAGAAACCATGCATATTTTGCGGGCTGAAAAAGGCTTCATTATTGCAGGCCAAGATACTGATGGTTCGGTTCATCCGTTTGATTTGGGCATGGGCTGGTGTGTATCTAATAAAAAACCATTCAGTTACGTGGGCAAGCGCGGCATGAACCGACAGGATTGTGTGCGTGATAACCGTAAACAGATGGTAGGTCTCAAAACCAAAGATCCAAAAATGGTGATTCCTGAAGGCGCACAAGCAGTATTGGATCCTAATGAACCTATTCCTATGAAGATGGTAGGTCATGTTACTTCCAGCTACTGGAGTGCTAATTTAGGCCACTCTATTGCGATGGGCTTTATCAAAGGCGGTTTAGATAAGATGGGTGAGACTGTTTATTACCCACTCGTTGACGGCACTGTGATTGAAGCTGAAATCTGTAGTCCAATCTTCCTGGATCCGAAAGGGGAGCGTCAAAATGTCTGACTTGAATGTGATGACAGCAGCAGAAATGGCAGCCACTAAAGCTGCAGTAATGGATCAGGTTCCTGGCCCTGAAATACAGGGGCAGTCTCCGTTGCATCATGCGGATTTAGATTCGCTGGCAAAAGTAGGTCCAAAACAGGGCGGTGTTCACCTGCGTGAGCATAAGCTTTTGGGACATCTTACTCTGCGTCTTAATCCAGAGAATGATGATCAGCTAGCCGCTGCAGAACGTGTGCTGGGTGTGGCTTTGCCACTGCAGCCACTGACCTCAGTTGAAAATGGTAGTTACTCTGTACGCTGGATGTCTCCAGATGAATGGTTGATATTGGTGCCTGGTCTTGAAGCGTTTGATGTTGAATCGAAGTTTAGAGATGAGATGGGCGGACACTATTCATTGGTTAACAGCAGTGGCGGTTCTACTGTTTTGGAACTGTCTGGTCCTGATGTTGTTGAGCTTTTGAAAAGATGCACACCGATTGATCTGCACCCTAAGTTGTTTCCGGTGGGTAAAGTTGTTTCAACGGTGTTTGCTAAGAGCTCAGCCATCATCCGTCGTACAGGAGAGCAGCGTTTCGAACTCGTTATTCGACGCAGCTTCTCAGACTACATCTGGCTTTGGCTTCAAGAAACCAGCCGTGAATTTGGTCTTGTGGTAAAAGTCTGAACTCTCAGTCCTACACTCTTAATAATGTTGACCTCACGACGATTATTCGTCGTGAGGCAGTATTTCTATGCGAAATGCTGCTGACATGAGGTTTTTATGAATACAAAAAACAAGCCTTGGATTTTTACAGCGAACTGCCCGAGTTTATTAGGTACGGTTGATGTAGTAACACGTTTTATGGCTGAGTCTGGAAACTATATCGATGAGATTCATTCTTTTGATGACCGTGAATCCAACCGGTTTTTTATTCGAATTGAGTTTCAGCCTAATACCGACAATTTCAACGAAGCGCAGTTTAACGAAGAGTTTTCTGTTAGAGCTGCTGAGTTTGAGATGCAGTGGGAGTTGACTGAGCCTGAACACCGTCAGCGGGTAGCGATTCTGGTGTCTAAATATGATCATTGCCTAAATGATCTACTTTACCGCCATCGTACTGGGCAGTTGAATATTGAAATACCCGTAATTATTTCTAATCACCCAGACCTTGAGCATTTGGCAAAATGGCACGACATTCCTTACTATCACTTGCCCATCAGCAAAGATACTAAGCCTCAGCAAGAAGCGCAGATCAAGACGTTGCTAAAAGAATACGATACAGAATTGGTAGTACTTGCCCGTTATATGCAGGTGTTATCTCCCGAGCTTTGTACTCATTTAGATGGTTGGGCGATTAATATTCATCACTCTTTGTTACCTGGGTTTAAAGGCGCACGTCCTTATCATCAGGCATGGGAGAAAGGGGTGAAAATGGTGGGTGCGACGGCTCACTATGTGAATAATGATTTGGATGAAGGGCCAATTATCGCTCAGGGAATCCAGTCAGTTGATCATGCACACTATCCTGAAGATTTGATATCTAAAGGCCAAGATGTAGAGCGCATAACGCTGTTTAATGCAGTGCGTTATCACATTGAGAAGCGTGTCTTTTTGAGTGGCAGCCGTACCGTAGTCTTTAGTAATTAAGGTTGCCGCTACCTTGCATTAATAGTGTGAGCGGAGCTGGGACAGGCGAATATGTTCACTAATATTTACCTTGTACTGGCTTTTTTTTGTCTTGTATAGTCACTATGTTTAGCGGCTTTCACGAGAAAGCGTGGGAGAGACGCCAAAGTAATCCTTGTAGCAGTTACTAAAGTGACTGGTGCTAACAAAACCACTCGCTAGCGCAATATTGGTAATAGAATCATTCGTTTGTAGCAGTAAACGACGTGCATGAGTAATTCTTAGTTCTAAATAATAGCGACTAGGAGATGTTTCCAAATGATGCTGAAACAATCGTTCCGTTTGTCGCCTCGATATACCAACAAACTCACTTAGTTCTTCGGCGCTTATAGGCTCTTCAATATTTGCGGCCATTAACGCCATTAAATCACGAAGTTTCTCAGGTAGGCAGGGATCATCAGTAATTTGATTGAGACGAATGTCACTACTTTCTGCTAATTGATCACAACTGAGAATCTCTCGAATAGCTCGCACAATAGCTTTTCCATGTGTTTCTCCAATTAAGTAAAGCATCATCTCTAAAGCGCTCACCGGGCCTGCACAACTCAGACGGTTCTTATCACTGACAAATACTTGGTTAGATGTTGTCACAAGAGGAAAGCGTTCCCGCATAAATGCGTGATTATCTGGGTGAACAGCACAGTTTTGTTGGTCTAAAAGCCCTGCATGAGCCAAAGCAATCGCACCATTCCATATTCCCCCCATGACAACGTTTTGTTTGGCCGCTTCTTTGAGTAAAACGCTAAGAGTAGGGTGAGCGTCGGTTGAACAGCGAAAGCCGCCACAAATAATGAGTATCTTAGGTAGGTTTTTATGTGAGGCTGTTGTTTCATCAATGATAGCGTCGGCAGAAATTTCTATACCTAGGTCACTCATAATGGGGGAGCTATCTATCGCAAGCGTCTCATAGCTAAAGAGCGGGCTAGAATTAACCAAGTTAGCAGTAACAATAGCGTCAACTGCCGCCGTAAATGCCATCATAGAGAAATGCTTTTGCAGAATAAAGCCAACATGGGTTGGTTCGGATTGAGTGCTTTCTGACGGTAAGAAAGCACTGTTAGCATCGCGCATTTTTGCGCTAAAGTTGCGTTTCTCTTTGCTGCCAGTCATAAGTTATACCTATTTTTTATGCTTTTCTCTTATACAGACGGTTACTCATTAAACGGCTGTTACTAGTTGTTTATAACAGAGTTTGAAGAAATATTGAATTTTGAATTAATTTATAGATATGAATATGTAAAAAAATGTAAATTGATGTGAATGTGTATTAATTATTATGGGTTTGATGTTGTTTTTTGTTTACGTTAGGTTTTTTTATTTAGTTTCTGAGTGTTAGTTTTATTATGTTATTTGCATTAAATGTAATGTTTCATTTACACGCTTCATATAAAAGATGAATGTGTGTGTTTTTCCGATTTTTTCTCCACGTTTTAAGTTGAATTTTTTACCTGTATAAAAGTACCAACAGATTATTAATGCTGTATTTAAAGTGTTTTCCTGTTGGTTAAATAATACAAATAAAAATTAAACGAATAATTTGCGGAGAAAATAATGACAAAAATAACTAACCGTTTCGGAATTAAATCTCTAGTCGTAGGAGGTTTATTCCTGAGCACTGTTATGTCCACCGCGGTGAGTGCAACAACACTTAGAATTGCGAGTCAGCATGCTCCAGATCAATATGCGTCTGAAGTTTTACGTCAAATCAAGACAGAGTTAGAAAGTGCGGGAGTTGACCTTAAGATAAAGCTCTATCCAGCAGGGCAGTTAGGTTCGGGTGAACAGCTTATCGGCGAAACTGTTCGCGGAAGCATCGATATTGTTCATTCTTTTGTTTATAGCCATAAAGACCCTGTGCTTGAAATTAATTCTCTTCCTTATCTCGTATCAAATTACGATGAAATGGCTAAAGTCTTTAGCCCTGGTTCGAATTTTTATGGGATCTTTGATGAGAGGATGGACAAACTAGGCTTGAAGCTACTGGGTGTAACAGCGGAAGGCTTCATTGGCGTTATGTCATCTGAAAAACCAGATAACTACACAACTACAGGCCCTAAAGGACAGAATATTCGTGTGTGGAGTGCTCAGGCAGCTAAGCTAGCCACGCAAGATATGGGATTCAATACAACGACTATTGATTGGGGTGATGCATTTCCTGCACTACAGCAGGGCGTTGTCGATGGCATGATAGGTGCCACACCTGAAGCTGCATTTAGCACGTTTAAAGAAGCCATTAGTTACTATGTCCCTTATAACGCATTCGTAGAAAACTATGCCTATTATGCAAGCAAAAAAACGTGGGAAAAGAAGCTAAATGATGAGCAGCGCGAAGTCATTACTCGGGTATTTGCAAAGGCCGCTTCTGGTTTTGTTGAGTGGTCACGTGAAAATGATGCCGCTTACTTAAAGAAACTGGAAGAATTTGGTGTGAAGATTTTACCTGTCTCAGACGAAGAGCGTGGTGCAATCGCCAAAGAAATCCGTGCTAAGACTTGGCCTAAGCTAGAAGAACGTTTAGGTAAAGACATATTAGAGAAAGTAGTCTCTGATTTGTAAGCAGACTCTAAAAAGCTCCAACTAAAAGTTGGAGCTATTGAAATGGTTGATATCTATCGATTGTCATTGATCATTCTCTTATTGAATTTTAAAAGAGTGAGGCTGTATGCATCTTAATATACCGCAACCGCTTAATCGTCTGGTTAACTTCTTGATTGAAATTAAAAGCTATATTTTAGCTGCTGCTAGCTTGGTTATGGCGTTTGTTTTTTTTCTAGTGGTTATTTTACGATATTTATTTGAAGCAGATCTTTTTGCTTATGAAGAATGGGTATTAATGATCGCGTTTTGGGTTTATTTTTTAGGCGGTGCAATGGGGAGTTACCACAATACCCATGTGAAAGCAGATTTTCTTTTGTCGCTTATTGATAATATAAAAACAAAGTGGATTGTCGTTAATTGCACAATATTTATTGAAGCACTTGTTGGCTTAGTTCTGTGTTACTGGGGTTGGTTAATGTTGGATGAGGAGATCAGCGCATACCCTAATTGGCAAAGAACTACGGGGTTGGACTTGCCATTTTTTATTCCAAAACTTGGTATTTTCCTTGGGTTTATTTTAATGACCTTTTATACCTCTTTGCATCTTTATAGTGGCTTGCGTGATGGCCCAACTAAAGAGTGGGAATCCGACGAAGCGCCTCCACATATTTAAGAGTATTTCTGATGTTGATTTTACTGACTCTCGTAGTGATCTGCGTAGCATTGGTAATAGGTATTCCGGTACCTTTTGCTTTTGGTTTAGCGCTGATCTACATGTATCTGACAGGTGACCAAGATCCTGCAGGTTTCTTAACCTCTGGCCATTGGCGTATGAATGTACTCGTGCTATTGGCAATCCCGCTATTTATTATGGCAGGGACGATAATGGAGCGAGGAAAAATTGCCCAACCATTAGTAGAGCTAGCTGAGTTATTTGTCGGCCGGTATAAAGGCGGTATTGCCTATACTGCAGTGGGTGCAAGCGCTATATTTGGTTCTATTGCAGGGAGTGCAACGGCTACGTTGACGTGCATCGGTAGTATTATGATGCCTCAATTACGCAAAGCTAATTATCCAGAAGGGTTATCCGCTGCTTTAATTACTAATGCAGCGCCACTAGGTTTGCTGATTCCACCCAGTGCAATTCAGATTATTTATGCATGGGTAACTAGGCAGTCGGTACTCAAGTGTTTTCTGGCGACAATAGTTCCTGGTTTGATTCTTGTTGTACTACTTTGCCTTGTGAATTATGTATTGTTGCGCAAGCACAATGATATAAAAGTTCTGCCAAAGTCAGATAACTTTCGTGCTGAAGTTGTTAAGAAAAGCAAATTCGCTTTTCCAGCGCTGTTGATGCCATTTATGATTCTTGGAGGAATCTATGGGGGGATAATGACCCCGACAGAAGCAGCTGGTATCGCTGTTGTTTATGCGATTCCTGTTGGGTTCTTTATCTATAAGGGCTTAAACAAAGATAACTTTAAAGAAGCATTGGTCCAGTCTGCCACGACAACAGGTGTTGTTATGGTGATGTTCTTTATGGTGATGATTGTTAGCCGCTTGTTAATTTTTGAAGATATTCCTGATCTAGCAAAAGATCTGATTTTCTCAGTTTCAGATAACCCTATTGTTGTGTTGATCATGATAAATGTGGTGATGATCTTAATAGGTATGTTGATGGATGATGTGAGTGGTGTTTTATTAGCATCGCCATTACTTTTCCCTATCGTTGTTGAGCTCGGTGTAGACCCAATTCAGTTTGCTGCCATAGTGGGCGTGAACTTAGGGATGGGTAATATAACGCCACCAACAGCACCGTTACTGTACTTGGGTTCTCGGGTGACGGGGGTAAGGGTTAGTGCAATGCTTAAGCCAACACTAATTATGATCTTATTTGCTTGGATACCTACACTGATTATTACAACTTACATTCCACAAGTGTCACTGTACTTGCCGAATCTGTTTTTGGGATAAATTCGACGTTCAATAAAGCCCTATAGGAGTAACCTCCTATAGGGCTTTTTTAATGTATGGGTGGATATTTCATGATTGCTAATGTAATGAAATGTAAATAGATGTAAATGTCCATTAACTATTTTTGAAGCATTATTTATTTGTGTTTACTTGATGTTTTTTTATTTTAATAGGTGGCTGATAATTTTATTATGTTATTTATATTTAATGTAATTTCTTGTTTACATTATGACTGTTTAATACTCTTTTTAATGTTTTTTATGAATTTCCTCTATGTATTAAGTTAGATTTTTTGCGTGTATAAAAGTATTAAAATACTTATTAATTCTATATGAGAAATTATTAGATTTTTGATTGAATTAAACATATAGAAATCATGAGTTTTAATATTTATGCGAAAAATTACAAAAATAAAATAAGGTAACTGAGTAGGAAACATATATGACTAATAAAAAAAGCTTACAGCCAAGTTTTGGCATGGCAATATTGCCTATTGTGCTCACCCTCGCGGTGCTAGGGATACAACTTTTTTACTTTGACGATTTCACCCCACACGTACCATTGGCGATAGGCCTTGCGATTACCGCAGTACTCGCGTGGATGCGTGGCTATACCTGGGATGATATTGAAGGCGGCGTGATGCAGGTGGTACGCGTTGGTCTTCCATCGATTGCGATCTTAATGACTGTCGGCATGATTGTCGGAGTCTGGATTGCTAGTGGTACTGTTCCAGTAATGATTTACTACGGCTTGAAAGTACTTTCACCGGAGTATTTCCTCGGTGCTGCGATGCTATTGTGTTCAGTGGTATCTGTTTCGCTAGGTACTTCTTGGGGCACGGTAGGCACTGTCGGTTTAGCGCTGATGGGTATCGGTGCTGGTTTTGACATTCCAGTATACTGGACAGCGGGTGCAGTAGTTTCCGGTGCATTCTTCGGTGATAAGATCTCACCTCTATCAGATACAACAAATTTAGCGCCCGCAGTAACAGGCGTTAATTTATTTGATCATATTCGTAACATGATGCCAACGACTGTCCCTGCAATGCTCATTGCTTTAGCTATTTACTTGTTTGTCGGCTTTAATATGATCAGTACTGGTAGTGTGGATTTCTCAAAAATTAATGCTATCACTAGTGGGTTAGAGCAAAACTTTGAATTATCGTGGATGCTACTTCTACCCCCGTTGCTAGTTATTGTCTTGGCCTTGAAAAAGATGCCTGCCCTGCCTTCACTTTTTGCTGGAGTGCTTATAGGCACACTGATGGCGATGTTTGTCCAAGGCTCTTCTCTGCACGACGTGTTTGGTTTCATGCAGTCGGGCTACAAAATTGATACAGGCGTTAGCGAAATTGACAGCCTTCTTAACCGCGGTGGCATTCAGTCTATGACATGGGTAATCACTCTTGTCATGATCGCTTTAGGTTTTGGTGGAGCGTTAGAACGTACCGGTTGTCTGGGTGCTATTATTGACGCGATTGTACGCCGAGTGAATGGTTTTTTTGGTTTGCAAGCCGCCGCAATGGGTTCAGCAGTAGCAACGAACCTAGTTGCAGGTGACCCGTACCTCTCTATTGCACTTCCTGGCCGTATGTTCGCACCTGCTTACGTTAAACAAGGCTATTCTAAACTTAACTTATCAAGGGCAATTGAAGAAGGTGGTACTTTGATATCACCATTGGTTCCTTGGAATGCCGGTGGAGCTTTTGTTATCACAGCACTTGGACTAGGTATTAGTGATGGCAATATGGAAAACTTACTTTATATCCCGCTAGCTTTTGCTTGCTGGTTATCCCCTGTCATAGGTCTGTTTTATGCTGCGACAGGTTTATTTTCTCCTAAAATATCAGAGGAAGAAGCTGAGGCTGCGAAGGCTGAAAGCGAAATAATGCATACAGAGACTGCGACTGCTGGTAACACTGCATAACGGGGTTGAGTTTTTGTAGTTTATCGTTGCACTAGAACAACAGATTAATCTTGAGTCATGGCTGCTGCAGTCACAAGATTAATCTGTTTATATATCTTCTTCAAAATTGAATATTTGTTCACTTTACAATTTTTGTTGCCCTGCTAGAGTATTAACGCTAAACGAGTTCACTATTTCCATTCTCGTGCAAGTATCAGCGTGCTCGAAATGATCTCTTGTAGCTCATGGTTAAACTCCTCCCTAACTTCCTGTCCTTGGTCTGCGGCCTTTTCTAATAATCGTAGTTGATGGCTGGCTCGACTGAAGCCCATGGTGTCGCATGCGCCTGCTAACTTGTGCGCTTGTTGGCTGCATTCATAAAAATCTTGTGTATCAATACTCTGTTGTAATACAGGCCAAATTTCATCGTGAACTCTGCAAAAACCTTTCATAAGCGTTGCAAGTTTTTCAGAGCCGAGCATTTGTTGGTGAACACCTACAACCGACCTATCGAGTATAGGGTAGGTGGTCTCATTGCTTGTATCGCTTAGGTCTTGATATTCGTTGATAGTGCCATGGCCTGATATGGCTTGTAACAGCTGATCTTTATGCACAGGTTTAGCTATCACACTACAGATGCCGGCCTCAATATAGCTGTGAATATCTTCAGGCCTTACACTGGCGGTGAGTGCAATTATTCGTGTTTTATAATTGATGCAATCAGGGTCGTGGTTTAATCGCCTGCTGACCTCTAAGCCGCTAAGGCCTGGTAGGTGCATATCCATAAGAATGAGATCAAACTCTTGCTCTCGGCCCATAGCTAAGGCTTTGATTCCGTCATCAGCAATGGTTACTTTATGTTCGGCTAGTAAGCCTAAAATAACTTGCTGATTAATTTCTACATCTTCAACGAGGAGTATATGTTGATTTTCTGGGGGGCTAATAACTTCACTAGGCTTTTCGGTTTTTTGTGCTTCAGGTTCAATGCACTCTAAAGTAAGTTCTAGCCAAAAAGTGCTGCCATGATCCGCTTTACTTTCAAGCCCGACGTGTCCGCCTAAATGCTCGGCAAGCTCTTTACAAATGGCTAACCCTAAGCCGGTCCCACCAAATCGACGTGTAATTGTTTCATCCGCTTGTGTAAAACGGTCAAAAATATGTTCTTGTAAATTTGGGGCTATACCTATGCCTGAATCCGATATGGCAAAGCGCAGTGTTTGAGATTCTTGGCTGTGTTTTAGGCATGATACATGTAACTTTACACTTCCTTGGTCGGTGAATTTAATAGCATTGGCAAGTAGGTTAGTTATAATTTGGCGTAAACTGCTCTCTTCAGAAAGAAAGTGATCACCTACATCTTCAGTCACGTCTAAACTTAGCGAGAGTTGTTTACGGTTTGCCTCTGGGCTAAGGAGTGCTGTTAGATTGTAAAGTAGATTATGAAGTGAGAATCGCGTGGGGCTCACACTATAAGCCCCTTCTACAAGGCGCCCATATTCTAAAACATTATTGAATGTTTCTAAGAGAGCATTCGTTGCATCATGCAAAACAGAGATATGACTGTGCTGTACCTCATCGAGTTTGCTGCTTTTTAGAAGTTGTATCATTCCCATCATACCGTTCATCGGCGTACGGATTTCGTGACTCATCGTTGATAAGAACCGAGATTTGGCATTACTTGCTTCTTCTGCCGCCTCTTTTGCTTTTTGTAGACTTTCGGTGCGCCGTTCTACCATCGCTTGGAGTTGGTCTCTGTTATAGCGAAGTTCCTCTTGCTCTTGTTCGCGGCGGCTGATTTCTTTTCGGATAGACAAGCGCATATCATTTAAAGCAGTAACCAGCTGATCTAATTCATCGCTATTTTTTGGCGGCGTTCGGTTTAATTGTAAACTGTTTTCTAATTGTCCAGATCCAATCTCACGGCTGTAATTTGCCATTGCTTCTAAATGCCTAGTTATCAAGCGTTGAAAAATCACAATAATGACTAAGACAATTAATAAAACGAGAAGGGTTTGGTTTAACAGAATGCTAAAACCTTTTTTCCATATGCGTGCATAGACAGCGTTGAGATCAAAACTGACCTCTAAACTCCCTAGCGAACGTTGTTGTTTATTGTGAAAGTAAACAAGATCAAAATGATGGCTTTGTATATGCTGGGTATTCTTATTCGGATTCTTAGTCGGCAAATGAATACTATTACTGTCTATGTTGTTTAGCGATATGTAGGCAACATCAGGAAGATTTTCAATTCCTTTTAACTGTAATTCAATTTGAGCCTGATCAATATCCCATAAGCTTTTGGCTAGACTCGCAAGGTAGCTGCTCCGAATTAGCTCAACTTGTTGATCTATTGCTTTAAACTCACGGCGATAATCCAATGTTAGCTGAAGTGCTGTTGAAAGTAGAATGAATAGAAAACTACACCCACAGACATAAAGCATCACCTTATAGCCGAGAGGGTGTTCTTTAGAATACAGTCTGAGATTGGGTAGAAAATCTTTGAGAGACTTCATTGTTTGCTGGCCTCATGGGTCAGAGAGTCTGGTGTCACAGGATCTGTTGAATGAATATATTCTTGGCTATAAAAGTGAGTCAGTTGTTCTATTGTTCCATCTTCTGCAAGTTCCCTAAGTCTACGATTGAGGTAAGGGAGGTGTTTTTCTAGTGTGTTGCTCTTACCCAAAGCAAGATAATAAAACTCCGTATTTATCCTGTAGTCTAGTGCGGTGACTTGATCATAAAAGCCAAGCTTTTTGCTCTGTAGTTCACCGCTTAATACGCCAATAGGCATGTAGTCGATTCGCTGAAGGGCGAGCTTTGCAAAGTTTTGGCTATTGCGAGATACATACTCTATATGACTATTGTTTTGCAGAAAAAGATCGAACTTCTCACCAAAACTATCACCCAATAATAACCCTACTGTTTTACCCTTAAGGTCGCTCATATTTTTCACTTTCAAAGGTGCTTGGCGATTAATGAATAGGGCGATAGGGTCGGCGATTAAGGGGGCGTCAGTGAAATTTAAAAATGCCTTTCTACTTGGGATTTTGTAAGCGGCGACGACAATATCAGCGTTACCTAACTGGACCTCTAAAAGACAGCGTTTCCAGTTGTAATCAGTAATAAGTTGAATCTCATAGCCAAGTTCTGTGAATATTTTTTTTGTAATGGCTGGGGCGAGTCCGGTTAGTTGGCCATTACCTATCCAAGAGACCGGGGGGTAGAAAGGGTGGCCGCAAGCTTTAAGTGTTTGTGCAAAAACTACCGGGGAAGTGAAAAATATAATGATGTAGAAGATCGGAGGGATAAAGCGTCGTTTAGCGCCGGCATTCATGGCAAGTCGGCGGGTTTAGGGGTGAATAAGTACCCGGCGCCATGGACAGTTAAAATTGTTTTCGGATTAGCAGGATCATCATATAGTTTGCGCCGTAGTCGTCCAATGAGTACATCTACAGTTCGATCTGAAGGAACCCACTCGCGGTTACGTATCTGATCGAGAATAAATTCTCGGCTCATCACCTTGCCTGAATTTTGCAATAGCACATTCAATAGTTGAAACTCACCTTCGGTTAGTTGAATCTCGGCTTGGTTTTCATCTATTAACTGACGTCTATCGAGATTTAACTTCCAGCGCTCAAACGTTTTGAAGGTGTGTGGTAGTGCATCTGTGGGCTTATTTTTATGACAATGCCGTACACGACGAACGAGGTTTTTGGTACGTGCTAAGATTTCACGTGGGTTGAATGGTTTAGTGACATATTCATCGGCACCGCATTCAAGGCCAATTAAACGATCAACTTCATCTTGGCGCCCAGTGACTAAAATAATGCCTACTTCAGAGTGCACTCTAAGCTCTCTAGTTAAGGTTAAACCGTCCTTGCCGGGTAAACGTATGTCGAGGAGCACTACATCAATGGCTCTACTGCTGAGTATCGATTCAGCTTGTTCGGCCGTCTCAGCACTAAATACGTTATAGCCTTCTTCCTTGAAGTAGCTTTCAAGACATTCCCGGGTTACTGCTTCGTCATCAACGACAAGGATACGGACATCAGTATTCATACTATTTTACATCCTAATAGGCAGTGTCACTTTATTGTTTTTATTATCTTTAGGATGCTCAGTTAAAGGCATTCCACCCACTAAGTTAGTCTATTGACTGCTGTTGCAGCAAGAGGTGTTTACATTGTGTTTACAATATTTTACAGCTTTAAACATCGCGTTAACAGCAGCACAAGAAAAAGTTAATAGGTGTGTTGCAGAAGGGCCTATAGTTGCAAGGGGCCGCTTTGTGCAAGAGGCAGGTACTTATAACTGCTTTTGAGCAGAACTCATAACACCAAAAACAAATATTTTGGATGTGTGTTGGAGCAGCGCTTTGTAATGCTTTTCACTATTAAGCGATACAGTGATTTTTAACAGAGAGCTTCTTGAATAAATGTGGAGATGCCACTGCAGTTTCAGGGTAATCGCGAATACGACTTTGGAACTCAGGGTGTGTGAAAGCATTACGAAATGCTTCAACGCTTTCCCACACGGCGTAGTTTATATAGGTGGTGCTACCACCGATACCTTTGTGAAGTTGGGTTGATATATAACCAGGTTGAGCCTTCAAGAAGTCCGCATCATGGGAGCATGCTTTGATTAGCGCACTTTCATCTGATGCATCCACGGTAAATACGTTCACTAGGACTATCGGGCCTTCCTCTGTTTCCATCTGATCCGCAAGGGTTACCATCTTATCTAGTTCTTTAAAGTGTGACATTTTGTTGATTCCTCTAATGGTGTTGTTTCCTTTTACATATACTGAAGAGTTTTTGAAACTATAGTTTCTTCACTATTTATGTAGATTGTTACTGGGTTCTGGGTGAAGTTTATTCTTGTTGACCCTGCATTATCTTTTTGGCCCTAACGACCCGCATACCATCTCTGATAT
>NZ_JADGEV010000092.1 GCF_016744175.1 Neptunomonas sp. | reverse complement strand
TCAACAAAATGATGCTCAGTCATCATATGACCCATTTTTCCCATTTTAGTGGCAAGGTACTCTTCATTATGGCGATTCTTTCCTACCTGTAACGGAACGCGTTCAGATACGTTGACGCCATATGTTTCTAATGCCTTAACTTTACGAGGGTTATTTGTCATTAACCTAACAGATTTAATGCCTAGGTACTCAAGCATCGGCTCACACATATTGTAATTACGAAGATCAGCAGCAAAGCCAAGACGTTCGTTCGCTTCAACAGTATCCGCACCTTGATCCTGAAGATGGTATGCCTTAATTTTATTTAGCAAACCAATACCGCGTCCCTCTTGGCGCAAGTACAACAGAACACCTCGGCCATTTTCGGCAATCCGTTTTAACGCCTCTTGTAGCTGAAAGCCACAGTCACAACGCAGGCTAAATAACGAATCACCCGTTAAGCACTCAGAGTGAACTCGAGCAAGCACGGGCTCATCTCCAGAAACATCACCAAAAACCATAGCAATGTGTTCTTTATTGGTCTCTGTATCTTCAAAGCCCACCATTGTAAACGTACCCCATGGCATTGGGAGCTTCGAATCAGCTACATACTCGATAGTCACTCATCTATCCTCAAAAAACCGGCAGCATAGTTTATCAGCGCGCAAGGCATTTGGGTAATCATTAAACGTTCTTATCGAGCGGACTAACAAGAGGCTGGTCAGTTTTCTGTCTAGGGAGCAAAAGATGAGCATGCAACCCTCCCATTTCTGAAGACAGCAACTCAAAGACTCCTTTGTATTGCCGTATGATCTCCGAAACGATACTAAGCCCCAACCCGTGCCCTACAGTAGATTCATCCAAACGCTCTCCTCGCGACATCAACTGTCCAATTTTATCAGCAGACACCCCAGGACCATCATCTTCAATACATAACTCTAAACAATGCTCATTCATCATTCCTCGAATGCGCACACGGGTAGTTGCCCACTTACTAGCGTTATCTATTAAATTACCCATCAATTCAATCAAATCATCTCGTTCACCAGGGAAAAAAGTTGTGCTTTGAATACTAATTTCGTATTCAAGCTCTTTATCTCTGTAGATCATTTTCATTGCTTTAATTAATTTTTCTACCTCTTCTTCAATGATCACCTTTTGCCCTGGCATTGCTGCGCCAGCAATACGTGCACGTGTAAGTTCACGCTCGACCAAGTTTCGTAATGCTTGAGATTGCTGTTCAAGTGCATTTGCACAATCAGGACTAGACTCTCTTAGCGTTTCAATTTGGCGATCTATCACTGTTAAAGGTGTTTTCGCAGCATGTGCAAGATTTCCTACAGCATGGCGAGACCGATCAAGCCTTAGGCTCATACTCTCTATCATGTAGTTAATTTCATTAACTAAAGGAGAGATCTCTTTTACCTGTACTTCAGAAAGTGTGCTTATATCACCTTCTTTTAATCTAACGATATCTTGCTGCACGCATGTCAAACTTTTCAAGCCATTACGTATCACTAGAATTTGGACTATTAGAAGAAGAAGAATAAATACTAGGCCAACCCCTGCTACCCACCAACTTAGGGACTTCAATTTCGCTTCTATTTGACTAATATCTTCTGCCAAAACAATGCGAATGGTATGGTCCGCCTTTTTAAAGCTGTTATCGTAAACCAACCACGGCTTATCACGTTTATATTGCAAATCAATATTGAGCTTACCTACTGGTTTCCCATCATAAGTAGGGATCTCTTCATCCCATAGCGATCTTGAGAAACTCCATTCTCCATCATCAACAAGAAATTGATAATAATGTCCGGACATAGGCTGGGAGTAAACTGGCGATATATATTCGGGGTCAATTTGCCATTTATTATCTTTACTCATGACAGCTTGTAAAACTGTCCGAGCATCACTTTGCATTCTTGCACTCACAAACTCATAAGCAACCTCGCGTACCGCCATACCCTGTAAAACCCAAAGTATTGCAAAGACAACAAGAGTTAACCCAATAAATGCTAAGTTGAGCCTTCCTTGTATAGAATTTTTCATAACTGATTTACAAAGATATAGCCTTGGCCACGTTTAGTTTGTATGCGATCTTTGCCAATTTTTTTACGTAGCATTTTGATATACGCTTCAACAACGTTACTGTCATTTTCAGTGCCGTCATCATAAATATGTTCAACTATTTGCAGCTTAGAAAGTAGACGTCCAGGATTATGCATAAAATACCTCAGTAGCTTGTATTCCATACCTGTTAGCTCTTGTTCGTCACTCCCCTCTACACTCACAGCTTGGGTTTTTTCGTTTAGGATCAAACCCGATGTTTCCAATTGTTTCGTTGGTTGTTGCTTTGCACGACGAAGAAGCGCTGTCATCCTGGCAACAAGTTCTTCCGTATGAAAGGGCTTCGCTAGGTAATCATCAGCGCCAGCATCGAAACCATCAATTTTCTCTTGCCAAGAAGAGCGTGCAGTTAAAATTAACGTAGGGATATTGTTGTTACGTTTTCGCCAGTTTTGTAATACTTCGATTCCTGGGCGCTGCGGCAAACCTAAATCTAGCACCGCAAGGTCATATATATCCTCATACCCAAGCGCTTCAGCATCTATACCATTACCTGCAAGATCTACTGCATATCCCAATGCTGCAAGCTCTTTTTTGAGGTCAGGCCCTAATACGCGATCATCTTCTACTAGCAATATTCTCACTGGCTAACCTTGAAGTTCGTTACAATATCGCCGTTAGTAGCATCCATGTAAAAGACACTAACAACACCACTTTCACCAACCGATTCAATCTGATAGTAATACTGATCATTATCTTTTATCAAATAAGCATCCAAAATATGATCTGTTGAGTTCTTACTTCTCATCTCCATTAAATCGGACATGGGCATTATCTCGCCCTTTTTAACCAATACTCTACATGCCTGATAGTCCAATCGAGAACCATTTTTATAAGAGTTTTCAAGGGTTTGTTCAATAATGAAAGACGATTCTTCCGCATGTATCAAAGGGGATACTAGTAGTAATATTGAAAGCAAAATTTGTATTTTATTTTTATTCATAAGTCCATATTACCCTTATTCATTATCTCTATGAAGGCAGGTGTTCAAATTGCAAATCACCTACCTACATAAGAGATCAAAGTTTAGCATTGTTTGCGAACCGCAGACCATCTAGCTGAATTGCTATCTTCTGAGGCAAGTTCATGGCCATTTAGATCACAATAACCTGAGCTCACTCTATCTTTAGGTGCTTCAAGTGGGTTTACAAAAGCATACCCAACAGAAGATTTATTTGAATCATAAGAAGTATCTAAACTACTATCCCGAACATCCTTTGGTGCATCTAATGGACTGACAAAATCATACCCACTGTATGCCACAGACTGCTGATGAGTATCTGAATACTCTTGATCTATACGATCCTTAGGTGCTTCTAATGGGTTCATGAACTTAGTATTGCTACTGGCAACAATATATTCAGATTTAGCAATACTTTGTGAAGGCACAGCATAATCTTGGATTATATCTTTTGGAGCCTGTAACGGAAATAAATCAACTCCGGCAATAGATGTTGCATGAGTTGACGAAATATACGAACCAGCAGCAATAATATCTTTTGGTGCATCTAAAGGTGCTACAAAAGCTGCATCACTTGAAGCAGAGTATGAAGAAATACCTGCTACTGTAAAAGCATCGATGTCTTTTGGCGCTTCCAATGGGAATACCGACGCAAAAGCAGAAGTTGACAAAAATAGTGCACTCAGAAGAGCTGTTTTAGTAAAAGTTTTCATGACCTTTCTCCACTAATTTGTTTTCAATATCAGAATAAACTTTGAAACTGAAACCAAACTGAAAAAAAACACTTCTTTTAGAACAAAAAAATTATTACTAATACAATAAGTAAATAAGCAAGTGTTAAATAATCAACCCGAATTTGGGGATGCAAAAACTAAAAAGAGTATGAGTGGAAAGCTCAAATAAAGAGTAGATACAAAACACTTCATGTATAAGCTTTTGAACAAGCCAAAAACAAAGCTGAACCCTACAGAGAGAGGTTCAGCTATTTT
>NZ_JADGEV010000054.1 GCF_016744175.1 Neptunomonas sp. | reverse complement strand
ATACGAGCAACAGATTCAGGGTTGATCGTATCCCAAGCAGAGCCATTCGCTTCACGAAGCGTAGAAACTGTATCGATATCTTTTGTGTAATTTGACATGCTTAGTCCTTCACAAGGTTCTATTTAAAAAAGAATTATTAAAGAGTCATTATTGCGTATGTTGAATGTCGTACAGTGACAAGTCAAAAGATTTTTGTGCAGAGCAACAAGTCGCTAGTTTTGCTACAAATCAACTAGTTAGCTGGTTGTAAAAATACTACAAGCTTTATGATTTGTTGCGCTGCACAGTGAGCAGTATTTATAAGCGTTTCAGCATGATGGAGGGATGTTATTTATACTTTGGTAGGGGTGCATTAAAGTGCTTTTTACACGTTGTTTTGATAATTAAAAAGCAACTTCTAATAGCAAAATAGTATATGTTTAAAGTTGATGGAATAGCGAAGTACAGGTGGGTTTTTGGCCTACAAAGGCTTTAAAATGTGAGCGTTTAACCATGAAGTAAAAGTTATCGGTATGCTTGTCTTCCTTGTTGTGGATTATCTTTTATATGACTAAGTAATCATGCTTACAACCAAGGATTCATTGCCCAAGAAAGTAAATGGGTTTGCAAGCATGTGATATTACAAAATAGTGGTGTGAGTAAGCTAAAGTGTTTGGCTGTAAACGGTGTAAAAAGTGCTGCTAACAAAAAAGCCCCACCTTTTCAGGTGAGGCTTTTTATTGTGCGGTTAAAGCTTAAGAGCTTTTACGAGCACGCATAGCTAGAAGACCAAGACCCATTAGAGCAAGAGTACCAGGAACAGGTACTGTGCTTGGTGGAGTATCGTCGATGAAGTAAGAAATAGAGAACGTACCTTGAGACTGAGTATCTTGAACAGTATCAACGTTGCCGCCTAGAGCTGTAAGGTTTAGTGAACCCAAGCCTAGTAGAGCTACATCAAAAGTACCAGGGCCTGTGAAGGCAGCAAGGTCAGCAGCAGCAGTAGTGAAAGAAGAAGAAGCATCAGCACCATTTAGAGGGCCGATAGAAGTGCTAGCACCGCCAGGTACAGCAACACCAGGACCTACACCACCGAAAGTACCTGTAGGAGATACATCGATGTTAAGAGCTCCACCACCTAGACCAACAGTAGCAAAAATTGAAGAACCAGCAGAACCGTTAACAAATGAATCTGTAACAGCATTAAAAGTTAGGTTAGAAACAGATTGGCCAGCCAAAGATAGCTCAACGCGCTGAAGAGCAGCACCGCCAACAAGGCTAGAATCAAACAAGTTGAATGTGAAGTTGTCAGTCCAAGTGGTCAGGCTAAAGTTGTTAGACTGAGTCTGGCTTTGAACTTCGATCAAAGCTGCAGAAGCTGAACTAGCAGCTAGAGTAAGAGCGGCTGTTGCCACGATTTTAGTGAAAGCTGACATTTAATGTCTCCATAAATTATAAAAGGTCGCTTCCATCAACAAGTTTAGTGAAAGCTATTCGATATAAAGCAATATAGGGGCCAATTATGAAATATCAGTAAGAAATAGATATAAATGATCTTTTTATGTGTTTTTTAAGATTAATAGTGTGCTTTTTTTTGCGCATTCAGTTTTTGTTAAGTTTTCTAATTATTCAAATCAGTAGCGTTTATGATATTTAATATATATTACTGTTGAGTATTAATATTTTGTTAATACAGAGCGACACTTTGTTTATTATCTTATAAGTCCTGTAAAAAAAAACGACATTACTCTGTGTTTGAAAATGGAAGATGTTTAATTACTCTTTCGAAAACACCTTTGTGTTGTTTGAATATGAATAGACGCTTAAGAAAATAAGTTCTGTCTCAAAAAAGAGACTGTAAGTGGCTGTTTATTAGCGTTTTATGCATGTATGCCTGTAAAGAAAACTGACAATAGCTATATTTTCTATCTTCAAGGGAGAATTAACCTTTTGAGGGTTATTAATATATTTAAGGTAGATTAAAACAGAAGAGTGTTTGATTTTGACTACACTTGAAAAGTTGAGTGTGCTCATTTGATATTCAAATCGATTATTTTGGTTAATAAATAACCAGAATAACCTTAGTGTAAATAAGGCTAATAACATATGCCTATAAGTAGTGTTACTAAATCGCTACGCTTTTTTAATAATAAAAAAGCCCTGTAATATTAGTTACAGGGCTGGTTTTAAGCGAGGTGTTGTTTAAGTCTTGAATTTAGCGACTTGCTGGCTAAGCGCAGAAGCCAAAGAAGATAGCTCCATGCTGGCAGTTGATATCTGAGATGCACCATCTGAAGATACTTGTGATGCATCATGAATCGTCACTAGAGAGCGGTTAATTTCTTCACATACGCTGGTTTGCTCTTCACTAGCAGACGCTATATGCGTGTTCATATCGTTGATAGAGGACACAGATTGCGTTATCTCTCCAAACGCTTTGCTAACCTCCGCTGCTTTATTACCCGCTTCAGCAGCTTCTTCTTGGCTCTCTATCATGGCAGATACCGCTGAGCGTGTACCACTCTGAAGCCTCTCGATTGTTTCTCTAATCTCTGTGGTCGATGTTTGAGTCCGTTGGGCCAGTGTTCTTACTTCGTCCGCAACAACAGCAAAGCCTCTTCCTTGATCACCGGCACGAGCAGCCTCGATGGCAGCATTCAGTGCTAACAGATTGGTTTGGTCAGCAATATCATTGATAACATCAACAATTGAGCCAATGTTATCGCTGTCCACTCCTAGCGTTTTTATCCGCTCAGAAATATCGGCTACATTATTTACCAGCGAATTGGTGGCGGATACAGCAACACCAACAACATTATTGCCTTGCTGGGCTTGTTCTCTCATATCCTTCGCACTATGGTCTGCCTGCTCTGCATTGCTGGCAATTTCCTGTGAGCTCGCTACCATCTCGTTCATGGCGCTAGCGACTTGCTCAATTTCTAGGCGTTGGCTGTCTATGCTTTGGTTTGCAGTACCGCTTATGGCTGTCATTTGTTCAGAAGCGACGGCAAGCTGGCTAGTAGCATTGGCTATTTCGCTTATAAGTGTTCTTTGTTCTTGTAGCATCGTGTTGAAGTTTTCTGACATGGCTGCCAGCTCATTCTTACCTTCAGTGGGCAATGTAAGAGTCAAGTCTGAATCAACGGCTACTTTATCCATTGCTTCATTAAGTCTGGTTAAAGGCTGATGAATGGCACGATATATAAGAAACGCAACAATGATGAGGAGAATAAGGATACCAACCCCTTGCGCTATCATCAGAAAAACCTGATCGCGGTACGTTTCATGGATATTTGATCGTTCTTGGCCGGCAACGGTGAGTTGTAAGTCGATTAATTCAGATATTTTGTCACTGATTGGATCGATGCTTTCATATAAAGGCCCGTCGAACTGATCAAGTTGATTAGGTTTGCTTCCACTCAGTCCTTGTAAGGCTTGTTCAAGCGGGTCCAGTGCATTGTTGGCTGCCACAAACAGAGTGCTTGCTTGATTAGCGAGACGAGCTTCCTCTACGGTAAGCGTTGTCGCCATATACTTGTCCCATGTTTCTTTTATTTCACTTCTGGCATTCCTAATGCCTAACAAAGCTTCAGGGGCGGGCATTAGGCCAGCATTGGCCTTGTTCACGGCATCCACGACAAAGATTGCATAATCATCGGCAATTATTTTTAAATCCTTTAAAGGAACGACACGATCATCATAGATTCTGCCCACACCTAGGTCGGCCTCTTTTAGTGAGCTTAATGAAACACCTATAATGAGGATGATGGCGAGCATCGGTAGGGTTGAAATTAAGATTAACTGGTTACGTATGCTGATGTTATTTAAACGCATAGAATTCTCGCATAGAAGTGTTAACTGTTTATTTTTTAATCTAGGAATTATTCCTATTGACTTATTATGAGTTGAGTATAGAAGCTAGTATGGAAAATGCTAAATATGTTTAGGAATTTTTTCGGAGAAGTTATGAGTGAGCATGTAAAAATAAATTATGTAGAATTTCCGGCAAACGATATTGCAGCCACCAAAGCGTTTTTTAATCATGTATTTAAGTGGACTTTTACAGATTATGGGCCTGATTACTCTGCATTCTCTAATGCTGGCTTAGACGGTGGTTTTTTTAAATCTGAATTATGCTCATCGAGTGAAGGGGGGGCAGCACTTGTGGTTTTGTATAGTGATCAGCTCGAAGCCACTTTAGGTAAGGTAAAAGAGGGGGGAGGCAATATTATCAAACCGATATTTTCATTTCCCGGGGGGCGACGCTTTCACTTTACAGACCCTAACGGGAATGAGCTTGCTGTGTGGTCGTCTCAGTAGCAGTGTTTTAAGCGCTGCCAAGATGTGCTTCAAAAAACCAGCATCGTATAAAAATTTAAGATGCTGATTTTTTGTCGTTAACGGTATAGCACTATTAATTTTGTTTCTTCAAAAATTTTGTAAGTAAAACGATACGAGTACCATTTACCTTTCCTTCTATATGATCCGGGTTCGACGTCAGAGATATACCGCGAACAACTGTGCCGCGCTTAGCAGTAAAGCCTGCGCCTTTCACGTCTAAATCTTTTATCAAGGTAACATTGTCGCCCGCATTAATGGCTGCACCATTACTGTCCTTTGCAGGAGGGTATTCGTCGCTTTCACTATCATTAGCCTGAGCCCATTCTTGCGTTTCCTCATCAAGATACAGCATGTCTAGTAGATCTTGGGCCCAGATTTCACCCATGGATGATAGTTGTGAAAGCTGACGCCAAGCCACAACCTGTACTGCTGGCGTTTGGCTCCACATGCTATCGTTAAGGCAGCGCCAATGATTAACATTTATAGATTCAGTTTGATTCATCTGATCATTACATGTTTTGCAAATCAATATGGCTTGTTCTGCGGTGCTGTTAGATGGGCTAACTTCAAAAGCAGAGAGGTCTACAGTAGAAGAGCAGAGTTCACATTTGGAGTCGCTTCGCAGCATTAAATCTTTTTCAATAGTCATATCGCTGGCCTTATTTTCGTGAAGCGTATTATGCACGATAGATTGATGAAAACACAGTTGGGCGCAACTGTATTATGCAGGCAGTAAGAGCTGTTAAAATTGTTAAGGTTTTCTATGTTTTCAGTAAGTGCTAAAAATATACACGGAGAATGTAATGGACAAAAAATACGTCATTAACTATCTAAGAGCTAAGCCAGAATCAGTAGAAGATTTTCCGTTTGGTTCTGACGTACACGTCTTTAAAGTCAAAGATAAGATGTTTGGACTGGTTTCAGTATATAAAGGACGCCTGTGTATTAACCTCAAAAGTGACCCTCAGGACGCGATTGAGTTAAGAGATCTTTTTGAGGATGTCATTCCCGGTTATCACATGAATAAACAGCATTGGAATACCGTATTTATTGATGGGGAGATTCCTAGTGGAGAAGTCGAGCGCCAAATTGATTGTTCGTATGCGCTGGTTGTGAAAGGGCTAGTGAAAGTCAAAAAGGCTGCACTGGAACTGGAGTATGGTCAGCAGGCACTATATAAAGGCCTGAGAGGCGATTAGGTGAAAGTCGATAATAGTAGCCATAAGAATAAGACCTCATTAGAGTTAACAGTTTTATGCTACTTATGCTTAAATTATAGGGCATCTAATAACACGTTAGATAATTAAATGGAGAAGGCTGTGTTATCTTTTCAGTTAAAAACATGGGTGTTGGTGGTTAGTTTATTACCAATGCTAGCAAGTGCAGAGATTTATCGTTGGACGGATGCTAATGGTAAAACGCATTACAGTGATAAAGCGCCCCCTGGCGTTAAAGCTGAAAAGAAAACATATGTAAACGTGGCTACACCTTGGCGTAAAATTCCTAAACGCGAAGTGCCCGATGATGAAGAGTTGTCTTCTGCAGATGAAAATGACGAAGAAAATACAGATTCTCAAACAAGCGAAAATGCGGAACTTTCAGAAGACAGTGCAGACAAAAAGGATAAGAAGAAAACTAAACGTCTAGGTGCAAGCGCTGAGACAAATAGTTTTCTATCAGATGCTAATTCAACACCTGCTCGGCTCAATCAGAAAGACAAATCGTCGTCAACACCCGCAAAGCGGGCATCAGATATCAAAAAAGCGTATAAAAAAGCGAAACAAGATTATAACAAAACAAATTAATCAACTGTAACCGTAGTTTCTTATGTAATGAATGGCCTTATATGGCAAAATTCAGGGTTCAAATTTAATAGACGGTTTTCGAAACCGGACAGTGGAGGGCGATGCTATGTTTGATAATGACTCATTACATCCCAAGTTTGTTGAAGCCATGCGTATGTTGAAGGCTATGTCTGAAGAAGATCGTTTATCAGAATCAAATAAAGAGTTATTTGAGCAAGCGATGAACTATGCCCCTTTAGATATCCAACCACAGCTTATTGAAATCAAGAAGAAGTATCAGGACTTACACTGATCACTTCATTTAAAAAGCCCTCACTTGAGGGCTTTTTTGCTTTATGTCTGTAGGAAAAACAGGGCTATTTATTTAAGCAAGGTAGGGCGTGCCGTTAAAAGGCAGGAACTCTTGGCAATTTTGTAAAGAGCGCCAAGGTTTTAAACTGTTGCTCTCAACTTCTATTGGTAGCAAAACAGTATGCGCCCCGCTTTGCATTTCTCGAATGACTATAAGCTTGTATTGGTTTCGATCTAGTTTGGAGCGTGTTACTGGAAATGAATCAGTAATCATCGAAGATAAAATTTTTCCTGTTTGGCGCTGCTCATTTGACAACTCTTTGCTGATTATGAGTAATTCTGGTTTTTCTCTTTTAACAATGTCGGTCATTAGTTCTGCAATGGTAAATGCACTTAGACTATCTTGGGTAATGACTTGAATCCCTTTGTCAGCACCTATAGCTAACGCTGTATCCAGCTGAGTCATGCTAGCTGTAGACCCTATAGACACAACGACAATTATGTTTGACGTATCTGTTTTAGCTGAAAAAGCTTCTGTTAGCGCTTCTTGGAGATGAGTATCATGTTGACCAATGGTTTCAGAGCGCTTAACGACGATGATAATTTTCATGAGCGATGCTCCTGTAATTATTGATCAAAATTAGTGATCAAATATGCGTAACTACAATAAAGCGCAAAAATTTTGCAAGAGTTTGTCTTAAATCTTACAAATTGTAACAGCGGGGTGGATTGTTTGATTTTTACTATAGAATCTTATGATGTAGATTTGTAACAGGCTTATCAGATGTTGTTTCCTTCTCGGCTAGTGCAGCGTTTTTTCCCCATCGTATTAGTATTGATGTTGCTGATATTTAGCGCGATGTACTTTTATTCTGTCCCGTTTATCAAAAGCAAAGTGTATGAAATTGAACGTAATTCCAGCCGGATTGCTTTAGACAATGCCTTTACAATAGCTGACAGGATGTATGCAGATGCTGAGAAGTATCAGATTCAAGTTTTGGCGTCCCACAAGCAAAGATTAAAAATTGTAGTATCAATGGCTGAATCTTATATAGATGAAATATATAAGCAGGTGAAAAAAGGCGACATTGATATAGACATTGCGCGCCAAACTATATTTGAGATGTTACGACATTTGCAGAGCATTGATGGGGATTACATTTGGGTTTCTAGTTATGACTACAAATTCCTGTCCCACCCTGATGACCGGTTTCATGGTAAGGATGCTTCAGCATTAAAGAATGACGAGGGAGTTGTGGTTCTACCTGAAATAATTAACGTGGCGATAAATCAAGGAGAGGGTTACTCCCAATATAAGTGGAATCGTCTTTCAGGGAATAAAGAGTTGGAAAAACTCTCATACGTTAAAAACTTCCCTGAATGGGGATTTGTGATGGGTTCTGGTATTTACTTAGAGGATGTCGCCGCAGAATTAGAAGTAAAGCGCCAACAAGCTTTAGATGACCTAAGGGATAGCTTTAAGCAGTTTCGTGTTGCTAAAACCGGATACCTATTTATTTTTGATGCTCGAACCAACATGCTGGTTCATCCAAATCCAAATATAGATGGAACCAATATTCAGGATTTACTGAACCCTGTGACGAAGCAGTCAATTGCAAACGATTTAATCAATGTCGCAGATACGGGTAAAGAGCTGTACTACAAATGGGATAAGCCAGATGATCCTGGTAATTACGTTTACGAGAAACTGTCTTTGGTACGCCATGTGAAAGGTTTTGATTGGTATATCTGTTCTTCTGTTTATGTTGATGAGCTTAAAAGTAGCTCTAACCAACTCAGTGAGCGCATTTTAACAATTGCATTACTATCTTTGTTGGTTGCTGTCTTAATGGCGTTCTTCTTTATTTATTGGGTGACTAATCCTATCAAGCAACTCGCGGATGCGGCACTGCGAGTGTCCAAAGGAGAGCTTACAACGACGGTGAGTTTAAACCGTGATGATGAGTTAGGTGTTTTGGCAAAAGCGTTTGATGAAATGGTTAAAAAGCTTCGGGATAATATACAAAACCTTGATTATAAGGTCGCTAGCCGTACGTTAGCTCTAGAGCAAATAGAGGAGCGTCAGCGAATTATCTTAGACTTACTACCTGCTCAAGTCGCTTACCTAGATACAGAATTAACATTTGAATTTGTTAACCAACGATATGCTGATGCCTTGAGCATGGATAAGGTGCATATTATTGGGCGCTCTTTGGGCGCCGTCAGCCAAAAGCAGTATCAAGCAACACTTGTTCAACTCAAATCAGCATTATCAGGTATTAGTACTGGACGAGAATATAGTAACTGGATAAATCATAAAGAGGTGATCATTAAGCGACTGGTTACGCCTTGTTATGATGATAATGATGACGTTGCTGGGGTATTACTCGTTGCATTAGACATTACTGCTGAGAAAGAAGTAGAAAAGAAGTTGCTGGAAGCTCAGCGAATGAGTGCCGTTGGTCATTTGGCGGGTGGCTTAGCACATGATTTCAACAACTTGCTTTCAATTATATTAGGAAATCTTGTATCAGCAGCAGATAGCTATCAAGTTGATACTAAGTTGCAGCGCTATCTTAAGCCTTCAATCAGAGCCGCAAAAAGAGGAGCCAATATTACAAACCGATTACTGGCTTTTTCGCGTAGGCAGCCATTAGCCCCAATGGCGTGCGATATCAACCTTTTACTCAAAGAGAGTATAGAGTTATTACAGGGATCGTTGCCGAGCAATATAGAACTAGTTTTTCATCCGGTCGATACGTTAAGTTTACCCTTTGTTGATCCCGGTCGCCTTGAGGATGCCTTGGTAAATCTTGTACTAAATGCTAAACAAGCCATGCCTAAAGGTGGCAAGGTTTGCTTTGTTGTATCGGAACGCCAAGTGAGTAATGAAATTAGATTAGATGAAATTGTTGCAGAAGGGCAGTACATTCAAATAACCGTTTCTGATACAGGGCATGGCTTTAATGATGACGCTATGCGAATGGCATTCGAGCCTTTCTTTACTACAAATTCTGGTGGTGCAGGTGCGGGGCTAGGATTGAGTATGGTTTATGGTTTTGTAAAACAGTCAAACGGTTATATAAGCATTACCAGCGCTCCTAATAAAGGGGCTGAAGTGACTTTGCTATTACCCTCGGTGCTTGCAGAATCGATACCTGTTTCTACAGTTTTTCCCGTTGCGCATCGAGAGGAATGGGAAAACAAACTAGTTTTACTGGTTGAAGACGATGATGATGTGCGTAAAGTCGTACGTGATATGCTGATTAAAATGGGATTCAGTATTATAGAGTCTTCTACTATTAAAGAGGCTTATGAGCTAACGAGCGTATTAGATGATGTTTATGCACTCATATCAGACATCAGATTGAAGGAGGATGAAAATGGCTTTGATCTTGCCGATAATTTTAAAATAACTCATCCCAATGGCAAGGTTATATTAATGACGGGTTATTCTTTTGATGAAAATAATGGAAGAGAAGGGGAGAGCACTTATCATATTTTGCAAAAACCATTTGATATCAAAGCACTTGAAGAGTCTTTCGAGATGAAGCATGAAGTAGAGGTTTCGACGAAATGAGCGCTCATAAGCTAATTTACATCACTGATGATGAACGAGATATTTGCGACATCGTTAGCCGAGAACTACAAGCATACGGGTTCAATGTCGAAACCTTTCTTACCGGATCTGAGCTAAAGCAAGCACTGCAACTAAAATCACCTGACTTGTGTATTGTTGATTTAGGCCTTCCGGATATGGATGGGATTGAATTAGTCAAATCATTATGTGAGCAAGCTAATATGGGGGTGATGATCCTCTCAGGGAGAGACAGTGTCACTGATAGGGTGTTAGGTTTAGAGTTAGGTGCTGATGATTATATTGTGAAACCATTTATCCCGCGAGAGTTAGTTGCGAGGGTGAACAGCCTATTTAGACGATTTAAGAAAAACAACCATGAGCAGCAATCTACAAGTCTTAAAGTTGCACAGTTTGCCGGTTGGCGGTATGACCCATCTACGCTGACACTATCAGGTGTACTATCTTGTGACATACAAGAAGGTGAGTCTGAAGAAATAGGTCAAGAACTGAGTGCTGCTGAACATGAGTTGCTTATGTTATTACTGCACTCTCCAAGAAAGATAATGTCACGTGATAAGTTGCTGGGTGAGAGGATATCTCCATTTGATCGGAGCATTGATGTACGTATGTCACGAGTGCGTAAAAAAATTGAAAACAATCCGAAACAACCAACGTTAATAAAAACAGTTTATGGTGTCGGCTATATTCTGACAGCAGATGTTGAATGGGTATGAGATTAGTCATGTAAACTGATTGGGTGAAGAGGGCGTTTCTGCTAGTATCGCTTCTTTTATAACCTCATTTCTTCTAAAGACTTAGAACAGGATAAACACCGTGGTAGATATAGGCCGAATGAATACTCTTACTGTCATGCGCGAAGCGGATTTCGGTGTCTATCTAGATGGCGGTGAACTTGGTGGTATTTTACTGCCCAAGAAAGAAGTTCCTGAGGGCAGTAAACTCGGCGATCAGTTAGACGTTTTTATCTACCTTGATACTGATGATTTTGTAGTAGCTGGAATCAATCCGCCGATAGCACAAGTAGGCGAATTTGCATCACTGAAAGTCGTAGAAGTGAATCGTATTGGCGCATTTCTTGATTGGGGTATGCCTAAAGATTTGTTATTGCCCTACGGTGAGCAACAGCGCGCTGTTGAAGTGGGCCAGCGTGTTATGGTGAGAGTTTATCTTGATAACAGTGATCGCTTGGCTGCTTCTGCTAAATTAGAAAAATTTCTTGATAAAGACCCGCAGGGATTAACGGTAGGCGATAAAGTGAGCTTATTTGCTTTTCGTCATAACGACTTGGGCTTTAGTGTTGTTGTTGATAATAGTTATGGCGCTGTCCTACACCAAAAAGATTTGTTTCGCACAGTAAGGCTTGGTCAAACATTAACAGGATACATCAAGCGTGTACTGGCTGAAGGTAAAGTCGATGTCATGCTAGATAAGCCAGGCTACGCCAAAGTTGATGAGTTATCGCAGCGCATATTAGATAACCTGGATAGTAACGATGGATTTAGTCCGTTAGGTGATAAAAGCCAGCCCGAAGATATTTATCAAGCATACGGCATCAGCAAAAAAGCTTATAAGATGGCTATAGGTACCTTGATGAAAAAGGGGCTGATATCTATTGCGAAGGACGGAATAACAAAAGCCTAATGAGATAGTCCTGCTTGAAGATGTGTCATTATCAAATGCGTCATTCTTCAAGCTTGCTGCTAATGCTATTTAAAGTTTACTTATTCACAGTAACGCTAAGTACTTCAACATAGGCCGGTAAGGGAGCTTCTTGAAAGTACTGGATGGCTCTCTTTAGAAGCTCTTCTCCTGCAGGTCCAATTGAGCGTCCCTTTCGTGTAATCAGGCACAACTCTCTGCGTAATACTGGCTCGTTTAAAGGTTTAAATTCTAGTGAGTGAAAAGCCGGTGTGCTGGCCGCTAATGCCGGAAGAATACTAATACCGATACCATTTTGAATGAGCGATGCTAGAGTCGCAGGCGTAGAGGCCTCGATGAGAGAGTCATCCAGTCTCAATGGAATTTTTTTCTCGCTTATACATTTCTCTAGTTGTATACGAATACCGTTTTCAACCGAGAGCATGTTCAATGAGTGTTGTGTAATGTCACTCCAGCACAATGTATCAGTCATGGTAAGTGAATTATCATGAGTCATAACTACACCGTAACGGTCTTGTAGGATGGGCTGGTAGAGTAGTTCGGGATGCGCCGACCTATTCCCGCCTATACCAAAATCTACAATATTATTAATCACACTTTCTTCAATACCGCTGGCGCCTTCTTCTTTCAAGGATATGCCTATGTTTGGAAAAGTTTGTCGATATGATTTTATGACAGGTGGCAGAAGGCTATTGAGTACAGAGGGGGACGCTGCAATACCAATTTGTCCTCGTTGTTGCTGTGCGCTGGCTCTTAAATCATTAATCGCTGTATCAAAATCTGAAATAAGGCGTTCCGCAACAGGGTAAAAGCGTTCACCATCACGGGTTAGGTTAACGCGTCGTGTTGTGCGATCAAATAACTGTAGAGCAACTTGTGCTTCGAGTTGCTTGATTGTCGCTGTGAGTGTTGATTGGGTGACATGTAAGTGTTCTGCAGCATGTGTGAAACTGCCGTGCCGTGACACTTCTATGAAGGCATTAAGATGGCGATAAGATATATTATTCATAAATATCGATTAATTGATTAAATTTTATCGTTTGAATGATTAATCATGATTCTGCATCATAGCGCACTTAATAACAAACTAGATGATTAGAATATGATTCCACGCATTTCTACTGTAGAGACAACACAAGCCCACTATGTATCTTTTATAGAGGCCTTGCAGGCAAAAGGTTTTGCGGGGGAGCTTAATCAGGATTATGCCAATCGTATCGCATTGTCGACGGATAACAGTATTTACCAGTTGTTGCCTCAGGGTGTGTTGTACCCTAAAACACTTGAGGACTTGGTGCTGATTGCTGAACTTAGTGCGCAAGCAGCCTTCTCCCAAGTAACACTAACACCTCGTGGTGGCGGTACTGGAACGAATGGTCAGTCATTAACCGATGGCTTGATTGTTGATGTTTCTAAACATATGAACGGCATTTTAGAAATTAACGAGCATGAGCGTTGGGTACGTGTCCAGAGTGGAGTGGTTAAGGATCAGCTAAATGCTGCCCTTAAACCTTACGGCTTATTTTTTGCTCCAGAACTGTCGACCAGTAACCGAGCAACCGTTGGCGGTATGATTAATACCGATGCGAGTGGCCAGGGTAGCTGTTTATACGGCAAAACACGGGATCATGTTTTAGAGTTAAAAAGTGTATTGCTGGATGGTACTGTGTGGAGCTCTGCTCCACTTGAAGAAGATGAGCTAGCAAAGCTAAAGCTTCGTGAAGACAGAGTAGGTGATATTCATCGGCTGGTGGATGATATCTATAGCAACAAAAAAGAGCTAATCAATGCTAAGTTTCCAACATTAAATCGCTGCCTTACAGGTTATGATCTTGCTCATATACGTGACGAGTCAGGGCGTTTTAACCTTAATTCTGTATTGTGTGGCGGTGAAGGCTCGTTGGCCTTTATTGCAGAAGCTAAGCTCAATGTTTTACCTATTCCAAAATTTGCCGCGCTAGTGAATGTTAAATACGACAGTTTTGAGAGTTCGTTACGCGATGCAAAAGCGTTAATGGATTGGGGCCCTACGTCGATAGAAACGATTGATTCCAAAGTACTCAATCTTGCGATGGGTGATATTGTTTGGGACACCGTTAAAGACTACTTCCCAGAAAAAGAGGGCGACCCAGAAACGTTAGGAATAAACCTTGTTGAGTACACTGCAGATGACGAGTCTGCTCTACAAGCGCGCGTTAACAAACTGACTCAGCATTTAGAAAAAGTCGCAGGGGAGGCCGGTAAAAGCTTTGGTTTCAGTGTGGTCTACGGTGGCGCTGAAATTAATAAAGTCTGGGGGATGCGTAAGAAGGCCGTTGGACTGTTGGGGAATGCGCAAGGGCAAGAGCGTCCTATTCCTTTTGTAGAAGATACAGCTGTTCCTCCTGAGAACCTAGCAGACTTTATTATGGAGTTTCGTGCAGTACTGGATAGTCATGGCTTGGCTTATGGCATGTTTGGGCATGTTGATGCGGGTGTTTTACATGTGCGTCCAGCCATTGATATGAAAGATGAAGCACAAGAGTCAATGATTCGAGAAATCACTGATCAAGTGGTTGCGCTTACACAAAAATATCATGGTTTGTTATGGGGAGAGCATGGAAAAGGGGTGCGCTCAGAATACTCTCCTGCATTTTTTGGTGAGCTGTATGTTGAATTGCAACGTATTAAAGGTGTTTTTGATCCGCATAACCAGCTGAACCCGGGGAAAATTGCTACCCCTGTTATTGGTGGTGCTGAGCTTCTAAAAATTGATGCGGTACAAACACGTGGTCAATTGGACCGTCAGATTTCTGCTAAAACACGAGATACCTACAATTCAGCGATGTTCTGTAATGGTAATGGTGCGTGTTACAACTATGATCCAAAGGATTCCATGTGTCCTTCATGGAAAGGTACTCGTGAGCGTATTCATTCACCTAAGGGGCGGGCATCACTCATTAGAGAGTGGCTACGCCTTATGTCTTCACAGGGTATCGATTTAACAGAAGAAAGCAGCCGCATTAAAGCGAGCAATTTTTTTAAGTCTTTACCTACTAAAATAAAAAATACGCTTAAAAAACAAAAAGGTGAGTACGACTATTCACATGAAGTCCACGAAGCAATGATGGGCTGCTTAGCATGTAAGTCCTGTGTTGGTCAGTGTCCGATTAAGGTTAATGTTCCTGACTTTAGAGCGCGCTTTTTAGAAGTGTACTACAGCCGTTATTTGCGCCCGGCTAAAGATTATATGGTAGGTAGTTTAGAGTTTATGGTGCCTGCATTGTCTAAGTTCCCAGCACCCTACAATTGGGCTATGCAAAATAAAGTAATGAAGCGCGTGTTTAAGCAATATGTGGGCATGGTTGATAGCCCTACTATTTGTAAACACACCTTAGTGAAAGGGCTCAAAGAGAGAGGCGTGGAGTTTGCCAGCGTTGAGAAAATTGGTGGCATGGCAGCTGAGCAGCGAGAAAAATCGGTCATTATTGTACAGGATGCCTTCACTAGCTTTTTCGAGACACAGTTAGTATTAGACATCGTTGACCTGCTCAATGAGCTTGGCTTTACTGTGATGGTTGCACCTTTTATGCCCAACGGTAAGCCATTACATGTTCATGGGTTTATGCAAGCTTTTGAAAAAGCAGCAAGTAAAAATGCGTCAATGTTACGTGCACTAGGACAGACGGGTGTGCCTTTGGTTGGTATTGATCCTTCAATGACGCTGACGTATAGACAGGAGTACACGCAAGTCGTTGATCGCTTACCAACGGTTAATCTTATCCAAGAGTGGTTAGCAACACAGCAAGAGGTCGTTGTCACTCGAGCCTCTACATTACCTGCTCACTCTTATAAGTTGATGGCTCATTGTACTGAAAAAACCTCAGCAGCGGCTTCTATTAAGCTCTGGCAGCAGATTTATGCCGCTCTTGGTCAGACGTTAGAGGTAGAAGCTGTTGGTTGTTGCGGTATGTCAGGAACTTATGGTCATGAAGCTGACAACCTAGCGACATCTAAAACTATCTACGATTTAAGTTGGCGCGATGTTGTTAATGACCGTGATAATAGGGGAAAGTTGGTAGCGTCTGGGTATTCATGCCGTAGCCAAGTCAAACGTATGGATAACCAGCAGATACCGCACCCTGCACAAGCGTTACTCGATTTGCTGCGTGCCAATCGATAGTTTGGTGCATCTTAATGTCAAAGGTGACGCTCTGTAGATCATTGTGCTTTGACTCATCATAAAAAAAGGGCCCTTAGTAGGGCCCCAAAAATTGAAAGATGGATGGATATCTTTCAGTGATAACAATGTTTACGCATCTTGGAGAGAGGCGGTTTGTTGGCTAGCAAGTAAGTTATTCATGCTATCCAAATTAGCGTTATATCTTGCTCTTTCTGGTTCGTCAGAGTCTCTGTAACGAATATCCTGAGTCACAAGATTTGAGAGTATATCTCGACTTAAACTAGAGCTGTCATGTAGGAACCCTAGCTCGGGTTTTTCTGTAGCGCCGTGCATATTATGCATCATATGGCCTAAACGTTTACCTGGGTTCATGCTTGGAGTATCTATATTTTCTGCCGAAGTGTATTTGGCTACAGCACTGTATTGTTCTGACTGGGTTAAACGAAGATTCATTGATGAAAGTTCAGTTTTGTCCATGCGGAACTCGCTCGCCATATCAAAGGCTTTTTGTACATCGCCATCAAAAAACTCATTTGATATTTCATTTACATCTTTAATCAGATCCTGCAAAGCGTCTATTTCATCATTATCCAAATCTCCTTCAACAGAGAATTGGTACGAGCTGCTTTCGTTGCGGCTTATGTTTAAAAGGGACTGGCTGTTGCCATGCTGGTCTTTTTCGATACCAAAAGAGCTTTCGTATTGGCTAGTGTTAGCAAACTTAATAGTGACTTCATCACCATCCTGAGTTTTAACCTTTAGCGAAAGTGTTTCGGCTTCCTGATATCGCTCTGCAGCCATTAATCTAGAAACTTGAGCATCTTCAGGCGTTTTTTGCCCTGGAGCTATAGCGCCAAGTGCATCAAGTGTTTTGTCTTCAGTAAGATCAATATTTGATGCAATCGAATCACTTAGAGAGCCTAAACCATCAAGGATTTCGCGTGCTTCTGAGAAACCTTTTTTAACACCATCAACGGCAGCGTTATACATCTTTTGGATATCGGCTTCGGAACGGCCCTCACGTCGAGCGGCTTCTAATCCCTGTGCAACAAAGTCACCAATTCGACTGGCTACTTTCTCGGGAGAGAAGTCATCCGTACTCATCGTTTTAAGGTCGTCACCACTCATGCCAGGAATGTTGCTAGCAAGCCGGTTCAAAACAGCATCTTGGCTAGCTGCTTCAGATGACCTTCCATTTGAAGTCGCATGCTGAAAGCTTGTTTGAGAGCTTTGCTGTGTAAAGGATGAATGTGAATGCAGAGTGCCAATCATGTTGGGCCTCCGGTTATTAGTGGGTATAGCTATTTATATCGACTTATTCTAGCCTAACTTTAGAAAATAATGAGCGAATTGAATAAGTTTCATGTTAATTACAGTAATTATTATCGAATAAGGCTTTTAATTTCATAAAAATAGTCTATTTATCATGGGAGTAGTGCAAATAGGGTGTATCGGCTTAAAATGGGCTAATAACTAATTGGATTATGAAATTGTTGGAGGAGAAAAGCGTGGAAGACTTATTACCCGAGTTATGTGATCAGTTCCCTGAGCAGGTTCAAGTGGTTGAGCCTATGTTTGGTAATTTTGGTGGTCGGGAAACTTTTGGGGGTGAAATTGTCACCCTCAAGGCGTTTGAGGATAACTCATTGGTCCGTGAGCAGGTTGCTTTGCCTGGTGAAGGGAAGGTTCTCGTCGTTGATGGTGGAGGCTCGATGCGTCGAGCAATGTTGGGTGACATGCTGGCCGAGAAAGCAGAAAAAAATGGCTGGGAAGGTATTATCATTTATGGCTGCATCCGGGATGTGAATGCGATTAGCGGGTTAGATTTAGGAGTGCAGGCGCTTGGCTCGCACCCAATGAAGACGGATAAACGTGGTTTAGGTGATTTAAATGTAGATGTCACTTTTGGTGGCGTTACATTTAAGCCAGGTCATTACGTTTATGCCGATAATAATGGTGTTTTGATTTCATCGGTTAAACTAGAACTCGCTGATTAATGCTGTCTTATCATTAAGAAAGCCCCATGGCCATGCTGATATACAGCTTGGCCATGATGCCAAATATGCTTGCGCCACCTATTAATCCGAGAAAAATCAATTTACCTTCACGTGATGCCTTCGCGTCTTTAGATACGGTCCAGACCGACCAACATTTATACAAGATCATTCCTGTTACACAAACTATTACAAAAGTTTCAGAATCAAAAATGCTCACAATGTAAGCCTCTATTAAAAATGTATTTGATATATATTTATTATTCATATATAAAATGGATTGTAAATACATTTTAATAGGAAGGGTTGAAATGGGTCAGACTAAAAGAGATGAATTACATCGTGTGTGGATGGAAGTGACAGGAAGTGCTGTCGTGAGACTACATCGAACAGATGGTTATAAAGGGAGCATTCCAGAAGAAAGGAATGTATCCCTAATTAAACCCAATGTATTAAAAAAACCTGATGATGCATCTAAGAGTTAGGAACAGCACTTGCCAAATCAGAACCAATAAGGCCGCGCTGCATAGATTTACTTGTAATCAAGTCAGCTAAAGTGTGTTCCTTGAGTACTGTCATGAAAGCATTTTTTGCTTTATTTAGGATGGGCTGCAAGGTACAAAAATGTGTTAGCCGGCATCCATGGTGCTCGCAGTCGATGATAGGACGAATTCCTTCTGCTTGTTCAACGATTTCACCAATGTTGATGTCAGCAGGATTCATTCCTAATTGGATACCGCCATTTTTTCCCCTAAAGGTTTTTAAATAGCCTGATTTAGAGAGTGCATGAACAACTTTGCGAAGATGTTCAACGGATATATCATAGAATGTTGCAATTTCAGAGAGCGTAGTGAGGCGGTCATTGTTGATCGCGGCGTAGAATAATACGCGTAATGTATAGTCGGTAAAACGGCTGAGTTGCATATAGTCAGTCTTTAAAGATGTTAATTTAATATACTTTATAATATAGCGCCTTAACAATACAATGATTCAGGTTATGAACTCAGTGGTTTGATGGCAATAAATTACCTGTTCAAGGTTTGAACGTGATGGTCTATTACTTTTAACATTAAATAATAGATTGATTAGCTTTTGCTGGTGCAAACGCATACACGGCAGCTAAATACTTGAAGTGACGGCTATAAGTCATTTTATGCGGTGCTTCAATTCTAGTGAATTTCTATACATGATGAAGAACATAAAAAAGGCCGCTGATTCAGCGGCCTAGGTATAAGTCAAAGTGCAGTTTTAATTAGCTACCTTTGCGCTTATCAAAAACGCGTTTTGCTTTACCTTCAGAGCGCGGAATAACACCACCATCAACAACCGTAATACGCGTATTAATACCTACTACCGCTTTAATATGATGTTGAAGCTCTTTGGTTGCCGCTTGCTGATCTGCATCGTGTGCGTCAGGCGTCATTTCAACTTTCACTTCAACTTTATCAAGGTTGCCATCTTTGGTAACAATGATTTCATAATGTGGTGCCAAAGTAGAGACTTTGAGAATCTGCTCTTCAATTTGTGTAGGGAATACGTTCACACCTCGAATAATCATCATATCATCTGAACGGCCAGTGATTTTATCGATACGACGCATCGGTCGGGCGGTACCTGGCAGTAGACGTGTTAAATCGCGGGTGCGGTAACGTATAATGGGTAAAGCTTCTTTGGTCAAAGAGGTGAATACTAACTCACCATATTCGCCATCAGGTAGTACTTCGCCAGTATTCGGATCAATGATTTCTGGGTAGAAATGATCTTCCCAAATAGTGGGTCCGTCTTTGCTTTCAAGGCATTCCTGTGCAACACCAGGGCCCATTACTTCGGATAGGCCATAGATATCTAGCGCATCAATACCAAGGCGAGCTTCAATATTTTTACGCATCTCTTCTGTCCATGGCTCTGCACCAAAGATGCCGAGACGCAATGAGAGCTTAAGTGGATCTACGCCTTGGCGGTCCATTTCATCAATCAAGTTGAGCATATAAGACGGTGTTACCATGATGATGTCTGGATCAAAATCCTTCATCAGCTGGACTTGTTTCTCAGTCTGGCCGCCTGACATTGGGATAACTGTACAGCCCAAACGTTCAGCACCATAATGTGCACCCATGCCGCCAGTAAATAAGCCGTAACCATATGATATATGAACCTTATCACCATGATGGCCACCCGCAGCGCGGATAGAGCGAGCAACAACATTAGCCCAGGTATCAATATCGTTTTGTGTATAGCCAACAACGGTAGGTTTACCGGTTGTACCACTGGATGCATGGATACGTACTACATCACGGTTTGGTACAGCGAACGTGCCAAACGGATAATTGTTTCGCAAGTAATCTTTTTGAGTAAACGGGAAGAGCTTAAGATCTTCTAGTTTTTTTAAATCAAAAGGGTGGACCCCTTTATCCTTACACATCTTACGATAAGCAGGGACATTGTTGTAACAGTGAGCAATACTCCAGCGCATACGTTTGAGCTGTAATGCACGTAATTCGTCAATGCTAGCCATTTCGATATCATCTAGCGAACCACTGCGGGTTTTTTCAATAGACATGTTTTTATAATCCTGTTGTTCTTCGACAATCTTGGGGCTAACGCTCAGTATTCAATGAGTGTTAGCGCTCTCTTATATTGTTTTTAGGCAGATTAAACGCGCTCAATAATCATCGCTATACCTTGGCCTACACCAATACACATAGTACACAGAGCATAACGTCCACCTGTTCGATGGAGTTGGTACATTGCGGTTGTTACTAAACGTGCACCACTGGCGCCAAGAGGGTGGCCTAAAGAGATAGCTCCACCATTAGGGTTAACGTTTGCAGCATCGTCAGGTAAGCCTAAATCGCGCATAACAGCGAGACCTTGCGATGCAAATGCTTCGTTAAGCTCTATTACATCCATCTGCTCTAGTGTTAATCCTGCTTTTTTCAACACATTACGTGTAGCAGGTGCTGGGCCAAAACCCATGATACGAGGCTCAAGACCGGCTGCTGCCATGGCAACAATACGAGCTTTTGGTGTAAGACCATTCGCTTTAGCAGCTTCTGCAGAGGCGATTAATAGTGCGCAGGCACCGTCATTTACACCGGATGCATTTCCTGCTGTGACTGAACCACCGGCACGAAAGGGTGTTTTTAGTTTAGCAAGGTCAGCTAACGTGGTAGATGCGCGAGGGTGCTCATCGGTATCAACAACGATGGGATCGCCTTTTCGTTGTGGGATGACAACCGGTACAATCTCTTCTTTAAAGAGACCTTTCTCCATAGCTGCAGCCGTTTTTTGTTGGCTACGAAATGCGAAAAGATCTTGATCTTCACGCGAAATATTAAATTCCTCAGCAACGTTTTCAGCTGTTTCTGGCATCGAGTCCACGCCATATTGCTCTTTCATCTTTTTGTTGATGAAACGCCAGCCGATCGTTGTGTCATAGAGACCATTTGGGTTACGGCTGAAAGCGGATTCTGCTTTACCCATAACAAAAGGTGCACGTGACATTGATTCACAACCACCGGCTATCATTAGCTCTGTTTCACCAGATTTAATAGCGCGTGCTGCCATGCCAATAGCGTCCATGCCTGAACCACATAGGCGGTTAATCGTGGTGCCAGGTACGGCAACGGGCAAACCGGCAAGTAAAGTCGACATGCGTGCTACGTTGCGATTATCTTCGCCGGCTTGATTGGCATTTCCGTAAATCACATCTTCAACCGTTGCCCAGTCAACATCAGGGTTACGTTCCATGAGCGCTTTGATGGGAACAGCACCAAGGTCATCTGCGCGAACAGAAGCTAAGCCGCCAGCATAGCGTCCGAACGGTGTACGGACTGCGTCGCATATAAAAGCATCTTTCATGAATTGTTCTCCTGTTGTGCAGATTGTGGGGCTAGTTCTTCTGGCTCGTCGACGAGGACGCCATTAATTTGATGAGACTTACCACGGAAAAAGGCGAGAGTTTCGTTCTTTTGGTTATAAACAGTAATATCATACATACCGGTGCGGCCTTTTCTATGGCGCTCTTGAGCAATGGCTTTTAGGCGATCACCTTCACGCCCAGGTGCTGCAAAGTCGATGCTGCATCCACTGGCTACCGTTACTTTGTTGTAGCTGTTGCAGGCGTGTGCAAAGGCTGTATCAGCGAGAGTAAAGAGCATGCCTCCATGGCAAATTGCATGGCCATTAAGCATGTCTTTTCGCACGGTCATTTCAAGGTGAGCATACCCTGAGCGTGTTTCAATAATGTCCATACCGAGCGCTTGAGCGGCATGATCATTAGCATGCATAGCGGCGCTGCATGCCTTCGCTAGATCATCAGCGGTCATGCTTACCTCCAGCAACTTTGCGGCGAATGAGAGGCGACGTGCGGTAACGGTCTTCGCCATAGCCACTAGCTAGGTTATCGAGTACGTTCATGATAACGCCAAGGCCAACTGTTTTTGACCACTCAATCGGGCCAAATGGGTAGTTAACACCACCTTTCATCGCCACATCAACGTCGGCTTCAGAGCAAACCTGTTGGTTAACAGCATCAAAACCTTCGTTAGCAAGCATGGCAATGGTGCGCATAACAACCATGCCAGCAACATCGTCAATAATAGTGACATGCTTGCCAATTGCTTGGAAAAGTCCAGTTGCTTGTAATACTGCATCAGCCGCAGTTTGGTCAGCAGGGGCAAGAGCAATACGTGTTGCTTTGGTGTAATCCAGGGCAAGGTCAAAGTGTATAAGATTACTGTTGCGTGCGTTATGAGCGCGTTCAGTGGTCATTTGGCCGTTAGTCAGCTGAAGTGTGGTGTCTCCAATCAGTATGGAACCAAAGCCTTCTTGGACACGGCTTACTTTAATGCCTGCCTCTTCAATCAGTGCTACTAAAGGTTCTGCAACGCCAAGATGGCCTTCAATGGTTACATGGTGGGGTGCTTTAGCTGGCGCAGCGGTGGCGGCAGCGGGCTTGTCAGCGTGTTCGCTGTAATCGTAAAAGCCTTTGCCAGATTTTCGCCCTAAGTGACCAGCACTGACTAGCTCTTGCTGAATTAAAGAGGGTAGGAAACGTTGGTCATTAAAGAAGGCCGCAAAGACCGACGAAGTCACAGCAAAGTTAACATCATGACCAATCAGGTCCATCAGTTCAAACGGCCCCATTCTAAAGCCGCCAGCTTCACGAACGATAGCATCGATGGTCGCTTCATCAGCGCCGCCTTCTTGTAACACGCGAAGCCCTTCTGCATAAAAGGGGCGTGCAACACGGTTCACTATAAATCCAGGCGTTGATTTAGCGCGAACCGGTTTTTTCCCCCAGCGCGCAGATAAATCATAGATTGCATCAGCAACAGAGGGTGCTGTATCTAAACCGCTAATCACTTCAACGAGCTTCATAATAGGAGCCGGGTTAAAGAAATGCATACCCACTAGGTTGTGTGGGCGTTTTAGCTTACTACCAATTGCCGTTACAGAGATTGATGATGTATTAGTCGCTAAGATAGTATCTTCTGCGCAGATCTCTTCGAGCTGTGCAAAGACAGACTGCTTTATATCAAGGCGCTCTACAATCACTTCTATAACGACGCGTGCTGGTGCAAAGTTTTCAAGCGAGTCAGTCAATGTGATACGTGCTAACAGTGCATCCACATCAGCTTGTTGCATTTTTCCACGTTGTACTAGTTTACTAAGGCCTTTTGCTACACCGTCAAGCCCACGTTGTGCCGCGCCTTCAAATGCATCGTAAAGCAGTACGCTGTGGCCTGATTTTGCAGCCACTTGTGCGATACCGGCACCCATTGTTCCGGCGCCAATAACACCGATAACAGCATCAGAATTTATTGTGCTCATGATTACTGTCCTTTGAAAGCAGGTTTACGTTTTGCAATAAATGCTGAAACACCCTCTCGGTAATCTTCAGTACGACCAGCAAGTGTTTGTAAGTCACGCTCCAGATCTAGTTGCTCATCAAAAGTGTTCGTTGCTGATGCTTGGATAGCGCGCTTAATAAGAGCAAGCCCTTTAGTCGGTTGGCTAGCAAAGTGTTGTGCCATCGCCATCGCTTCATCTTTTAATGATTCATTTTCTACTGACTTCCAGATCATGCCCCATTGTTCGGCTTGTTCTGCAGATATTTTATCGCCAAGAAGTGAAAGGGCCATGGCGCGAGCAGGGCCGACTAAGCGAGGTAATGTCCACGTGCCGCCGCAATCTGGAATTAAACCGATTTTACAAAATGCCTGGATAAATGACGCGGACTTCGCAGCCAAGACGATGTCGCAAGCAAAAGCAATATTAGCACCGGCGCCTGCTGCTACACCGTTGACTGCACAGATAACAGGCATTTCTAGGCTGCGGATAGTGCGCAGCATTGGGCTGTAATTTTTTTCGATAGACTCACCAAGGTTGGGAGCTTCACTACCAGGTGCTACATTTCTGTCGCCAAGGTCTTGGCCTGCACAGAAGCCACGGCCATTACCTGTTAATAACAAACAGCGTACAGATTTGTCTCTTTTAACGTCTTTTAATGCGCTGCGCACTTCTGAGTGCATTTGCGCGTTGAAGCTGTTTAGACTGTCCGGACGATTTAGAGTTAGTACCGCAATACCTTCAGAAATTGCAAATTCAATCGTTTCGTATGACATTTTATTATTTTCCTGTGAAGTTCGGTTTGCGTTTTTCCATAAAGGCGGCAATTCCTTCGTTACGGTCTTGTGTTGCCGCTAACAAAGTAAAGGATTTGCGTTCCAGATTAAGGCCACTTTCCAGCGTTGTTTCATAAGCTTTTAATAGAGATTCTTTCGCGAGTCTGACAGCAATAGGGGGCTTTGTAGCGATTTTTTCAGCCAGCTCCATTGCACGTTCCAGTGATCGCTCAGGGATAGTGACTTCACTTATCAGGCCTAATGACTGTGCTTTTTCAGCAGATATAAATTCACCTGATAAGACTAACTGCATCGCCATTGATTTGCCGATGGTGCGAATTAAGCGCTGAGTTCCACCTGCACCAGGAATAATGCCAAGATTGATTTCAGGTTGGCCAAATAAAGCATTGTCACCCGCGATAACAATATCGCAGTGCATGACTAGCTCACACCCGCCCCCTAGTGCAAAACCATTAACTGCAGCAACAATAGGCTTAGGAAAGAGAGCGATACGACGCCAGTAAGAAGGGCGTGGGTCGTTCATAACACCGACAACGTCCAGTGAAGCCATCTCTTTAATATCAGCACCCGCGGCAAAGACTGTATCGCTTCCTGTAATAACAACCGCTTTAACATTGTCATCATCATTGGCATGGTCTAACGCTTGTGCCAACTCTTTCAGCAATTGAGTGCGCAGCGCGTTATAAGCTTCAGGCCTGTTTAGTTTGATGGTGAGAACACCTGCTTGTGCTTCATCAACATCTATATCTTGATAATTGTGCATTCAATGGCGCCTTTATTATCGTTATCTGTCGTACTGTTGTTGTCTTAGGTTAACGAAAACATTAAAGGGATACAATATTTATAACTAAAGACGAGCTTTATGTATCATAAACTTTGGTGTATGGTTCTTCTATAATTTATACAAAAACAGCTCCCTACACCGAACAACGACAGAGAATCCTCATGAGCCACGC
>NZ_JADGEV010000053.1:17377-25782 GCF_016744175.1 Neptunomonas sp. | reverse complement strand
TAAAGTAAATGCAGCAACAACAGGTAAACACCACAAGCTTGTCCAGAACATTTCAGCGCTGAGCTTTTCTTGAATCCCTAGTACGGTTAATCGCATAATATTCATGAGTAGAAAGGAGGTGATCAAACATAAACGAATAGTTTGCAGGGGGAGAGGCTGGCGATAAAATTGATAGACAAGCGGAGGACCCGCAATACTAAACAAGCCACCAAATAAACCAGCAGCGAGGCCCGCAGATATAAATGATAAATGATTGCTCCGCTCCTTTATCGGTTCAGGCTTAAGGAGAATGAATAGGCCTCCTCCGATTATGGTAGCGCCTAAAACCCATTGTAATACCTGTGTGAATTCACTACTTAAATAACTCAATAAGAAAACACCTGCCACAAGGGCGGGAAATAGCCCTAATAGAGAATAGATTAACGCGGGTTTATCCAGTGCTTTTATATTTCCATACAAAGCGATAGGGCCATTGGCGAGCATCAAAAAACTAATAATAACGGATGCGAAGGTGACTGATGCTAGTTCAAACTGTACTACAAAACCTAAAATAATCATCCCTAAAGCAAAACCTGTAACGGTTTGAACGTAGGTGCCCAGAGCAACGATCAGTAAGAAGGGTAGTAACTGCTCAAATTGCATAACAATGCTCACTTCGGTGAAGGTAAACCATAATAAATGATGAGTGCGTTCTTTAATTAATGCTTGTATCTATTTGAGTTTAATCTTAAATACGTAACGAATGGACTGCTAGAGCCAATTTTAGAATAAAAAAAGACCTTCAATGTAGAAAGTGGTTTAGTTTTTGTTGAGCTTGGTAGGAGAGGTTTGTCGCTATATTGGATGGCGAATAAACCTGATCTAACACTGGATGAGAGATCAGGTTTGTATTTATAAACTAAAGCTATACCTGTTGTTACTTTTCTTTGTTTAGGTTTGCTCTTACCGTCTCGCTGTACCACTCCATAAAGTTGATTACAGCAAACTCGTATGTTTTTGAGTAAGGGCCAGGCTGGTAGCCAACTGAATTTATACCCCGTTGGTTTTCTTCACCTAAGACACGGTCTTGATCATTGGTTGCATCCCATACATGACGTAATTTTTCTACGTCGTAGTCGATACCTTCAACAGCATCTTTATGTACAAACCATTTAGTTGTCACTAAGGATTCTTGAGCCGAGATAGGCAACACACGAAACACGACAAAGTGATCGCTTTGCATGTGGTTCCATGAGTTTGGTAGATGCAATATTCGCATAGAACCAAGCTGTGGGTTTTTGATGCGCCCGAGTAGTTTTTTGCTACCTTCGGATCCATCCATCGTCATAGCTTGCGTGCCTTTTTTAAGTGGCATACGCACAATGCGATTGCGCTTACCTGGACCAAAGCTACGATGCTCATGCGGTATACCTTCGGCATCCCATTCAGCGGCTTGTGCGTTGTAATGTTCTACAAAATCTTTGGGTGCGCGTGGGTCATTAGTGTCGTCCCATTCGAGCAAGCTGTTAAGCAGTTCAGGATGGTTAGCTGCACAATGATAGCATTCGCGGTTGTTCTCTATAACGAGCTTCCAGTTAGCTTTTTCATACATGTTGGACTCCACCGCAAGCTTGGTGTTTTCCACATCATATGGCTCCATGTATTCATGCAGTGTTGCTAGAAACTCATCAAAATCGCCTTGAGGTTCTTCTTTTGCAAGGCTAATAAAAATAAACCCGCCGGCTGTTTTACAAAAGGCTTTTTTTAAGCCGTTTTGCTTCATATCGAAGCTTTCGCCCATTTCAGAGCCAGCAAAAAGTAAGTTGCCTTTTAAGTCGTAAGTCCATGTATGATAAGGACAAACTAGGTTGGCAACCTTGCCGCGGTGTTTAGTACAAATACGTGAACCACGGTGGCGACAGGTATTGTGGAATGCATTAATGTTGCCTTCTGCATCGCGTACGATGAGTACAGGGTTCTGGCCGATTTCGACAGTGAAGTAGTCACCCTTGGTAGGGATTTCGCTGGTCATGCCAACAAATAACCACTCTTTCTGGAAAACTTCTTCCATATCTACGCGGAACATCTGTGGGTCGTTGTACAAGGGCTGTGGAAGTGAGTAGTCAGGCTCACGTGTTTCCAGCAGCTGCTCCATCTCCTGTCGTGCATCAGCATAGGTGGCGCTGGTGACGTTTAGCAGATCGTTCTGGTTCATTTCTTCTTATCCTCGTTAGCACCAGAGTGTGCGTAAATTTTTGCTTGTTTCGGCGTAAAACCCCTACGTTATGTAGCAGCATTGACCTTGTGCTAATCCTCTTACAATAGGGCGCAAGCAGTTTGACCATTTACGACACGAAAGCATCTCTAAATCGACCTATTGGCACAGTGAAAATAGATAAGTGTCGCTATAAGCAAGTTTTTGTCGCTATTGGCTAAATGAGTAATGGATACAGGGCTGAGAATGCACGCATAGAGTTCCATTCATGCGAAGAATAATAGAGAGAAGAGCGATGGCAAATCCAGCAGCGGTAGCGGTGAATACCGATGCATTCATACCGGTTAATACACAAACATGGGTGAATGGTCGTCATAATGTACGTTGTGTAAAGGTTATTGATGAAACGTGGGATGTGAAAACGTTTTGTTTTATGGCAGAACAGCCGGTTATGTTCTTTTTTAAACCGGGACAGTTTGTCACGCTGGAACTAGAGATTGAAGGACAGCAGGTGATGCGTTCTTATACGATATCGAGTTCTCCTTCGGTACCTTATAGCTTTTCCATTAGTGTTAAGCGTGCGCCGGGCGGGCATGTGTCTAATTGGTTGCATGACAACTTAGAAGAAGGGCATGAATTAGCGGTACATGGTCCAGTAGGTCAGTTTAATTGTATCGATTACCCAGCAACTAAAGTGTTGATGTTATCGGGTGGTGTTGGCATTACGCCTGTTATGTCGATGGCACGTTGGTTTTTTGATACCAATGCCGATGTAGATATGGCGTTTGTCCATAGCGCACGCACCTCAAAAGATATTGTCTATCAGCGTGAACTTGAGCATATGTCCTCGCGAATCACTAACTTCACTTTACATGTGATTTGTGAAAAAGTTGAGCGTGGTCAATCTTGGTCGGGTTATCGCGGTTATCTTGATCAGGCAAAGCTACTAATGATGGCGCCAGACTTTATGGAACGTGAAGTCTTCTGCTGTGGCCCAACACCTTATATGAAAGCAGTTAAAGCGTTGTTAGAAAGCAACGGCTTTGATATGGATCGTTATCATGAGGAATCGTTTGGTGCTACGCCAGTTGATGTTGAAGAAGATGCAATAGAGCAAGCTGAGATCGCTCAGGAAGAAACTGACGCACTTGTACCGGCTGATATGGTTCGTGTTGAGTTCTTCTCTGCTGGTAAAAGTATACAAATTTCACCGGGGGAAACGGTACATGCAGCGGCTTCTAAGTTGGATCTACAGATTCCAAAGGCGTGCGGTATGGGGATTTGTGGTACCTGTAAAGTGTTAGTGACAGCAGGTGAGGTAACGATGGAGCATAATGGTGGGATTACAGATGAAGACGTTGCAGCAGGTTATGTCCTATCATGTTGTAGTGTGCCTAACGGTGACGTGGTTGTTGATTTTTAATAATGGCCACACAAGCAGTTTAAACGGTTACACATCACTTTGATGTGTAAATAGCTTGGCGTATAAATAGAGAGTTTGATGGAAGCAGAACATATAGAGATTGCGGGGTTTCTAAAACAGTTTCAGCCCTTTAGTGGCTTACCTGACGAAACCATTAATACGGTTGCTCAACAGATAGAAATTGCTTATTACCGAGCGGATAGCGATATTTATCAATTTGGGGACGAGATACACGACTTGTGTATGATCCGCAGCGGTTCTGTTGAAATCTATCGTCGTAATGGCGATCTCTATAATCGCTTAAGCCCGGGAGGGCTGTTTGGACAGATGGGGTTGTTGATGAACAACCGCATTCGCCTGCCCGTTAGAGCACTAGAAGATACGCTCATTTACTTTATCCCTGAATCAGTTTTTGTTTTATTGTGTGAGCAGTTTGAAGCTTTCGCTTATTTTGTCGAAATGGATGACCACTCAAGCTTACAGCATGCAGTATCGGGAAAGGAGAGTAATAACTTAATGGTCTCAAAGGCGACCATGATGATTTCTCGCCAACCTGTGATTGTTGAAAGCAGCGCTAGCATTCGTGAAGCGGCGATAAAGATGACCGAGGAGGGAGTGTCTTCTCTACTGATTGTCGATACGCTATCACCCTCTGACACAGAGTCAGAGGGCCAAGGGCAAAGTGGCGAGCCGCAGGTTGTTGGTATTATTACCGATCGAGATATGCGCACGCGAGTGGTATCGACCGGAATTTCATCGGATGTTGCGATAGAACAGGTGATGACAACCGACCTCCTTACTCTCGATAGTGATGCATATGCGTTTGAAGCGATGCTGTGTATGCTTCGCTATAACTTGCACCATCTCCCTATCTTGGATAAGGGCAGACCGGTGGGCGTTATTGCTGTGTCAGATATCGTGCGCTATGAATCGCAAAGTAGTCTCTACATGGTGAGTACAGTATTTCGACAGAACAGTGTAGAAGAGCTTAAGCTGTTGTCTGAAGAGGTATCTCCCTGCTTTGTACGTTTAGTTAATGAAGATGCTAACTCTCACATGATAGGCAGTGCTATGTCTGTTATAGGGCGCAGCTTTAAGCAACGCTTACTAGAATTGGCCGAAGAGCATTTAGGCCCGCCTCCTATACCTTTTTGTTTTTTAGCGCTTGGCTCGATGGCGCGAGATGAGCAGCTGATTATTACCGATCAGGATAACGCGCTGATTTTAGACAACAGCTACGACTCGAAATTACACAGCGAATACTTTGAGGCGCTGGCTAAATTTGTGAGCGATGGTTTGGCTGCTTGTGGGTATACCTATTGTACCGGCGGTATTATGGCAACAAACCCTCAGTGGCGAAAAACAAGGAAGGAGTGGGAGGCGTGTTTTGCCGACTGGATTGATAACCCTATACCGGAGGCATTACTGAACTGCTCGATATTTTTTGATCTTGAAGGTGTGTGGGGAAAGGTAAAGTGGGCTGAACAGCTCAACTTTTTCGTGGCAAAAAAAGCATCTCGTGAGCCACGTTTTTTATCAAACTTGGCACGTAATGCTCTGAGTCGAACACCCCCATTGGGCTTCTTTAAGAGCTTTGTTATGGAAAAAGATGGTGAGCATCGCAATTCAATTAATTTGAAGCGCCGAGGAACAGCGCCCATCGCTGATCTAATTCGAGTGCATGCATTAGCCGTAGGTTCGCAAGCAAGAAATTCTTTTGAAAGGCTTGACGATATTATTAAAGCAGGAATTGTTCCTGAAGGACGTATTTCGGATTTAAGAGATGCGCTTGAGTTTATATCGATGGTAAGAATCCGACATCAAGCTTTAGATATCGCGGCACAACGTCCAGCAGATAATAATATTGAACCTGAGCACCTATCTGAGTTTGAGCGACGCAACTTGAAAGATGCTTTCCAAGTGTTGAGTAACAGTCAGCGTTTTCTTAAATTTCGTTACCCCTAAATCTGGAATTCAGAATGTCGGGCTTCATAAATAAACATCAAGATAGCATTAATTGGTCGCTTAGAATGAGCGAGCAAGCAGCAGTAGCCCATGATTCACGCTTACGCACATTTTATGAAAGTGGCAGCTTTTCTAAAGATACACCCTTGAAAGAGGTGTCCTTTGTTGCACTGGATTTTGAAACTACCGGTTTAAATGCCAAAAAAGACGATATTGTTAGTATTGGCTTGGTGCCTTTTACGCTAGAGCGTATCTACTGCAAAGAAGCAAAGCAGTGGATATTAAATCCACGCCAGCATTTGGCGGAGGAGTCAGTAGTGATTCATGGAATCACGCATTCTGATATTAATAACGCACCAGATTTAATGGGCATCTTGGAGCCTCTATTAACAGCATTGGCCGGGCGAGTCGTGGTCGTACATTATCGTTATATGGAGCGGGAGTTTCTTAATGAGGTGCTAATAAAGCGCTTAGGTGAGGGGGTCTATTTTCCGGTAGTGGATACCATGGATTTAGAAGCACGTGTTTATCGTAATGGGTTTATGGCTCAGTGTTCGCGTTTTATTGGCCGAAAGCAGACGTCGATTCGTCTGTCGGATAGCCGTACGCGTTATAGCTTACCTTTCTATAAACAGCATGAAGCACTCACTGATGCGATTGCTACGGCTGAGTTGTTGCAAGCGCAAATAGCGCACCGCTACTCCCCAGATACCCCGATTTCCGATCTATGGCTTTAAGCAATTTTTAACGGTATCTACAGTTTCTGATTTTCTCTTTAGTCACAAGAAACGCATCTATTGTGAGCAGAGTATTGAATCAATAATGGCTGCTTAACAATGATGCGTTTTCGTGTTGTGCTAATAACGCTACAACTTATAGCGTTACTAGCGTCTTTGCTTTGTTGTCATACAAGACTAAGGTGTTAAGATTTAACGCTGTTATGTGGATCAATAACGTATTTCTTCGCAGCACCACCATCAAAGTCAGCATAGCCTTCAGGCGCTTGGTCCAAAGAGATCATTTGAACATTAACGGCATCAGCAATTTTTACTTTATCAAAAAGAATGGCTTGCATTAATGGGCGGTGATATTTCATGACTGGACATTGGCCGGTGTGGAATGAATGAGACTTAGCCCAACCCAAACCAAAGCGCATGCTCAGAGCCCCCACTTTTGCTGCGTCATCCATAGCACCTGGATCTTCTGTTACATACAGGCCAGGAATACCTATTTGTCCGCCTGCACGGGTAATCTGCATCGCTGAGTTTAATACTGTTGCTGGTGCTTCTTGGCCGTGGTTGCAGCCACATGCATGTGCTTCAAAACCGACACAGTCTACAAAAGCGTCGACTTCTCGTTCACCCAAAATTACTTCTAGCTTATCGGCCATATCGCCATCTTCGCGCAGGTCGATCGTTTCGCAGCCAAAGCTTTCAGCTTGCTTGAGGCGGTCTGTAACCATATCACCAACAATAACGCAGGCAGCGCCTAATAAGTGTGCGGCCGCTGCGGCAGCAAGGCCTACAGGGCCTGCACCTGCGATGTATACGGTTGATCCTGGGCCAACACCGGCAGTTACACAGCCATGGAACCCTGTTGGGAAGATGTCAGACAGTAATGTTAAGTCTTTAATCTTTTCCATTGCTTGCTCAGGGTCTGGGAACTTAAGCAAATTAAAGTCGGCGTAAGGTACCATGACATATTCTGCCTGGCCTCCAACCCAACCACCCATGTCGACATAACCATACGCAGCACCTGGGCGCGCAGGGTTAACGTTAAGACAAATGCCTGTGTTGCCTTCTTTACAGTTACGACAACGCCCGCACGCTATATTGAAGGGAACTGATACAACGTCACCCGGGTGAAGGAATTCGACATCCGAACCGCATTCGATTATTTGTCCGGTAATCTCATGGCCTAAAACTAAACCGGCTTCTGCCGTTGTTCTGCCGCGCACCATGTGCTGATCAGAGCCGCAGATATTGGTTGTTAACACACGTAAAATAACACCGTGGTTGCATTTTCTTTTACCAATGGAGAGTTCTGGAAATGCGATCGATTCAACGGCAACTTCGCCGGGGCCTTTATAAACAACCCCACGGTTATCAAAGTGGCTAGTCATGTATACACTCCTGTTATTTTTATGGCTGGATCTATTAGCAATATGGCGGTATTGGTATGGTTGTTCGAGCATTGTCGAATGAATACGGCCTTAGAAAGTCACTCTATGCCGAGCGGCGTTTTACGACATGACTGTAACGACCAGATACATGTCTATTTCAGACATTTGATACATTTATTAGTATTTCTTGTAGTAGTGCTGATGTAAGAAAACCACTTTGCATATAGGAGGATTTGATATTTATCAGGCAATAATTCTTCATGTGTCGTTTTTGGATAGGATTTGTTATTTAAGCGTCGTTTTTTGATGTGTTTTATTTTATTTGAGGGATATTATTGGTGATAATTCCACGATAAATTTTGTGCAGAAATAGCAGGGTTACAACAGCTAAAATTTAGTTGCCATTCATGCCATTCAAGCTTGAAAAATGATGTTCTGGAAGGTATGAACTGACAATGAAACTAAAATTTGAACTAATAGTTCTTAGATAATAATTATAAATAAGAATCGACCTCTTACTGTGAAAAACAGAGGGGTTTGGTGAGGACTCTACAATGACTTCAATTGATACGCTTAGCCCTGCGCTCAAAAACAAAAAGCTAACTCGTGTTGGCTTCTTACTGTTAGATAACTTTACTATGATTGCTTTATCGTCGGCTATTGAGACGCTAAGAATGGCTAATCAATTGTCGGGTGAGGAG
>NZ_JADGEV010000053.1:0-17277 GCF_016744175.1 Neptunomonas sp. | reverse complement strand
ACTCGTGTTGGCTTCTTACTGTTAGATAACTTTACTATGATTGCTTTATCGTCGGCTATTGAGACGCTAAGAATGGCTAATCAATTGTCGGGTGAGGAGTTGTTTAGCTGGCAATTAATTTCAGAAGATGGCTGTTTAGTTAAAGCAAGCGATGGACTCTCGTTCACCCCTGATTTCTCGATCCAAAACACTCCCGCGTTAGATATAGTGATTGTAGCTGGTGGGGTTGATATAACCCGCAGTTTCACTCAGAAGCAGGTGAGTTGGTTGCGTATGCTGGGCCGCAAGAACTATACATTAGGTGGTATCTGTACAGGTGCTTATGCGCTAGCGCATGCTGGGCTGTTAGATGACCATGAGAGCAGCATTCATTGGGAGTGTTTGGCTTCATTACAAGAGCATTACCCTAAAGTTCGCTGTAATAACCGTTTGTACAGTATTGATAGAAATCGTATGACATCATCTGGCGGTACAACACCGATGGATATGTTTTTGAATTATATTGCGCTTCAGTATGGCGGTAAGTTATCCAGTGCGGTATCAGATATGTTTATCTGCGATCGTGTCCGTGGTGAGTTTGATCAACAGCGTGTTTCATTGCGCCAGTTGCATACCAATGGCCAGCCGATGCCTAAGTTAGTTGATATTATTGAATTGATGGAAGCTAATCTTGAAGAGCCTATAGAGTTGGATGAGCTAGCGAGCTTCGTCTCGGTATCTCGCCGCCAGTTAGAGAGAATGTTCTTAAAACACTTGGATTGCTCGCCTTCACGTTACTATCTGAAATTACGCCTAGATCGTGCTCGTCAGTTGCTGAAGCAATCTAGTTTGTCTATTGTTGAGATTTCAGCCGCATGTGGGTTTGTGTCTACGCCTCATTTCAGCCGTTGCTATCGCAAGCATATAGGCATTTCTCCGCGTGACGAGCGTAAAGGCATCTGGACAGATACGGCGCGCTCTAATGTGTTGCGCGAGCCTCTAATAAATCAAGAGATCACTATCTCGGCAGGAGTTAGGTCGGCAACGGCGCTACTACATGCGCAAACAGAGCCGAGCTACGGTTCGGTCGCTATTTAGCAATTAGTTAACTAACTTTTAGCATCATAACTTAAGCATCGACCTTTAAAGTGGCCGATGCTTATTTGTCTCACAAAACATCTTTTGGCTTTTTAATACACTGCTTAACGGCTGTGCCACATAGCTTAGGTTTTGCGTCGAAAGCTCTGCGATATTGATATGGCTGAGTCCACCATATAGATCGAGTGTTGAAAGAAATAGGCATTACATTGCTTTATACTATTCAGAGGTGAGTGACATTATTAAAATGTCATAAATCAAAGACCTAGCCACGGCTTTCATCACCTAACGTAGCCGAAGCTCGTTACTGGAATACCTCACAGTGCCAGTGCAACCGTTACCGGTTTGCAAGTAAAAAATGTATGTAGAGTAGAGTATGGAAAATAATATTAAGAATGCTAATCAGGCTTATATTGAAGGGAATTACCACGAAGCCTGTTTGATTTATTTGGAAGAGGCAAACAAAGGAAATAAAAGTTGTTGTAGGATGGTTGGGTGGATGCTTCTTGATGGGCTTGGCACGGAAGCAAATACTGATAAGGCATTAAGTTTTTTTGAAAGAGGGTCTATTGATGGTAATGCAGAGTCTATTTTTGGAGAAGCGAGGTGCTATATGAAGTTATCGAACTTTGATGAGGCATTAGTAATTCTGAATAGATTGGCTGAACGTGATTATCCACCAGCAAATTATTGGCTTGGAAAATTTTATAAATTTGGCTATGGAGTTGTAAAGAATAGAAAGATAGCTCTAAGTTATTATAAAAAAGCAGCAAGAAGTAGGCATCTATACGCTTCACGTGAAGAAGCTATACTTTTGTTGCAGGGAGTAGATGGGTTTATTGGTAGATTTTTAGGTATTTGGAAATTGTGTCGTAGTATTGCTAACGCAATTGATATTGGGATGAGGGATGGCTCTAGAGATCCAAGGTGGCTTATATAGGTTATTAAAAAAGACTAATGCGCTAAAAGGGGCAGGTCTTTGATTTATGATCCTGTGTTCGGGTAAAGCGGATAATTTTATAAGTGTTACATTCAAGGAAGAAAGGAGATGCTCAATGGCCCGGCCATTACTATTAGAGTTTGCCATATCTTATACCATGTAACCTCACATGGTGATCAATTTGTCAGCATCGTTTAGAGGTTTGGCAAATAATCAATCAATAATCCTGTTGCCCACTCAGGTACCATTTTCTGATGGAAAGAAATACCTGTTGGCCGAACGGTAGCTATCTGTTTGAATGGGTCTGAATAACTGGAGTTATCTAATAATCGAACTTGATCACACAATGGTATCGCCTTGCGGATATTATCAAGAGTCCTTGGGATTCGAGACTCTACTTTATCATCAGGAACCGAATGGCCTCCCTCTTCAACTCTCTGTGATATGCGCGCTTTATTCAGCGATGAAGTTTCTACATGTAAGACAATCATCACAACTTGGTAACCAAACGCTTTAGCCTTAGCAATAAAATCGATTTTGGAAGGGTGCGAAAATACCGTTTCGAAACAAAAGGTAGCACCATCAATCAGAAGTTGCTCACGCATTTGTTCGGCATATTTTGCTGCTTCGTAGCTATTACCTTCGGGGTCTTCAGGAAATATTTGCTTGGCCAAAACATCCGCATTTACAAAAGGCATGCCTCTGGGCTCTAGATATTTGCGATAGAAAGTACTCTTTCCTGAACCATTACCACCCACTAGCATCCACAACTGCTTATCTTCAGCATGAGCCAACAGACTTCTCCTGTAATGGTTTGAAATCACCATTCTCGAATTGTCCCACGGTTACTGTACCGTCATGATCAATTCTTTCGAGGTATCCCGGGTAACGAGGAGACGCTTGATATCTCACGGCACTTGTTGAGATATTTTCCTGTAATGCACCGCTTTTACGGTCATTTTCAAGATCAGAAAACAACGCATCAGGGGAAATATGCGGCCCAGGTATTTTTTCAACCTTTACTTTTGCAACACCCGCGTATACTTGAAGCAATAACTCTGGGGTAATCACTTTAGCAATATTGCGTCCAATATCAGCCCAATACTCTATTTGCTCTGCTGTAGAGCGATGTAACAGTTTGCCCGAAATTGATGCCTGCTCTACGAGATGTGCTTCTAAGCGAAGCGGAGAATGTGCTTTAGCCATGACGTAACTCCAAGTTGATGAGCAATAGAGGGATTGTAGCAGATCGCTACAATCTGGCAAAATTTATCGTTTGTATACTTGTTGGCAGGGATTAAAAGGGCACGCGCACGTTAAATATCAGGTGAACGGTGCGAATATGTCTACGTAAACTGTAATGATAGGGGTGAGTCTTTATCAGTATTAACGGCGGTGTGGGACCTTTCGCGAATAAGCATCGCCCATTGTTAGTAGGTGATGCTTAGTTGTCTCACTAAAAAAATTTTAGCCCTTTAATACACTGCTTAGCGATTGTGCCACATAGCTTAGGTTTTGCGCCGAAAGCCCTGCAATATTGATACGGCTAGAGTCCACCATATAGATCGAGTAATCATCACGTAGCTGAGCCACTTGCTGTTTGGTAATACCTAAGAAAGAAAACATGCCTTTCTGTTGTGGTATAAAGCTAAAATCTTTTGTGCATCCTGTTGCTGCAATTTCGTTCGCCAGTTGATGGCGAAGTTGCAGAATACGATTGCGCATAAGGGTCAGCTCGTCGTCCCAGCTTTTTGTTAGCTCGGCATTACCTAATATGGTTTCGACAATGGCAGCACCGTGTGCTGGTGGCATTGAGTAGTGACCACGGATAATGCTGAAGAGGTTGCTCGCTGCAATAGCTGCTTGTTTCTGGTTAGGTGCAATAACCATAACTGAACCTGTACGTTCGCGGTATAGGCCAAAGTTTTTTGAGCATGAACTAGCAATCATCATTTCGGGTGCTTTATCCGCTAATAAGCGTACACCGTAAGCATCTTCAGCTAAGCCGTCCCCTAAACCTTGATAAGCGATATCGACAAAAGGAACCAGGTTTTTGCGAATGAGTAGTTCGGCAACAGCATCCCATTGAGCCTTTGAAAGATCGGCACCGCTCGGGTTATGACAGCAGCCGTGTAAAAGCACTATATCGCCTGCTGTAGCTGTTTCCAATGCACTACACATAGCATCAAAACGAATGCCTTTTGTTTCCCCATCATAATACGGATATTCAGTGATGTTTAACCCAGCACCTTTTAGCAATGGAATGTGATTTGCCCATGTAGGGTCGCTGACCCATACGGTTGTTCCAGGCGCACATTTAGCCGTAAATTCAGCGGCCATGCGCAGTGCTCCACATCCACCTGGTGTTTGTGCAACGGTGATGCGCTGATCTTTTATAGCACTATGCTCGTTCCCTAGTACCAAGCGACTAATGTAGTAATTAAAACCTTCAGCACCGGCAGGGCCTATGTAAGTTTTGGTGGTTTCTGTCGCTAACAAGTGCGTTTCAGCGGCCGTTACCGCTTGCATAATGGCAGTATGCCCCTGTTCGTCTTTATAGACGCCCACGCCTAGATCAACTTTAAGTGGGTTGTTATCCTTACTGTGTTGCACCATCAGATTTAGAATTGGATCTGCGGGTAGCGCTTGCAGATGTTCGAACATGGCTATTCTCCTGCGCCTTCTATGGCTTGTTGGTACTGTGTCATCAATGTTTCAAGTTGACTCTCAGCCCTTTTAGCTGCTGTTTCCCGGACCGGTCCATAACCGCGAACCTCTTTTGGAAGGTTCGCAAGTTGTAGCGCGATATCGTAATTATGCAGTGTAGTTCCGCTTTGTAGCGTTGCTATCACTTGTTTGTAGCTGGCTAAAAGCTGCCTGTCCAGTTTTCGGTCAGCAGAAAAGCGAAACGGGTCGAGTATCGAGTGGCGTATACCGCGCATTTTGGCGAGCATTCGTAAGGATTTCAACATCCAAGGGCCAAATAGTCGCTTAACAGGACGCCCATTCAAAACTTTGCCACCTAAAATAGGAGGAGCGAAGTTGAAATTGACTTTATAGTCGCCCTCAAAAGTATCAGCCACTTCTTTAAGGAAGTCGGTATCGGTGTACAAGCGAGCCACTTCATATTCATCTTTGGTGGCCATTAAGCGGTATAGCTGTGTGGCGACAATATCAGTAAGTTGCTCGTTGCTGTTGCCATGCTTAGGTTGAAGTTGTTTTTCAACCTGTCGAATACTGTTGATTAGCTGTAAATATTCATCAGCGAGGGATTTGTTTTGGTAGCTTATTAGTGTATTTGTTAAACGCTCTATTTTTTGATCAAGCGTTTCAGCTGCTTGGCTGGGTTTCGGGTTTGCTGCGTGAGTGACATAGTCAGGCACTGTTGCGGCTAATCGTCCCCAATTGAAGGCTGTTTTGTTCTTTTCAACAGCCACGGCGTTGAGCTCGATCGCGCGAATCAGTGCTGTTTGAGATATAGGGATAAGGCCTTTTTGCCATGCGTAACCAAGCATCATTACATTTGAAAAAACCGTATCACCTAATAAATGCAGTGCTAGGTTATTGGCATCCAAAGTGGAGAATTGACTGTCTCCTACGGCATCAGCAAGTAGATTTACACGCTTACTGCTTTCAATATCGGCATCGCGATAAAGTACATGATCAGCCGTCGCCATTTCAGCAAGGTTAACAACTGCCTTCGTGTGGTTGTGGCGCAGCACGTCCAGTGCTTTAGCTGAAGACGCCACCACCATGTCACACGCGATAAGTGCATCTGCACGGCCGTGATCAGTTCGCACCTGATGAATATTCTCAGGTGAAGGTGCCACGCGCACATAGCTGAGTACGGCCCCCCCTTTTTGAGCAAACCCCATAAAGTCGAGTACGCTTGAGCCTTTACCTTCTAGGTGAGCAGCCATAGTGATTAGCGCTCCTACAGTTACAACACCTGTGCCGCCCACACCACTGACGAGTAGATCATAGGTTCCACTCAGTGGTGGAATAAGAGGGCTTGGTATTTTGCTGAGCTGCTCAGTGACAGCATCAGCACTGAGGCCTGTGGGTTTGCGTAGTTGTCCACCTTCAATAGTGACAAAGCTTGGGCAGAAGCCATTAACGCAACTGAAGTCTTTATTGCAAGAAGACTGGTCAATCTGACGTTTAACCCCCATTTTTGTGACACGAGGCACGATGGATAAACAGTTAGATTGCACAGAGCAGTCGCCACAGCTTTCGCAAACATGATGGTTAATCATGACGCGCTTGGCAGGATCAGGGAACTGGCCACGTTTACGACGACGTCGCTTTTCAGCTGCACAGGTTTGGTCATAAATAAGAACGGTTACGCCTTTTATTTCGCGTAACTCTCGCTGAACGGAATCAAGTTTATCACGGTGAAAAAAGCTCGTCGCTTTTGGAAACTCGCTTTCATGGCCGTTATATTTCTCGGGTTCATCACTGAGTACGACAACACGTTTAGCACCTTCTGAATGAACTTGTTGTGCAATGGCCGGCACAGTAATTTGTCCATCGACGGGCTGCCCCCCTGTCATGGCAACCGCATCATTGAATAGAATCTTATAGGTGATATTAGAGCCGGCAGCAATTGACTGACGGATTGCCATCGAACCTGAATGAAAGTAAGTGCCTTCTCCAAGGTTCTGGAAAATATGACCATTACCAGTGAAAAGAGATTTGCTCGCCCAGTTAACACCTTCGCCACCCATTTGAATAAGAGACTCTGTATCACGTCCCATCCATGACGCCATAAAATGACAACCGATTCCTGCAAGTGCTTTGCTGCCCTCAGGTACTTTTGTTGAACGGTTGTGTGGGCAACCTGAACAGAAGTAGGGCATGCGGCGTACACCACCTGGATCTTTTACAGTGACACCTGATTCCTTAATCTGCTCAAGTTCATCGGTAAAAGTTAAGTCAAATAAGCGCTGTAGACGTGCGGCAAGAAAAGAGGCGAGTAAAGAAGGGCTCAGTTCGCCCACGTAAGGAATCAATGGCTGGCCATTTTCATCTTGCTTACCCGTAATTAATACTTCTCCTGGGCGGTCAGGTTCTGACATCGCTTCTTTAATTTGGCTTTCAATAATGCCACGCTTTTCTTCTACAACTAAGATCTCTTGCTTGCCATGAACAAAATCCAGCATGCCGTTCTTTTCAAGCGGCCATACCATTCCTACTTTAAATATTTCAATACCCAAATTAGATAGTACTTGTTCAGATAGGCCAAGCAACTGAAGGGCTTCCATTAAGTCCAAGTGTGCCTTTCCGGTACTAACAATACCTAGTTTAGGGTTGGCAGAGGTAATCACTTTTTTATCAATGGGGTTCGCTCTGGCAAAGGCTTGCACTGCTGCAAGCTTGTGCTCGATACGCGTTTCTAGTTGTGGGCCAGGAAGGTCAGGCCACCGATAATGCAAGCCTTGAGCGGGTGACGTAAAATCGTCTGGAATGTTGAATGTCGGGAGGGCTTTTAATTCAACACTACAAGCACTCTCTACGGTTTCTGAGATGGCTTTGAAACCCACCCACATTCCTGAAAAACGAGACAGGGCATATCCCCATAAGCCAAATTCTTCATATTCGGCAATGCTAGCAGGGTTAATAGTCGGCATAAACCAAGCCATAAAAGCAACGTCAGACTGGTGCGGCATAGAAGAAGAAACACAACCGTGGTCATCACCCGCAATGACTAAGACACCACCATGAGGTGAGCTTCCGTAAGTATTACCGTGTTTTAGCGCATCACCTGCACGATCAACACCGGGACCTTTTCCGTACCAAATAGAAAATACACCATCGACATTTTTGTCTGGATCTGTTTCAACTTGTTGAGTACCCAGAACAAGCGTTGCTGCCAAGTCTTCATTGATGGCAGGGATGAACTCAACATTGTGTTGTTTTAATAATGGCTTAGCAGCCCATAACGCCTGATCATAACCACCTAGAGGTGAACCTCTATATCCACTGATAAAGCCACCTGTATTCAGGCCATTTTGTTTATCTAACTGTGCTTGCACTAATGGAATACGTACGAGTGCTTGTGTACCCGTTAGAAATACTCGCCCTTGAGTACGTGTATAACGGTCATTAAGAGCGTAGTTATCTAGTTGATCGGGTGTGGCTATGGTTGTAGTGGCATCTGCACGTGGTGTTACTGGTGCAGGGCTGCCTGATGTGGATGTTGGGCTTGTCATTGTGAGGGCTGCTTTTATTGTTAATTATTTAACCAGTTTAGGTGTTTTTTTTAGAAAGGTGCTTTCTTATTAGTGTGTAAAGTTGCAATAATATGGAATATTCTTTCATTTATTGTTGCTATTAAGAGAAATTCTTTCTTAATTGGTGGGTTTTTTTATATGGATTCTTTTGATAAGCATATTTTACGAATTCTCCAGCAGGACGGACGAATTAGTAATCAGCATTTAGCAGATGAGGTTGGATTGTCTGCTGCTGCCTGTTGGCGTCGAGTTAAAGCATTAGAAGAGTCAAAAGCTATTCGCAAATACGCGGCACTGGTTGATGCCGATTTGGTGCAGCAGGGCTTATGTGTTTTGGTGATGGTGTCATTGTTGCGACATTCTGTTATTCACACTAAAGCGTTTGAAGAGGCTATGGCTGTTTGTGAAGAAGTTTTGCAATGCTATGCAGTGACAGGAAATGCGGATTTTGTGTTACGTGTAATGGTTTCTGATATCAAAGCTTATGATCAGTTTTTAAATGATAAAGTATTCCCTTTGGAAGGTATTTCCCAAGTACATTCCAATTTTGCACTTCGTGAAATAAAGTGTGAAACGGCATTGAAAATTTGAGGTTGAGTCTGGATGTACCGTTATCATACTTATCTGCTGTGGCAGAGTCGCTGAATGTAGTATTTTTGGCTATATTATAAGAACATTTCATAAAGACAAATAATCGGTTGTTTATGTTGTTTTTTAAGCTTATCTGATTTGAAATCATCAGATTTTTATAGGGATAATTGGTTGATTAAGCCGTTTATAAGTGCCAGCAGGGTTAGGTTTATAGGGTCTATGATTGTTGGGAGTGTGCTTTTAAGTAGCTCGTTGTTTGCTGCTGAAGGTATACGTAAAGTTGTTCGTGCGGATGGTGTCATCGAATACACTAATGTATCTAAAAAGGGTGAAAGGGTAGAGGTCCGTTCTAGTAATGGAGCCAGAAAAAAAACGTCTTATGAGTCAATCTACAAGTACCGAGAAGCAAATGGTGTTCTAACCTTTACTAATAAAAAACCTAAAAAAGGCATAGCGTTTGCCACTCTAAAATTCGCATGTTTTGCTTGTAACCCGCGATCTAGTGTTAACTGGTATAAAACGCCTTTAAACCTTACTGCTTATATCAAAGATGTTCGTAATAGTGCGAAACAATACGCCGTAGATCCTGCTTTGGTTCGAGCTGTTATGCATGCTGAATCAGCTTTTAATTCTCTTGCTGTTTCTAGTCAGGGAGCTCAAGGTTTGATGCAACTTATGCCTGCAACAGCAAAAGAGTTAGGTGTTAATAATGCACTAGATCCAGGGCAAAATATTCAGGGGGGGGTTAAATATTTAGGTGAGTTGCTTTCTTTGTACCAAGGAGATATTTCGCGTGCGACTGCAGCTTATAATGCAGGACCTGGAGCTGTGAAGAAGTACGATGGCATTCCTCCTTATGCTGAAACACAAGCATATGTTAAACGCGTCGGGATTCTACATAAACGCTACCGACGCGCTACACCCTAATAGATGTATAAAAATAACCTTTCCCGATACTTAGTGACTTTAGTTGTTTAAGAGTAGCCCATGGTTTATTGATTCATGGACACTAATAATTCTCTAAATGCTTCTTTTGTAATAGGCCTAGAGTATAAATAACCTTGAGCTTCGCAACAGCCCAGCTTTATGAGTTCTTCTTGCTGTTCAAGCGTTTCGACGCCTTCTGCGATAACTTTAAGGTTGAGTAGATCACCAATACTGATCATCAGTGCAGCAATTGCACTGTCTTCACTGCTTTGAGTAATTTTATTGATAAATGACTGGTCAATCTTAAGGTGATCAATAGGTAGTTGTTGGAGGTAACTCAGAGATGAGTAACCCGTTCCAAAATCATCTAAAGCAACATGTATCCCTCGTTTTCTGATAGCATTAAGCACTACATGCAGCGCATTGTTATCTTCCATCATCATGGACTCAGTCACTTCAATCTCTAATGAAGTGGGGTTTATTCCGGTTCTTTCCAAGATAAGATCAGTACGTTTCAAGAATTGCGGGTCTTTAAGTTGTCGTATAGATACATTGACCGCAATAACAATTTCATACCCTAATTCTTCTTTCCATTGTGTTTGTTGCCTGCACGCTTCTTCAAGAATCCAGTAACCCATAGGTACAATGTAACCCGATGATTCAGCAGTAGATATGAATTCGTTAGGAGGAATGACTACCCCTTTCTGAGTCCAGCGTACAAGGGCCTCAGCTCCAAGTATTCTTTTTGTTTTCAGACAAATTTGAGCTTGATACATGAGGTGCAGTTCATTACGTTCAACGCAATGTCTAAGTTCTGCTGCCATGTGTAAGCGCTGCTGTAACTCTTGTTCAAATTCATGGCCAAATTCGGAATAACCCGCACGGTGTTTTCTTTTTGCGTATTTAAGCGCGATGCTAGCATTTTGTAATAATGTGGCAGCATCCTTCCCGTGCTGTGGGTACATGGCCATGCCAATGGTCAGGCTTAAAGGGATTTCATAACCTTCTATAGAAAAGCTTTGTTCAAGAGAGGCTTCTAGTGCCTCTAACTTTTTAGCAATAATCGCCTTATCAGTAGTATCTAATCCAATACAAAAAGTATCGGCTGATATTCTGCCAACCATGCAGCTTGGCCCAAACATTTTGATCAGGTGCTTGGCCATTACTTTTATTGTTTGGTCACCAATTTGATAGCCTAGGCCGTCGTTGACTGTTTGGAAAGTATCAATGTCAGCCAATAAAATGGTGAAATCTGATTGACTGTTAATTTGCTTTGTTAACTGATAGATCAAGCCTGTTCTATTGGGTAGTTTTGTCAAAGCATCTACGTATGCAAGCTCCTCCATTTTTTCAAAAAGCCGTGCATTGTCGAAGCCCACTGAAATGCTTACAGAAAATAATTCAAGCAAGTGTAAATCAATTTCTGTTAATTGACGCGTCGTCTCTACTCGTACAACGAGGGTGTCTGAGTGTGGTGACTGCATATAAAGCATAACGTGATGCTCACTGAAGAGATGCTTTTTTGTATTCAAAACATGAATGATTTCCTCATTCAGAGCAGTGTGTTCATGTGAATTAAGCACTTTTCCATTCAGCGATGAGTAGTTACCGTATGCCGCAAGGACTTTAATAACATGTGTGTCAATATCTTCATGGCAGCAAAGAAAGCCGTTGTTTTCAATTTGTAATAAGCTACAAAGCTGCAAAAGAACCCCTTGTGCGAATGAGCCTACCGCTCTTTCACGAAAAAGGTTCGGAGCGCCGTCAATGATCATTGCAAGACCGGTCTTGTTTGCTTTGATTGTTTTAATCTGCTGAAAAGAACGTATAGAGGAGGTCAGTGCTGTAATTAAGTGATTTCGGGTTAATTCATCTTTCGACTTGTAATCATTTATATCATATCTTTCTATGACGTCTATTTCGGGCGCATAGCCAGGTTGGCCTGTTCGAAGAATGATTCGAGACGTGTCTTCTTTAAGCGTATCTCGAATAAACCCCACAAGTAATAAACCTGCATCCGGAGTTTCCATCACCACATCAAGTAAAATGCAGGCGAACTGTTCATCTTGTTCTAGGTAGCGCTTTGCCTCTTCAGCCGAATAAGCGCTAGTGATATCTAGGGGTTTACCTAGGATCATTTGATTCTTTAATGCGAAACGTGTTGCTTCATGAACCTCTGACTCGTCATCAACAACTAATATACGCCAATGATCACTATTCGAAACAGACGTGTCTGATTTGTCTTCATTCGCAAAGTTAATTTGGTCATTATTTTCTGGAGTCAGCATACCTATAGATTGCCTTGAGTCTTATATGCGCAGGGTGCATTAATTGGAAGTTTAAAGCTGAGAGTAACACCCATGTTTATTGTACTTTTGATATCAACAGCTCCACCAAGAATGGTTGTCGTTAGATTATAGACTAGATTTAGCCCTAAGCCAGAACCACCACTACCAAGTTTAGTTGTATAAAACGGATCGAATGCCTTCATGCATTCTTCTAGTGCCATGCCTTGCCCATCATCTGATATATCGAGCGACAACCAGCCTTCATTCATCAGGCTGGCTTTAATGCTAATAAGGCCGCTTTTTTTCGCTTCAAAGCCATGTAATAGAGCATTATTAAAGCAGTTCGTTATGATTTGCCCCAATGGCCCTGGGTAGCTATTCATATTGATGCCTGAAGGTATTGATACTTCAACTCGGTAGGGCGTGTGTTTTATTTGAGGGTTTAATGTATAAATAACTTCTTCCACGACTTGTTTGACATCGAATAAGCGTCGCTTTTCACTGGTTTGGTCAACAGCCACATTTTTAAAGTTTCGTATTTGTTTGGCCGCTGTATGTAAATTGCGCTCCAAAATAGTAGATGCCTCTGTAATCGACTCAACAAAGTTATCTAACGCAGACTTTGTGAGTGTCCCTGCATCTATATCTATTTTTATTTTACGTGTTATATCTGAAACAGATGTCGCTACAGTCAAGCTATTACCTAGAGGGGTGTTGATTTCATGAGCAATACCCGCGACGAGGCTACCGAGAGATGCCATTTTTTCAGATTGAATCATACTTGAGTGAGCTTGTTTAAGGTCTGATAAGGCTGTTGCCGTAGTCTGGTGTGCATCTTTTAGTGCGGCCTCAGTTTCAGTTTGTTTTATTAAATTTTTATTGTATTCGTTAATCAGTTGTCCTAGTTCATCTGTTGTATTCCAGTCGACAGGGACTCGTTGACCGGTTGTACGATAGAATTTCAATGACTGAGAAACCTGCATTAATGGCGAAATAATCGTGCTACGAAAGGCGATAATAATGATGATGATAATCGTGATAAATAAAATGAGAGAAAGAGCCGCTAGTGCTTTAATCTGCTTGGCTATACTACTCCATGTGTCTGTTTCTTTTGTATAGACGAAAACAGTACCAAGGTTTCTTGTGCTATGAGTATCAACATAAATAATTTCACTGCTAAATTCTTCTATATCGGTTAATTCAGAGTCGCATGCTCCTTCATTTATCATTGGTGTAATATCTGAGTCTTGCTCTAATTTTATGCATGAAATATCAGGCTCCTCCATCGTAGCTTGGAGAATTTTCTTGGATAGTTTTGTAGATAATTGCCAAACAGGTTCAGCCAATAGTAGGGCTAGACTGTCAGTTTTTTCTTGCATTAGCTGGTCGTAAGAATTCTTTGCGGTAATCCGCTCAAAGTACGATAACGCAGCTAAGAATATCAATGATACAAAAAAGAAAGCGGGAAGGATTTTCAGTAAAAAGTGATAACTGATAGAACTGTGTGGCGTGTCTTTCATGCGTTATCTCTAAAATAATTATTATTGGTCTTACTGGCTCTTAGCCCACAAATCATGACCTTGCTCTAAGAAAAGCTCTGCTTTTTTTTCTTGAGTGAACCTTTTTAACGTTTTTGCAATTTTGCTTCTTAGTGCGGTGGAGTTGCATGGAGACCGCTTAGACATCGTTAGATAGAGCTCTTCGCGGGTTATTTCTAAAGGGACTGTTTTAAGGTTTCTTATGTTCAATTTCTGTGCATATGCTTTTCCGGGATTCTCCTCATAAATGAGATAATCAACGCGGTCTGCGCTTAGCATTCTAAGCCCTTGTTCTAGGCTTCCCACTTCATCTATACTTAGTTGTTGTTTTGCATACTCATCAAATTTTTGACCAAAACTATTATTGATGACAGTGACGCCACGGTAGCCTTTTAAGTCACTCCATTTTGAATACGAGAGTGCTTTTGTAGCATTCACCCAGACAGCAGTTTTGGTGCGCATCATCTGCGGATAGATATAGTCCATGTAATGAGTTCTTGGAAGAGTGAAAAATGCACCAGCAATCATATCAATGCGTCCAGCAGCGACGTCCTCTTGTACACGCCCCCAAGGCCCGCTGTATACGATTTCTATATCAGTATTTATTTCTTTTGCTACTTCTTTTAAAAGTAATGTGATTGCCCCTGAAAGTTGTTCGGAGTTACCTTCACGCCATAGATAGGGAGGGTATTCTGCATTTCCACTGGCTCGGATGAGTTTACAAGTTGATTCCGAAGTTGGCACTTTCTTTGAGGTGAGAACAGAATCTGAGGCAGTAGCAGGTGATGAAAGCCCCAGAGTACTTAGAATCATTATGAATAGTGAAAATAGCTTCAAAGCAAATACTCCTCAACACAGCGTAAACTAATTAATTAGAGTCTAGTTTAAATGTGCTCAGGAGCAAGCTTGGATAAGGGTGTAATTTTATTGGCCTGTTAGACTCTGCCTGATTTGAGAATTGCGACACCTTGTCGATAACCAATGCCCCCATTGCCATGTACCATTCCATATTGTTGTGAATCTGTGTTAAGCAAATGAAACATTTCGATCAAGCCATTGAGTGCAGGGTTGTTCCATGGCGCCCTTGCTAAGTTCATACCACCAGTAATGGTGAGTAAGTGTTGATTTAAAAAATCAGGAACTTCATTTAATGATGTTACTAGTCCACTACTCATAAGAAATGCGAGAGGTACTATTGGGTAGCAGGTGTAGATTTCCATGAGCACTTTGTTATCAATAATAAGTGTATTGAGATCTACACCGGCTTGTTGGCACGCTTGCTGATAGGCGTCAGATAAATGTTCATACTTAGCAATCAGCGAAAGTTGTTGTGCTTCGTCAATATCCAACAGGCCTAGGCCGACACCTGAGATGCTAACAGTCTTATTTTGGTGAACATTAAGTTGTTGAGTTAGAGACTCGCTACATAGCAATAAACGTCCAGAGAAATCCACTAACGGATTAGCACAATCAACACCACGAAACAGTTTAGTTACAGGGTTAAACCATTTAGCATCAGGGGTAGGGAAATGAGCGCGTTGCTGTTGTTTGGCGATGTCATGGCTGCGGCTGTGGTTAGTAAATAACGCATCGGCAAGTTCAAGAAATGTTGTATCACTAATCTTATGGCGCTTTATGAATTCATCAGTGAGGTCGTTATATAACTGGGCAATGGAGTAATCATCAGCATAAACTGACATCAGTTTGTGTCGTTCTTCTCGTTGGTAGCCACTTTTTACAGCATCATCACCACTGATAATGACAGCCTGATGCCCCTGTTTTATTAGTTTTTGAGCATGCTCGAGTGCCATGATCGGAGCACAGCCACTACGGAAATGATTAGGTTGTAGCTCACTGTGCCAGTCAGTTGATAGAGGTTCAATGGTTAACTGAGTAGGCGTAATACCTAGTGCTGTAATGGCATCAACAGAGGATTGATAATGCGCAATTCTTTGTTGAAGTTGGTCACTGTCATCTTGATCAATTTTCGCATAAGCTGCGATTATATTCATTGCGGTAGCCGTCATACAGAGATAATCCTATTAAATTAATAGCGCTCGATAGTATCAGAGAGCGCTATGCATTTTTCAGTGAGAGTTTGTTTACGATGCTGCAAATTGAGGTTGCCGTTCAGCCCAAGGGCGTTCCTGTATGGGTAGATGAACCAGTGCAGAAAGAGCGCCGACGCCAATACCAACCCACCATACCAGTGTGTAATTACCGTATAAATCAAACATTGTCCCGCCAAGCCATACGCCAATAAATCCGCCTAGTTGATGTGAGAAAAATACTAAACCGTACAATGTACCCATGTAGCGTACGCCATAAATTTGAGCAACAAGGCCTGATGTAAGAGGGACTGTCGCCAGCCATAGCGCGCCCATTAATATAGAAAAAAGCACTACTGATTCAGGAGTGACTGGGTTGAGAATGAAAACCGCAGCAACGATGGTACGCATCAAATAGATGCTTGATAACAAATACTTACGTGAGTATTTGCTGCCAAGCCAACCCGCTAGTATTGTGCCTACAATATTTGATACGCCTATTAGGGCGATGGCGATGGCACCGAGCGTTGATGTAGACGAAACGCCTAGCGACTGAATGACGCTACCGGGAGTAACCACACTACACATCTCTGTAATAAATGCTGGGAAGTGTGCTGTTATAAAAGCTAATTGGTAACCACATGAAAAGAAACCGATAAAAATAAATGCAAAAGAGGGATCTTTAACTGCCTGCATAATTACTTTGCTCATGTTTTCGTCGCTGTGCTGCTTGTTCTGTGGTGCAGGGATACGCATAAAAAAAAGAGCAACTAAAGAAACAAGAACAAAACCTGCAAGGGCTATGAAAACTGATTGCCAAGGCATTTGTTGTAATAAATATTGTGTTATAGGTGGGCCAACAATTTGCCCTGCAGAACCTGCTGCGGTCGTAATGCCCAATGCTAAAGAACGGTGTTTGTCAGATACAGCTCGGCCCACTATAGCGAGAATGACGCCAAATCCAGTTCCAGCAATGCCAAACCCTACCAAAACTTCAAGGAGTTGGTGTTGGCCTGGGGTAATAGCAAATGCTGATAACACTAACCCGATGACATAGCACGCGACACCTGCAACAATCGCTTTTTTGTCACCATATTTTTCTGCAAAAGCACTGAATAATGGCTGCCCAATACCCCAAAATAGATTTTGTATAGCAATAGCAAAAGAGAATTCTGCTCTTAGCCAATTAAACTCTGTTGCAATTGGTATCTGAAACAGCCCAAAGGAGGCTCGAATAGAGAAGCTCACTAATAAAATGACGCATCCAGTAATAAGGATTGGATTGAATAATGAGTTTTCTTTATGGGTTATAGATGTCATTTTCAGTGAATGCTCGATTGACCGAATCTGATCAATTATAGGGTTCGATAAGTGTTGAGAGAATTAAAGTTCTATGTTGCGGGAAACAATGTAGGTTTATAGGAAAATTTTTGTAGAATAGAAAGAATTAGATCTATTATGAATCAATAACTAATTGATTCGTTACATCTAACCCTTCCTATTTGTTTTTCAGTTTATAAACTTAGCATGTTTGCAACGTAGTCAGCGTCTTTATCGCCACGACCAGAAAGGTTCACTAAGATGCTTTGTTCAGGAGTCAGTGTCGCTGCTTTACGAATGGCCCACGCAACTGCA
>NZ_JADGEV010000008.1:25931-123274 GCF_016744175.1 Neptunomonas sp. | reverse complement strand
CGATTAATTTGGTCACGTTCAATAGATTCGAATAATGCTTTAAAGTTACCTTCACCAAAACCGTCATCGCCTTTGCGTTGAATAAATTCAAAGAATACTGGACCCAACTGGGTTTCAGAGAATATTTGAAGCAGCAATCGTGGGCCACCTTCAATGGTGCCATCCATTAATATGCCACGTGTTTGAAGTTCTTCAACAGGCTCTCCATGGTTAGGTAAGCGACCTTCCAGCAATTCATAATATGTTGCCGGTGGCGCTGTCATGAAAGGCATTCCCATTTTTTTTAAGCGATCCCAACATGCAACTAAGTCATCGCAACTAAAAGCAATATGTTGAATACCTTCACCATTAAATGCTCTTAAGAACTCTTCAATTTGCCCTTTACCGCCTTCGCCTTCTTCGTTTAGCGGAATGCGAATTTTACCATCTGGTGCCGTTAGTGCTTTGGAGGTTAGCCCGGTGTATTCACCTTTGATATCAAAGAAGCGAATTTCTTGAAAATTAAACAACTTCTCATAGAAGTCAGCCCAATATTTCATGCGACCGCCATACACGTTGTGAGTTAAGTGGTCGATGACTTTGAAGCCTGCTCCCACTGGATTGCGCTCTACGCCATCAAGGTATTCAAAATCAATGTCATAAATAGATAACTCATCGCCATATCGGTCAATAAGGTAGATGATCGCGCTGCCAATACCTCTAATTGCTGGTAGACGTAGTTCCATAGGGCCCGTTTCGACTACAACGGGTTCAGCACCTTGTGCCAATAAGTGCTTATATGCTTTTACTGCATTTTTAACGCGAAAGCCCATGCCGCATGCAGACGGTCCATGTTCACGAGCAAAGTACCATGCTGCTGATTTTGGCTCGTAATTCGCGATTAAATTAATGCCACCCTGACGCCATAGTTGCGCATCTTTAGTGCGGTGATTGGCAATATGGGTAAACCCCATCGCTGTAAATACGGTTTCTAGTTGGCCCTTTTCAGGTGATGAAAATTCGATGAATTCAAAGCCATCTAAGCCTACTGGGTTTTCAAATAAATCTGCCATTGTTTATTCCCTTTGGTCATTCTTAAAATCAGATGATGATGCGTCTTATTAGAATTTGGTTTTCGGTATTACTTACCTCAATAGTACAAGGGTAAGTTTCATTGTGGCATTGAGTGATTCAATCTGTGCTACTACACATCATTAAAGCTTTATTAAATCTCTGTCTCTGTTCTTTATTGCTTGTTTAAGACATTAGCCATTGCTTGCATTGCTCTGGAAAAATTAAGCGTGTTAAAGCCGGATAAGTTAACTCGTCCGTTGTTAACGATGTAGATGCCATACTCTTCACGTAACTGTAGAATTTCCTTTGCTGACAACGGAAATAAAGCAAACATACCTCTGCCATCAATCAGAAAACGCCAATCTTTATCGGGAACAGCTTCACTCAATGTGTTGAATATATTGTGCCGTACGTCGCGTAAACGGGCGCTAATCGTTTCTAGTTCAGTTTCCCAGAGTTTTCGTAGCTCATTATTGTTGAGTATTTTCCTAACAAGGCTGGCTCCATGTGCTGGTGGAGTAAAGTAGTGTCGGGTTGCTAGTTGCATCCACTGCTTTGAAACCATTGCGCAGCGCTCAGCATCAGCTGTGATGGCCATTACCATACCTGTGCGGTCACGATACAGGCCAAAATTCTTAGAGCAGGTATAGCAGAGTAATAATTCGGGTAGTTCAGAAGCCATAATACGCAGGCCTTGGCGGTCGGCCTCTAGGCTTTTTCCTAGTCCGTGGTAAGCCATATCAATGATGGGTAATAGCTCTTTTTGTGCGCAATATTGAGCCAGCCTGTGCCATTCATCATTGCTTAAGTCCAGACCCGTAGGGTTATGACAGCTCGCTTGTAACAGAATGGCGTCGCCTGCTTTTGCTGAGTAAAGACTGTCCAGTAGAGCCTCGAAACCCAACGGACCTTGTACAGGGTCGTAATAGTTATATCGCTGCAGCACTAACCCCGCAGCATTGGCGATAGGCAGGTGTACCTGCCAGGTAGTGTCGCTGAGCCATAGTGTTCTATCAGAATTATTTTCTGACAACAGCTCAAAGGCTAAGCGCAAGGCGCCAACGCCTCCGGGTGTCTGTGCATAGGCTAGTCTGTGTGCTAGATTTTCAGCAAGATTTTCTCCAAGCGCTAAACGAGTAATGGCTTGGCAGAAGGGAAGGTCTCCTAGGGGCCCAATATAGGTTTTATCTTCTTCGGTATCGACACGCCATTGTTCAGCCTGTTTAACGGCTGAAAAAACCGGTGATTGATTGATGTGGTCGCGATAGACGCCTATGCCTAGATCAATTTTATTACTGCGGCTGTCTTGTCTAAATTGCTGTAACAGCTCAAATATGGGGTCTTCTTTGACGTGTGTCGTGATTGATCCTAGTTGTAGGTTTTGTGCGCTTTCAAGCGCTAAAGAGTTGCTGTGTATAGTTTGGTTTACGATATCGGGGCGGTTGTCGTGAGCACCCTTTAGTGGTTTTACATTCATGCTAATTATCTTTTCTTAGTTTGCTAGAGAGACTTAGGCTTATACGTCTGTTGTGCGTTCTATGGCTTTAGTTAATATGGCCATTGGGATAGCAATAGTAAGAAGAAGTGGTAAACGGTCTGTAGCGACCGCTTACCAAGTGCTATAGAGCAATATTTATAAGTTGATTACGCCCAAGGCATTGAGGAATACAATAACGATACCGATCGGGGTGAGGTAGCGCATTGCGAACTGCCACATTTTGAAAAGCAAACCCGCACCCAAGCCTAATTCTTCTTCTGCTACCTTTGGCTTAATAACCCATGCGGCAAATATTGCGATACACAGGCCGCCCAATGGCATCATCAGGTTGGCTGTCAGGAAGTCTATTAGATCAAAAAACGTTTTGCCGAATAGCTTGCTGTTTTCCCAGACATTGAAGGAAAGTACAGTGCCAATACCTAATAGCCATAAACTAAGGCCTGAAGTGATGCAGGCTTTAAGGCGGGAGAACTGGCGCTTTTCGGTTAACCAAGAAACTGCTGGCTCGATCAGCGAAATAGCAGACGTGATAGCGGCTATCGATAGCATGATGAAGAACAGTGAGCCAAACATTGTGCCAAATGGCATCTGGCCGAAAGCGATTGGTAGGGTAACGAAGATCAGCCCCGGTCCTGCACCTGGCTCAAGGCCGTAGGCAAACACGATAGGGAAAATGGCCATGCCAGCCAGTAACGCAACCGCAGTATCGACAACAGCAACAGCCATTGAGGTTTTAACAATGGATGTGTTTTTAGGAAGGTATGAGCCGTACGTCATGATTGCGCCAGATGCTAAGCTCAGGGTGAAGAAGGCATGCCCTAGAGCAACCAATACACTTTCTGTGGTGAGTTTGCTGAAGTCTGGGGCAAAAAGAAACTCAACGCCTTCAATAAAGTGGCCTGTGCTCATTGCGTAGCCAACCATTATCAATATAAGTACAAGCAAGCCTGGCATTAAGAAGTTAACCGCTTTTTCTAAACCAGCGTTAACCCCACGGCCCACAATATACATGGTCACAATAACAACCAGTGTACTCCATGACAGTAGGCGAATAGGATCGGCCAGCATGCCACCAAACATAGCACCGGCCTGGTCAGGTGTGATGTCGACAAAGGCTCCGCTACCGGCGGTAAAGATATAAGAAACGGCCCATCCAGCGATGACGGTATAGAAACTGAGAATTAGAAAGCCGCAAATAACGCCCATCCACCCGACACTTCTCCAGATAGGGTTAGCTTTGGCTTCTCGTGCTAGGGTTTCCATCGCTTCTGCTGGGTTCTTCTGAGCGCGGCGACCTATCATGATTTCGGCCATCATCACTGGAATACCAATCAACAAAATACAGGCTAGGTAGACAAGTACGAAAGCACCACCGCCATTTTCACCCGTAATATAGGGGAATTTCCAAATATTTCCCAAGCCTACGGCTGAGCCTGCAGCCGCTAAGATAAAAGCCATGCGGCTTGACCACTGAAGGCGGGCTTTTCCAGTTGTGACAGCGCCGCTGTCATCTGTTGATGCAGTGATTGCACCGGTTAGGTTAGACATAGGTGTTCCTGTTTTTTATTATTTGTATTTGTAAGTGTTCAGGTACAACAACCCCGTTACCTTTGCATAGAAAAGGGAATAGGGCGATTTTCTGATATTTTTACCTTGGCACATGCTGGGCTATGCACATCAAGATTTCTTCATTCAAGTACTTAGAAATCGAGATAGTATAGCCGTGAGCAGTGCTTGAACGGCTGGTTTAGATGACGCCACGGCGTTCTTGATCGCGCTCGATTGAATCAAATAAGGCTTGGAAGTTACCTTCACCAAAGCCGTTATTGTTCTTGCGTTGAATTAGCTCGATAAAGATTGGGCCGAATAGGTTTTTGGTGAAAATTTGCAGTAAGTAGCCAGACTCATCGCCATCCAGAAGAACTTGATGGTGTTTTACGCGTGCTGGATCTTCAGATACACCGGGCACTCGGTTGAAAACTTCTTCGTAATAATCATCACTGATATCCAGCGTGTCGATTACTCCACGATCGAGTTTGTCTAATGATGTGAGCAGGTCGTTCGAGCGGAAAGCGATATGCTGCACACCGGGGCCGTTATACATATCCAGATATTCATCAATTTGATTATTGTTATCGTCTTTGCCTTCATTAATTGGAATACAGAAGCTGCCATCTGGTGATTGTAGTGCATAGGAAATCAATGCAGTTTTTTCACCTTTAATATCGAAGTAGCGCACTTCGGTGAAACCAAATATATTTTTATAGAAGTCAGCCCACTTATGCATAGTGCCTTTATAGACATTATTAGTCAGATGGTCGATATTCATAAAGCCTTTGTCTTCAACAACTACAGGCTGGTCAAGGTGGTTAAAATCAGTCTCGTAGATAGTGCCTTTTGCGCCGAACTTATCAATAAGATAGATCAGGCTATCGCCAATTCCGTAGATTGCTGGGTAAGGCAGGTCTTTATCGATATCATTGGCGGCTTTAGCGCCGCGCTGGATAGCTGTTTTAAAAGCATAATCGGCATCTTCTACTCGCCAGCCCATTGAGCAAATAGCAGGGCCATGGCTCTTAGCAAACTCGGCTGAGAATCCTGCTTTTTCATTGTTTAAAAGGAAATGGATATCGTTCTGATTGTAGTAGGTGATGTCTTTTGTGTTGTGCTGTTTTAACTTGGAAAAACCAAATGCGACAAAGACATCGTGCATGAAACTAGAATCAGTACTGGCAAATTCTGTAAATTCTATGCCTTGTAGTCTTAGAGGGTTGCTTTGATCGGTCATTTGTTTTTCCTTTTTTTATTCGGTTACTAATCAGGCCTATCGCTTGGATGCCTCATGAGCCAGAGAACTCATCTGAGACGGTTTGGCCTGTAAACTTGATTTAAATCATTTTCGTTTGATTGATGATTAAAAAAAAGAATAAGTTTTCGCTAAAGATGATCAAATAATTTGATGTTGTTTGTTAAGGAAGCACACCTACTGAGGCAGGAGGGTGCAGTTTTACAGTTGGGAAGGAGTGACTAGGTCGGATGCTAGGTCGGATGCTAGGTCGGATGCTAGGTCGGGTAGTATTGGCGTGTTCGAGTAAGATGTGGCTTTTTAATGAGTGAACGCTTCAAATTCTGAAAGTACTTCATTTAATATTAATTCGCCGGCCTTACCCAGAGGTTGCTCCGCAGAATAGACAAGCTGGGGAGTGAAAGCATGGCGAGAATTAGGATAATCCAGCTCTATTAGTTCGCCTTCGGCCAACTCTGTTTCAATCAACGATAATGGCATCCAGCCATAGCCTAGGCCCATTAATAGGCAGGTTTTCTTGCTATCAAAACCATGCAAGTAAAATACTTTATCGCCGCCAAATTGCAGTGAATCCAGCGTGCTCGTAGGAATTTCGCTCGTGTCATGAATCGTTAGCTCTACATGGTTTAGTAGCTGGTTTAGGTCGATTTCCTTTTGTTGAGCCAAGTTGTGGTCCTTTGATGTGACTAATATCATAGGTACTTCTGGTAACGAAATGGCATTCAGTTTAGGGCTAGGGGTGTAATCAACAACAAGCATCATGTTGGCTTCATCTTGATCAAAGCGCATCTGGACCCCGCCTAATGCTTCCACCTTAATTTGAATTTTGGTTGGAATCTCCTTTTCTGCTAACGCTTTCATTGCCTGCATCACGGGTTCTAGCGGTAGGGCACCATCGATTACAAGTTCAAATGTGGGTTCCCATCCTTTGGAGTAGTGATTAGCAAGATTCTCGATCCGTATGGCTTGCTGTAGGAGTTGACGGCCTTCCTGCCATAACGCGCGTCCTTGAGGTGTTAGTTCCGCTCGGTAACTGCTCCGATCGAAGATAGCGACATCAAAATGCTGTTCTAGTTTTTTTATTTGGTAGCTAATAGCCGATTGGGCTTTATGCAATTTGGCAGCAGCTTTAGCAAAGCTTCCTTCTTGGATAACTACATCAAGAACACGTAGCGCTTCGATATCAAGACGCATTTAACGTTACCTCATGGTTGAATGTTGAATCATGTTAGTTGGTTAGCGGCGTTACATTATCAGTTAAATAGATGGAGATGATAGGAAATATATACTTTTCATGATTTTTTGATCATATAAAATGATCTGCCTCATGGAGATGTAGCTGTTTAATGTGTAGGGCGTCACTAAGGCCTTGCTAGGGTTCTCTGAGTAACTAAATAAAAATAATTAATGGTAAATGTAGATGATGTTTAAAAAAATAGCGGTAGCCACAATAGCGCTAAGTTCAGCCACTGCAGGGCATGTAGTAGCGGCTGAGGCTGAAAATGAAATGCAGGTCAATCTTGGTTTGCGTACCTTTTATATGAATCGGGATTTTGGTGCCGGTATCCCAGATACCATCGCAGCAGGACAGGCATTTCGTGCTGATATATCGTCACCTTTCTGGGGCGATAAGGTTGGCTTTGATGTATCTGTTGTACATGTGGCAAAGCTGGAAGGTGATAAAACTATTAATTCTTCTGATGTTTTGACGCCAGAGGGACAGGGCTATACCACGTTAGAGCAAGCCTTTATCAAATTAAAACCCACTGAAAATAGCAGTGTTCGTCTCGGGCGAATGGTTATGATGACACCGCTGTTGAATGATCTGACTTCACGTATATCTGCGCCTAGTACTCAGGCTGTGCACGGAACTCTGAAGCTGGGTGCTGGTGAGATTTATGCTTTTTATTCGGATAAAGCGTCAAATAATAACAGTGAGAAATTTACTGAATACTCCGCTAACGGTAGTGAGTATGGAATCGCCTCGGTTGGGGGAACGTATAAATTCAATAACGGTTTAGGTGTTCATTTGCAATATGCGGTCGCCGACGAATACCAAAAACAAACCTATCTAAATGTTAATTATCCGACTCAATTAGGCAGTCATGATCTGTTATTGGATGTCACGCATATGCGTGGTGAAGATGATGGCGCTTTATACGGTAGTGATTATAACAGTAATTTGACAGGGCTGACGGCGCGCTTATCTAAAGACAACCTTGCTTATACTCTGGCGTATCAGAAAATTGGCGGCGATAACGGATATGACCAAAAATGGGGAGGGCAAGATAACACTCAATTTTTTACCTGGGGTGCCGTTCAGCTACTGGATTTCAATGCTAAAGATGAGCAGTCTTTGCAGGCGCGGGTCGATTATGACGTACCAAACATCAAGGGCTTGAGCCTTATGGCACGACATACTGAGTCATGGGGCATTGATCATAGTGGTGGTGATGATGGGCAGCGTCACGAGACTAATTTTGATGCGAAGTACACTCTGCAAAGTGGTGCTGCTAAGGGATTAAATTTTCGGCTGCGTGTTGCTCGCGTAGATGGCGATGATGCCGTCGTTCCGCGTATCAATGATATTCGTTTCATCATCAATTACAGCACTGACGTTCTATAGAAAAGCAGAATTACGTTTCAGAAGATATTGATGCGAATCCCCTTCAGTATCTAATGTCTATCTGCCGCGTGTTTTATGTTTTCCAGGCTTGGTGGGGGCTTTGCCTCCACCTTTTTTAAACTGTTTACTAGTAATACATCACTTTACGTATGGGGGGCGCGCCTGTTTTTTTAGCGATGACGAGGTTTTCGTGAGCCGGATTTTGGGGAGCGGTTTTGTGTTGTGTGTGCTTTTCTTGAAGGCGTTTGCTGGTTTTTAGGAATAGGGGCAATGTTTACCGACTCCTCTCTGAACTCTCCGGGTTGCAGAGTGTTTAGGCGCCAATTACCAATGGCATATCGTATTAGGCGTAATGTTGGAAAGCCAACAGCGGCGGTCATACGTCGGACTTGACGGTTTTTTCCTTCGGTTATTTTAAGCTCTATCCAGCTCGTAGGTATCTCTTTTCGTTCACGAATAGGCGGGTTTCTTTGCCATACTCTAGGTTCGGGGATGCTCTTTGCTGTTGCAGGTCGGGTAATGCCATCTTTTAATTCTACACCATTACGTAGCTGTTCCAGAGCATTGTCAGTAACGTCTCCTTCTACTTGCGCCCAATACGTTTTTTCCATCTTAAATTTGGGGTGTGCAAGTGTATGTTGTAGTGCCCCATCATTTGTCAGAATGAGCAATCCTTCTGAATCATAATCAAGTCTTCCCGCTGCATAGTATCCTGGCTTTTTAATAAAATCGGCCAAGGTTGAGCGACCCTCTTGATCGGTAAATTGCGTAAGCACTTGAAAGGGCTTGTTGATAATCAAGATATTAGACATAGGTCCTGTTTCTGTAGTATGAGTAAAGTAGGGCGGCGTAATAGTTTGGAGGATTTCGTTAATTATGCCTGCTGACAGATGTTTCTACGAATCTATTTAATGGTTTTTTAATGGAGTAGAGCGATGACATACAGCAATATTCAAATACCGGCTCAGGGTGAGAAAATTACTGTCAATGCAGACTATTCACTGAATGTGCCTTTAAACCCCATTATTCCCTTTGTTACGGGAGATGGAATTGGCGTAGATGTTACGCCACCTATGATAAATGTAATTGATGCTGCGGTAGAAAAAGCTTATGTCGGAAAGAGAAAAATTTCTTGGATGGAAGTTTATGCGGGTGAAAAAGCGGCTCAATTATATGATCAAGATACATGGATGCCTGAAGAAACACTCGATGCTTTCAAAGAGTTTGTAGTAGGCATAAAGGGGCCTTTGACGACACCTGTCGGAGGCGGTATTCGTTCATTAAACGTGGCATTACGACAAGAGTTGGACCTGTATGTCTGTCAGCGTCCGGTGATGTGGTTTAACGGCGTACCGAGCCCTGTATTAAGGCCTGAAGATGTTGATATGGTGATTTTTAGGGAGAACTCTGAAGATATTTATGCAGGGATTGAGTGGAAAGCTGGCTCCAAAGAAGCTAAAAAAGTCATTAAATTTTTATCCGAAGAGATGGGTGTTACTCAAATACGTTTTGAAGATGATTGTGGTATAGGTGTTAAGCCAGTATCTAAAGAAGGCACTCAGCGTTTAGTCAGAAAAGCATTGCAGTATTGTATTGATAACAATCGTGAATCATTAACGTTGGTGCATAAAGGCAACATCATGAAGTTTACTGAAGGTGCCTTTAAAGAGTGGGGCTATGAACTCGCTGTAGAAGAATTTGGTGCTGAATTACTAAACGGTGGGCCTTGGATGGTGTTTAAACACCCCGTATCAGGGAAAGATATTATTGTTAAAGATGTCATTGCAGACGCTATGCTTCAACAGATTCTACTACGTCCTATTGAGTATGATGTTATTGCTACATTAAATTTAAATGGTGATTATTTGTCTGATGCCTTAGCGGCAGAGGTAGGAGGTATTGGGATAGCGCCAGGGGCAAATTTGTCCGATAGCATAGCTGTTTTTGAAGCGACTCATGGAACGGCTCCCAAATATGCAGGACAAGACAAAGTAAATCCGGGATCTTTAATATTATCTGCAGAAATGATGCTGCGGCATATAGGGTGGATAGAAGCGGCCGATTTAGTGCTAAAAGGAATGAATGCTGCCATTGATGCTAAAACAGTAACGTATGACTTTGAACGATTAATGAAAGGCGCCACGTTATTAACATCATCCGAGTTTGGAAATGCTGTTGTCCAAGGTATGTAGCGTTTGGCCAATTATAGACTGGATACGAAGTGAATATAATATAGACAAAAGCCAGCTAGCTACCACTGGCTTTTGTCTCGTCAGTTATGCTTCCATCTGCTGCTGTTGCAGAGGCGTTATATTGACGGCATGCAGGCCTTTCGGTCCTGGCGTTGTTTCAAAACTAACAGGCTGGCCAGCTTTTAAACTTTTATATCCTTCGACTTGTATGGCTGAGTAATGTGCAAAGAGATCTTCATTTTGGTTTTCATCAGCGATGATGAAACCAAACCCTTTAGCATTATTGAACCACTTTACTTTCCCTGTCTGCATTTCAAACTCCAATTTTGACTAATTTACAGGCTTACTTGCAGAGAGTATGCCTGAACTGCAAAGCTCACACCTGCTACAATGATTGTATTGAGAAGGTATGACTCGTTCTTGCAGGGACTTCTGGTAGTGGGTTTACCGCTCCTGTTTAAATCGAGTATAACATTGTGGTTCGATGACGCTAATTGTTCTTAAGTTTATCCATTATTTTTTTTATTAGAGATTGTTCATGTTGGCCCAAAGATATAAAAATTCGATTCGTTTTTCCTCAGAAGGAGGGCAAGAAGATGAGCCTTTTTCTGATGATGGGAGTTTGGCAACGCAAGAGGCTGCGCCTAAGCTTAAAAAGCCACCGATGTATCGTGTGCTATTGTTAAATGACGATTACACCCCCATGGAGTTTGTTGTTGAGGTTTTAATGATCTTTTTCAACATGACTCAAGAGCAGGCAACGCAAGTAATGTTGGCCGTTCACAATGAAGGAAAGGGGATTTGTGGTGTTTTTTCTCGTGATGTTGCTGAAACTAAAGCGGCACAAGTGAATCAATACTCTAAAGATAATAAGCATCCTTTGTTATCTGAAGTAGAAGCTGTTTAGCGGAGACATAGCTATGTTAAATCGTGAACTTGAAGATACATTAAGTGCTGCGTTTAAAGGTGCGCGTGAAAGTCGTCATGAATTTATGACGGTTGAGCATCTGTTGTTAGCTCTGCTGGATAATAGAGATGCTTTCAGAGTTCTAACAGCTTGCGGAGCTGATATAGATACCATTCGTAAAGCGTTAAGTGTTTTTATTGAAGACACTACACCGCTGCTGCCAGAAAATATTCCTGCCATGGAAACTCAGCCTACCTTAGGCTTTCAGCGGGTTTTACAGCGGGCTGTGTTTCATGTTCAGTCTTCTGGAAAAAATGAAGTTACTGGCGCAAACGTGGTCGTGGCGATTTTTAGCGAGCAGGAAAGTCATGCTGTTTTCGTTTTGCAACAACAAGGCGTGGAGCGCATTGATGTAGTGAACTACCTGTCTCATGGCATTTCACGGGTAAGCCAAGATGATCAAGATGGAGAAGGCCTACTAGAGTCTGATGAGGCGGCCAAGAACAGTGAGCCTAGCGCACTGAGTAAATACGCTGTTAATCTTAATCAGCAGGCATCTGAGGGCCGTATCGACCCATTAATTGGGCGTAGTTCTGAAGTTGAGCGTGTTATTCAGATACTTTCTAGGCGTCGTAAAAACAATCCGTTATTGGTTGGTGAGGCGGGTGTTGGTAAAACGGCTATTGCCGAAGGGCTTGCTAAGCTTATCGTTGAAGAGCAAATCCCTGATGTAATGAACGGCAGTGTTGTTTATTCACTTGATTTGGGTGCTCTGTTGGCGGGTACTAAATATCGCGGTGATTTTGAAAAACGCCTGAAAGCTTTGCTAAACGAAGTAAAAGTTAAAGACAATGCGATTCTTTTTATTGATGAAATTCACACGATTATTGGAGCGGGGGCTGCATCAGGTGGTTCTATGGATGCTTCGAATCTATTGAAACCATTATTGAGTTCAGGTGATCTTCGCTGTATTGGTTCGACGACTTTTCAAGAATTCAGAAGTATTTTCGAGAAAGATCGTGCTTTAGCAAGACGCTTCCAAAAAGTAGATGTGCTGGAGCCTAGTGTTCAGGAAACGTATGAGATTTTGTGCGGCTTGCGAAAAAAATTCGAACAGCATCACGAGATTGAATATACCGATGAGGCACTAAGGGCCGCTTCAGAGCTTGCTGATCGCTATATTAATGATAAACATATGCCTGATAAGGCTATTGATGTTATTGATGAGGCAGGTGCTTACCAGCGCTTGTTGAACGAAGATGAACGCACTCCGATTATTGATGTTCATGAAGTTGAGTCGGTTGTTGCTAAGATTGCGCGCATACCGCCTAAAACTGTCTCGGTATCTGATAAAGAGCAGCTTAAAAAACTTGATACAAACCTGAAAATGGTTGTATTAGGCCAAGAAGAGGCCATCTCTTCTTTGTCGTCAGCTATTCGTTTGTCGCGTGCTGGTTTGAACGATCCGCATAAGCCGGTAGGAAATTTCTTATTCTCTGGGCCTACTGGGGTTGGTAAAACGGAAGTAACAACTCAGTTGGCTCGTATTCTAGGCATTGAGCTCATTCGCTTTGATATGTCCGAGTATATGGAGCGTCATACCGTATCTCGCTTAATTGGTGCGCCTCCTGGGTACGTTGGTTATGACCAAGGTGGTCTATTAACAGAAGCTGTGACTAAATCACCGCATTGCGTGTTGTTGCTGGATGAGATTGAAAAAGCTCACCCTGAAGTATTCAACATTCTTCTGCAGGTGATGGATAACGGTACATTGACTGATAATAACGGTCGCAAAGCGGATTTTCGTAATGTGATATTGGTTATGACAACCAATGCCGGTGCTGATGCAATGAGTCGTCCTTCAATTGGGTTCTCTCATCAAGATCACTCAACAGATGGTATGGAAGCGATCAAGCGTTTGTTCTCTCCTGAGTTTCGAAATCGTCTTGATGCAGTGATTCAATTTAAAGCACTGTCGCCTAATATTATTATGGGTGTGGTTGATAAGTTCTTAACTGAGCTTCAAGCGCAGCTTGATGATAAAAAGGTGGTCTTGCATGTTAATGATGATGCACGGAATTGGTTGGGTGAGCATGGCTATGATGAAAAAATGGGCGCTCGTCCAATGAAACGTCTGATTCAAGAGAAGCTTAAAAAGCCGCTAGCTGAAATGATTCTATTCGGTGATCTTGCAGAAGAGGGTGGAGAAGTGCAGGTATCAGTGGATGAGAATAATGAGGTTGTATTAAATGTAACAGTGGCAGCCTAAGGCTGCCACTGTGGAACTTTCGGATCTGGTTTTAGCAGTGTTAACTGTTAAACCGGATCGATTGTACTAACGGGCACGATATACGATGCGGCCTTTGGTCAAATCGTATGGTGTTAGTTCAACTTTTACTTTATCACCCGTCAAAATACGGATGTAGTTTTTACGCATTTTGCCAGAGATATGAGCGGTAACTACGTGACCATTCTCAAGCTCTACGCGAAACATGGTGTTTGGTAGCGTGTCAACCACGGTACCTTCCATTTCAATGCTTTCTTCTTTAGCCATTCGTTACCTACCTGTGAAAGGGCTGATTTCGAACAATGTCCTATTATCAGAGCGCAGTATTCTGCCTGAATTATCTAAGGATATCAAAGAGTATTGGCTCTTTTATTGTTATCTAATGAGAATCCATTGCCCGTCGATGAGAAACTCTAATGGACGATAGGCGATTTTATACTTCATTTTGCGACAAGACTGTACCCAATACCCCATATATAGGTATTCAAGGTTAAGCCGGCGACACTCTTCAATTTGCCAAAGAATAGCGAATGTCCCTAAGCTTCGTTTTTGTAAATCAGGATCTGGATCAAAAAAAGTATAGGTGGCAGACAATCCTTGGACGAGTTGGTCGGTGACAGCGACACCAGTTAATCGATCTTCTAAATAGAATTCTAGGAAATCGCAGGGTTGCTCGCCTTCAATAAGGAAATTGATAAATTGTTCTTTATTAGGAGGGTACATGTCACCATCGGCATGGCGCTGTGAAATATAATCAGAATAAAGTTGAAAGTATGTATCGCTGTAGTGAGGCGCTGCCTTTTTGACAATGAGATCTTTATTTTTGTTCATGATACGGCGTTGAGTTTTGTTTGGGCTAAACAAATCTACGGGAACTCTGACAGAGATGCAGGCTTGGCAATTATCACAATGAGGGCGATAAATATGCTTTCCACTGCGCCGAAAACCCAAGTTGGATAGTTGGCTAAAAGCATTCACAGATATGCTTGTGTGCGGGTCGACAAATAAAGTTTTTGCCTTGTAGCCTTCTATGTAGCTGCAATTATGTTCTGGCGTAGCAAAAAAATGTAACTCTTTTAGCTCTGTCATTAGTCTTCATTGCCCAATGTTGCGTTGTGCTTATCGAAACTCCAATGATGGTGCGTTTCTTTATCTATATATTGTCTAATGTAATGGATAAAGTCATCTCGGGGAATGACTGTGGCCCCTAAGCTTTCCAGATGGTCATTATGTACCTGGCAGTCAATTAGAGGGTAGCCCCAGACATGTAATTGTTTGCAGAGCGCAATAAAGGCAATTTTTGAAGCGTTTACTTGAAAGCTGAACATGGACTCTCCAAAGAACAGTTTTCCTATGCCTAGTCCATACAGGCCACCAACTAATCGATCATTTTCCCAAACCTCTACAGAGTGAGCAAAGCCTTGTTGGTGAAGCTGGGTGTAGGCTTTTTGCATTTGTGGAGAAATCCAAGTGCCCGTCGAATCTTCACGAGTGCTGGCGCAGGCTTGGATAACCTCAGTGAAGGCCTTATCAAATGTAACGTGGTAATGGCATTTTTTAAGGTGCTTTCGCATGCTGCGAGAAATGTGAATTTGTTCTGGGAATAATACGCAGCGCGGGTCAGGGCTCCACCAAAGAATGGGGTCATCTTCGCTGAACCAGGGAAAAATACCGTTTTTGTAAGCAGCGACTAAACGTTCAGGAGAGAGGTCGCCGCCTGCTGCTAGCAGGCCGTCAGGCTCCTGTAGCGCCGTGCTGGTATCAGGAAATACTAGTTTAGTTGGATGCAGCCAAGGAATCATACGAAGTGTTCAAAAAAGACCAAAAGCGAGAGGCTTTTGGTCTGTTATTGTTATTGAGTTGGCTACCTATGCCGTTATTTGGCCAAATCATCTAAGTAGCGTTCAGCATCGAGTGCTGCCATGCAGCCAAAGCCTGCAGAAGTGATTGCTTGACGGTATATGTGATCACATACATCGCCAGCAGCAAATACGCCTTCTACGCTGGTCTGCGTTGCTTTTCCTTCTAATCCGGATTGGATTTTCAGGTAGCCATTGCTCATCTCAAGCTGGCCTTCGAATATGCTAGTGTTAGGTTTGTGGCCAATGGCGATAAATACACCTGCCAAGTCTAAATCTTGAGTCGTGCTGCCATCTGTACTGCTAATACGTAGCCCTGTTACCCCGGTGTCATCACCGAGCACTTCATCAAGCTGATGATTCCAGATGATATTGATGTTGCCGTTTTTAGCACGGTCAAACAGTTTGTCTTGAAGTATTTTTTCAGAGCGCAAGGAGTCGCGGCGATGAATAAGCGTTACTTCATCAGCAATGTTTGATAAATAAAGTGCTTCTTCGACAGCGGTATTACCCCCGCCAATAACAGCTACTTTTTGCCCGCGATAGAAAAAACCATCGCAAGTTGCGCAGGCGCTTACGCCCTTGCCTTTGAAGGCTTCTTCAGAGTCAAGGCCGAGATATTGCGCTGAGGCACCCGTACAAATAATCAGAGCATCACAGGTATATACACCCATATCTCCGGTTAGAGTAAAAGGTCGGTTTTGTACATCTACCGTATGTATATGATCAAACAGAACCGTGGTATCAAAGCGTTCAGCATGCTGTTGCATACGCTGCATAAGTTCTGGGCCTTGAACGCCCTGCACATCTCCAGGCCAGTTATCAACGTCGGTTGTTGTTGTTAACTGCCCGCCTGCTTCCATGCCTGTGATAACAACAGGGTTAAGGTTGGCGCGTGCTGCGTAGATTGCAGCGGTGTATCCGGCAGGGCCAGAACCGAGAATAAGAAGTTTGTGGTGTTGTGTTTCGCTCATGAATACTTGCCTTAAACTGATACGTGTCTGTGTTGTATTAAAAGATGATGGGGGGGCTGCTTTAGAAATACAATCCTAAATAGGAGTTATTTTTCTGATTTCTGCTGATAACTTCTCAATGCATAACATCATATAGCGCTGTCCTGAGTTGTGCTTTAGATAACCTTTGAGCGGCTCATGATTAAGTGTCTCTATACTGTGGGTATCAAGGTTCGCTGCTTCATAGTCTATGATGTCATCCACTTCATCTAATGCTAATGAAAAACACGGGCTCTTTCCATCAAAGGTGAGGTGAATAATAACAGGGTGTATGTCTCGTTTGAGTATCTCTATTATTTGGTCTAAAGCCCGGACTAGTTTTCGCAGGGTTGTACCTTTTTCAATTGAGAGCAAGCGTAATGCTCTTTGAGATTCTCCTTGCTCTCTTAGTTCAAGGAGTGAGTCGGCAATATTATGGATGAGTTGATGCGGCTCATCTATCTTTCGTAGAATTTCTTGAAGATCAGAAGCTTGCGTGTTGAAGTTAGACATCCATTTCCCAAAAGCGCAAAGCTTTGGGTCACGTGAATGAGTAAACGCTTCCCCAGAAAGGAGTGCGTGCTCTAGAGCCTCCACCCAGTCGATGTGTGATTGCTTGTGGGTAGTGATCTCAGCGATTAGTTGGCTTTTATCATCCCAGTTTCGTTTTCTGTTAAGCAATGTCGCACTATCATAAACATTAACAAGTGTATCTCGGTAATCCAGATAGCCTAAAAAGCTAGGGTGCTGCTCATTACTGGCAAGTTGGATCTGTTTATACTCATCTGAAAAAGAGAGGATATTGCATGCATCTATGCCAAAATGGCTATTCGCAATGGTAAAAGTTAATACACGTGAGTTGTTTTGAAACAGATTTGTTAAACTCATGTCTATAACCTCTGATGGTATTGAATGAAAAATTATCACAACAAGACTAACTATAGCGTGTTATTCGCATGACAATAGCTAATCTAAATTAATTAGCAAATTGCTAACTATGTTGTGAGTGCCTTGAATCTTCTAGGAGCTTACAGAGTAGTTGGCTTAATTATGTTATTTTTAATGTTTGCAGTAAGTATATAAAATTAAAAGGAATATGAGTGAAAAATAAGCTCCCAACAAGCCCCTATGCTTTTTCTGAGCTACTAGCGCGCGTGCTAAAAGTCTGTGTTTTATTTTTAATTGTCATGACTTGTACTTACATGTTTTTAGGCATGCTTGGCTATCACCCTAAGGATCCAGGTTGGTCGCATCTTGGCTATCACCCTGGTGTGAGTAACTGGACAGGTGTGTTTGGTGCATGGATGACTGATGTGCTGTTTTCTTTTCTTGGAGTTGCGGCATGGCTTCTACCCATTATTATCATTATTCCTGCCGTACGCTTTATGGTGAGAAAAGAGGTGTCTTTATTGGATGGCCTACCTTTTGTGATGTTAAGAGCATTTGGCATATTGCTATTAATGGCTTCGTTATGTGCTTTAGCATCGATTCATCTCTCCAATAACGCGTTAGATTTTCCATTTACCAGTGGCGGGATTGTTGGACAGGCACTATCTGATTGGATGGTATCTTGGTTTAGTTTGTTAGGGAGTTCCGTACTATTAATTACTGCTGCGGGGATCGGTTGTACTTTTTACATGGAGCTTTCTTGGGATGATATCCAAAATAACATTGGCGGGCGGATCCTAAATACATATCGTAGTATATCTACACTCTTGAGTCCTAAGAGAAATCGAGACGATGTAGATGCACAAAGTGATGCTGAGAATGCGTTTTTTAATGATGTGAATACGGCGAATACATCAATAAAAGAACATATGCGAGAGCGCTTTGAACCTAAGTTTAATAGTGCTGCTGATGAGAGGGGAGAGGCACTATCTGATCCTGAGCAACACAAAATGTCGGGGGTAGAGCAGGCTAAAGTAGAGCCGCCTCTTGTGACAAATATAGTTGTGCCGGTACCTTCTCAGCAAGAAGCAGAGAAATCTTCATTACCTATTAGAGATAGAGTTCTAAAACCTGATGATGAAATGGAAATACCGACGGTTACAGTTCAAAGTAATACTGACCAGATCCCTACGGCTTTGTCTAAAGAACCTAAAAAAGAACTTAAAATAGTTCCGTTGGCCGAAGCCCACCAACCTATTCAAAATGATGACCAAGACAATAACGCACAGAATAAGGAGCGCCGGCCTGTTCGCTCTTTACGTACGATTCCCTCTTTAGATTTATTAGATCCTCCTGAATTGCAAGCTGATCATGGCTATTCCGAAGAAGAACTAGAAGATATGTCGCGTCTTCTAGAAAGTAAGCTAAAGGACTTCGGTGTTATCGCAGAGGTCGTAGAGGTGAATCCAGGGCCCGTCATTACGCGTTTTGAAATTCAGCCTGCGCCTGGTGTTAAGGCCAGTAAAATTACTAATTTGGCAAAAGATCTGGCGCGTTCTTTAGCCATATCTAGTGTGCGTGTTGTTGAAGTTATTCCTGGAAAATCGGTTATGGGTATTGAAATTCCCAATGCCAGTCGTCAAATGGTGCGTTTAAGTGAGGTGCTTAATTCTAAACCTTATAAAGAAGCATCATCTCGTCTAACACTTGGACTGGGTAATGATATTGCTGGAAATCCTGTGGTAGCAAATCTTGCAAAAATGCCACATCTATTGGTTGCAGGAACAACCGGCTCAGGGAAGTCGGTTGGCGTAAATGCCATGATTTTGAGTCTGTTGTTTAAGGCGACACCACAAGAAGTAAGATTGATGATGGTTGATCCTAAGATGCTGGAGCTTTCTATATATGAAGGAATACCTCATCTATTAACCCCTGTTATCACGGACATGAAAGAAGCCGCAGGAGGCTTACGTTGGTGTGTGGGTGAAATGGAGCGCCGTTATCGCTTGATGGCAAAAATGGGCGTGCGTAATCTTGCAGGTTTTAATGACAAGGTTAAAGCGGCAGAACAGCAGGGTAAGCCGTTACTTGATCCGCTTTGGAATGCTGAAGAGCATGGCGAGCCCTTTGGAACTCCCGCGCCCGCTCTGGAAACTTTACCGTATATTGTTGTCGTAATTGATGAATTTGCTGACATGATGATGATTGTGGGCAAAAAAGTAGAAGAACTTATTGCTCGTATTGCTCAGAAAGCACGAGCAGCAGGCATACACCTGATTTTAGCGACGCAAAGACCTTCTGTTGATGTTATTACCGGGCTAATAAAGGCGAATGTTCCGACGCGAATTGCGTTTCAAGTCTCTTCTAAAATTGATTCACGAACTATATTGGACCAAGCCGGTGCTGAAAATTTACTAGGTAATGGCGATATGTTGTATCTGCCCGCTGGGACGAGTGTCCCTAACCGTGTGCATGGTGCGTTTGTTGGAGACGATGAGGTGCATCGTGTCGTAGAAGCGTGGAAACAAGTAGGGGCTCCCGTCTATATTGATGCCGTATTGAGTGATTCAGGGGCGGAAGGAGGGAGCGCATCAGGCGGAGCCTTTGATGATGAGCAAGACCCTCTTTATGATGAGGCAGTTGCTTTTATTACGGAAACACGCAAAGCATCCATATCAAGTGTTCAACGCAAAATGAAGATTGGTTATAACCGGGCAGCCCGAATGATAGAGACAATGGAAGCGGCGGGTGTTGTTACTGAAGCAGGGTCTAATGGCCAGCGTGAAGTGCTGGCGCCCCCTCCTGTTCGTGGCTAGTGGGTTTCGAGATAGTTAATAGATAAGGTTAAGAATGAAAAGATTATATAAATTGTGTGCGATATTGTCTTTGGCTATTATGCCGGCGCTGGTTCAGGCCGATATATCCACACCAACAGACGCTTTAAATAAAGTGCTAAAAGGCTACGATCGTTTTAGTGCGAATTTTGAGCAAGTCACGCGAAATGACCAGAGCAATACAGCCCACGTTTCTAAAGGCTCAATGAAAATTGCTCGTCCGGGACTCTTTCGCTGGGAAACATTAAGCCCATATCCTCAATTGATTGTAAGCGATGGCGAACACATCTGGATTTATGACCCCGATTTAGAGCAAGCAACGCGTAAACCTGTTGACCCTCAGGAAACAAACGGTGCTGCATTGATCTTAAATGGCAATGTGGCGGAATTGGCTGAAAAGTTTGAGATTTTTCTACCGATTAATCAAAAAAATGAACAGCTGTTTGAGCTGCTACCTAAAGATGAAAATAGTAGCTTTCAGCGGATTCGTCTGTTTTTTACAGACGGGGTGATGTCTGAACTGATGTTGCAGGATGTGCTGGGACAGCAAACCACCATTTTATTAAGAAACTCTGTCATTAATGAGTCTATGGATGAATCTCTTTTTAAATTTACGCCGCCTGAAGGTACTGATGTCATTGTGAGCGATGAGGCCTGATGAGCGATCTTTTTGATGACGTCAGGCCTAGTTATCAACCATTGGCTGCAAGAATGCGGCCAACGAGTTTGGATGGGTATGTAGGTCAGTCTCATTTATTAGCAGCAGGAAAGCCTCTGCGCCAAGCAATAGAACAGGGCGCATTACATTCCATGATATTTTGGGGCCCTCCCGGTGTTGGTAAAACAACATTAGCTAAAATTATTGCGCATACCTGTGATGCGCATTTTATGACGCTTTCAGCTGTTTTATCGGGTGTTAAAGAGATTAGGGCAGCGGTAGATGAGGCGAAACAAGTTAGGGCTTCTCGGCAATGCAAAGTTATTCTGTTTGTTGATGAGGTGCATCGTTTTAATAAATCTCAGCAAGATGCTTTTTTGCCTTATATCGAGGATGGTACTTTTCTATTTATCGGAGCGACGACTGAAAACCCTTCCTTTGAGTTAAATAATGCTTTGTTGTCACGTGCGCGTGTCTATCTGTTGCGTAACTTGAGTGATGACGAGTCTTTGGTGGTTCTTCAGCAGGCGTTAAATGACTCAGATAAAGGTTTGGGTGACCACCCTCTTGAATTTGAGGAAGATACGTTAGAGCAATTAGCACGGGCTGCTGATGGTGATGCTCGTCGCGCTTTGAATTTACTGGAAATAGCTGTTGATTTAGCCGTTTCTGATAACGGAGTAGAAAAAATACCTCAGGCTGCTTTAAAGGAGGTACTACAAACGAGTGGTCGCCGATATGATAAGCAGGGCGATATTTTTTATGACATGATTTCAGCATTCCATAAGTCCGTACGAGGGTCTTCTCCTGATGGTGCTCTATACTGGTATTGTCGAATGCTAGAAGGCGGGTGTGACCCTCTTTATATTGCACGCAGGTTGGTTGCGATTGCTTCTGAAGATATAGGCAACGCTGACCCTCGTGCTATGCAAGTGGCCTTGTCTGCATGGGATGCCTTTGAGAGAGTTGGCCCTGCTGAAGGAGAGAGGGCTATAGCGCAAGCTGCTATTTATTGTGCGAGTGCCCCTAAAAGTAATGCTGTGTACATGGCTTTCAATCAGTGTCGGGCACAAATACGAAACGACCCTGATTACGCCGTCCCTGTTCACTTACGTAATGCGCCTACATCATTAATGAAAGATCTTGGTTATGGTGAAGAGTATAGATATGCGCATGATGAGCCCAACGCATACGCAGCAGGGGAAAAATATGTTCCCGAAGAGATTGCATCTCGTCGTTATTATCAGCCCTCTGACCGTGGTCTTGAGCAGAAAATAAGTGCTAAACTTCAACAGCTTGGTATGCTGGACGCGCAAAGTTCAATAAAAAGGTATCAGAAGAAAGGATAAGGTATGCAAACTATCCTAGCAGTCGCCGTAGGAGGAGCTTTGGGAGCGGCAAGTCGTTTTTGGCTAGCGGGAGCTCTTAATGATAAAGCAGATAAATTGCCTATTGGAACCTTGGCGTGCAATGTACTTGGCTCATTGGTAATGGGGATATTATTTGTTCTCATCATGGAGAAAACGCGTTTATCACCAGAGTTAAGACCGCTATTAATGGTTGGTTTTCTGGGAGCGTTTACAACTTTTTCATCTTTCTCTCTAGAGACAGTGGCGCTGGTGCAGGAAGGACATATAATGTCCGCATTAATTTATGTATTATTAAGTGTTTTGATGTGCATTGCTGCTCTGTCAGCTGGTATATGGATCACCCGCCTGTTTTAAATAAGGTTGCTTAAAAACTCATGTTAGATTCAAAAATTGTTCGAGAGAACCCTGAAGCTGTCGCTGAACAGCTTGTAAAGAAAAAGTATATTTTTCCTGTTGCTCGCTTTAATGAGTTAGAAGCTTTGCGTCGTGAAGCTCAAATTCTCAGCGAGAACTTACAAAACGAACGCAATACTCGCTCAAAGCAAATTGGTAAAGCCAAAGCGTCGGGTGAAGATATTCAGCCTCTATTAGCAGAAGTCCAAAATTTGGGTGACCAGCTAGATGAAGCAAAGCGTAAATTAGGTGAGATAGCTGCTGACCTAGACAATATTCTACTTGGTGTGCCTAACTTACCTGATGCGTCTGTTCCTGTAGGGGATAGTGAAGATGACAATGTAGAAGTTCGTCGTTGGGGTACACCACGCGAATTAGATTTTGGTCCGTTAGATCATGTGGCATTGGGTGAGAGTAATGGTGGTTTAGATTTTGAAACGGCTGCTAAAATAACGGGCTCTCGTTTCGCGTTGATGACGGGTAAAATGGCTCGAATGCATCGTGCATTGATTCAGTTTATGTTGGATGTACAAACGTCAGAGCACGGCTACACCGAAGCTTATGTACCTTACATGGTCAATGAAGATAGCTTAAAAGGAACGGGACAATTACCTAAATTTGGTGAAGATCTGTTTAAGGTTCCGTTTGGCGATCGTCAGTTTTACTTGATACCAACAGCAGAAGTACCGGTTACCAATATTGTTCGTGATGAAATTGTCGACGCTGCTCAGTTGCCGATCAAGTATACCGCACACACTCCTTGTTTTCGTTCTGAAGCAGGGGCGTCCGGAAAAGACACGCGCGGCATGATTCGCCAGCATCAATTTGAAAAGGTTGAAATGGTGCAAATTGTTGAGCCGTCAACGTCTTGGGATACTCTTGAGGCGATGACACAGCATGCCGAAGCCATTCTACAGAAGCTTAACTTGCCGTATCGAGTGGTGGCTTTGTGTGGTGGAGATCTTGGTTTTGGTGCGGCTAAAACTTATGATTTGGAAGTATGGCTACCAGGTCAGGACAAGTTCCGTGAAATTTCATCCGTATCTAATATGACGGATTTTCAAGCTCGTCGTTTGAAAGCCCGCTGGAGAAATCCTGAAACGGGTAAACCTGAGTTGTTACATACGTTAAACGGCTCAGGCTTAGCCATTGGGCGTACGTTGGTAGCTGTTTTAGAAAACTATCAAACAGCTGATGGTCGCATTATCGTACCTGAAGCACTTCTTCCCTATATGGGCGGTGTTACAGAGCTATAAATAAGTGGTATTTTTTTGACCAATAGCATAAATGCTGTTGGTCAAATTTCAATTATTTAGTCTATTCTTAAGTCAGTGGTCTTTAGTTAATACACTATTTACGCTGGTAGCTTATGCACATCCATTCAAAATTGCTTTTTTTATGAAAAGAATCATATCGTTACTCGTACTGTGCCTGTGGTCATCAATAAGTATTTCTGATGAACTCAAAATCTATATATGGGAAGACTATATCTCGCCGGAATTAATCGATAAGTGGGAGGAGACAACGGGGCATACGGTGAATTTGGTTTATTATGATAGTGATGAAAGCCGCGATGAGGTTTTAGGGTCAGATAGCGGGAAAGGTTTTGACTTGGCTGTGTTTGATAGCATTAGTTCGCAACTATTTGGTAAGAATAACAAAATACATGCTTTATCTCTTGGTAACCTTCCATCATTAGTGGATATCGATGCCCAATGGAAAGAAAGTTGCGGTAACTTTGGTTTGCCTTATCAATGGGGTGCGTTGGGTATTGTTTACAATAAAGAAAAAGTGATACCTGCACCTACTTCATGGGTGCATCTGCTTTATTCTGACAGAAAGTATCATGGTCATGTAGTGATGCTTGAAGACGCTGTGGATTCTCTCGTAGCGCCTTTATTACTCGAAGGTAACAGCGTAAATACCGAGGATAAAAGTGAGCTTAAAGCGGCTTTCTCTCATTTGAAAAACCAAGCGCCTTCGCTTTTAGGTTATGGCTATGCACTGACGTATGAGAAACAAGCCAGAGAGCAGGTATATATGGCTCTTGGGTATTCCGGAGATCACTTTACATTAAATGAAATGAGTCAGAGTGAAGTTTGGGAGTTTGTATACCCTGCTGAAGGTTCAGCTATTTGGATGGACTGTTTTTCAATCATGGAATGGTCATCAAAGAAGGAATTGGCTTTACAATTTTTAGAATTTATTAACGAGCCTGTCAGTGCGGCTGAAAATAGTGAATGGATAGGTACAGCCACCCCCAATAAGCGAGCGTTGAAATTAATTTCTGAAGATGTTCTGAGCGATAAGAGCATCTACCCGGCCAATGAAATTCTGGAAAAAAGTCATACTTACCGAATTATTTCGGATGCTAACATGACTCTGCGCCACAGAATTATTAATGCAGCGATGAAGTATCGTGACTCTCAATAAACGCATCAGCCTGTTGATTTTACCCGTACTAATTGTTGGGTATATGATTGCTGTTATCGGTGTATATAATACCCAAAAAAAATCCATCATTGCTTTAGAAGAGCGAACTCTCAGTCTTCAGGTAGCAGAACTCACTGGCCTTTTTGAAAAGTATACGAATGTGGCTGAGGGCTTTATCGATTCATTGCTTTACAGCAGTAGTTTACAAAATTATTTTTCAAGCCAAGATAAGCAATTTAAGGCCCTTGCTCTTGAAAAGGGCTTAGCTAACTCTATTAGAGAGCTTAATTCTCTTTCATCAGATTACTTTTCTGTGGCGCTTATAAGGCCTCAAGGAAAAGTTGAATATTACTATGAAAATAGCATCGACCCGTTTTCTTATATCAGTAATTATCAAATAAAAAAAGCTAGAGAAGTCTTCGATTCTAATCAATCAGGATGGGCAGAGGTTTATGATACTTTGGGTGGAACACATATGTTGTTCATTCGAATAATCGATCAAAATACTTTTAAAACACCCATTGATTTTTCCATTGATTCCTCTATCGCTATTGTAGTGGAGGTAAACCCTTCTTTATTTGATAATAAAATAAAGGATCACATGTCTGAAGGCTTGGTGTATCAGTGGTTTGATGAGGAACACTCGGGTGACCATCATTCTGGTGAATATTTAGTAATACATTCCCCCGTGGCTTTTGGGTCATTATCTTTGGGGGTGCCTGAGAAGTTGCTAGCTGAAAAACTGAACAAACTTAAACTCAGTCTTTTTCTTAGTTTTGTATTAATTGCAGTTTTGAGTTATTTGTCACTTATATACCTCATTCAGCGTTACATAACAGGGCCTATTCGTACACTTGAAAAAGAGCTTTCTAATGTGAGGCTTGAGGGAGGCGATGGGTTTGTGGCTTCCGTTGCAGAAGATGAGGTGGGTCGGTTGAGCAGAGCGTTTAGCCGTTTGTATGATTCTCTAGACCAGTCCTATCGTTTAACGAAAGAGCTGGCAGAAAAAGATACACTCACTAAATTACATAATCGGCGCATGTTTCATAACGCCGTTGAAAAAATGCTTAAAAGGTCTGAGCTCAGCGGTACAAGAACAGCAATTTATTACATTGATATCGATAATTTTAAATTTGTGAATGATACCTACGGTCATACCATGGGGGACTTATTGCTTAAAGAGTTTGCTGAGCGTTTAAGTTTAGTGGTTAGGGCATCTGACCAAGTTGCTCCTCAATTTGGTGTTAATGATACCTCTGCCAGGCTAGCAGGTGATGAATTTGCGGTGGTTACCTCTGGGTTAAAAGATGAACTAGACGCTAGTGGTCTTGCGAATAGAATACTTGAGATCTGTGAACACGGTTTTACATGTGACGAAGGGGTTTTTCCGGTTTCTTTGAGTATTGGTGTGGCTGTTTATCCAGACGACGGTGTAAGTACAGATGAGTTAGTTAACAACGCTGATGCCGCAATGTATGAAGCAAAAAAAGCAGGCAAGAACCAAATTTCCTTTTACTCGGAGGAGCTGGCTGACAAGTCTCGTCGAAAGTATGCTGTTGAGTTTGGAATGAAACATCTTAATGCATCAGAGCTAGAGCTCGTGTATATGCCTGCTTTTAATGTCGATGAGAAAGAAACGATTTGTAGTGTTGAAGCAGGTATTCGTTGGAACTCCCCTGTACTAGGAAACGTGTTGCCTTCAGAGTTTCTACCGATTGCGGAAGGCAGCAGTCAGTATGAAAAAATTGATATTTGGGTAGTTGAGCGTGTTTTTAAAGACTCAAGGGCGCTTATCGACCATTTTGGTGGAGCACTGCGGATTAGTTTTAAAGTATCAGCTGTTCAGTTGGTGTCTAAATCATTTATAAAAGTCATATCTCAGTTAATAGCTAAGTATAAGATCAACCCACAGAATTTTGAGATTGAAATCACTGAAATATTTGATATGGATAAAATGAAGGATGAAATAGGTTTATTATTTTTGTTAAAAGATTTGGGCTTTAAGCTGGCGCTAGTTGATTTCGGAGCAGGGTTTACTTCGATTATGCAGTTAATAGAGTATCCAGTTGAGATAGTTAAGTTGGACAAAATTTTTGTTTCTAGCTTACTTGTTCAGGGAAGAAAAGAAAAAGCAATCGCACTCATTGAGTTCTGCAAAGTACAAGGTCTTGAGGTAACGGCTAAAGGTGTTGAAAGTGATGACCAAGTAAATACATTCAAGGAGGCAGGTTGCAAGCGTTTGCAAGGTCCGTATTATACAGAGCCAATGTCTCTTGAGATGTTGCTTTCTCACTATTGATTTTTCGGTTATCACATTGCCGTACATACGTTTATCAGGTTTCTACTTTTTTTACTTTGCTCTTTTAGGGGCGATGATCCCTTATTGGTCTTTATATCTGAAATCATTAGATTTTGATGCTAAGACCATCGGCTACTTGATGGCTACATTGCATCTATCACGTATTTTTGCACCTGCTTTATGGGGGTGGATTGCAGATAAAACAGGGCAAAGGTTAAGAGTGATCCGAGTAGGATCTTTTTTGACGTGGGTTGTCTTTATAGCAATGTTTTGGCAAGAAAGCGCAATAGGTATAGCGCTTGTAATGTTGGGATATAGTTTTTTTTGGAATGCAGTATTACCTCAATTTGAAGTAGTAACCCTAAATCACCTGGGGTCTCAGCAAGCGAAATACAGCCGAGTGCGCTTATGGGGATCTATTGGATTTATTTTTGCGGTCTTGCTGGTGGGTTATGCTTTAGATTATATCTCTGTCAGCTGGGTTCCTAATATACTGTTCATCTTAATGTTTTTGATATGGCTAAACTCCCTACTGATTCCAGAAGTTAAAAAGCCTATGGTAGATGAGTCATCGCAAAGCCATAAATTTATGGATATCATTTTAAAGCCCCACATCATGGCTTTTTTTGTGATTACCTTATTGGTTCAGTTTTCACACGGGCCTTATTACACTTTCTTTAGTTTAATGATGCAAAAGCTTGAATACACACGTGCTGAAATCGGCATGTTGTGGTCGTTAGGTGTTGTTGCTGAAATAGTCGTTTTTATTTTTATGCATACCATGATAGCGAAAATTGGGCTCCGGTTAATTATGCTTTTAAGTTTGGCCTTATGTGTTGTTCGCTGGACTGTACTCGCTTTTTGGCCAGAAAATCTGTTGCTAGTTATTCTTGCTCAACTGCTTCATGCTGCAACATTCGGTAGTTTGCATGCTGTTGGTATCTCATTAGTGCACTGTTATTTTCCTGAAAAGATGCAGGGCCGGGGTCAGGCATTGTTCTCGAGTGTTGGTTTTGGTGTCGGTGGAACAGCTGGGGCTGTAGCTGCGGGTCTGCTTTGGGATAGTTATGGTTCTATGATGACATTTAGTGTGGCTGCTGTTGTTTCTCTTGTGGCTATCGTGCTGGCATATGTATGGGTTCATCCGGAAAAAGTGCAGCAAAATTGATGCTAATATTTTGCACTGCGGTAAGTATCGCTATATAGTGAAGTGGAGTCTTGTATTCTGCGGCATAACAAAGGGTTATGACATGAATTTTAAAGTAGATGTTGAGATGACGCCGAGTGAGTTGCGTCAAGTTATGGGGCTTCCTGATGTAGCATCACTTCAGGATGAAATGATTAAAAAAGTTAGAGAGCAAATGGACGCGGGAGCAGAAGGTTATGATCCGCTTACATTGCTTAAACCCTACATCACTAACAGTGTTGGCTCGATGGAATCAATGCAGAAGTTAATACTGAATATGATGCAGGGTTATGGGTCATCAGACAATAAGAAAAGCTAATCACTACTTATCGAAATAATCATGTAGTAAATAGAGAGATAACACGTTGCGAATTCTTCGAAAATACACCAATCGACGCCTTTATGACACTTCACGCAGTTGTTATGTCACCCTTGAAGATGTTAAAGAACTAGTCTTAAGCAGCGAAGCATTTCAAGTTCTCGATTCGAAAACAGGTAATGATCTGACTCGAAATATTCTTCTTCAAATTATTAGTGAGCAAGAAGGAGATGGGCACGGAACACTGCTAACAAATCAAGTGTTGCAGCAGCTTATTCGTTTTTATGGCGACAGCATGCAAGGCATGATGAGCCAGTACTTGGAACAGAGTATTGCTTCGTTTCTTGAGCACCAAGACCGCATCAAAGAGCAAATGCAAACCATGATGGGAGTCGCGAATCCTCTTACTATGATGAATAGTATTGCGGATCGAAACATGGCTGTGTGGAATATGTTTAAACCGGGTGAAATGCCTGGGGATAGTGCAGCTGCACATTCTGAAAATGAAACGAAAGATCCTACTGATACTTCAGATAAAAAGTCTGGAAAGTAAAACAATATATATGTAGAGATTGGAGAGAGATGTGACTTTCTCTAGTCTCTGTCTAAAAGCCAGCTATTGATTTTTTCTGGAACGATAGCTTGCGACTTTCCGCTCACGAACACACCAATATGACCTGCATTTATCTCTGCTTCTTGATAGTCATCGCTTCCAACATATTTTCCTAATGCAGTAGATGCCTCAGGCGGAACTAAATGGTCATATGTCCCATATATGTTTAGTACAGGTTGTGTGATGTTGGCTAACCTAACTGAGTATTCGCCGATACTGAGCTGATTTTTAATTAAGCGATTCTCTTGAAAGAACCATTTAATAAATTCTCTGAAAGCTTCGCCTGCTTGATCTGGGCTATCATAAATCCACTTCTCCATACGTAAAAAATTCAAGGCACTATCTGTTGTGTCGAGTTGATTAGGCATGCCTAGATTTTTTTGAATACCCAAGCGCATAGGCATTAGTGAATTATAAGAATCATTGAGCATTTCACCGGGGATATTGCCATAGGTAGATACGGCTAAGTCCACATCAACTGATCGTGCTAATAAACTCAGCAGGTTTGTTTTTGTTTGAAAGTCTACGGGAGTAACCATGGTGATGAGGTTTTTGATTTTTTCACCATGAATGGCTGCATAGCAAAGGCTTAAAGTACCGCCCTGACATATACCGAGAATATTGGTTTTCTTTACTTGTGCATGCTTACAAACTTGGTTTACACAGTTATTAATATACTCATTTATATAATCGTCGAGATCGGTAAATCGGTCTTCTGGGCCGGGGTAGCCCCAATCAATAATGTAAATATCTAGGCCGAGTTCATTAAGTGCTTTTAATAATGATTTATCGGGTTGTAAATCAATCATATACCAGCGGTTAACAAGAGCGTATGTGATTAATAAGGGCGTTGTGCAGCGCTTTATTGCTTTGTTATTTCCTGGAAAGTATAAAAGCTTAAGCTTATCCTGAGAAAATATTTCTTTTCCTTTAGATTGCGCAACATCAATCTCAGGAATTTTTTGTAAGGTTTTATAACTATCTTGAAGTTTTTTCTCTAAGTCTATGAGCTCGTGTTGGATCTTGTTGGGATCGAGCTTAAGGTTTTTCATCGGTGCTAGCTCCGTTTTTAATTGATGCTGGCGACTTTAGCTCAGATAATTCCTGTTTAAGAGAGAGAACGTCTAAGGATAGCTGCTGAACAGTATTTTTTAACTCAGAGATTAATGTTTGGCTCTGAGCTTCTTTCACATCTTCAAGAGATCTATTTATTCTACGGATCTCTTTGCGCAGAGCATGTTGGCGTTGTAGCGCTGTATCTAAGCCTTTGCGTGTTGCTAGTCCTATGGCCTCAAATTGAATATCGCGCATGTCCTGAGCATACTTGCGCAGGCACATAAGTGCATTTGAGACTCTACCATGGCTTTTTTGGTACTGTTGAGTATAAAGACACTCAGAATAAGCTGTCTCATAGCAGTTAACCCAGAGATTATGGAGTGCTCCGAGTGTTTCAACAATATCCTCACCTTCGGCTAACGCTAGCATCATCTTTTCGCTAGCCTGAATGTTTATCTGACTATATTGCTCAATATATTCGGTTAGAGCATCTTGGTATTCGAGTAAGTGTTTAATACCATCGCGCGTGTTTTTTTGGAACTCATGGCTTGTCCCAATGGAGGGTGTATTAAGTAAGCTTTTTAAGCCGCTTAAATAGGGATTTTCAAACAGAATGTCATCATGAAAACTATGTGTTTTAAATAATGCTGCAACGTTTTCGGGAAGCTCCCATTGTTTGAGTAGCGCTTCTCCCGTTTGCTGTTGAACAAAATCACGGAAATGAGTCAAAGGAGATTCTATGATGTTCTTCAGTGATTTATTGTTGTGTTGTTCTAGTACTGTTTTCCCAAACTGCAAAAATTCAGTGGTCTGTGTCGCAAGAATAGCTGAAACACGCGCCATATCTCGTGATTCATAATGAGGCGGAGTCTTTTCGGGCTCGTCGTGTGTTGCATGCTCTTTAATCCATTCTTTGAATAGAGCTTGCTGCTGTTGGAGTAGTGCCTGCATGGGGTCGTTTTTCTCACTAGGCACGCGTCTACCTCAAATCATACATAATAAATAGGGAGTGTAATGGAGCTAATTTTTTTTATGAATAGCCATTAGGATTAAGATAGCATATCCACGAGTTTACTGGCTGCATTAGAAAGTGTTCTATCTCTATGATGTATATAGCCTAAGTGGCGCTTAATAGGTTCTGAACCTGTTTCAAGTACAGTTAGGGATTCATCAATCATCGTTTCTGGTAATAAGCTCCAACCTAGCCCAATACTTACCATCATACGGATTGTATCAAGATAATTGGTAGATATTGCTACATTCAAGTTAAGAGATTTTTTTTGAAATTGCTCTACTACAATCTGCTGCGTAAATGTTGTAGCGCCGGGAAGAATCGCTGAGTAATGGGTTAGTTCTTCCAAGGTTACTGTTTTTTTTCTAGCGAGAGGGTGATCGCGTGCAACGACATATTTTAGTTGATCTACCCAGATAGATTTTGAGTGTATTGCGGGATCAGGCTTTGGGGCTAATGTGATTAGCGCTAATTCAAGGTCCCCATGTAACACGCCATTGTAGGCGATTTCGGATTCGTCAAAGCGTAAGTTTAGTTGAACTTCTGGATATGCTTTAGTAAAACGACGCAAGATGGGCGGAAGGCGATGTAAGCTAATGTGGTGGCTGGCGGCGAGTGATAAAGGGCCTTTTACAATGCCAGAAAGGTTCCCCATAGCACGACTGGCATCTTTAATAGCGTTTACAATAGTTTTTGCTTTGGGAAGTAGCTCACGGCCAGCCTCCGTTAATGTTACTGTCCTTCCAATTCTATCAAAGAGCTTTTGGCTGAGTTGATCTTCAAGTAGTGCTATGCGCTTGCTTACAGCTGATTGTGTTAAAAATAGTTGCTGAGCTGCTAATGAAAAAGAATGGTTCTCAGCGACAGCAATAAAGGCTGATAACGTATTGGTATCCATAAAATCCTGTTGGCCATACTGCTTAAGAAAATCAGATATAGAGCAAGTAAGTATAGCCTTTTATATTCTGAATAGCGTAACTAATGGCATTAAGCAGGATCTAGCACTCTTACATTTTTATTTTCAGTGACAATAAGTAGTGCGAGGATAAATGTTCCGATTATCATCATTACTGCTGCCATTATTAAGCTGCCTGTATAGTGGCCGGTTTGTTCGGCCATAACGCCAGCCGCAGCAGGAGCCAAAATTTGTGCGATGCCGTACGAAAGGGTTAGTTTACCCATTAGCTTTGCAGGTTTAGTGGGATAAAATCGACCGGCCATTGTAAGAACAAGACTAACAATCCCTATGAAGGTGCAACCATATAGAATAGCGCTTATCATGGCAGCAGCGAGCGTAGTATAAAAAACAGGTACTAAAATACCAATAATATGAATGATGTAGCACAGAAGCAAAGCATATAAAGTTCCTGTTTTGCGTGCTATTTTCTCCCACACTAATACAGAGGGGATTGCTGTTAGCCCTATAACCAGCCATATCTGCTCACCCATACCTTGAAGGTCAGGTAGGCGCTCGATCATAGCTACGGTAAAAGTAGCATTGATGACATATCCAAAGCCTGCACAAAAATATGATGACATCATTAACCCTATAAAACGACGGGTTGGCGGGTTATCTTGGAGCGCCTCGCCATCGGTTGTAACAGTGCCATCGTGAGGGCGAGGAAGCCATCGCCATGCAGGGATAGCCAGAAAAATTGATGTTATGCCTAATAGAATCCACTGGTCTTTCCAGTTGTAGTGATCAATCATTATTTCAACAGCGATAGCTGTGAATACAATACCAAGCCCAACGCCCATAAAATGAATACCGAGTTCCCTCCGAAAATTATTTCGCATAAGCCAGTTAAGTACTAAACCAGAAGCAATTAATAATCCGGCTGCACTACTCAAACCGGCAAAAAATCTCATGATTGCCCAAACCAGCGTGTCTTCAGCTAAAGCCATACCTGCTGTAGTAATGATGGCGATAATTAAGCCTGCTCGATAGAGCGTGTCTTTCAGCATTAAACTATTAACGGACGAAGCAATTAAGGCTCCGCACATATAGCCTGCATAATTAATAGCGGCCAGCCAACCAGCGCTAAGGTCAGACAGAATAGTTTTTTTGAGCATAATAGGAATCAACGGTGTATAAGCAAATCGTGCTATACCAAGCAAGAGTACAAGGCTAATAACCCCGGCGGCTAATACAAAATACTTCTCATTCTGCTGTGCTTGCGTCTTCATATAATCATCGCTGAATTATTTCTAGTAAGGTTAAATAGTGATTAGTATCAAAACAAATGATATTTTTAGAAGGAACAGTTCTGATTTGGAGATATGAGGTGGAATTTCTTGGATTGCTAACCTTCTGCGCTGTTGTTGATGAGGGTGGGGTGCTTGCTGCCTCAAGAGTGCTGCATACGGTTCAGTCTAATGTGACGACACGTATTAAACGCCTTGAAACAGAGGCGGGTGCCGATCTTTTTTTTAGAAAGGGGCGCAACTTATCGTTAACACCGGAAGGGAAGGTATTGCTGGAATACGCAAGACAAATACTGCACTTGGAGAAGCAGGCTAAGTTTGCTATTAAGCAGAGTCTTGATCAGGGAGGGGAAATACGCATAGGGTCAATGGAAAGTTTTGCGGCTATTCGTTTGCCCCAAGTATTGCTTAATTTACATGAGGCTTATCCAAGCATTGATGTAAAGATTAATGCAAATACAAGCCGAGAGCTTATCCATCGTGTTCTTATGTATGAGCTTGATTGTGCTTTTATTGCCGGGCCTTTTGCGCACCCTGACCTTATCACTCGCACTGTAGCAACGGAGGAGTTGGTTGTTGTTCAAAGCCGTGAAGGGAAGCGAGCAGATACGCTGATAGTTTTTCGTGAAGGCTGCGCGTATCGTGAGAGAGCGTTACGGTGGTTGCGTCAGCATGTCAGTCTATTTGAAGTTATGGAAATGGGAACACTTGAGGGTATTCTCGGTTGTGTTGCTTTTGGGTTAGGAGTGACTTTAATGCCTAAGGCTGTGGTTGAGCAGAGCCAGCATAAAGAACGCTTGGTATGTTTGCCGCTGGATCCTGATATAGCCACAATTCCTACATTACTCATTCATCATAAAGAATCATCAATGCAATCTGGGATGGGTGTGCTTGGACAAGTACTGGAGAGCCCAGCGGTTGCTTAGTAGCGCCTTATAAGTCAGCGATCAGTTAGCTTATTAAAGGCTATGATTTGAAATGGGTGTAACCATGTGCTCATTGGCCCATGGATGGTCACCAATCATTTCCATCATATGATCAATAAACAGGCGCACTTTAGGGTTTAAATGCCTCCGACTAGGGTAGAGTGCATTGACCTCTATAGGCGGAGGGGAGTAATCGCTAAGTATTTCCACAAGATCACCACGCTGAACACTATTACAACAGAATACACGTGGCATTCTTGCAATGCCCATATCCTGCAATAATATTTCCCGAATAAAGCTGATACTGTTTGCTTTTAAGTGGCCAGTGACTTCAACAGCCTCATCCCAGTTATCAAATTCCCAGTGTTCAATTGCTTTTAATATCCCGTAGCATTCATGATTTTGAAGATCATCCGGTGTTTTTGGGGTGCCGTGTTTAGCTAGGTAAGTAGGCGAGGCATAAAGTCCGCGCGATACGCTGGCTACGCGTCTGGCAATAAGGCTTGAGTCTGCTAGTTCACCGACACGAATGGCGAGGTCAATCCCTTCTTCTATTAAATCTATTACCCGAGTACTTAGTTCAACTTCGAGCATTATCTGAGGGTAACGCTTCATGAACGTGCCAACAACTTCGTTCATCATAAATACGCCTAAATCAGATGGCATTGTAATACGCAGTCGGCCTCGGGGATTATTCTGAGTAGCGGATAGGTGGTCTTTTGCTGTGTCTAGTTCATTAATAAGCGGTTGGCATCGAGCGAACAGCTCTTCTCCATCGTCAGTGAGCTTTAGTTTACGTGTTGTTCTTTGTAGTAAACGAACCCCTAACTCGTCTTCGAGTTGGGCAATACGGCGGCTGATCGTGGACTTTTGAATACCTAGGCTTTCTGCTGCAGAGGTAAAGCTTCCGGTTTCAACAATGCGAATAAAAAGGCTTACATCATTAAGGTTCATTATGCTGTCGCTTTATTGAAATTGTATGGGGTAAGCTTAGTTGTTCTTTTTAAACTTCTTTATCGTTAATAGCTTGAAGTATTATATAGGATCTTCTGTGATTGTTGGGTAAAGATCAAGGGCTAGAAAACAAAGGAGAGGTAATGAGGTGGCTTGTGTTTATGTCGTCAGATGCTTTACTTGATTGATAATGGATTGGATGCCGTTAGTCCGTGAAGGGCTCAAAAAGCTCGTTAAGCCACATGAGCGCAATAGCTTATCTGTTTGTAGTGCTTGGATTGCCTCGCTCGTTTGGTGCTGAACAGCTGACAGTATCAAGTAAATAATTCCACGCATCAGTTTTGCATCTGAATCGATTGCAAACATCCATGAAAGATCCGGCTGTTGTTCTGCTATCAGCCACACAGTAGACTCGCAGCCAGCGACTCTATACTCATCAACTTTGTAATTCATCGGCAGTGTTGGTAGCAATTTCCCAGTGTTTAGAAGTAGGTCAAACCTTGCTTGCCAGTTGGGTGCCGCACTGAGTTTTTCAACGAGCGTTTGGAGCTCTTGTGTCTCACAGTAAGGTAATATGGTTTTTACTTCGTCGGTATGTGTATGACCGTTATCTTTGAGTGTTAATACACAGCTTTTCAGTACTTCAGCAAAGCGCGCTACTTCTGCTTCGGTATTATATAATGCAAACGAAGCACGGACGGTCCCATCGCAGCCTAAGTAATCCATAAGTGGCATGGTGCAGTGATGGCCACTACGCACAGCAATACCTGATTGATCTAATAACGAGGCTAGATCCTGATTATGAACCCCTTCAACAGTAAAAGAGAGAATGCCAACATTACTAGGGACTATGGCTAAAAGAGAGATTCCTTCAATATTTTGGCAATGCTGAACGGCAAGTTCTCTTAGGGCTTTCTCATGTGCCGCAACCGCTTCGCGATCAAGGTTTTTGATATACTTTAACGCTTCAGACAGCGCGATGGCATCAGCTATAGGGGGAGTGCCCGCTTCAAATTTGAAGGGAAGGCGGTTAAAGGTGGTACCAGAAAAACTGACTCGTTCAATCATCTCCCCACCGCACTGCCAGGGAGGCATCTGTTCTAGTAATGCTTTACGCCCCCAGAGTACGCCAATGCCAGTTGGGCCGTAGCACTTGTGCCCCGAAAAAAAATAGAAATCACAACCGATGCTCTGTACATCAACCAGCTCATGCGCAATAGCTTGTGCACCATCTATAACGACAGTCGCACCTATTGATTTTGCCATTTTTGTGATTTTTTCGACTGGATTTATTACACCGAGAGCATTTGAAACATGTGTGATGGTAACTATCTTAGGCCGATGCTGAGTGAGTAATTGTTGGTACGCTACTAGGTCTAATTCGCCGCTTTGGGTGAGTGGGATAACAACAATACTAGCCCCCTTTTTTTGAACAATTTGTTGCCAAGGAACGATATTGGCATGGTGCTCCATGACCGAGACTAAAACGGTATCGTCTTGATGTAGTATTGAATCTGCATAGGATTGTGCAATCAAATTAACCGCTTCAGTGGCTCCGCGTGTCCAGATTATCTCTTCAGAATGGGGTGCATTGATTATGCTTGCGGCTTCTGAGCGCGCAGCTTCAAACTCATTGGTTGCACGGTTCGAAAGGGTATGTGAGCCCCGGTGGACATTACTGTTAGTGAGTTTATAAAAGCGAGAGATGCTATCAATAACGCAACGGGGCTTTTGTGTCGTGGCTGCGTTATCAAAGTAGATCAATGGCTGCCCATTGATCCTGCTAGAGAGTATCGGAAAGTCACGTCTAATTTTCGAGGGATCAAACATGCTATTTAGATGCCGGCGCTGATTCGCGAGATAAACGAGTGTATTGGCTTTGCCAGCGGGTATACATCATTGCTGCAGTAAACAATGTGGAAACAAGTAATGTATAAATAATGCCAAACGTACGCGTTTCAATGCTCATTGTTGTTGCTAAAACGGCTTCAATAAAATAGATCAGTAGTACAAAACAAAGCCAAGCATGACTTCGCGGATTTCCTGACTTAATCGTAGGAATAAAGCCAGCTAATGGCAATACATGAACGGCCCAAATAACCCAAGGCTTTCCCGTTTCTAGCGGATGAATCACCATATACCAGAGGGTAAATAACAGCATTAATCCCACATAGCTGGCGATGGTGATTATGCGTGTAATGCGTGCTTTTTTACGTAGGGTTTCCATCAAAGGTCCTATGCTTATGTGTTTATATTGATAGAAAGTTTTTTTGCCAATATAGCGAGGTGCTTTCCTTGCGCTTGGCAAAGAGAGATTTCATCTTGGTCGAGTGCTCGCTTATTATCCCGTCCGGCTAAATGTGTTGCACCGTAGGGTGTTCCGCCAGACTGTGTTGTTAGCAGCGCAGTCTCGCTATAGGGAATGCCACTAATAACCATGCCGTGATGCAGCAACGGTAGCATCATACTCACAAGCGTTGTTTCTTGACCGCCATGCAAACTGGAGGTGGAACTAAAAACAGAAGCTGGTTTACCGATTAAACCTCCTGACATCCAAATGCCGCTAGTTGAATCTACGAAGTATTTTAATGCGGCAGCCATATTACCAAAACGAGTAGGGCTACCTAATGCTAAGCCTGCACATTGGCTTAAGTCATCTTCAGTACAGTAGAGAGCGCCTTCTTCTGGAATGGCGGGGGCTGTTGCTTCACTTACAGCAGAAATGCCAGGCACGGTGCGCAAACGAGCTTCAATACCGGCTCTTTCAATGCCACGAGCAATGTGTTGTGCCATCTGTCGAGTAGCGCCATGGGTACTGTAATAGAGCACTAAAACATAGGGTGATGCCACTTATAAAATCTCCAAAACAGATTCTGGCGGGCGCCCAATACGTGCTTGTCCATTTTTGAGTACGATAGGGCGCTCAATTAATTTTGGGTTAGCTACCATTACCTCGATGATTTGAGCATCGCTTAAGTCGGGGTTACTCAAGTCGTTATCTTTGTATTCTTGCTCATTTTTACGAAGCAATTCACGAGCGCTGATATTAAGTGATACGAGCACTTGGTTCAGCTCTTCAGCAGAAGGGGCCTCTTTTAAATATTCGCGAATATCTGGTTCGATACCTTGTTCTTTAATTAGTTCTAGTGTCTGGCGTGATTTTGAACAACGTGGATTATGATAGATTGTCACTTGGCTCATTCTGATTTCCCGTGCAAACTGTTATAAAACAGCCATTAAAGTGATAAAGCCGTTATTGTATACGTCTAGGAAGGCGCAACAAAGGCTCATCATAAAAGTTTTATTGCAAGGAATTGTTAAATGAGTGGGTTACTGGATTATCCAGCAGTACGTTTTCTACGGTATTTGTTACGCCAATTTCTCGGAAACGGTGGTGTTATTAATGCCTCCGCACTGACATATACAACACTGTTTGCTGTTGTGCCCTTAATGACTGTGTCCTTTGCTATGCTAGCAGCGATACCTTCTTTTCAGGGAGTGGGGGAGCAGGTGCAAGGGTGGGTTTTTTCTAATTTTGTGCCGACAACGGGTGAGGAGATTCAAAACTACCTCAAAGATTTTACGAGTCAGGCGCAAAAGCTTACAGCCGTTGGTGTTGGTTTTCTTGTTGTGACATCTATCATGATGATGCGCAATATTGAAGTAGCATTTAACCGCATTTGGCGAGTGTCAGATCAACGAAAAGGTATGTCTAGCTTTTTGCTGTACTGGGCTATTTTAAGTCTTGGTCCGATTCTTATCGGCTTGGGAATATTAGTCTCCTCTTATATCGCATCGTTACCCTTGATATCAGATGCTACTGACCTTGTTGGTAAGTCTAGATTGCTTACTATGTTGCCGATTGTTATGTCTGCTGCTGCCTTTACGTTGCTTTATGCTGCTGTACCTAACTGCAAAGTTCCCCTTAAAAATGCTTTTATCGGCGCGGTTGTAGTGGCGATACTGTTTGAAAGCGCTAAGCGTGGTTTTGCTTTCTATGCAACACAGTTCCCATCATATGAATTGATATACGGGGCTTTCGCCGCGATTCCTTTATTTTTGGTTTGGATCTTTATTTCTTGGTTTATCATTTTGATGGGGTGTGAGCTGACGCGTGCATTAACGGTTTATCAATCCAGAGATAGAGTTCGCGAAAAATCTCATTTGCATACGGTTGTAGGGGTATTGCATCGCTTATGGGAAGGGCAGCAAGTAGGGCAAGCGTTGAGTGATGATCAGTTATTGCAGCAAGTGAATGGCTTAGATCAATCCAGTTGGGATGAATATGTTCAGATGCTGATGTCGCAAAATCTTATTAGACGTACCGATCAAGGTGAGTATTTGCTGTCACGCGGGCTAAGCACAATAACCCTGAATGAATTATGCCGTCTTTTGCCTTGGCCGATACCCGATCCATTGGAGGCTAGTGGTGGTGAAGCGACGTGGGAGAATAATTTAGACAGTTGCTTGAATGATGTTAAAAAAATGCAGGAACGTGATCTTAATATTACACTGGATCGATTATTTTCAAATAGCAAATCTGAAGCGAGCAATGCTACAAAAGAGGTTTTGTCAGTCGTTAATCGGTAGCGCTATGGTCAGGAATGTAAGAGAGGTGAGAAGTGACGAAAATATGTGTTAATGCTTTTGTTACTGGAAAGGTTCAAGGTGTCTGGTTTCGTAAATCTACAATGGATCAGGCGTTGTCCCATGGCCTATCGGGCTGGGTGAAGAATCTTTCTGATGGGCGTGTCGAAGTGATGCTCTGCGGAGAAAGTAATGCGGTTCGTCAAGTTGAAGCATGGCTACAAATAGGCCCTGCACTTGCTAGCGTAGCGCAGGTTACATCTGAGTCGTTGCCCTATGATGAAGGCTTAAACGGTTTTGTTATGCAAAATGAAGAAAGCGAAGGCTAGCGATATAAAAAACCATAGGCATAAAAAAGGCTGCTCACATTAAGAGGCAGCCTTTTTTGATTTTTCTCTAGGTATTAGTCTATGATTTTTTGCGTTAAGAACTCAATAATGCCTTCTGCTGAGGCATCTTGCTTTTCGTTGTCACGACGGCCTTTGTATTCGTAAGCACCGGCTTCAATACCGCGATCAGAGATGACTAGTCGGTGAGGTAAGCCCATTAGTTCCATATCGGCAAATTTCACACCAGGGCGCTCTTTACGGTCGTCTAACAATACTTCAATGCCTGCTGCTTTAAGTGACGTGTAAATTTCATCTGCTACGGTGCGAACTTTCTCCGATTTGTCGTAGTTCAATGGAACTAAAGCAATTTGGAATGGAGCAAGGCTTGCTGGCCATATAATGCCATTGTCATCATAATTTTGTTCAATTGCCGCAGCAACTACACGTGTTATTCCCACACCGTAACAGCCCATTTCTAATACGGTTGCTTTACCATTTTCATTAAGAACAGTGGCGCTCATCGCTTCAGAGTACTTCGTGCCTAGCTGGAAAATATGTCCTACTTCAATACCGCGTTTAATTTGCAGTGTTCCTTGGCCGCAAGGGCTAGGATCGCCTTCTTTAACATTGCGTAGGTCTGCAATAGTTGGCGTAGGTAGGTCGCGTTCCCAATTGATATTAGCGTAGTGCTTATCTTCGATGTTGGCACCGGCAGCAAAATCAGCCATGTTGGCAACACTACGATCAATGATGCATGGAATAGTTAGATTAAGTGGCCCTAGTGAACCAGGGCCTGCGCCCATTACTTTGAGAATTTCTTCTTCTGTAGCAAAGCAAAGTGGTGCCGCTACATCGGGTTGTTTCTCTGCTTTTATTTCATTTAAGTCATGGTCACCGCGTACCAATAGAGCTACGAAATCGGCTTCGCATTCTTCTGCTGCAGCAACGACTAATGTTTTAACTGTTTTCTCAATAGGCAGGTTAAATTGTTCAACGAGCTCATTGATGGTTTTTGCATTAGGGGTATCAAAGAGTGCCATCTCAGCTGTTGGGGCGGCTCTTTCACCTAGTGCAAGTGCTTCTGCCATTTCAACGTTAGCGGCGTAATCACTGCCATCAGAGAAGGCAATATCATCTTCGCCAGACGAAGCAAGTACATGGAACTCATGCGAACCATTGCCACCAATAGAGCCGTTATCTGCAATCACTGGGCGAAAATCAAGGCCTAAGCGTGTAAAGATATTGATATAAGCTTGATACATCACGTCATAGGTGGCTTCTAAAGACTCACGTGAAGAATGGAAAGAGTATGCATCTTTCATGATGAACTCGCGCGAACGCATTACACCAAAGCGAGGGCGAATCTCATCACGGAATTTGGTTTGAATCTGATAAAAATTAGCAGGTAATTGTTTATAGCTTCTGATTTCGTTACGCACTATATCGGTGATAACTTCTTCATGGGTAGGGCCTACGCAGAACGCACGACCGTGGCGATCGTTTAAACGTAATAATTCTGGGCCATATTGCTCCCAACGTCCGGACTCCTCCCAGAGTTCTGACGGTTGGATAGCTGGCATGAGCACTTCCATGGCGCCGGCATTATCCATCTCTTCTCTGACAATGCGTTCAACTTTGCGCAGCGTACGCAGACCCATTGGCAACCACGAATAGAGGCCTGATGCTTCTCTTCTGATCATACCTGCGCGTAACATCAGCTGATGGCTGATGACTTCAGCATCAGAAGGAGTTTCTTTTAGCGTTGCGATAAGAAATTGGCTTGCGCGCATGGCAGTATCGACCTTTACAAAGTTCACTTGAAAATCGCATTATTCTATGGATATGTGGCGTTAGGGACAAGTCAGAGCGCAATTAATAGCGACTATTTTGCTTCTTTTTGCTGAAAATTAATCAAATGAGTGGTTTGTAGCTAATGAGGTTGGTATTTCTAGCGCTGTTCAGAGATTGTTTCACGAGTCGCTGCTAACTTATTTGGGTTTCTTTATGAAACTTTTTTGTCTAGTTGTTTCTAAGGAATGATACGAGTAGTCTTTGCGAATGAGGCTAGGCTTTTAATGATATACGGGCTCTCAAGAGTATTTTGTAAATATTTGATTATATTTGGATTTCTATGAAAAGATTTTTGGTTTTAACGTTGTTTTTTATGCAGTCTTCTTGGGTTCAAGCTGGTATTACCGGCATCTTTAAAGATGAACATGGTAAAACCAATTGGCAAATCTTGGCGAACTGGAGCAGCGGGACACTGATTATTTTGCTGTCTATCGTTGCTGTTAGTTTATTCTTTGCACGCCGCAGAGCTAATAAGGCAAATATTGAGCTAACTGAAATTCGCAAAGAACTTGAACAGCGTGTGAAAGATCGAACCGCTACGCTTGATGAGTCCAACAAGCGCTTACAACAAAGCAACCAACTATTAGAAGATGAAGTGTCTGGGCATGTTGTAACTAGTGACCTGTTACGTTCCTCAGAGTCTTATATCAAGGATATCTTAGCGTCCATGCCTTTGATGTTAGTAGGGCTAGATAAAGAGGGCCGTGTGACACAATGGAATAAGCAAGTAGAAGATGTATCAGGAATTCCTGCTGAAAAAGCGTTAGGTAAAACCCTGTGGGAGGCCTATCCCACCGTATCGATAGCACCAGAACAAATACAGCAGGTTATAGAAAAAAATACGCCTATTCATTTAAAGCAAAGTTTAAGAAGTGTCGCGCATTACGACATTACGATTTACCCTTTACAAGGCCAGGCAGACACAGGTGTTGTGATATTGGTAGATGATGTTAGTAAGCAAACATCCGCAGAAAACATGCTGATTCACAATGATAAGATGTCCTTTATGGGAGAGCTTGCCTCTACCATGGCGCACGATATTAACGTGCCGCTACAGGCTATTTTGATGGACCTTAAAAGCTTTCAGCATACACTCGCGGATAAAGCTAACACTCAAACCGATGCAGAAGATAAACAAGCTAGGCAGTTAAACACTATTCTTCACGACATGTCAGATAAAGGTGAGCAAGTTTCCACTATTATCAGTAATTTGTTGTCATTTGCTCGTAGTCGTCATGAAAAGAAACAATTAGTAAATATTGTTGATGTAATGGAGAACGCTATTAGTCTGGCAAATGATGTTATTTCTGTATCGGATAACTTGCCCTTTAGTAAGGTGACATTAGAGCGCAACTTTGAAAAAAACTTACCGTTAACACCTTGTTATGTTACTGAGCTTCAACAAGTCTTTTTAGGTCTTTTCCGTCATGCGTGTAATGCGCTTGAAGTAAAAATGGAAGCAAGCCAGTCCGGTATAGTGTATGAGCCTACGATCAAAATTATTCTGGCAGAATGTTATGACAGTTTATGGATTAAGGTCCAACACAATGGCGTAGGCTTGAGCAGTGAAGAGCAAATGTATTTATTTGAACCTTTCTTTAGCAATAAAGCGCCTGAAGCAGACTTTGATGCGGGACAGCGATTATCGTTTTCTTATTACATCGTAACTGAACAACATCAAGGGCATATGGCGATAACGTCTGACCTGAATGTTGGGTCAACGGTTCATATACAGCTGCCTATTGAACACTGAGTAGAATCTCTTCTGCGTTAATCGGCCACTCTTATTTATTGTTCATTGGACGTTAGATAAGAAAAGGTTTAGCGCAGCCTAGATTTATTAATATCCCGTTCCACCAAACGCGTTTATCAATGCATCAATAAACAGTCTTACTTTTGCTGAAAGATGCTTGCGGTGTGGGTATAAAGCGTATAAACCAGTGCTTTCTGGCTCGTGTTTTTCTAACAACTGGATTAATCGTCCCTCTTCAAGATCCTTCTGTACTGCAAATGAGGGTAACAAGCTTATCCCTTGCCCATTGAGTACAAGCTGACGTACTGCGCGTGCGCTGTTGATATTGATTTGACTGCTAATAGGGACGGATACTGATTGCTGTCCCCGACCTAAGACCCAGCGGTTATTATGTTTGTAGTTACTGTCGCAAATACATCGATGCAGGGGTAGCGATTCTAAGCTAACGGGAATATTCGTTTTGGCTAAATAAGCAGGGCTTGCGCAAAGGATCATTCGTATCTCTGTTAGTTTTCTGACTACAAGTGATGAATCAGGCAGGTCTCCAACACGAATAGCTAAGTCAACACCTTCCTCGACGAGGTCGATAAACCGATCTGCTAGATCAAGTTTAATAGTGACATCAGGATAGCTTTGAGCAAACTCAGTGATAATTGGCATTAACGTTAACTCAGAAAATGATATCGGCGCATTAATACGCAGTATTCCTTCGGGTTGGTTATGCTCTGAGCGTAGAGCCGCTTCTATCTCATCAATTTCCTGCAGTACATTTAAGCAACGCTCATAGTATGCTTTTCCGCTGTCAGTAACGCTCATTCTGCGGGTTGTTCGGTTGAGTAGTCGTATTCCTAAAGATGTTTCTAATGCGCCTACGTATTTGCTGATGAGTGCTTTAGATATCTGCATTTTGATGGCTGCTTGGGTGAAACTTTCGGCTTCGATCACGTAAACAAAAGCCCGCATACAATTAAGCTTGTCCATATTGTCTCTGTAATGTTGATAATGATTCAATATTTTATAGTATTGTTTGTTAAATAACGATTAGTTGATAATGAACCAATCCTATTTATGGGCGTAAAGTGTCAATAGTGGCACTCTTTTCATGAGGTGTTATGAAATGCTAATCGATGGGCAGTGGGCAGAAGATTTTCAGCCTATTCAGAAAAAAGACAGTCAATGAGCGTCTTTATAAAGATTACCCTAACACTTGCGCCTATATGGAAAAGATTCAAAGCTTGCCGTAGATAGTAGAGGCGGTGAATCTTGTTCATATAAAAGCTGGTTTTTGCTCACTTGAAGCGTTCAACCCAACGGGTATTGCTCCTTTAGGGTTAGGCAATACTGTTTGAGATACCTTATTTAAGGAATGGCAATGAAGCAACCTTCTCTATTTTTAAGTCACGGTGCTCCTGATGTGTTGTTGAGTAATGACCCTGTATTGGAATTGTTTGCTCATTTAGGCAAGGTGCGGGTCACTCCAGCAGCCATAGTTATTGTGTCAGCCCACTGGATTGCAGAACCTGTTGAGGTGAGTGTTATCGATGAGTATGACACTATCTATGACTTTTCTGGGTTCTTAGGTGAACTCTATGATATTAAATACCCAGCGAAAGGTGACAAAGCGTTAGCTCAACAGATACTCAAGCTGTTAAATAGCAAAGGTATTAGCTGTAAGGAAAATACCTCACGAGGGTTAGACCATGGTGCTTGGATCCCTTTAAAAGCTATTTACCCCAAAGCAGATATTCCGGTAGTTGCAGCGTCACTACCCAATACGCTTGAAGCGTGTGCTGTGCTAGGTGTTGCCTTACAAGAGTTGCGCCAAAAAAACATTTTAATCATTGGCTCTGGTGGCAGCGTACATAATTTATCTGCTGTTAACCGTTCAAACCGCACAGATGCATGGGCGCTATCGTTCTCTCATTGGTTGAACCGTGTTGTGGCCACTGGAGACATCAAACTGTTATTAGATAGTGCTAATTACCCCAGTGAATTTGCACATGCACACCCCAGTGTTGAGCATTTAGCCCCGCTGTTTGTTGCATTAGCCGCAGGAGGAGGGCAAGAAGGAGGGCTCATCTACGATGGCTATATGTATGGCAATATTGGTATGGCTTGTTACCAGTTTGGTTAAGGATAGTTTTAAGTAGCGCTGCAGCTCTTGATTGTTAGCTTTTAAGTTATTCACTGGTCATTAGGATTTAGCGAAATTTCCCCTACTTCTTTTACATGAATATCCGGTGTAAATGTACCTAGGTCCAGTTTGGCGTTCATTTCATACGCCACCTGGCCTTGGTTTTTTTGTATTAATGATGCAAGAAGCCGCACGCTATTAAGTAAATTTGCGGTGGCGCTTACGGTGATGTTACCGTCACCGTAAGCTGCGATTTGAGGCATTTTATTTGAAACACCATTCAATATCTGCCGCCCTTCTATATTAACGGTATAGGCCATGCCGCGAAGAGGTAGAGCGATACTGTTTGGATTAACTATATGAAGGCTGATCTCAAATTTTGGCGCTATACCATCACTGGGTATGACTTTCACCGAATTCACGGTAACACTTGGGTCTTCAAAATCGAGCGGTTTTAATGTCGCGCATCCCTGAAGTATCATTAGCATGAAAGTGATATAAAAAAATGAATAGAGGGTGCGCATGTAAACTCTCCAAAGCGTAAAGTAAAAAATTATTCTATACAGGCAGGAGAGTACATTAGCTTAACAGCCTACCGGTTGTGCTACAGCAGATTTCTTTATGGTACTGTTATTTATGGTTAGCTTCACTGAGAGTTAGAGGGGTGAGTATGAAATGGAATGATATTAGCGATAAGGAAATTCTCGATACAGTAAGGCCAATGGCTGAACACACCGAAAATTCATGGAATGAAAAAAACTACAAAGGCTTTTGTCATTTTTTAATTGACGAGAGTTTTCCTGAAGAAGAGTTTAATCGACAAATTGAAGAAAGCTATGACGCATATGGTAAACATACGATAGCTGACTTAGTGGCCATACACAGAAATCCAGATCACGTCATAGTGATATGGAAAGTAGATTTGGAGGAAAGGAAGGAGCAAGGTCTACTTATTTATGGCTTTCGAGAGCATGAGGGCCAAGTGTTAATTGAGGGCTGCTCATACCATGCTTAACGTTATCCAGTGACAATGCTATCAATTGCTAAAGTATTTTTTTCCTCCCATCCGGTATTTATCTCATACTTAATAACGGCCGCTTTCTCGACTTATTGGAGCAACACTTACCAGAGAGCTTTTCTACTATTTATAGATAGTTACTGTAGATATGATGAAGGTGGGAATCAGTTATAATGACGAAAAATTTTAAAGAGAGTCGAGATGCAATCTAGTTATGATGTCGTTATTGTTGGCGGCGGTATGGTGGGTGGCACATTAGCCTGTGCTTTAGGTCATACCTCATTGAAAGTGGCTGTCATTGAAACACAGCTTCCAGCCCCGTTTAATTCTACGCAAGAACATGACCTACGCGTGTCTGCGCTTAGTATTGCCTCAGAGAACATTCTTAAATCTATTAATGCTTGGCAAGGTGTTCTCGATAGGCGGGAGTGCCCTTATCGTCGAATGAAAGTATGGGAAGCGAGTGAAGAGCATGCAGCTACGTTGTTTGACTCGCTTAATCTTCAGTATGATCATTTAGGCCATATTGTTGAAAACCGTATAATACAACTAGCGCTCATAGACCAAATGAAAGCGTTGGATAATGTTGATCTAATCACCCCTGCTAAAACCAAGCGAATTGATTACTCTTCGGGTTCCAGCATTATAGAGCTTGAGGATGGACGCCAGTTGGTAGGGCGTTTGTTGGTAGCTGCCGATGGAGGTGAGTCACGAGTGCGACAAGCCGTTGGTATTGGTGTACATAAATGGGATTACGAACAGCAAGCTCTGGTTGCTTCGGTTGTGACAGCATATCCGCAAGAAGATATAACGTGGCAGCAGTTTACACCGACAGGCCCATTAGCATTTTTGCCATTGAGTGGCAAAAGGGCATCACTGGTGTGGTATAACACGCCAGCAGAAGTAAAGCGCCTAATGCGCTGTTCTGATGATCAATTTATGTCAGAACTCGTTAATGAATTTCCTGAAGCTCTAGGCTCAATCGATAGTTTGCTTGCACGTGGAAGCTTTCCTCTAAGGCGCCAGCATGCACAACAATATGTTAAGGACGGTGTTGCGCTGGTAGGTGATGCTGCTCATATGATTCATCCGCTGGCAGGCCAGGGTGTCAATATTGGTTTGTTGGATGCAGCGGCTTTAGCTGAAGTGCTTATTAATGCAGTGGCAAATGGAGATGATATCTCAACAATGGCGGTGTTGACTCAGTATGAGAAGCAGCGGCGTAAACATAATCTTGTGATGATGCAGGCAATGGATTTATTTTATCGCATGTTTAGTAATGATGTGTTGCCATTGAAACTATTAAGAAACGTAGGTTTGGGTGTTGCAGGAAAAGCATTTCCGTTGAAGCGCAAGGTCATGTCATTTGCTATGGGGTTGGAAGGAAATCTCCCGACTCTTGCAAAATAGTAAAGTAACTACTTAAATTTTGAACGTAAAAAAGCCGCTCCAAAAAGCGGCTTTTTCTAACATTGCTTAGGAGAGCAAGTCACCCTCCTAACACTGTTTAATTAAGATGTAGAAGCAGCTTTACGAGTAGCTTTTGCAGGTGCTTTAGCAGCAGGTGCTGCAGCAGCTTCTGGAGTGAAAGCTTTAGCCGCTTCTTCCATTTGTCCCTGAGCTGTTTGCATGAACTTAGTCATTTCAGCCATAACAGGAGTGTCAGTCAGTTCAGACATTTTTTCCTGAGCTGTCTGCATGAATTTAGTAACGTCAGCTAGTGCAGGAACTTCAGACATGTCTGAAACGCCTTGCTCAACGAGGTCAGTAAGCTGTTCTTTAGCTGTTGTTAGTGTAGCGATTTCTTTTTCAGCAACGTTAGTCAACTTAGCTTCAAGGTCTTTGAAGTATTTAACTTGAAGTTCGATAGCTGCTTTAGGCTCTTTAATTTCGCTTAGTGCTTTCATCTGAGCTAGACCTGAATTGAACAAGTCAGTCATGTATTCAGTCTGAAGAGAGATAAGCTTTTCAGCAGTAGATTTATTGATTTCAGCCATATCTGTTACAGGCTTCATTTTGCTTTGAACGTCTTTCATCATATCTTCGTACATTTTAAAATCCTCGGTAAGCAGCAAGTTATCTATTGTTGCAATGCAACATATGGGTTTATATTAGTATTACAGCTTTTATCTGTCAATCATTTTTGTGCAGTGCAATAAAACATTTTACTCTACACATTTAAAAGCTAATTAACTGTATTTTAAAAGTTTATTAACGTGTCATGTGTTCATTAAAAGAAACTGGTGTGCATTTTAAGCAACATATGTTCATCTAAATATTTAAGAAAATAGGTAATAGTCGGTAAGCTTTAGCTAAATCTAATACGCAAAGTTTACTTTTGCCGTTACAATTCCCTAATGCATGGCACAATAGTGTGCTTAGTGCCTGTTACAGATTCATGAAAATAAGGAAAATGAACTTCTATGCCTGCTGCAAATGCTCATACCAGCTTTGAATTTATCCGCTCAGAAAAAATAGAGTCGCTTAATGTCCATGTAGAGGAATACAGACATAAGATCACGGGTGCGATGCATTTTCACATTGCGGCAGATCAAGATGAAAATGTTTTTTTGGTTGCCTTCAGAACAGTGCCTATGGACTCAAAAGGTGTAGCGCATATTCTTGAGCACACGGCGTTATGTGGAAGTGAGCATTACCCGGTTCGAGATCCGTTTTTTATGATGACGCGACGCTCATTAAACACTTTCATGAATGCCTTCACCAGTTCTGATTGGACGGCCTACCCATTTGCTAGCCAAAACCGTAAAGACTTCTTTAACTTGCTTGATGTCTATTTGGACGCAACATTTTATTCACGCCTAGATCCATTGGATTTCGCACAAGAAGGCCACCGTGTCGAGTTTGAAGAAGCGAATAATCCAGAGTCACCTTTAGTTTATAAAGGTGTTGTTCTTAATGAAATGAAAGGTGCTATGAGTTCGCCAGTATCGACACTGTGGCAAACAGCGACAAAGCACTTATTTCCAACGGTGACATACCATTACAACAGTGGTGGTGATCCAGATAGCATTACTGACTTGTCCTATGATGAGCTACTGGCTTTTTATCGTACGCATTATCATCCTAGTAATGCTGTATTTATGACATTTGGTAATATCCCTGCTAAAGAATTACAAGCACGCTTCGAAGAGCAGGCGCTTAGTAATTTTGAGAAGCTTGATATCAATATTGAAGTGACTGATGAAAAGAGAGTTTTCTCGCCGGTTAAAGTTGAAGAAGCTTATGCACTTGATGAAGATGATACTTCCGGTAAGACGCATCATGTTATGTCATGGTTACTTGGGCACTCGATTGACCTTAAAGAACAGCTGAAGGCTCACCTACTGTCACGTGTATTGCTCGATAACAGTGCGTCACCTTTGCGTTATGCATTAGAGTCATCAGAGTTAGGGAGTGCGCCATCGCCGTTATGTGGCTTGGAAGATTCAAACCGCCAGATGTCTTTTATGTGCGGACTAGAAGGTAGCGAACCCGGTAATGCTGATGCGTTTGAAAAGTTGGTAATAGAAACTTTACAGCGTGTTGCTGAAGACGGTGTGCCTCAGTCAATGGTTGAAGCACACTTGCACCAATTGGAATTGGGCCAACGTGAAATAAGTGGCGATGGTTACCCTTATGGCTTGAGCTTAATCATGGCGTCGGTGTCGTCCGCTATTCATCGTGGTGACCCTATTGCACTCTTGAATCTCGACCCCGTGTTAGATGAGTTACGCGAGTTGATTAAGGATACTGATTTTATTCCTTCAATGATTCGTGAACTATTGTTAGAGAATACCCACCGAGTTTGTTTGACAATGCGCCCTGATAACAAAATGACAGAGCGTAAAGGCCAAGACGAAAAAGCAAAACTCGAAGTGATTAAAGCAGGAATGTCTGAAGAGCAAACACAGTTTGTTATTGATCAGGCCGCTGCACTTGAAGCACGTCAGATGCAACAAGATGATGAATCAATCTTACCTAAAGTGACTTTACAGGATGTACCGGCTCAAATGCATGTTCCTATGAGTGAGCAGCAAGCGTTGGCCGGACAAACACTTGACTGGTATGGCCAAGGTACAAACGGTCTGGTTTATCAGCAGGTCATCATTGATCTACCTGAACTGAGCGATGATGAATTGCAAATTATGCCGTTGTTTAACTACGGCATGACAGAGCTTGGTTGTGCTGATAGAACCTATCAAGAGAACCAGCAATATCACGTGCAGGTTTCTGGCGGTGTAAGTGCCTATACTACTATGCGCGGTGCGACGAATGATGAGCAAAACGTTCATGGTTACTTTGTCGTATCGGGTAAAGCGCTACTGCATAATCAGGATGCGCTTACAAAATTGCTGCATGAGACGCTGAATGAGGCGCGCTTTGATGAGACAACACGCTTGCGCGAGATAGTCGCTCAACAGCGTAGCCGTAAAGAGCAAAGCATCACTGGGCAAGGACACAGTCTTGCTATTATGGCAGCGGCTGCGCAGCTAAGCCCAGCGGCGCAAGTTGATCAAAAATCTCGTGGACTAGAAAGCATCCGCTTTGTTAAAGAGCTGGATAAGCAGTTAGATGATCCTGCAGCGCTGCAAGAACTGTCTGCTAAATTGATTGCTATCCATGAGAAAATTAAACAAGCGCCACGTCGCTTCTTATTAATAGGTGAGCCAGAGCAGAAAGAGTCCCTCACTGCTTCAATGAGCCAGCAATGGGCTACATCTAAAGGAACGGCTACTTCTAGCTTAACGCTTAAAGCAACCCGCAAGACTGTTAAGCAACTGTGGACGACCAGTACTCAGGTGAGCTTTTGTGCAAAAGCCTACCCCACGGTACCTGTTGATCATGAAGATTCAGCACCGCTAACCATTTTGGGTGACTTCTTGCGAAATGGTTTCTTGCATCGCGCCGTGCGTGAGCAGGGTGGTGCATATGGCTCAGGAGCAGGGCAAGATAGCGGCGAAGCGGTATTTCGTTTCTTCTCTTACCGCGATCCGCGCTTAACAGAAACACTAGATGACTTTGACGGCTCTGTAAGCTGGTTGCTAGAGAATGATCACGATGAAGCCAAACTTGAGGAAGCTATTCTTGGTGTAGTGAGCTCCATTGATAAACCGGGGTCTCCAGCGGGAGAAGCCAAAGGTGCGTATCACAGCACATTGTTTGGGCGTACACCAGAGCATCGCCGCGCCTTTCGTCAACGCATTCTGAATGTAAAGATTGATGATCTTAAGCGAGTGGCAGAAAAGTACCTTAAGCCTGAATTGGCAAGTATTGCTGCAGTAACCAGCGTAGAGAAAGCCAAAGGACTGGATGATCAGTTTGAAGTGATCTCGCTGTAATCAAATGACTTAAGGAAAGGCCAATAGAGCACCCGCATGGGTGCTCTTCTCGTTATGACTAACAATTTTACTGATAATGCCATCTATAAAGGTGCTTTACTGATTCTACTGTCTGAACTTTTTTTGGTTTCTTCAGGAATGGTTATAAAGCAAATTAGTGACGAACTACCAACCGAAATAATCGTATTCATACGTAATCTTTTTGGCTTATTGTTATTGATGCCTTGGTTACTTAAAAACGGTAGAAAAGCGATTCGCACAAACTTGCTACGCTTTCATTTTATGCGAGCAGCTGTTGGTGTAACCGCGATGAGCTGTTTGTATTATTCATGGGGACATTTGCCCTTAGCGCAAGCGGCGTTACTTAAACAGACAGCTCCGTTTTTTATGCCATTGATAGCACTTTACTGGTTAGGCGAAAATATCAGTGGGCGTGCAAAGCTTGCGATTCTGGTTGGCTTTGTTGGGGTCTATGTCGTTCTTAATCCACATGAAGGAAGCTTGAATTTTGCGGTTATCATAGCGGTTATCGGGGCTATGCTTGGCGCGTTAGCTAAAGTGACGATTCGCCGGATGGTTGGCACCGAAAGCCCGCAGCGTATTGTTTTCTATTTTGCTTTTTTCAGTGCAACTTTATCTGCACTGCCGGCATTACTTGTATGGCAAATGCCAACAGTCATACAACTTAGTTGGTTAATGCTTCTCGCTTCTACATCGACTGTCGCACAACTATTATTAAGTAAAGGGTACAGTTACGCACCTGCTGGGCAGTTAGGGCCGTTCACCTATGGCTCTGTCGCTTTTGCCGCACTCTTCGGCTGGTGGATTTGGCAAGAGAGCCTTGGCTGGAATACGTGGGTTGGTATCGTGCTTATTACTCTGGCGGGTTTGATGGCCATGCTGAAGAAAAGAGAGTCTGTTGGGACGGTTAAGAATTAGCCCGGTTAACTGAACACGAACAATAATCACAGAATCGCTGTAAGGATATATGCCTTGAAATACCTAATCTTACTAGCGTTGTTTATGACCACTTGTGCAATGGCAGAAGTCGATTTAGTCAAGGTCAATAAATCTTCACAAAAGATGTTCCTGATATCAAATGGTAAAGTTATTAGGGAGTACCCAGTAGCTTTTGGTGCAAATCCTGAAGGTCATAAACAACAGGAAGGCGACCAGAAAACACCGAAAGGTGTTTATACATTAGATTATAAAAAAGAAGACTCATCGTTCTATCGTGCTATGCATATTAGCTACCCGAACCAAGCGGATAAAAATAGAGCGACAGAAAAAGGGTTTTCAGCGGGAGGCTTTATCATGGTGCATGGACAGCGGAATTGGCTTGGCTGGTTTTCCTCTATAACTCAGCAATTTAATTGGACGAATGGGTGTATAGCGCTAACTAATTCTGAAATTGATGAGTTTATGGAACTAGTCAGCGTAGGTACTCCAATTCGTATTGAGTGGTAGTTAATCCCGTTTTTCTCATTACTCTATGCGTTTTTTAAAGCGTTCTGTTAAGTCGAACATATCTTCTAGCTCTCGCATGCGTTCGGATGTTTGTGTCCAGAGTTTTTCTTCAAGTGCAACCACAATAGCTTCAGCAAAAAACAAAGTAACGACACCTGAATCCCAACCAGATTTACCCTCAATACGGATGGGTAGTGTGTGGATTGCTTCGCTAGCAATAGGGGATAGCCATTGATCAGTAAAGAGAATGATCTTGGCGCCCCGCGCATTAGCTAGTCGGCTAATGGTAATCAAGTCTTGTTCATAGCGGCGCACATCAAAGACGATAAGAACGTCGTTTGGTTTGATTTTTAGTAGATGGTGAGGCCACAGAGCAACCGCTTCTGGGAAGATGTAAACATTTTCACGTATGACTTCTAAATGCGTATTCATATAGCGGGCAAAGGCGCTAGTGATTCGGCCTCCTACAATATGTAATGCTTTATCTTGTTCTGCTAGTAAATCAATAATTGCATCAAACTGCTCATAGCTCACTTGATTTAGGCTGTGTCGCAAATTAGTCGTGACGGTGTCTGCAACTCGGTTAAGTACATGACTTTCTGGTGCATCTGCTGCCCATTTATCATGCTTGGTAATAGGGTCAGACAGCGTTTGTTGCAGCTCTTCTTTTAATTCTTTTTGAAATGTAGTGAAGCTCGAATAGCCAATTTTTTTAAGTGTGCGCATCACGGTGGGTGTTGATACGCCGCAGTTTTCCGAGAGTTCAGTGATAGAAACCATGCCAGACATTGGGTAGTTGGCCAGCAGGTGGTTAACAATTTTAATTTCTGCTGGGCTGAATTTATTTAACTGGGAACGGATAAGTTCAGCAATGGTATGGCTGTTGTCTTGCTTGGTTAGAATGTCGCTCATAAGTAATATGCCCAGTAATCAATAACCCTTTAATAAGTTTGTAATGTACATTACATAAAAAAATTGACAAGTAAAAAATGTAATGTATAAATGTTTACATCGGTTGTTTCAGTGTTGAGCTCAATGTTTGAGTTGTAATCCAGCAAGCCTTCGAAACGAAAGATTTGAAAACATCGTTAAGTTCGCAATACAAAAAAAATAATCTCATGTTGCAGAGGACTGAAAATGAATAAGAATAAACGCGATTTTATGAAGAAAGCTGTTGTCGGTGGGGCAGCAGCTGCGACACTGGGTGCAACAGCACCTTATGTTCATGCCAAAAAAGCTCCGATTAAATGGCGTTTACAGACGTATGCAGGCGCGGCATTAGGTGCTCACGTTATTAAACCTGCAGTCGATGCGTTTAACCTTGCTGCTAATGGTGAGATGGAAATTGAACTCTATTACGCTGACCAGTTAGTACCTACTCCTGAGCTATTTCGTGCGCTACAAAAAGGAACAATTGACGCCGTTCAAAGTGATGATGACTCGATGGGTGCGCCAGTAGATATTTCTGTGTTCGGTGGCTACTTTCCGTTTGCTACCCGTTACAGCCTAGATGTACCTGTTCTGTTTGAGCAATACGGCTTAAAAGAAATTTGGGAAGAAGCATACGACGAAGTTGGTGTTAAATGGCTGAGTGCAGGGGCATGGGATCCATGCCATTTTGCAACAAAAGAGCCAATTAATAGTCTTGCTGACCTTAAAGGTAAGCGCGTCTTTACTTTCCCTACAGCGGGTCGTTTTCTTAACCGCTTTGGTGTGATTCCAGTAACGCTACCGTGGGAAGATATCGAAGTTGCTTTGCAAACAGGTGAACTAGACGGTATCGCTTGGTCGGGTATTACAGAGGATTACACCGTAGGTTGGGCTGATGCTACTAACTACTTCCTAACGAATAATATTTCAGGCGCATGGAGCGGTTCTTTCTTCGCTAATAATGACTCTTGGAATGAATTACCTGAGCACTTAAAAGAGCTATGGAAGCTATGCATGGACAGCTCTCATTACTACCGCCAACACTGGTACTGGGGTGGTGAAGCTAAATTGCGTACCGAAGGTACTAAGATGAAGCTCACAACAATTCCTGATGAAGAGTGGAGCACGGTAGAGGCTGAAGCCCATAAATTCTGGGATGAAATTGCTGAGACAAGTCCACGAACTAAAAAGGTTGTCGAAATCTTCAAGAAATATAACGACGTAATGAATAAGGCGGGCCGTCCGTACCGTTATAGCTAGCTTTCTTTGTTGTTCGTTTCAGATCCTCTTTTACCGTCCGGTAAAAGAGGGCTTCCCAGTTCTATTCTAGGTACGTAATTGTGTATAACGCGATTCAAGCCTATGTACGGTTTATCTATAAGTTTAATCGTACAGTGGGCATATTTGCCATGTACTTGGTGCTACTTTTGATGGGCATTTTATTGTTCTCATCTATCTCCAAAGGCGTGGGGTCACCGCAAATATGGGTGATCGAAATGGCGCAGTTTACTATGGCTGCTTACTACCTTTTAGGCGGCGGCTACTCCATGCAGATGGATGCTCACGTTCGCATGGATGTTTTTTATGGTAGCTGGTCTACTAAAAGACAAGCGATTACGGATGCTTTCACCGTTCTGTGCTTGCTGACTTACTTAGGTATGCTGTTGTTTGGTGCATTATCTAGCACGATCTACGCCGTTGAGTATGGGCAAAAAAACTATTCTTCCTGGGCTCCACCGTTGGCGCCTATAAAAATCATCATGACGACAGGTATTTCCTTGATGTTACTGCAGGTGCTGGCAACTTTCGCTCAGAATGTAGCTGACGCCATAGGTAAGCCTTTTGATGTTGAGCAGCATCCAGAGGAAACATCCGTATGAGTTATGAAATGATTGCTTTACTGATGTTCTCATCATTGATGTTAATGCTATTAACTGGTCAGCGGGTTTTTGGTGCTGTTGGTTTTGTTGCAGTGGTTGCTTCACTGGCGCTGTGGGGAGATGGTGGTTCAGAAATGGCGTTTAACGCTACCATGAAACTGATGAACTGGTATCCGTTGTTAACGTTGCCACTGTTTGTTTTTATGGGTTATATGCTTTCTGAATCAGGAGTTGCCGGAGATCTTTATCGGATGCTGCATGTCTGGATGGGTTCTCTGAAAGGAGGCTTAGGCATAGGTACGATCGTGTTAATGGTTGCTATTTCTGCAATGAATGGTTTGAGTGTTGCCGGTATGGCAATAGGGACCAGCATAGCACTACCCGAAATGCTCAAACGTGGTTATGACAAACGTATGGTCACAGGTGTCATTCAGGCGGGTAGCTCTCTGGGTATCTTGGTGCCACCAAGTATCGTACTCGTGTTATATGGCATGATTGCACGACAGCCTGTTAGCCAGCTGTGGTTAGCCGGTGCAGTGCCAGGCTTGATTCTTGCGGTGATGTTTATTGGTTATATTGTCATTCGCTGTCACCTTCAGCCAGAGCTTGGCCCTCCACTTCCACAGGAGGAGCGTGACCAAATAACCCGTAAAGAAAAGTACATGTTATTGGGCGCGGGTGTATTGCCTCTGTTTGTTATCTTCTCGGTCATTGGTTTGTTCTTGATGGGCTATACCAGCTTAGTTGAGTGTTCTGCTGTTGGGGCATCAGTCGCTATGTTGGCTGCACTGGTAAAAGGGCGTCTTAACTTTCTTTTGATTCACGTAACGCTGCGAAAAACCTTAGGGGTTAGCTGTATGTTTATGTGGATCATTATGGCGGCATTGTGTTTTGGTGCGGTGTTTGATGGTTTGGGTGCAGTAAAAGCAATTGAAGCTTTGTTCCTTGAAGAATGGGGTTTGAGCCCTTGGCAGGTGCTAGTGATGATGCAGTTATCGTACATCATCATGGGTATGTTTCTGGATGATACAGCAATGCTCGTTATTGTAGCGCCTCTGTATATCCCGCTTATCATTGCTCTTGAATTCAATCCTATCTGGTACGGCGTACTCTATACAGTGACATGTCAGATTGCCTATATGACACCACCCTTTGGATACAATTTATTCCTCATGCGAGCGATGGCCCCCAAGGAGGTAGGGTTGGTGGATATTTATAAGTCCATCACGCCGTTTGTTGCCATCATGGTGTTTGCACTGATTCTATTTATGGCTTTCCCACAAATAACATTGTGGTTGCCCGAGTTAGTGTTCGGTACGAAATAAGGATGTTCAGAATAATAGTAGGAGTATGACTACTGTGATGATGCAAGGCTTAGAACAGTCGTCGGCAGAATTAGTTAATCCTCAAGGTAAATCCAATGTATTGCTGGTGTGTGAGCATGCCAGCCATTACATCCCGGATAACTTTGCCAATTTAGGATTAAGCGAAGCCGAACGGCTCAGTCATATAGGATGGGATATTGGTGCTGCCGGCATGGCAAGGTTGCTTAGCAACACATTGGATGCGAGTTTGGTTTTACAGCGCTATTCGCGTTTGTTGTATGACTGCAACCGTCCTCCTTGTGAAGCGAGCGCTATACCGCCCTTAAGCGAAGTGATCGAAATCCCGGGTAATAAAGACCTGACAAAAGAGCAGCGTAATTACCGAATACAACATATTTATGAGACGTTTCATCAAGAAATTGCAGCACAGGTAGCAACACGTAAGGCGGCTGGCCGAGAAACCATACTGGTTACTATTCATAGTTTTACACCTGTATTTATGGGGAAAAACAGGGCAGTGCAGTTAGGCGTCATTAGCCATGAAAGCAATACGTTCGCTAGAGATTTTTACCTAAGTGCTAGTAAACGAAGCGGCTTCGATATTCGTATGAATGAACCTTATGGGCCAACTGATCCAGTATTGCATATGGTGACTCGTCACGGTGATGAGCAGCACATAAGGAACATCATGCTAGAAGTGCGCAATGATTTAATTGTTGACGAAGCAGGGCAGCAAGAATGGGCAAAGTTAGTAGCCGATACGTTAAACAGCCTTGCTTAGCTTGTATAGCCTATAACCCAAATTTAGCCGATTTAAAGAGGAAACCTGATGAACGCTATGCTGACGCTGGAAGAATTAAAACAAGAATTTGCGACAGGAAGCATCGATACAGTATTGGCCTGCATGGTTGATATGCAAGGGCGCCTGATGGGGAAGCGTTTCCATGCTGACTACTTCATCAATCATGCGGTAGAAGAAACACATTCATGTAATTATCTATTGGCAACTGACTTAGAGATGGAAACAGTAGAGGGTTACAAATCTACAAGTTGGGAAGCCGGTTACGGTGATTATGTAATGAAGCCAGATATGAGTACGCTTCGCCGTGTGCCATGGTTAGAAGGAACCGCATTAGTATTATGCGATGTGCTAGACCATCATCACAACCCAATACCTCACTCGCCACGTGCAATTTTGCGTAAGCAGATTGAGCGCTTAAGCGCATTAGGAATCCAGCCTATGATGGCGACCGAACTGGAGTTCTTCTTGTTTGATCAGAGTTACGCTCAGGCATGTGAATCTGGCTATCGTGGTCTGAAACTGGCAAGTGCGTATAACGAGGATTACCACATCTTCCAAACGACCAAGGAAGAGGGTGTGATCCGCGCCATGCGTAACGGTATTTACGGTGCAGGTATAGCTGTTGAGTGCTCCAAAGGTGAGGCCTCCGCAGGGCAGGAAGAAATCAACATAAAGTACGACAAAGCGCTTACTACTGCAGATCAGCACTCTATTGTTAAAAATGCGTGTAAAGAGATTGCCTGGGCACACGGTAAAGCGATTACCTTTATGGCCAAATGGGACAATGATGCTGCAGGTAGCTCTTCTCATGTGCATCAGTCTATGTGGAGCTTAGATGGACATCCGTTGTTTTTGGATGAAAGCCGTCCGCACGGTATGTCTGAACTCATGTGCCACTATCTAGCGGGCTTACTGGCGCATGCGGATGATGTGACTTGCTTGCTCGCGCCATATATCAATTCTTATAAACGATTCCAAGAAGGAACGTTTGCACCGACAAAAGCCGTGTGGAGTTTGGATAACCGTACGGCTGGTTTTAGGCTGTGCGGCGAAGGCACAAAAGCGATTCGTATTGAGTGTCGAATAGGTGGCGCTGATCTAAATCCGTACCTCGCCTTGGCAGGGCAGCTTGCAGCAGGTATTGCCGGTATTGAGCAAAAACTTGTGCTAGAACCAGAATTTGTAGGTGATGCCTATGCGGGTGAAAATGCCAGACAAGTACCGAATACGCTAAGAGCTGCCACCGAAAAAATGAACGACTCAAGCATGTTGCGTGAAGCTTTTGGTGATGATGTGGTCGATCATTATGTCCATGCCGCCCGCTGGGAGCAAAAAGAGCACGACAAGCGAGTCACTGATTGGGAAATAGCACGTGGTTTTGAGCGTGCTTAGTAATGCTTGCAATAACAACATGCTTAGAAGCAGCAATGCCCGAATAAAAGTGCTGAATACAGAGCACAAAAACATGAGACAAAGCCATGAGTAAAATTCAATGTATTTCGCCAGTCGATGGCAGTGTGTATGCAGAGCGCCCTATAGCCGATGCAGAACACGTTGCTGCACTGTTTGCTGGCAGCAAAGCAGCACAGCATAGTTGGGCGCTGCTAACAGTTGCACAGCGATGTCAGTTTTGTAGTGCGGCAGTAGACGCTATGGTTGACATGAAAGAACGAATTGCGGAAGAACTTGCTTGGCAAATGGGACGGCCAATCAGTCAGGGAGCAGGTGAAGTGGGTGGTTTGGAAGAGCGTGCCCGTCACATGATATCTATTGCTGAAGCCTCTCTACAACCGTTAGACCCGGGAGAAAAAAAGGGGTTTGTGCGTAAAATTAGCCATGAACCTTTGGGTGTGATTCTGACCATTGCACCCTGGAATTTCCCTTTTATGACAGCGCTAAATTCTGTTATTCCTGCTTTATTAGCCGGTAATACTGTTGTACTAAAGCATGCTGCTAATACCTTATTGGTTGCTGAGCGGATACAAGATGCCTTTGATCAGGCGGGTTTACCAGATGGTGTGTTTCAACATATCGTGCTAGATCACTCAACCACCAGTGAATTAATTGGCTCAGGTAATGTTGACATGGTGTGCTTCACAGGCTCCGTTGGTGGCGGTAAAGCAATGGAGCAAGCTGCTGCTGGCCAGTTTATTCCGCTGGGGTTAGAGCTAGGAGGCAAAGATCCTGCCTACGTGCGTGCCGACTGTAATCTCCCTTATACCATCGAAAACTTGGCAGATGGTGCCTTCTTTAACAGTGGGCAATCATGCTGCAGTATCGAGCGTATCTATGTTCACGAGAGTATTCATGATGAGCTTGTCGCAGGCCTAGCCTTAGCAGGTCAAGCATATGTATTGGGCAACCCACTAGAAACAACAACGACTCTAGGTCCTATGATAAAACCTGCGGCCGCCGACTTCGTACGTAAACAGGTAATTGATGCCGTATCAGCAGGCGCTAAAACCCACGTGGACACCAGTAAGTTTACGCTGGATCAACCGGGCTCCGCGTATATGGCACCACAGGTGCTATCTGGTGTGACACATGAGATGTCTATCATGATGGATGAGAGCTTTGGCCCGGTTGTTGGTGTCATTAAAGTATCCAACGATGATGAAGCCATAGCGCTAATGAATGACTCTGACTTTGGCCTAACTGCTGGTATCTGGACAGAAGACTTAAACGCAGCAGAGCGTATCGCGCCGCAGTTAGAAACAGGCACTGTGTTTATGAACCGCTGTGATTATTTAGACCCTGCACTAGCGTGGACCGGTGTTAAAGATACTGGGCGTGGCTGTTCATTGTCAGCCATGGGCTTTGATGCATTAACTCGCCCAAAAAGTTTTCACTTTAAAACATCCACCGACTAATAATTGCGCTGATGTGAGGAAGATAAGCCATGAAATCTTATGATTACATCATTGTTGGCGCTGGCTCTGCCGGCTGTGTCGTTGCAAACCGGCTTAGTGCTAACCCTTCTGTCACTGTTTGTTTGGTAGAAGCGGGGGGGAGTGGAAAAAGCCCACTAGTGTCGATCCCGGCGGGTATCTTTGGTTTGTATGGCAATAAAACATACGACTACACCTTTGAGGGTGTACCTCAGAAACATCTCTACAACCGCACAATGATGGTTAACCGAGGTAAAGCGCTAGGTGGATCCAGTGCTATAAATAGTATGGTGTACATCCGTGGTAACCAGAATGATTACGACGGTTGGGCTAAGTTGGGGTGCGATGGTTGGGCATATGCGGATGTACTACCTATTTTCAAGCAGATGGAAGCAAACAGAAACAGCCAGAGTGAACAGTACCATGGCTTTAAAGGCGAGCTAAGTGTAACCAAGCCGCAGGATGCAAACTCGGTATGTAAGGTTTTTGTGAAAGCCGGTGCGGCAGCTGGCTTACCGGAAAACACTGACTTTAACAGCGAAACGCAGCTGGGGTTGGGCATCTATGACGTGAAACAAAATAATGGTTCACGTGAGAGCAGTTACACTGCATTTGTGAAGCCCGTTTTATCACGCCAAAACCTTACAGTGATGACACATACCGAGGTGGTATCGTTACAAATGGGTGGCGATACTGTAATGGGGTTAAATGTAGAAAAAAATGCTACGCCGCTAGAATTGCGTTGTAACAAAGAAGTGATTCTTTGTGCAGGAACGATACTCTCACCACGTATCTTATTAGCATCGGGTATAGGTGATAAAATGGCTTTAGATCAGCTGGGTATCGAATGTAAAATAGACTTACCCGGTGTAGGTGAAAACCTACAAGACCATGTCGATAGCATGGTTACAGTCCGGTCTTCTAAATCGCAGACAATCGGTATTTCTCTTGGAACATTACTACCGCATATTATTCCTGCACCCTTTAAATACTGGTTGGCACGTAAAGGCTGGTGGACCACGAATTATGTAGAAGCAGGTGGTTTTGCAAAAACAAAGTTAGCCGACACTGCAGAACCAGGATCTGCAGATGCAGATCCCGATGTGCAATTTCATTTCACCCCTTTATTTCGCAGCCATCGAGGCAAAAAGTTTGAACTTGGGCATGGATATTCAGTATTTACCTGTGTACTACGTCCACGTAGTGCTGGCAGCGTAAAATTAGCCGATGATGGAACAGCACGCACTGTGCTGATTGATCATAACTTCTTTGCAGATGAACGCGACCAAAAGATACTAATAGAAGGGGTAAAAAAAGCCCGTGAGATTCTAGCATCACCAGATTTTAATCACCTACGTGGTGAAGAGATGGCACCCGGTAAAGATGTACAAACAGACGAGCAAATACTGGAGTACCTACGCAACACCACAACGACGGTGTACCACCCCGTAGGTACCTGCAAAATGGGTATCGATGAAATGGCAGTGGTTGACCCAACCACGCTAAAAGTCAGAGGGATGCACAATCTACGTGTAATGGATGCATCCGTGATGCCGACCTTAATAAGTGGTAACACCTCCGCACCGTCAATGATGATTGCCGAGAAAGGCGCAGGGATGATCTTAGCAGAGCTGTCTGGTTAGCTACTGGACAGGTGGAACTGAGCCTTCATTACTGAGTAATGAGGGCTTTTTTGCTTTCTATGTAGTCTATTCACTCAGTAGCTTGTATTGCCTCAGAGACTAAATAAATAATTAGGTGCATCAATACCTAGGGTGGGTAATTCACAGACCTTCGGGTATACAAATGTTAACAGTACCCGATGAGTTGGAGAATTAATGAAAATTGAAGTACTAGACAATCCAGAACAAGAAGTCATAGATTATCTTGATAAAAAAATTGCTGATTTTAACTGGGCTAACTGGGAAGTTAGTGAAAGAATTCCTCTAGCAGTACAAATTAAAAACACTCAGGGTGAAATCATTGCTGGTGCTACAGCTCGAACATTTGGGGACTGGTTATTATTAGGTACATTGTGGGTTTCAGATGAATTGCGCGGTCAAAATATAGGCAGTGAAATTCTAAACGAAATCGAAGCTTCAGGTAAAAAGCGTGGTTGTATAAAATGCCTTCTGGATACGCTAGATTTTCAAGCCATGCCATTTTATGAAAAACATGGTTATAGAACTCAATGGGTTCAAGAGGGATACCCTAAAACAGGCTGTAAATATTTTATGGTTAAGGAGCTGTAGCGGATTTTCTGTATGTGCCGCTAGCTTTTTTCTATGGCATCATTCGCACTATTGATGTTGGACTGCTGCTACGTAGCAGTCTAGGGACTAAGTCGAAATAATTTCTCAATGAACAGCGCGTAATTTAGATCAATATGAAGAAAATCCATTTTACGGTAAAGTAACGACAGTTCAAAATAGAGTTCTTTTTTTAGCCTACAGTTTTTTGCCTATGTTTAGGGCAGAATATGCACATGATAAATTTGAATAGGTCATAGATGTTAAAGCTTTTTAGAGTAGCAAGTCTGTTAGAGGGAATCTCGTTTCTGCTTATACTGAGTGTCTCACTTGAAATTATTAGTCGAGAACTTGTGTATACCATTGGGATGGGGCACGGTGTTTTGTTTCTTCTGTATTTAGTATTTTCATTTCTGGCTTCACATAAACAAGGTTGGTCTGTCGTTGTTTGGCTCCTGATAATTCTTGCCGCTATTATCCCTTTTGCTTTTGTACCCGTTGAAATGTTTTTACAAAAAGAAATACGAAAAAATGAAGAAAAGACAGAATTCGTTGTTCAAGGCGATGTATAACGCTGGCTATGTTCCTGTTCACTGAGTGATTACTTCTCAATGTGTTTCGTCGCCAGCAACGGTACTGTACTTTTCTCAGGCTTCGTGGTGATAAGGATTTTTATGAATATAGATAAAGCTAAAAAACGTATTGCTAAGCAAGTCAAAAAAGGCTTTAAGGGCTACCCTCAAATCACATTGACGTATTTTGGTGATAGTTCGGATTGTGCAACTGAGGTGGTTGTGCAGTTTGCCCAGAGCGAAAGCGAAGACGTTCAAGAGCAACGCTTTGCGAGTGAAACGGATGCTAGAGAAAATGAGGTTCTTCAATCTGCTTTGCTTAAAATTATAGAGCGTGCGGATGCTAATTCTGTGATGGCAATTGAAGGCGTACAAATTAAAAAGACGGCGTGATATGAAAGTATATTTTTCACATGGGAAAGAGAGTGGCCCTTGGGGGAGTAAAATAAAAAGGCTCGCCAGCATTGCTAAAGAATATGGCTACAGCGTCGATAGCATCGATTATTCCGATATTCTAGACCCAGACCTTAGGGTTGAACGTCTTATTAACCTATTGAATGATGAAGAAGATGACTTCTTGCTTGTTGGGTCAAGTATGGGAGGGTACGTCTCTTTGGTTGCAGCAGAACGGCTTGATACAATAGGGGTGTTTTTATTGGCACCCGCTCTATTTGTGTCAGGTGACAAAAAGCAAAACTATACGAGTAAAGCTTGCATAGAAATTGTTCACGGTTGGTCTGATGATGTTATTCCACCAGAAAGCTCCATTAAATTTGCAAAAAACATGAACTGCTCATTGCATTTGATTCCTGGAGATCACCGGCTTAACTCTTCTATTGATGTTGTTGAAAAGCTATTTTCACAGTTTCTTGCTTCTCATATTTCAGGGTAATGGCTATAGGTAAAGATGATAAGCCAACGTCTGTTTTCTTGTGCTTCTTATCTGACATGAGCGTACGGCAGGTCTTTTATTAGCGATTTAAAGTGGAGTTAATGTACGGCGAGTGTTACTAATGATAGGGAAGCGCTGCTGTTTAGCGTTGCTAATAAGACCGTTATTTTCAGAATGTTTTTTTTGTGGAAGTGTTGGCTTTGGAAAAATCCAAAATTTGGAGAAATCAGACCTTACCCGGAGTTGAACTGCTGTCGGCGAGTTATACCAAGTTTGAGTTTTCAAAACATTGGCATGATGAATTAGCCATTGGCATTATCGAAGATGGTGCAGAGGGGTTACTTTATAAAGGGAGTAACCTTCTGGTTCCTAAGCATCATATTATTGCGATTAACCCTTCTGAAGTTCATACAGGCTTTTCTGGTGCGTCAACCGGTTGGCGATACCGAATGTTCTATTTTGATTTGCCGACGCTATCTAAGCAATTTGAAAACATTGATCTACCCATTGCCCCCGTCATTGATAAGCCTGTTATAGATGACATGTTCTTGTTTAATGATCTTTTGCAATTACATCTGTCGCTAGAGAGGTCAAGTTTTGATCTCACAAAAGATTCTTTGCTGACTTTAACGTTAGAACGACTTTTTAAACAGTATGGCTCAATAAAATCAGTTAGCTATGCAAAAAATATTGATATCAAAAGCGCGTATATCGCGAGAGATTTCTTGCAAGATAATTGGCAACGAAATCCATCACTCGCAGAACTGGAAACTGTAACTGGCAGCACTAAATTTCAGTTGATTCATAGCTTTAAGGCGTTGTTTGGGATCACGCCGCATCAATTTCTGTTAATTGTTAAAGCAAAAAAATCTAAGCAGTTTTTGTCTGAAGGCATAAGTTGTGTTGAGACCTCGCTTACCTGTGGCTTTTATGATCAAAGCCACTTTAACCGGAACTTTAAGCGTGCTTTTGGAGTGACTCCCTCAAACTATATGTGTTCATGAGTTTAACTTTCAATTTCGTACAAGATAGCCCCTATACGTTCAATTAAACTTGAAACCTCAAATTTAGGAGGTTGTCAGTATGAGCTTATTTATCATGTGGTTAGGTGTTATGTTTCCTTTAGTTTTTAGCCCAGGTCCAGCAAATATTGTATTCGCTGCTTCAGGGGCGCAAGTTGGCCTCAAACGTTCTATTCCATTAGTAGCAGGTATAGATACAGTATTCATCATCAAGTCGGTCATCATTGGCTATGGGCTTGGTCAGGTTGTTAACTCTTATCCAAGTATCATGAATATTCTACAAGCTATTGGTTCGATTTATCTTATGTATTTAGCTGTGAAGTTCATTAAAAGTAATAGTAATACACTCAGTAAGAATCAAGAATGTTTAGGCTTTTTAGATGGTTTGATTATCCAAGTATTGAATAGTAAAGGTTGGTTAATGGTTTTCTTGATGTTTACTCTTTTTTCAGAGCAGGCACAGGTGGCGTTTGGTGAGTGGGGAATTATTGTATTAGTTGTTTGGCTAGCCATTCTTAATATTTCAATCCATCTTCTGTGGGTGAAAGCGGGTGAGCTATTAGGTCGGGTTTCCAGTAGCAAGCGCTATGAGAGATCGTTAAATTATTTTTATGCGTGTTGTTTGTTAGGTGTGTCTATTTGGCTCATGGCCGATAATCAAATTTGGTCTCAGTTTGTTTGACGTAGTATTAAAAAACCCGAAAAATCATTACAAATGTTGAAATGCTCACACTCTAAATTGCGTAACAGGTAGGCATTTTAAGATGTAATGCATTTGCTGAGTGAATTTCGGACTGTGTCTATTAACCCCGATCTGCTGATGGTGTTTTTCCTTATCAGTACTGTTTCTTCTTAAGGTATTCGCGCTTAAATAGAACATCTGAAAAATGGTCTACTTTTAAAAATTCATATGGGTTCTATTGCCATGCTTACACGTAAAGATTATATCCTTTTGTTAGCGGTGATTTTACCTATAGCACTTGTATCGCTTTTTATTAGTCCACTTGTTCTACTTAAACAGGCCAGCAATGATTACCCTCTACTAGCGAGTTTTTTAAAGTTTGCTGTGCTGGCCACTCTTGGTGAGGTTATCGGACAACGAATTGCTTCGGGTAACTACAACTTGAAACAGTTTGGTGTGTTACCAAAAGCTATTGTTTGGGGTGTATTTGGCATTTTCGTAAAACTTAGCTTTACGATCTTTGCTGTTGGTGTTCCTGCTGCTATGTACCTATTGGGTTTTCCCGATGCATCTTCAGTTTTGGGTGGACCTTTTAGCATTGAAAAATTGTACGTCTCATTTGCCATTAGTCTCAGTATTAATTTGGTGTTTGGTACGTGGCTGATGACGATGCACAAGGTTACCGATATGCATATTCAATTATACGATGGAGAACTCCGCAGTTTAGTTAGACCGATAGACATTGGGTATATTTTGACAACGATGGACTGGCAAAAGCAATGGTCGTTTGTATTGAAGAAAACCATCCCATTATTTTGGATACCGGCTCATACGGTTACCTTCCTATTACCTGGAGATTACCGGGTTCTGTTTGCAGCATTACTGGGAGTCGTTTTGGGTATTATCCTAGCTTTTTCCAACACCTCTAAACAGTAACCGGTAAATACCTGAAAATTATTGAAGCATACTTGCTTCAATAATTCGTGCGAGATCTATACTGGGTTTGAAAGTAATTCGAGAGAATAGCAGTATGGGTATAGAAGGTATTACATATAAACAGATATAATAAAAATGTTAGGAACTGGTCTGCTTGTAGTGAATATCAGTAATTCAACGCTTAATAAGAAATCATCTACCTAATCAAATACATTACAGCGATAAATTATCATTTTTGTGGGGTGAGCCTAGACGAAAGTGATTGTTTTGATCGTGTTGAGTGTGAAATGCACATTGGATTGAGTTAATTAAAAACAAGGAGTTAAATATGGAATACTTTACCGGAGCACTTAAAAAATACGCAGACTTTACTGGCCGAGCACGACGAAAAGAATATTGGATGTTTATTCTTTTCTATATGATTTTTTATGTGCTTTTGGCTGTGGTTGATTCACTGATTGGGACTATGCTGTTGTCATCTCTGTATGCGCTAGCCATGTTTATTCCAACGATAAGTATTGCTGCAAGACGTTTGCATGATACGGGTAGAACGGGCTGGTGGCAGCTAATAGCAATTATTCCATTATTAGGAGCTATCATTTTGATTGTTTTCTTAGTCCAAGATGGTCATGAAGAAAATAAATTTGGTACTAATCCCAAGGTTGCATAACACTCAGAAACATAAGCAAGCATTGAACCAATTGCTATAAAAGTGGGTACGGCCAAAACATTGTTTTGGTCGTCTTAAAGCGATAATGATTTTTCATCATGTTGAACAAACCTTAGTACAGTTAGTAGCACGTTCATTTAATAGGTCTTACTCATTCCATTTAATAGAACAGCCCATTGATGCAAACTGCTCAGTTGGGCCTTTACCGGTTGCAGCAATTTGGCGCATTGCAGTGACGAGCTCTTTACTACGTTCAGTTGTGTTTTTCATGTTGGCATTGTCGAGTCTGCCGCGATATTGCAAACCGCCACCTTTATTGAATCCAAAAAAATCAGGCGTGCATACGGCGCCGTAAGCTTTGCCCACTGATTGGTTTTCATCAATAAGATAGGGGAATTTAAATCCATAATTGTCAGCAAAACGAATCATATTCTCAGGGCTATCAGCAGTAACATGATGATAGTCGTTGGACATTACCGCAATGACATTAATGCCCTCGGCCATGAGATCGTTTGTGTCTTGAGCGAACCGTTCTCCTATCGCTTTTACATAAGGGCAATGGTTACAGATGAAGGCGATAAGTAGACCGTTGTCTCCTAAGTAGTCCTTCATTTCAAAAGAGCGCCCAGTAGGGTCTTTTAGTGTGAAGTTTACTGCTTGCCAGCCAAAATCACAGAGGGGAGTGTTCAGTAGCATATGGCATTCCTTTTATTATTAGTGACGTTCTAGATACGGTTTAGTGTACGGTATTGCGGATACTGTCATCTTTACTTATTTACAAAGTTGGTAGGGTCCGGTCATATATAGCTAAGAAAATACAATTTATTAGGATGTTGTATACTGGCAAACAGGAGGTGTTTAAATAAGTAATTTTAACGACTGAGTTAATAACCACATAACGATGCGATAAGTATCATCAAATTATCTTTGGAGGTAATTATGAATACGAGATCAATAGGCGTTGCGTCACTCATAGCTTCGGCTATCTTCATTACTGGATGCCAACATAATCCCGTGTCTACGGGCCCGACCAAGAGTTTTGTTGTCATTGGCGAATCATCCGCTACGGGTGCTGATGCAGCTCAGGAACTTCAATTAGCCATTAATAGATCTCAGACTGTTGGCTGTAAGGCTATCTCTGTGGGTGGCTATGGCGCGGGAGGTGAAGGAATGATTCTTGGTCTAGCTGCGTTAATTAGCTGCCCAACGAATGTGCATATTATACCAACGGGTTTTCCTTACGATGCAAGCACTGGGGTTAAAATCCCAGTTGATCCGGCAGCGGTTCTTTCACCGCCACTGTCGCCTCCCCCTTAACGGGGAACTACTAGAAGGTGTTGCGCTCGTGCTGATGCGTTAAATCAGCAGGTTAGCCGTGAGGCTCGCTGTTTTTTGTGGTTGCGTTTTAGTGCCACAAAAAGCAGCTTTTTATATGCTTTAGGAAGGGTAGTGGTCCAGTGGTTATCTACGTTTATTGTGCTTACCGATAAATCACTGAATAAAAATGTTACAACTTTGACCTGTTTTGTTATTGTGAGTGTGGCTGTAATACGACCAGAATAAGTGTATCTACTTATTCTTTGTTGAGCGACGTGTTTGGCTATAAAACGTCGGTTTCAGAAGGACACAATAAAAACAACAGGCCTAGATAATGAAAACAAAAATACTCACTCCCTCTCAAAATGCTCACCCATCTCCATTGTTAATTAAAAGCTTGCTGCTTTCTGGCCAGCGCTATGAACCCAATCACGAAATTGTTTACAGTGATGTTTTACGTTATGACTATAAAACACTCAACCAGCGTATCTCTAAGTTGGCCAATGTATTAACGCAAGCAGGAGTGCAGGCAGGTGATACGGTGGCAGTAATGGATTGGGATAGTCATCGTTATTTAGAAGCTTACTTTGCAGTGCCGATGATTGGTGCTGTGCTGCATCATGTGAATGTCCGTTTGAGTCTAGATCAAATTATATACACGATGGACCATGCCGAAGATAACTATGTGCTGGTGCATGATGATTTTTTAATGTTGGCTGAGCAGTTTGGTGAGCAAATTCCAAGTGTAAGAGGTTATGTACAACTATCAGATAAAGCCGTTGCGGCAGACACCAGTTTAAATACCTTGGGCGAGTATGAAGCCTTATTAGCTAAAGCATCAGATAAATATGATTTCCCGGATTTTGATGAGAACTCAATAGCCACCACTTTTTACACTACCGGTACTACAGGTAACCCTAAAGGAGTTTACTTTTCACACCGCCAATTAGTGTTGCATACGCTAAATATGGCCGCGACGTTAGGTTGCTACGAAGGCCAGCCTTTATTGCGCTCAAATGATGTTTATATGCCAATGACTCCGATGTTCCATGTGCATGCATGGGGAGTTCCTTATGCGGCAACAATGCTAGGACTTAAACAGGTCTATCCAGGTCGTTATGAACCTAATAAATTGGTTGAATTGTTTGCCCGAGAAAAGGTGACTTTCTCGCATGGCGTACCTACTGTGCTGCAAATGATTCTTGATAGTGATGCGGCTAAGACTACAGACCTAACAGGTTGGAAGATGCTGACCGGTGGTAGCGCACCTACTTTAGGTATGGCTAAGCATATGGCAGAGCGTGGTATTCAGTTTTATACCGCGTATGGAATGTCAGAAACATGCCCGCTATTAACGGCTACATACCTACACCATGATGACCTTGCTCAACCAATGGAAGAGCAAATGGCAGAAAGGATTAAAACAGGTGTGCCGGTTGGTTTGGTTGATTTGCGTATTGTAGATCCTGCCGGTAACGAAGTTGTCCATGATGGTGAGGCAATGGGTGAAGTCGTTGTACGTGCGCCTTGGTTGACGCAGGGCTATTACAAAGAACCCGAAAAGAGTGATGAATTATGGGCAAACGGCTGGCTGCATACTGGTGATGTGGCTTCGATCTCACCCGATGGTACGTTAGAAATTAAAGATCGCATCAAGGATGTAATTAAGACCGGCGGTGAGTGGATCTCTTCTCTGGAATTAGAAAACCTAATTAGCCAGAGTAGTACTGTTAGTCAGGTGGCGGTTGTTGGTGTGCCCGATGCCCGATGGGGTGAGCGTCCATTTGCGATGATTGTTCCCGCAGAAGGGCACTCTATTGATGCTAATGATATTAAGCAGCATCTTCAGCAATATGTTGAGAGTGGTCAAATTGCTAAATGGGCAATTCCTGAGCGAGTCACGATTGTTGATGAGATACCAAAAACCAGTGTCGGTAAGATAAATAAAAAACTAATTCGTGATCAAGTTGATAGCTGATAAAGCACGAGCAATTTGAGCACGTAAATTGTTCGTATAATCTTCACCTTCTTTCAAGCGCGTCCTACGCGCTTGTTTTTTGTCCGTCTTGATAAAAATCATAGATGAATAGAGCGTGATAGTTCGTTAAATTTATTCATGACTTTTGATGTTGACCCCACCGATTCATCTCCCTAGAATGCACTCAGTTTTTGGTAATCCTGTTGTAAAGCAGGATTTTAAACGGGAAGTTGGTGCGTACTGCATTTTTTGTAAGCAAAGCCAACACTGCCCCCGCAACGGTAATCGAGTTAAGACATTACAAAAGCCACTGTGTCATACATGGGAAGGCGTAATGTTGGGATAGTCATCCTCTCGAAAGTCCGGAGACCGGCCTCAAACACTACTCAGTCGGCATAGCGGAGGGCTAATGCAACGGCAGCACATTTCTGTATTTTCTGCTCTAGTCCATTGGCTAGTTCATGCTTTGCGGTTGTGGTGTTTCTGTTCATTCCTGTTCGTTAGTGCCGTTAATTTAATTGGCGTGCGGCGGGCACGTACAGGACACTATCAGACTCATGAAAAAATTTTCCTACACTGTTCTAGCAACAGCGTGTTGCTACTCCTCTTTAGCTGCCGCTCAGCAGGCAACTAATCTTAATGAAGTATTAGTTACGGCTTCTCGTACTGCTCAATCTGTAGATGAAACACTTGCTTCAGTTACCTTGATTACGCGTGAAAATATTGAGCGTTCACAGGCAATTACTGTAGCTGATATATTGCAAAAAACACCAGGGGTAATGGTTACCAACAGTGGTGGTATCGGGAAAGCGAGTAGTATTTATTTGCGTGGCACATCAACTAAAGACCTGCTGATATTGATTGATGGTGTTCGTGTCGGCTCTGCTACGCTAGGTCAGGTTAGTGTTGAGGAGCTTAACCTTAGTCAGGTTGAGCGTATAGAAATAGTTCGTGGCCCGCGTTCCTCTTTATATGGTTCTGATGCTGCCGGTGGTGTTATTCAAATATTCACTCGTCGTGGCGCGGGTAAGCTAGCACCTTCTTTTACTATTTCTGCTGGATCAGACGGTACTTCACTGGCTGAGATTGGTTTGCAAGCAGGTGATCAAAACCGGTGGTTTAATGTAACGGCATCGGGTATTACCACTGATGGGTTTGATGCAAAAACGACGGGTGATAGTGATGATGATGGATATCACAACAAAGGTTTGCAGCTTAAGCTAGGACAGCGGTTTGATGGAGGTCATGAAGTGGAAGGTTTCTTCTCCTTCACTGATTCGGAAAATGAATACGATGGATATACAGACCGTAGTGATGCGTTAACTAAGGTGCTGGGTGCGCGGGGTACAGTTGCTGTTTCTGATGCGTGGCTTATTAACGTGTCTGCTGGTCGAAGTTTGAATCAAAGTAAGACATTTTCTGGAAGTGCGTTCAATAGCCGTTTTGAAACGACACGTGATTCTTTCACCATTCAAAATGATGTTCTTATCGGTGATGGCAATCAATTGATTTTTGGTTTGGACTATTTAAATGATCAGGTTGAGTCAAGTAACGCCTATGCTGAAACAGAACGTGATAACTGGGCAGGCTTTGCTCAGTACCAGTTAACACTGGGCCAGTCAGATTTACAGTTCAGCGCACGCGTGGATGATAATGAACAGTTTGGCTCACACACTACTGGAGGCGTTGCTTGGGGAATTCCGCTTACTGATGATATGAGCCTTGTCGCTTCCTATGGTACCGCCTTTAAAGCCCCATCATTTAATGACCTTTATTACCCTAATAGTGGTAATGCTGATTTAGTACCAGAAGAGTCTGATTCATACGAGCTGAGTCTTAGAGGTAAAAACCAAGGTGTTAATTGGCAAACATCGCTTTACCAAACTACGTTTGAAAATATGATTGCTTGGGATAATGCTACGGGAGTTTGGGTACCCAGTAATATCAACTCAGCACGTATTCGTGGTGTGGAAGTAAGTGCTGATTACCAGTGGCAGCAGTGGTTATTAAGCGGAAACGTATCTTTCATCGATCCTGAAAATCTCAGCGGTGTTAATAAAGGAAATCGTCTTAAACGCCGTGCGAATAAGATTGCAAATATTAACGTTGATCGTGATTTTGGGGCGCTTTCTTTAGGTGCAACATTGCATGCTGAAGGCCGTCGTTACACCAACGATAGCAACACAAATTCTTTAGATGGCTTTGCTACTGTTGATTTGCGTGCTGCTTATAAAATAGCACCCGCATGGCAAGTTCGAACCAAGCTTAGCAATTTGTTCGATAAAGAGTATCAAACCGTTAGTGGGTATAACCAATCCGGTTTAACTGCCTTGTTTACCTTGGCTTATCAGCCTCAGTAAATTCATTAGAGGTTGTTAGCTTAGTAGCGCTTCTATTAATACCACTTAATTAAGAGATATCTGCCATGATAAATATACAACAACGGTCACAACTAATAATCGGTGCGTTTTTGATTTTGCTGATGGCGGTAACCCGTGGTCATCATTTTGCATCCATCGACCATTTGCCAAGTGCATCGTGGGCTGTATTTTTTCTGGCAGGTATTTACCTTAAACCTTTGTGGTCCTTTCCGTTACTGATTTTAGAAGCGTTTCTGTTAGATTTTGCAGCGATCACCTTTGGTGGCGTTAGTTCGTTTTGTGTAACCCCAACTTACATCATGCTAGTTCCAGCGTATGCATCGATGTGGTTGGCAGGCCGTTGGTATGCTAAGCGTCATCAGGAACAGTGGAGTAGTTTACCGGTGCTTGTTGGTAGCTTGATATTAGGTACAGTTGTTTGTCAGGTGATTTCAAGTGGTAGTTTCTACTTTTACTCTGGTCGATTTACAGATCCAACAATGGCTGAAATGGTTAACCGTCTCATTAAATATACCCCTTCTCAGTTTGAAGCTGTTTTTTTCTATGTAGGTTGTGCTATTGCAGTGCACCTATTTTTAAGCTGGTTTAACCGTCCGCGCCATTCAGGAGCTGAAACATTATGAGCGATAAAAGCTTTTCTGAATCAGATAAAACAAAGCCTGAAGCACAGCAACGCGAGGCTCGTTATCTAGCACGTATGAAGCGTAAAAAAGAGGTGATAGATCAGTCGATTGCTCGTGCTGATCAAGATCGTGGTGTCTGTCTTGTTCATACCGGAAATGGTAAAGGTAAAAGTAGTTCTGCTTTTGGTATGGTCGCACGTGCATTAGGTCATGATATGCAGGTCGGTGTTGTTCAGTTTATTAAAGGTGCTTTTAGTACAGGTGAAGAAGCTTTCTTTAGGCGCTTTCCAGAAGTGCAGTACTACGTTATGGGTGAAGGTTTTACCTGGGAAACACAAGATAAAGAGCGTGATATTGCAGCGGCCACTAAAGCGTGGAAGCAATCTGAAGAGCTGCTCAATGATGATGATATTGCCTTAGTTGTACTTGATGAACTTAATATTGCGCTGAAGTATCAATATGTTGATTTGCAGGCAGTTATTAAAGCAGTTGAAAGCCGCCCTGTGAATCAGCATGTGGTGATTACTGGTCGTGGAGCACCGCAAGCGTTGATAGACATTGCTGATACTGTGACTGAAATGCAGGTTGTAAAGCATGCTTACCAGGCCGGTATTAAAGCGCAAAAAGGTGTTGAGCTGTGAGTGATCAACTGCTTCAGTCGTTACCTTCAAGCGATGTTAAATTATGCCCTGCGCTATTTATTAGCGCGCCTGCATCTGGCCAAGGAAAAACAACGGTAACGGCTGCATTAGCACGGTTGCATCGTAATGCGGGGCGTAAAGTCGTTGTTTTTAAAACAGGGCCTGATTTTCTTGATCCTATGATTTTGGAAATAGCCTCTGGTGAGCCTGTTAATGCATTGGATCTGTGGATGGTTGGAGAAGAGCAAAGCCGTGCTTTGTTACATGATGCAGCAACGCGGGCCGACCTAATATTAATTGAGGGTGTTATGGGCCTATTCGACGGCACGCCTTCTGGCGCAGACTTAGCGCGTTTATTTGGTGTGCCGGTATTAGCTGTAATAGATGGTTCGGCTATGGCACAAACCTTTGCGGCTATTGCTCATGGCTTAGCTACATTTCAAGATACTTTACCGTTCTCTGGTGTTTTGGCGAATCGCCTAGGCAGTGACCGGCATGCTGAAATATTACGTGACAGTTTACCTGAGTCGATTCATTGGTACGGAGGCATTAAGCGCTCTAAAGATGTTGAGCTTCCGAGTCGTCATTTGGGCCTACTACAAAGCAGTGAAATTGGTGACCTTGATGAACGCCTAAATACGGCGGCTAAAATGATCTCAACAACAGGGGCTAGTGAGTTGCCTCCTGCTGTCTGTTTTACTGCAAATCCGCAAACTAATGATTCTGTTGATATTAATGATGCCTTACCTTGTGAGTTAAAAGCTGGTTTAGCTGGCGTACGTATTGGTATAGCTAAAGATGAAGCTTTTTCGTTTATCTACCCTGCCAACATCACACTGCTCAAACGGCTAGGTGCATGTGTAGTGTTCTTTTCGCCGATACACGATGATGCTTTACCCAATGTGGATAGCGTTTATCTACCAGGCGGATACCCTGAGTTGTTCGCACAAAAACTTGCTGCTAACGAAACAATGAAGAAGTCTATTCAAGAGCATGCTAATGCAAATAAACCTCTCATTGCTGAGTGTGGTGGAATGCTTTACCTCACTGAATCACTTACGGATCTTAATGGGCATACTGAGCTTATGTCCGGGGTTCTTAGAGGTAAGGTAACAATGCAACCACGTTTAACTGCGCTGGCTATGCAAAGCGTTGCCTTGCCAGAAGGTACGTTGCGCGGACATACCTACCACCATTCATCTTTTGAAACAGAAGAAGTATCAGACTATCAGGGCTTGTGCCCTAATTACGCGAGAACATCTGAAGCCGTTTATAGAAAAGGAAATCTATACGCCAGTTACATTCATCACTATTTCCCATCAGCAGTGGATGCTTGTGTTGCTCTTTTCAAGCCTGAATGATCAGCATTACTCTCTTTTTAGGCGTACTCATCGACTGGTTTATAGGGGAGCCTAAACGCTGGCACCCCCTGATTGGTTTTGGTTTGCTTGCGCAAAGAGTAGAGCGCTTATTTAACGGTAAAACGCTTTATTCGTGTGAGCATAACGCTACTGCGTTTATGGTAGATATATCGGTAGAAAAAGTATCAGGAATAAAGCTGAAGACGCTAGGTGTACTCGCCGTTGTTCTGCTGTGCTTGCCGCTTCCACTGCTTTTGTATTATTTATTACCCCACAGTTGGGAGGCGATCAGCTTACTCAGTGTGTTTAATGTGGCGCTTCTTTACCTTGCGATTGGGCATCGTAGTTTATGGGATCACATTCAACCTATTGCTGATGCTTTAATTTGCCAAGATGATGCACGTGCACGCCATCATACATCGATGATTGTTAGTCGTGATCCAGAAGCACTTAATATTGAAGTTTCTGCGATTGAATCAGTGTTAGAAAATGGCAGTGATGCGGTTTTCGGTGCCATTTTTTGGTTTGTAGTTGCCGGGGGCGCTGGTGCCTTATTCTACCGTTTTGTAAATACCTTGGATGCTATGTGGGGGTATCGTACCGAGCGTTATTGCCATTTTGGCTGGGCTGCGGCCAAGCTAGATGATGTACTAAATTATTTGCCTGCACGTTTTACTGCTTTGAGCTATGCAGTTTTATCGAACTGCTCTGATGCCCTTATATGCTGGAAAAAACAAGCAGCGGCACATGCCAGTCCTAACGGTGGACCTGTTATTGCTTCAGGGGCCGGTGGGCTTGGCGTGTTGTTGGGTGGACCTACGCGTTACCACGGTGTATGGCATGATAAGCCTATATTAGGGAAGGGTAAGGCTCCTCAAGCTAATGATATTAAGCGTGCAATGCGACTGGTGTCACACAGTCTGATGCTCTGGATCTGTGTGGTTAGTAGCGCAGAGCTTTTGTGGTCTCTGCTATGAGTACAGCTAATAACATTCTTCCAGTTCATGGCGGTTGCTTACATCAAGCGGCTCAGCAGTTTTGTATACCAATCCAGAACTGGGTTGATCTTTCTACTGGCTTAAACCCTCATAGTTATCCGTTACCGGAAGTACCTCAGGAGATTTGGCAAAAACTACCGGATACTGATGATAATCTTCTGAGCGCGGCGGCTGCGTATTATGGTTCAGTGCATCTGCTTGCGGTGGCGGGTAGCCAAGCAGCTATTGAGATTCTGCCAAAATTGAGAGCTCATTCGCGGGTTGGGATTTTATCGCCTGCGTATGCGGAATATGCTTATCAATGGAGGGTTCAAGGGCACGATGTTAAAGAGTTGAGTGTTGATGAATTAGATACTCAAATTGCCCATCTTGATGTAGTGATTGTTATACGTCCCAATAATCCGACGACAGAGTTCTTGTCACGAACACAATTAAAGCACTGGTTGAATTTACTGCAGCAGAACAACGGATGGCTGGTGATAGATGAGGCATTTATCGATGCGCTGCCTAGCAGTGAAGAATCTTCATTGATCACTCAAAATCCTGTAAGTGGGCTGATAGTGCTTCGCTCTATCGGTAAGTTTTTTGGTTTAGCGGGTATTCGTTTGGGGTTTGTTTGGGCGGAGCCTGCTTTGCTATCAGTGTTAGCGCAACATCAAACAACGTGGTCTGTATCAAGTGTTGCCCGTTGGGCGGGTGGCATTGCATTGCAAGATGGAACTTGGCAACTACTGATGCGGCAACGTTTAGCCCAGGAGGGCCAACAGCTTTGCGCTTTACTAAGAAAGTATGACTTTGAGTATGTATCAACACCTCTTTTTTGCACAATTACATTGCCTACGACCCTCAGGAAAACAGATTTTTGTATTTATGAGTATTTTGCAAAACGCGGCATCCTTATTCGTAACTTTAAACATCTGCAGGTATTTCGTTTAGGTCTACCTAAAAATGATATGGCATGGCAGCAGCTTGAAAAGGCACTAAGTGAGTTAAATAGATGAAAAGCATTGGCACATTGATGGTTCAGGGGACAACCTCTGATGCTGGTAAAAGTACTTTAGTGGCGGGGCTATGCCGCGTGTTGTGGCGTAAGAGCTTATCGGTAGTGCCTTTTAAGCCTCAAAATATGGCATTAAATAGCGCGGTAACAACGGATGGCGGAGAAATTGGCCGCGCTCAAGCAGTACAGGCATACGCATGTGGGTTAGCGCCGCACATTGATATGAATCCTGTTTTGCTAAAGCCTAATAGTGATACTGGCGCACAGGTTATTATTCATGGGAAGCCCCTGAGCAATATGGAGGCAACGGCTTATCATGATTATAAGCAGGTGGCCTGGAAGGCTGTAGAGCTATCGCATCAACGCTTACGATCTGTATACGACTATGTCATTGTGGAAGGAGCCGGCTCTCCTGCTGAAATTAATTTGCGCGAAAATGATATTGCTAACATGGGCTTTGCTGAACGCGAGGATTGCCCCGTAATTATTATCGCTGATATCGATAAGGGTGGAATATTCGCGCACCTTGTTGGTACCTTGGCACTATTATCAGAATCTGAACAGGCACGTGTAAAAGGATTTGTTGTTAACCGTTTTCGAGGTGATATTGCACTATTACAGTCAGGGCTTGATTGGTTAGAGGATTACACGGGCAAACCTGTATTAGGTGTTCTACCTTATTTGCATGGGTTCCATCTGGAAGCTGAAGATGCTGTTTCTTTGCAACAGCCCGAATATTCTGAACAAGCATTGCATGTGGTTGTTCCCGTACTACCTCATATTAGCAATCATACCGATTTTGATCCTCTCCGTTTGCACCCCTCCGTTAAACTGACTTACGTTGGGCCAGACCAACCAATGCCAGCGGCTGACCTTATCATTTTGCCAGGCTCAAAATCGGTAAGAAGTGACTTAGAGTGGTTGCGAAACCAAGGCTGGGATACCCAGATTAATAAGCATCTTCGCTATGGTGGAAAACTACTAGGCATATGCGGAGGCTTCCAGATGCTTGGTCATACAATTGATGACCCTCATGCAATTGAAGGGAAGGCCGGTTGCTCACTAGGGTTGCACCTGCTGGCAATGGACACATGTCTTCATCCTGGAAAGCACTTATCAAATCAAATCGGTACTTTTTGTCTTGGTGATAAAGAAGCTGTTGTAGTGGCTGGTTATGAAATTCACTGTGGCACCTCAATCGGCGATGCATTGGTTACTCCATTGATACGTTTTTCTGATGGGGCACCTGAAGGTGCCGTTTCCGTTGATGGTCAAATTGCTGGAACTTACCTCCATGGTTTATTTGAATCCTCAGGTGTTGTGAATCAAGTCTTGCAATGGGCAGGCCTTAAAACTGTTGCTGCTTTTGATTATAACGAACGTAAAGATATTGATCTTGATAGGTTAGCTGACTCAATTGAAGAGCATCTGGATATGCAAGCTATTCATCGTCTGTTAAATGCTCCTTTTGTACCGGAGAGTGTTGAGTGATTCATTTTATTATTGGCGGTGCACGTTCAGGAAAGAGTCGTTACGCTGAAAATTTAGCCAGAAATAGTGGCTCTGATGTCATCTATATAGCAACAGCACAAGCCTATGATGATGAGATGCAAGAACGCATAGATCAGCATAAAAATCAGCGGCCGAGTCAGTGGGATGTCTTTGAAGAGTCGCTAGAGATAAGTAATGTTATTAATAATGAAAGCTCTTCAAGTAATTGTTTATTAATAGATTGCTTGACGTTATGGGTTACGAATTTACTGTGTGAAGATAAAAGCATAGCTGATTATAAACAACAGTTGATTGATGCACTGAGTAACGCAAAAGGCGATGTCATATTAGTGAGCAATGAAACGGGCATGGGAGTTGTTCCTATGGGAAAGCTAACGCGTCGTTATTGTGATGAAGCGGGCTGGTTGCATCAGGAAGTCGCGGTGTTAGCAGACCAAGTGGTTTTGATGGTGGCGGGAATTCCCGTTGTTATTAAACCCGTTGCTAATGATCATAAAGACAAATCATAGTGCATTTAATGTAAAGGCAAACAGTATATGAAAAGTGATACTCCATCAGTGGCATGGCTACGCTGCGCGATAAAACCATTAGATAGTATGGCGATGCTGGCTGCTGAAGATCATCAGAAACAGCTCACTAAGCCTGCGGGTTCCTTAGGTAAGTTGGAGAATATAGCTGTTCGATTAGCTGCCATGCAAGGCGTGTTATTTCCTACTGCGGCTAATGTTTCTATCGCTATTTTTGCAGCAGATCATGGCATTGCAGAAGAGGGAGTGTCGATGTTTCCTCAATCAGTGACTGCTGAAATGGTTAAAAACTTTTCTCATGGTGGTGCCGCTATTTGTGTGGCGGCGCGGTTTATAAATGCTCCTATGACAGTATACAACTTAGGTACAATCTCTCCCACTGAAGGGTTGGCTAATGTTGTTAATTGTGTGATTGCTCCACAGACAGCCAGTTTTCTTCATTATCCTGCTATGACAGAAGGCCAGCTTGCACTAGCAATAAATATTGGACGCAAAGCGGTATTAACTGCGTCAGAAAAACAGCTAGAACAAGAAGAGAAACTTGATCTATTTATTGCAGGAGAAATGGGCATTGCCAATACTACATCGGCAACTGCTGTTGCTTCTGTGCTACTTAACATAGCCCCTGAGAAACTTGCTGGGCCTGGTACTGGGTTAGATGCTAAAGGTGTTTCGCATAAGGCAGCGATTATCGCTCAAGCACTGCAAGTACATGAGAAATCTCTGGCGAATAGTTCAACCGACCCGTTAATGGCATTACAAATATTAGGTGGTTTTGAAATTGCGGCACTTACCGGTGCTTATCTAACGTGTGCGCAAGAGGGCATGCCTGCTCTTGTTGACGGTTTCATCTGTACAGTGGCAGCCTTGGTGGCGTGTCGTATTAACCCTGAGGTGTCTGATTGGCTCATCTTATCTCACAATTCAGCTGAACCCGCCTATGCATTATTGCTAGAAAGCTTTGGGGCTCAGTTGCCGTTACTGAATCTTGAATTGCGCTTAGGGGAGGGTAGCGGTGCAGCTATTGCTGTTCCGCTTATAAGGCTTGCCTGTTCTTTGCACCATGAAATGTCTACATTTGAAGAAGCGGCGGTGTCTTCTTCAACAGTAACAATGCCTACCAGCGAAGTAGCACAGTAAGATGAAACAGCACTGTAATAGCAAACAACCGTTGATTATTGATGCGTTGCGACACGGAGAGACAGTAAAAGGTCAATGCTATCTGGGGCGCACTGATGCTGAGCTAACGGATCATGGGTGGCATCAAATGCAGACCACTATGCAAAATATCAGCCTGGATGATTACGATGCCGTCATTACTTCGCCATTAATCCGTTGTCAGGCGTTTGCTGAATGTTGGGTTGGGTCTCAAGCGTCAGGTGCTGAATTACTAACCTCCGATCCATTAATCCAAGAATATGATTTTGGTCTGTGGGATGGCATGACGGCAGTAGATATTATGCTGCATTGGGCAGATGAGCTAGCAGACTTTTGGCGTGATCCCGAGCATTTTCCTCCTCCACAAGGCGAACTAATAACTGAATTTTTTAAACGCTTACAGTTTTTTTTAAATGCAAAGATCACCAGTGAGCATAACAAAGTACTTTTAATTACTCACGGTGGTGTGATCAAAGCGCTGACCAGTTTGAATGAAGGAGCGTCTGTATCTAGAATGTTTGGGGTTGAGGCTAAACACGGCGAATTACACCGTCTTGTGTGGCCGCGCGCATGAAGCTTTTTTTCTCTAAGCACTGGCAAGCTCTTTGCGTAGCTATGCAGTTTTTGACGCAGCTTCCTATTCGACTTCGCTCTTATCCTGACTCCCGATTACAAGCCCTGTCATTGCTCTACTACCCACTTGTTGGTGCTGTGATTGGTGGCGTCTTGTATGCACTTAGTTGGTTGCTTAATGAGCAACCAATATATATGCAAGCATCACTCGTGCTGATCTGCTGGGTGGTGCTTACGGGAGGCTTACATCTTGATGGATTAGCTGACAGCGCTGATGGATGGATGGGTGGTTTAGGTGACCCTGAGCGCACCTTGCGAATTATGAAGGACCCCTGCTCTGGGGCGATAGGTGTTCTGGCTTTAATACTATTACTTCTATTGAAATGGTCAGCGCTCTTAACGTTACTCGGTACAGCGACTCTGTTACCGATGTTGCTTGCTCCGGTGTTTGCTCGATTGGGAGCTATTATCTTGTTGGCTAGCACGCCTTATGTACGACCACAAGGAATCGCATCTTCAATGGTAGCGACAATGCCCCGACAAGGCATCTATGCAATGGGCTTACTAGGAGTACTCGTATTAGCCTGGCTTGGTTTTGCATGGTTGTTGGTAACGGTTATAGTATTTTGGATTGCGCGTAGCATGATGCTCGCACGCTTAAAGGGTACTACAGGGGATACAGCAGGTGCTTTAATTGAATTAATAGAAGTAGCCTTATTGACTGTGGCTAGCATGGGTGTAAGAACGTTAAGCCCCTGAAATGATGAAGGCGGCAAGATTCGGGTAGGGTAGAGGGTGAAGTTTTAAGAAATGTAACAGTAACTGATTTATGTCAATTGTCCGAGTTCTTTAGTTGGTTATTATATGAGTCATCTTACATAAACAATTAGGTAACAGTGATGAGTACATGTTGTGGTTCTTGTGGTGGTCAGAGTGCAGAAGAAATTAAACAACAAGAGCAAGCTGATGCTGAAAAGCGCAAAAAGGCTAGCGAAGAAAAGAAGAACGAAAAATAGCACTATATATACTAAATACTGGGGGGATATAACTTTGAGTGAAGCGTTGCTCGCTTAACGATCTGTTACTCCTCAGTATCTCTCCAATACTCCTCTTGTCACACTTAATAACTGCAATGTATATTCTTCTGCATACCCTCTGTAATTATTGACTCTTTTATAGTTAAGCACTTTATAGAAAGTGATGTTATTAATCGGTTATTCTGTCTATCTAGTGAGATAACAAAAAAATAAACACGTGTGATATTTAGGCAAATTCTTTGAAAAAAATAGCAATTTTTGTTGATGTACAAAATATCTACTACACAACTCGACAAGCATACGGTCGACAGTTTAATTACCGCAAACTGTGGGAGCGCATCAGTCAACAAGGTGAAATAGTGTCAGCGACTGCTTATGCGATTCATCGAGGTGATGATAAACAGCATAAATTTCAGAGTGCGCTTAAGCATATGGGGTTTACTGTTAAGCTTAAGCCTTTTATTCAGCGAAGTGATGGTTCGGCAAAAGGCGATTGGGATGTAGGTATCGCAATCGATGTGATGGATGTGGCTAAGGGTGTAGATAGTGTTATTTTGCTGTCAGGTGATGGTGATTTTGATCTGTTGTTGGATAAAATATGTACAGAATATGGGGTTAACGCAGAGGTTTATGGTGTGCCCTCATTAACAGCTAACTCTTTGGTGGAGGCTGCCTCTGTTTTCCATCCAATTGACGATGCTCTGCTTTTATAGGTTCATAATAAGAGAACGTCAGTAGCGGGGCATTAGAGTGCCTCGCTACTTATTTTTCATGCCAACTATTGGGATTCGTCTGGAGCATTGAAGCGATCTAGGTTGTTTGTAATATCTACTTCAACATTCGCTGATGGAATCTTAAAATCATGTACGCGCTCCCAGCTATCGCTATTAGGTGCGCGCTCCCACACCGTACCTGCATTGTATGTCAGTAAATCTGTTAATGAAGGGTCCATCGATGATAGTTTTACTAAAGGGACAGGGAGCATGTTTGCAAGTTCGTTTGCAGCATATTCTTCTGTTTCATAGCCTGTATAAAGGCGCCAGCCTGTATCGTTAAGGTGTTCCGGTACTGTTTTGTACATAAAGCGTATAGGCAAGTTTTCATCAAAGGTTAGCTTAGAAACTAAAGCCAAAAAACCATTTTTTGTCTGATTAGTTTCAGCGTTTTCAGAAATAGGGGTATCTACTGGTGGCGTTTTCATAACAAAATCCAACGAAATTTAAAACGAACAATATTGTATAGCAAAGTGAAGAAATTGAGGAACAAAACAAACCTATCTATTGGCTAATGAGTTTATATAATATTATTTAAAAAAAGGTTTATAGTTGGGTTCGATATGAAAAATTTCACTTTTTTTGTTTCATTTGAAAAATTACCAGGTACCGCGATAGATGCCAGATAAAATCCTATTAATTGAAGATGATGAAAAACTCACTCAATTACTTAGCTTATACCTTACACGCAATGGTTTTGAAGTGGCGTTTGGCCATAGAGGTGATGAGGCAAAACAGCTTTTGAAGCAAGAGCAGCCTGATTTGCTGATCCTTGATCTTATGCTGCCGGGAATGGATGGTCTGAGTGTCTGTCGTGAGATTCGGGGAACATTTAGCGGGAAAATCTTAATTCTTACAGCAAGTGATGATGACATGGATCAGGTGGCAGCGTTAGAGATGGGCGCTGATGATTTTGTCTGTAAACCTTTACAGCCTAGAGTGTTACTCGCTCGTATTCGTATGTTGCTACGTCGACAGACAGGCAGCAGTCATGAATCAACGTCTATAAGCAACAGGCAAGTAACTCCGTCTGTAACCAGTGAACATCAATTGAGTTTGGGTACGCTGTCTCTCAACCAATTAACCCAACGTTGCTATCTGGAGGGTGAGTTTGTAAATCTCACACCTGGAGAGTTTGACCTTCTATTGCTGCTTGTTTCACATGCCGATGAAGCTTTATCTCGCGATACTCTTGTGAAATCGACCCGTGGAATTGATTATGATGGGGTTGATCGAACCATTGATAATAAAATTGCCATTCTTCGCAAAAAATTGAACGATGACTCAACGCTGCCTTCGCGAATTATTACGGTAAGAGGCAAGGGATACATGTTAGTTTCAGGTCAATGGAGCTGATCCATACATTTCCATACACTCCTTCTAGTGATGCTATTACCTTCTCTGTGTAAGAATAAGTTAACACTATTAGTATAAATGGGAACCACTGCTTATGGCTCGTCTCTTCTTCACCCTATATATGGGTATTATTGCAGCGCTAATTGGTTTTTTGGTGTTAATTGAGGTCTTTACTACACAGTTATTTTACGACTTTGAAGAAGAGAGTACTCGTCGTAGCCTGCTTGCCTATGTTCACCTCTTTGAAGAAGTATATGAGCTGTCAGGCGAGGAACAAATGGAGGCGTCAATGTTGCGAACGGCAAAGCTAGAAAGCCAGATACTAACTGTAGTTACGGATGCTAGCATACTTGAACGAATCGAAATTAAAAATATGCCGGATTCGAGCATACTTCTTCAAAGCCTTGAGCCAGACATTGATGATGGAGATGTTCTTTATATCCGTCTTAGTGTAAATGATAAAATCTACCGTTCTACTAACGATACTTCTTCTGATTTCGTAAAGGCTGCTGAGATATTAGGGCAAGTCTATCTGTGGGGTTTTTTTCTCGTTACTGCTTTAACGCTTGCCGTATGGATTTACCTCTTGCAACGCAAACTAAAAATGTTAGAAAGCTCATCTACTGCAATTGCTAACGGCGATTTCTCCGCTAGGGCCCCTATGTTAGCTAAGCATCGAGTCGGGGGGCTAAATCGTTCATTCAACCAAATGGCTGAACGCATAGAGCAACTTATTGCCAGTCATAAGCGCTTAACCAATGCTGTTGCTCATGAATTACGAACGCCTATCTTTCGTTTACGTTGTCAGTTAACAATGCTGGAAGAAGATATAAACTCTTCCAGTCATCAGCAGTTTCTGCAGGGTATGGAAGAAGACTTAACAGAGTTGGATCAGCTGGTAGAAGAGTTGCTCAGTTATGCAAAGATGCAAAGAGCGGGTGGAGGAGCTAGTTTTAGTGCTCAAATTTTCTTGCACTGGTTATTGCTCCAGCGACCAATAATGCAGCGAAGTTGTGAGAAGGCTCTTCGTGTTTTACCAGGGCCCTCTGTTGAGATTGAGTTTGATAGTCGTTTGCTTCTTAGGGCGCTAAGCAACTTAATCAGGAATGCAGATATTCATGCTAAAACCCAGATAGAGCTTTACTCATATATTGATAGTGATTACTTGGTCATTTGTATTGATGATGATGGGCAAGGTGTCCCTGAAACAGATCGTGAGCGTGTTTTTGAACCCTTTGAAAGACTTGATGCAGCACGGACACGTGATACTGGTGGGCACGGCTTGGGATTGTCTATAGTCAAAGAAGTCATGGAATTACATAAAGGAGAGGTGAAAGTCTTTACTTCTCCATTAGGGGGCGCGCGTTTCGCGCTTTATCTACCACTGACCTCTTCCTCGAAGACATAATCTATACAATCCAATACATACTTGCACTATTGTCCGGGTGGTGCGTTCTGAATAATAGCCTCATTAAATTTAAACACAGATGAGGCTAGATCAATGAAAAAAACAACACTTATTGCTACCACTATATTGTTATTAGGGACCACGCTTACGGTTAACGCCGGAGACTTTACAATAGGTGCCGGTGGTGCTTCTTTTAAAACTCCTTACAAAGGCTTTAAAGATAACAATGGCCCTTTGTTCTTTATTGAATACGAAGGAGAAGATTTTTCTGTTGGTTCTTCAGGTGCGCATTATCGTTTTTTAGGGAATGATGATACGCCTTTAAGTCTTTATGCCACGCTGACATCAGTGGGGTCGGAATTTAAAAGCAAAGACTCTAAGTACTTTGCCGGCATGAAAGATCGCGATATGAGTGTTGATTTAGGTATCTCTGCTGTGTATAGAGTGGGCGATGCAGGAGAGTTATCGGCTTCTTTGCTTCATGATGTTGCAGGTGCTTATAAAGGTTTCTTTGCAGACGTCAGTTATAGCCATGCTATAGAATTAGGTAACTTTGCAGTTTTATCTCCATCGGCAGGTTTGAGCTTTCTAAGTAAAGACTATGTTGATTATTACTATGGTGTACGTGCCAATGAGGCTACAGCGACACGCACTGCATATAAAGGTGAGGCGACAGTCACACCTTATGTTGGCTATGACGTCATGGTTCCTGTGTCTGATCAGTGGAGTCTATTTCACTCAACTAGTTATTCTTGGTTAGGCAGCAAGATAAAAAACTCTTCTATTGTTGATCGCGATAACACGTGGGCTACGACTCTGGGCGTTGCTTACACCTTTTGAGAACAATCCTCATTACAAGGGCCATTAAGGCCCTTTTTTTTCTTCGGTTATTGGTTGAGGTGTTAGGTGAAACGATCAAAACAGCTTGCTACCAGTTTGTTTGTATTGGTTTGTGTCTGGGTACTAACGGGCAGTGTCCAGTCAAGCCATGAGGAGTTGGATAACGAAGAATCTAACTCAGTAGTAACGAATCCAAATGTTGTTGTAAAAACAAGCATTTCAAGTGCCAAGCTCATTCATAAAATGCTTACGCTAGCGGGGCATGTAGAGCCTTATCGAATGGTCACTTTGCGTGCAGAAACTTCTGCTAAGGTAGTTTCCACATCGGTGGCACGCGGCCAGCGTGTTAAGGCCAATCAATTAATCATCACATTATCTATGAATGATCGTAAAGCAAAGCTTAAGCAAGCGGAAACAGCTCTGCAGCAACGTAAAAGTGATTGGCGTGCTAATGTTAAATTGAAAAATAAAGGTCTTCGCGCAAAATCCACCGTTCTTAATCATGCAGTTTTAGTTGCCACCGCCGAAGCTGAATTAGCGCACATTCAAGAAGATATTCTCAAAACACAAATATATGCACCTTTTGACGGGGTACTAGACCAACGCATTGTGGAGGTGGGTGACTTTGTTGATCGTGCAGATAAAGCAGCCGTGCTCGTCGACGATAGCCATGTACTTATTAACGTACAAATACCGCAGAATCACTTAGCGAATATTCAACAGGGACAAAAAGTTACAGCGCGCTTGGTCACCGGTGAGGAGGTGAGCGGTCATGTCTCATATATAGCTAGTTTAGCCAACGAAGAAACCCGCAGCTTTACCACCGAAATACAAGTGCCTAATCCTGAGCGACAGCCGTGGTTAGGTTTAAGTAGCCGTGTGGAATTACCTTTAACTCAGTACAGTGCGCACCTTGTTTCACCTGCTTTATTGAACCTTGATTACCAAGGTGGGTTATACGTAAAAACCTTAGGTGAAGATAATCGGGTTGAAACATATTCGGTTTCAATTATTCGCCATGAAATGAAAGGTGTTTGGGTATCGGGGTTGCCCGATGTTGTGAACTTGCTGATTCAAGGGCAGGGGTATTACCAGAAGGGAGAGCACCTAAACGATGACGTTGTTAAGTCAGTTGCTGTGTCAGAGCTCAAGCAGGAGCAGTCGTTATGATTGGATTCTTGATGGGACGTAATCGTACCGTATTATTGCTGTTAGCTTTTCTGATGATTTCGGGTGCAGTAGCTTTTATAGCAATCCCTAAAGAATCCGATCCAGATATTCCTATTCCCTTTATTTACATTTCGATGATTCACGAAGGCATATCACCAGAAGATGCCGAGCGTTTACTCGTTCAGCCTATGGAAAAAGAGTTAAGAAATATCACAGGGATCAAAGAGATGAGATCTACGGCTTCAGTAGGTTCTGCCTCAGTTATTTTAGAGTTTGAGGCCGGTTTTGATGCCAAGCAAGCATTATTGGATGTGCGCTCTCAGGTTGAGCTAGCAAAGACTCAGCTGCCGACAACAACAGAGAGCCCTACGGTAAATGAGATTAACACGGCGCTTTTTCCTGTGATGACGCTAAGTCTTTCAGCTGCTTTAGATGAGCGTGAACTTATTACTATGGCAAGACAATTAAAGCGTGAAATAGTCGCATTACCCAATGTGCTTTCTGTAGAAATTGGAGGAGATAGAGAGGAAGTCCTAGAGGTCGAAATTGACCCTGTTTTGCTGGATGGCTACCAAATCGATTTTCAAGCAGTGATGGATATTGTCAATCGAAATAATTTGTTGGTCACGGCAGGTGCTTTAGATACAGGGGCTGGCAGAATGGTTTTCAAAGTGCCGGGAGTGATAACTGAGCTAGGTGACATTCTTCAGTTGCCAGTTAAAGTTAGTGGTTCAACAGTGGTCACTCTCGCTGATATAGCAACGTTACGAAGCACATTTAAAGATCCAGATGGCTTCGCCAGAGTGGATGGGAAGCCTGCTATTTCGTTAGAAATTTCTAAGCGTTCTGGTGCCAATATTATTGAAACAGTCACTCAAGTACAAGCAGTAGTGAGCGCTGCTCAGCAGGTGATGCCAGAACAAGTAGACATCACTTACATCCTTGATCAATCTGCTCAGATCAGTACGTTATTATGGGATCTACTCAATAACATCCTTAGCGCTATGGTCATCGTGATGATAATCATTATTGCCGTATTAGGGTTACGTTCTGCGCTATTAGTGGGCTTGGCTATCCCTGGATCATTCCTGATCGGTATTTTACTGATATACAGTCTTAACATAACGATGAATATAGTCGTATTGTTCAGCCTAATTCTTGTCGTCGGTATGTTAGTTGATGGCGCGATTGTTATAGTTGAAATGGCAGATAAACGGTTAAAAGCTGGTGATAGTGGGTTTGAAGCATTTGGTTATGCCGCTAGACAAATGGCTTGGCCCATTATTGCATCCACACTAACAACGCTAGCTGTTTTTATACCGCTAGCGTTCTGGCCAGGCACGGTAGGTGAGTTTATGAAGTACTTACCTATCACCGTGGTCTTGTGTTTACTTGCATCTCTTTGTATGGCACTGATCTTTTTGCCGGTGTTAGGCCATATGTTTAATCGCTCAAAAACGGGCACAAAAGTGGATCAAGTGATACCTATCAGCACAGGTGTTAGGGTGTATACCTCCTTACTAAGATCCTTAGTTAAACACCCTAGAAAAACGTTAGTAGCGACATTGATTTGTGTTTTATCAATTTATTCAGTGTATGGCTTATATGGTGTTGGGATTGAATTTTTTCCTGATACTGAGCCAGAAACGGCAATGATCCAAGTGCATGCTCGTGGTGATTTATCAGTAATAGAAAAAGATGAGCTCCTAAGGCACGTTGAAAAACGCATGATAGGAATGAAGGATCTTAGATCTGTTTACGCTCGCTCTTTTGCACAATCAGACAATGAGGGAAAAGAGGATTTAATTGGTATTGTGCAGTTTCGCTTTACAGATTGGTATCAGCGAAGCCCTGCAAAAAAAATATTAAAGGATCTTCAACAACGTACGGCCGGTATACCCGGATTGTACTTAGACATTCTTGAGGAGGAAGGTGGCCCATCTGGTGGTAAGCCAATTGAGATAGAGGTTAGCGGGCTACAACAACAAGACTTGTCAAAGGCGGTTGAACTTATCCGTAACTTAATGCTGCAGATGAAGGGTTTTAACAACATTGAAGACAATCGCCCTCTGCCGGGCATTGAGTGGATACTTTCAGTGAATAGGCTGGAAGCTGCACGCTATGGTGCTGATATAGCTTCAATTGGAAATGCAGTACAAATGGTCACATCAGGTATTAATTTGACTAAATATCGACCAGACAATGCTTATGATGAGATTGATGTTCGTGCGCGCTTTCCGCATTCAGATCGGACATTACAGCAATTAGAGTATCTTAGATTGAAAACGGCTAGAGGTATGATACCTACTAGTAATTTTGTCGAAATCAGACCATCACCCAAAACCAGTATTATTCAACGTGTTGATGGTAGGCGGGTAACAACGTTGAAATCAGACATACTTGAGGGCTTACTAGTTGATACCCAATTAAAAAAGCTGAAAGAAGGTATTGGAGCGATAAATCTACCCGCGGGTATAGCGCTTACATTTAAAGGTGAGGATGCAGATCAGCAGGAGAGTATGGAGTTCTTATTTAAGGCCTTTTTGGTCGCTTTATTTATCATGCTGTTGATACTAGTGACGCAGTTTAATAGCGTTTATCAAAGCGTATTAGTGCTGAGTGCGATTATTTTTTCTACCGCTGGAGTGATGTTGGGCTTGTTTGTAACACACCAACCTTTTGGTATTGTTATGGGAGGTATAGGAGTCATCGCACTTGCTGGTATTGTGGTTAATAACAACATTATTCTTATTGATGCCTACAACCGAAAGAGGGTGCAGGAAATCTCTGCCGTAGAGGCGGCTATAGCTACCGGATCTGAGCGATTGAGGCCAGTCTTGCTGACATCAGTTACGACCATTGCAGGGCTGATACCGATGGCATACGGTTTGAATCTAGATTTAATCAACAGGCAGATAGGTATTGGTGCTCCTTCATCGCAAATGTGGACTCAACTGGCCAGTACCATTGCTGGTGGTTTAAGCTTTGCAACCTTGCTGACTTTGTTTCTTACACCGTGCATGCTGGTGATGGGAGATCATTTGTTATCTAAAAGGGCCATTATCTAATGTTATAGGAAAAAATTTAACTGTATTAGAAGCAATATTATTACTATAAAGATAATTGGCAATAAAACTAAAAAGCCCGTCATAAGACGGGCTTTTTGATGCCAGCTGTAATTATGCTTGAACTGTAGGAATAACAGTTGCCGCTTTAGCTGTGTAGTTTTCGATCTGATCGAAGTTCAAGTAACGGTATACATCTTCAGCCATTGGATCCAGCTTAGCGGTATATTCCATATACTCTGCAACCGTAGGAATTCTACCAATAAGGGCTGCAACAGCGGCCAATTCAGCAGAAGACAGGTAAACATCAGCACCTGTACCCAAACGGTTAGGGAAGTTACGAGTTGACGTAGAAACAACGGTTGATTTGTCTGCTACGCGTGCTTGGTTACCCATGCACAATGAACAACCCGGCATTTCCATACGCGCACCGGCTTTACCGAAGATGTTGTAATAACCTTCTTCGGTTAGCTGTGCAGCATCCATTTTCGTTGGTGGAGCAACCCACATACGCGTTGGCAGCGATGTGTTTGCTGCTTCTAGCAGCTTGCCTGCAGCACGGAAATGGCCAATGTTGGTCATACAAGAACCAAGGAATACTTCATCAATTTTTGTACCAGCAACTTCTGACAATATTTTCACATCATCAGGGTCGTTAGGACAAGCCAAGATAGGTTCTTTAACATCAGCTAGATCGATTTCGATGACTGCAGCGTACTCAGCATCGGTATCAGCCGTCATCAATTCTGGGTTAGCTAGCCATTCTTGCATGCCAACGATACGACGCTCGATTGTACGAACATCACCGTAACCTTCAGAAATCATCCACTTCAACATTGTGATGTTGGAGTTTAGGTATTCGCGGATTGGCGCTTCATCTAGCTTGATAGAGCAAGCAGCAGCAGAGCGCTCAGCAGCAGAGTCAGACAGTTCGAAAGCCTGCTCAACTTTCAGGTCTGGTAAGCCTTCAATCTCAAGGATACGACCCGAGAAGATGTTTTTCTTACCGGCTTTAGCAACTGTCATCAAACCAGCTTTAATTGCGTACAAAGGAATAGCATTAACGAGGTCACGTAGAGTGATACCTGGTTGAAGCTTGTCACCTTTAAAGCGAACCAGTACTGATTCAGGCATATCTAGTGGCATTACGCCGGTAGCTGCAGCAAAAGCCACTAAACCAGAACCTGCAGGGAAAGAGATACCGATTGGAAAACGAGTATGAGAGTCACCACCTGTACCTACAGTATCAGGAAGTAGCATACGGTTTAGCCAAGAATGGATTACACCGTCACCAGGGCGTAGTGAAACACCGCCACGGTTCATGATGAAATCAGGCAATGTGTGGTGAGTATGGACATCGACTGGTTTAGGGTAAGCCGCTGTATGGCAGAAAGACTGCATTGTCAGGTCAGCAGAGAATCCTAGGCATGCCAAATCTTTAAGCTCATCACGTGTCATTGGACCAGTAGTATCCTGAGAGCCTACAGTCGTCATTTTTGGTTCACAGTAAGTGCCAGGAAGAACACCGGCTACGCCGCATGCTTTACCAACCATTTTCTGAGCATGAGTATAGCTTTTTCCGCTATCTGCAGGCTGGTCTGGTTTACGGAACAGTTCAGTAGGTGCTAGTCCTAACGCTGTACGTGCTTTATCAGTTAAGCCACGACCAATGATCAAAGGAATACGACCGCCAGCACGAACTTCATCAAGAAGTACCTGTGTTTTTAGACCGAATGTGCAAAGTTCTTCACCAGTTTCAGCGTTCTTAGCAACACCTTCGTATGGGTAAACGTCGATAACGTCACCCATATTCATTTTTTCTACATCCATTTCGATAGGTAAAGCACCCGCATCTTCCATTGTGTTGAAGAAGATAGGAGCAATTTTACCACCAAAGCAGTATCCGCCAGCACGCTTGTTAGGAACGTTTGGGATATCATCACCGAAGAACCACAATACGGAGTTTGTAGCAGACTTACGTGAAGAACCTGTACCTACAACATCACCAACGTATGCAACAGGGTAGCCTTTCGCTTTGATCTCTTCGATCTGCTTAAGTGGGCCTGTTGTGCCATCATCATCTGGATGAATGCCATCGCGTGACATTTTCAGCATTGCATTTGCGTGCACTGGGATATCAGGACGCGTAAATGCATCTGGCGCAGGAGATAAATCATCTGTGTTAGTTTCACCTGTTACTTTGAAAACAGTAACTGTGATTTTTTCTGCCAATTCTGGCTTAGACGTGAACCATTCTGCATTAGCCCATGATTCAAGAACTTGCTGGGCATGGGTATTACCCGCTTCTGCTTTCTCTTGAACATCGTGGAACGCATCAAATACAAGCAGTGTGCGTGATAGTGCAGTAGCAGCGGTTGGCGCTAGTGCTTCATTATCTAGGCAGTCGATCAGTGGTTGAATGTTGTAACCACCTAACATAGTACCCAGTAATTGAGTTGCTTGAACTTTATCAACTAGAGGTGAGCTTGCATCACCTTTAGTGACGGCAGCAAGAAAGCCTGCTTTTACATAAGCGGCCTGGTCAACACCGGCTGGAACACGGTCTGTTAACAGGTTTAACAAGAATTCTTCTTCACCTGCAGGTGGGTTTTTCAGTAGTTCAACCAGCGCAGCTGTTTGGTCAGCGTCTAATGGTTTTGCTGGTACGCCTTCAGCGGCGCGTTCTTCTACGTGTTTACGATAAGCTTCTAGCACGATTTAGCCCTCATCTGTTATTCCCACCGTTCTTTACTCATCACACCGGAAGTCGATGCTACGTAAAGATTTAGTCTCTTTGTTAATCTGCGTGGAGATTCTAGCTTATAGGCGCCATAAAGTTAAGTTTGTAGACAATTCAGAGTGTTAGACTTTGTGCCTAAGTTGTAGCATGATCTGTCCTACTATTTGAATTTTATGAAAAAGAGACATTTCTCAGTTGGTAATTGATTTATTATACTATGATGTTACTGAAGTAACGCGGATAACAATCAGACGCTTAATATAAGAATTATACAATTATGCTAGTTCAGGAAAAAGAAAAGGTTAATTCCCCTATTTGGATGGCACTATCTGATTGGGATATTAATGCAGAACTCGAAAGCGATTTGGCTGAAAATATTCAGGCTGCTTTTGAATCTATGGAACAGAGAAGCTTGATTTATAAAGGCTCATTAACAGAATTGAACTTGGATTACGCTATCAGACGGGTAGCGGGCGAACCTATGCAATTGATGACGCACGTAAAGCGTTTTTATCTTGCTATGTTGTGTAAATCCGAGAAAAAGGTGTTAGGTTCTTTAATCGACCTTCTAATTATATTACGTTATCGGGGTAGCCCTTTATTGATTCGGCTTATTCAAGAAGCAGAGGTGCTTCTTGGTGCTCCGTTGTGTGGAACTCTAAAAGAGATTACACGAGAAAAAAGTGCCAGTCGGATATTTGAGTTAGATGTTTCAGGATCTATTTTGATAAATGGTTGTAGCCTGCCGGCGACATATCAAAAGAGGAAGAAGTAATACATGGCTGTAAACAAAAAAGGTTATCTGCATGTTCTACTTGTCGGTTTTGAAGGTAGCACGCTCCATACTTTGGAATATTTCTTCCAGTCACAACGCAGCGGTAAAAAATTTAAAGTAGTTGATTCTTTATCGCGTGCTAGTTGGGTTATTTTTAATGCAGACCAACCGCAGCCAAAGAATCTTTTAAAAAAATACCTAGAAAAGAAAATTTCACTTCCCGCTATCGTTATTTCTATTAACGAGTTGCAGTGGGAAAATACCGTAACTTTATGTAAACCTTTTAGTGTAAAAAGTTTAGAAAGCTCAATTGATCAGCTTTTTGAAGAAGTAATAAATCCGAGTATAGAGACTGCAGAACAAAAATTTAGTGTTGATTTTTCCTCGATAGCAGAAGCAGATGCCGCGGAGGATGCGAAAGCAGCCGAAGAAGTGAAAGCAGCCGAAGCAGCCGAAGAAGCCAAAGCAGCCAAAGCAGCCAAAGCAGCCAAAGCAGCTAAAGCAGCCGAAGAAGCCAAAGCCGCTGAAGAAGCAAAAGCCGCCGAAGAAGCCAAAGCCGCTGAAGAAGCAAAAGCCGCTGAAGAAGCGAAAGCTGCTGAAGAAGCGAAAGCCGCTGAAGAAGCCAAAGCCGCCGAAGAAGCCAAAGCCGCTGAAGAAGCAAAAGCAGCCGAAGAAGCCAAAGCTGCTGAAGAAGCGAAAGCCGCTGAAGAAGCCAAAGCCGCCGAAGAAGCCAAAGCCGCCGAAGAAGCAAAAGCAGCCGAAGAAGCAAAAGCAGCCGAAGAAGCAAAAGCCGCTGAAGAAGCGAAAGCAGCCGAAGAAGCTAAAGCCGCTGAAGAAGCAAAAGCCGCTGAAGAAGCCAAAGCAGCCGAAGAAGCCAAAGCCGCTGAAGAGGCGAAAGCCGCTGAAGAAGCAAAAGCTGCCGAAGAAGCGAAAGCCGCTGAAGAAGCCAAAGCCGCTGAAGAAGCAAAAGCAGCCGAAGAAGCAAAAGCAGCCGAAGAAGCGAAAGCCGCTGAAGAAGCGAAAGCCGCTGAAGAAGCAAAAGCAGCCGAAGAAGCGAAAGCCGCTGAAGAAGCCAAAGCCGCTGAAGAAGCAAAAGCAGCCGAAGAAGCCAAAGCAGCCGAAGAAGCAAAAGCCGCCGAAGAAGCAAAAGCAGCCGAAGAAGCAAAAGCAGCCGAAGAAGCGAAAGCCGCTGAAGAAGCAAAAGCCGCTGAAGAAGCAAAAGCCGCTGAAGAAGCAAAATCAGAGAGAAATGCTGAGTCTAAAACTTCGCCTAAATCTAAGGTAGCTAATCTTCAGCTAGCAATGAAAAAGCGGGCTAATCAAAACCAAAGCCAAGAAAGTACGATCAGTCAAATTGTTGCTCAATCTAAGTCATCTAAGGCAACAGTTTCGAGCGTACGCTCTGAGGTGATATCAAA